>NZ_JBYTCY010000003.1:0-645287 GCF_058790835.1 Brevundimonas sp. EU05-FHT14B11
GTCTTGCCGTGGTCAACGTGACCGATCGTGCCGATGTTGCAGTGCGGCTTGGTGCGTTCGAACTTTTCCTTGGCCATGGCCAAAACTCCTGTGGCCCGGGTCCGTCAGCGGAGGGGCGCGATGCTGATCAAAAACCTTGGAGCGGGTAGACGGAATCGAACCGACATATTCAGCTTGGAAGGCTGCTGTACTACCATTGTACTATACCCGCACGGAGACGGCCTCAGGTCCGAAAGACCCTCGACCGCCGACCCGATATGGGGTCCCGTCCGTCGTTCCGAAAGCGCGTGGTGGGGGAAGCAGGACTCGAACCTGCGAAGCTTACGCAGGGGATTTACAGTCCCCCCCCTTTGCCGCTCGGGACATTCCCCCAAACGCGCTTTTCGAACCGCCGGAACCTTCGCGACGACGGTCTTTCGACCCCCGGCGCAACAAAGTCTCTCGTGGTCTTGCGTCGCCTGCTTTAGGAGGTGCGCCAGACCCGAAAGCCCTCAGGGCTCCAAATCGGAGGGCGTCTTATAGTGTCGAGAAATCCAGAACGCAACGACCGGAAATCGGGCAAGAAAACGGCCCCTTCCGGCAAGCCCGGCGGGCGTTTCGACGGCCCGAAGGCCGCCGGCAAGGGCGGACCCGATCGCGGCGGATGGAACCCCAATCCGCCCGCGAAGACCTTCAGTGATTCCGCCCCGCGCGGTTCGCGCGCCAAGGCGGACGCCGATAATTTCGTCTGGGGCCGTCATCCCGTGCTGGCCGCCCTGGCCAATCCGGCCCGCAAGGGCATGGGCCGGCTGCTGGCCACGCCGGACCGCGCCGCCGAGATCGAGCGCGACCGTCTGGCTCCGCACGGCCACAAGGTCGAGGTGATCGAGCCGCAGGCGCTGGACCGCATGCTGCCCGCTGGCGCCGTGCACCAGGGCCTGGCCTTCAAGGTCTCGCCGCTGGAAGGCGTGGCGCTGGAGGACATCGCCGAGGACGCCTCGGGCGTCATCGTCATGCTGGACCAGCTGACCGACCCGCAGAACGTCGGCGCCATCTTCCGCTCCGCCCTGGCCTTCGGAGCCAAGGGGATCGTGGTCCAGGACCGCCATTCCCCCGCCCTGGCCGGCGCGCTGGCCAAGGCCTCCGCCGGCGCCACCGAACGCCTGCCCTGCGCCCGGGTGACCAACCTGTCGCGCGCGCTGGAGCGTCTGGCCGACCTGGGCTGGCGCGCGGTCGGGCTGGACGGCGCGGCCGAGCTGACGCTGGAACAGGCCCTGGACGCCCAGCCGACCGTGCTGGTCATGGGCTCGGAAGGCGACGGCGTGCGCCGGCTCGTGGCCGAACACTGCGAGGCCATGGCCAGGATCCCCATGCCAGGCGGTTTCGAGAGCCTGAACGTCTCCAACGCCGCCGCCATCGCGCTTTATGAAGCGGTACGCAAACAGGGCGGCTGACAGGATGCCGCACCGACGCTAGAGAGCGGAAATGGAATTCTTCAGCTCTCCCGAACTGGCCTCGCAGGCGACCGCCCTGGGCCAGGTGGTCATGATGGATCTGGTGCTGGCGGGCGACAACGCCGTCGCCGTCGGCCTGGCCGCCGCCGCCCTACCGCAGGAGCAGCGCAAGAAGGCGATCCTGATCGGCCTGATCGCCGCCGTGGTCATGCGCATCGGCTTCGCCCTGATCACCGGCTGGCTGATGGGGCTGATCGGCCTGCTGCTGGCCGGCGGCCTGCTGCTGCTGTGGGTGTGCTGGAAGATGTGGCGCGAACTGCGCGAGCAGGCGACCCACGACCAGGCCGAGGCCGAGAAGGAACTCGAGCTGGCGCTGAGCATCGAGCACGGCAAGGGTCCGTCGCCCGAGGAACTCGGCCTGAAGCGCAAGACCTTCGGCGCCGCCCTGGTCCAGATCATGATCGCCGACATCACCATGTCGCTGGACAATGTGCTGGCCGTGGCCGGCGCGGCCCACGAGCATCCGTGGATCATGGTCTTCGGCCTGGTCCTGTCGATCGGCCTGATGGGCGTGGCGGCGACCTATATCGCCAAGCTGCTGCACCGCTTCCGCTGGATCGGCTACCTGGGCCTGGTCATCGTCCTGTACGTCGCCCTGCACATGATCTGGGACGGCTACCGCGCCACCGTGGTCCGCACCCTGAACCTGGCCCAGCACAACGCCGCCATCCCCGCCTTCCTGCAGATCACGCCGAAGGAGGTGGCCAAATACTGCAAGGCCGAGGAAGGCGACAAGCTGCGGATTTGCATGACCCAACCCGGGGCGACCCCGGCCGATCTGCCGCCGCCACTGACGGTTCCGGCGGCCTGAGCATGACCGCCACTCCGAAAACGCCCCTGAACGCCGCCGTGCGCCAGCTGTCCTTCGCCACCAGCGTGGCGGCGGCCTTGTCGATCAGCGCCTGCGGACAACAACCGCCGCAGCAACAGGCGACCACCCGCATCTGCACCGATCCGACGGGCGCGCGGATCCCGGATCAGAACTGCCACCGCAGCGGCGGCGCGGGCGGCGGCGCCCTCTGGTATTTCGGCGCCGCGGCGCTGGCGAGCACGGCCTATGGCAAGAAGGCCTCGGGCGGCAGCTACACCGCCCCCGACCGCAGCGGCTTCGGCGCCTCGGCGCGCGGCTCCTCGGGCGGCTGATGGACCGGCTGCCGCTGGCGCCCCGGCCGGACTGGCGCGAGCGGGTCGAGGCCCTTGGCCTAGTCTGGCATACCGCCGGGGACCTGCCCTACTGGAACGAGGCCGCCTGCTACCGCTTCAGCCGCCGCGAAGTCCGCCAGATCGAGCAGGCCACCGAAGAGCTGTACGCCCTGTGCTTGGCCGCGGGTCAGCACATCATCGATCAGAACCTGTTTCACCGCTTCGGCATCCCCGACTTCGCCGTCCCCCTGATCCGCAAGGCCTGGGACGAGGAACCGCCGGCGCTGAACCACGGCCGCTTCGACCTGGGCTACGACGGCGTCTCGCCGCCCAAGATGTTCGAGTTCAACTGCGACACCCCCACCTCCCTGCTGGAGGCCTCGGTCATCCAGTGGGACTGGCTGGAGGCGGTCTTCCCGGGCCGGGATCAGTTCAACGGCATCCATGACGCCCTGATCGCCCGCTGGGCCGAGATCGCACCCGCCCTGCCGCAGCCGGTCCACTTCACCTGGGCCGAGGAAGGCGCGGCCGAGGACGCCGTCACCGTCGCCTATATGCGCGACGTCGCCCGCGAAGGCGGGGTCCAGAGCATCGCCCTGCCCATCGACCAGATCGAATGGACCGGCCTGCGCTTCGCCGACGCCACAGGCGCGCCGATCCGGTCCCTGTTCCACCTCTATCCGTGGGAATGGCTGATCAACGAGGAATACGGCTCGCGCATCGTCCATTCGCCGACCGTCTGGATCGAGCCGATCTGGAAGATGATCTGGTCGAACAAGGCCCTGCTGCCGATCCTGTGGGAGTTGTTTCCGCATCATCCGAACCTGCTGGAGGCCTCGTTCGAGGCCCTGCCCGGCGACCATGCGCGCAAGCCGATCCTGGCCCGCGAGGGCGCCAACATCTCCATCGTCAGGGACGGCAAGGTGGTCGAGGCCACCGGCGGCGACTACGGCGGCGAGGGCTACGTCTGGCAGCGCCTCTACGACCTGCCGGAGTTCGACGGCCAGCATCCAGTCATCGGCAGCTGGATCGTCGACGGCTCAGCCGTCGGCATCGGCGTGCGCGAGGCCGGACTGATCACGGGAAACACGGCGCGCTTCGTGCCGCATGTGATCGAGGGCTGACGCTCAACGCGTCAGGAAATAGTGCCCGTCGACGTGGCCGTTCATCCCGCAATAGGGACGAGAGCCGCCCTCACCGCCGGGGGCCAGTTCCTCCACGTTCAGATAGCCGCCGCGCAACGATACCCGAATTCGCCACCCGTCGTCGGCGTTGATCGTGATCGCATTGTCGATGATCCGTCCCGTGCCGGACACGTCGCAGAGCCAGCGCGCATTGACGGGATGGGCGGCGTTGAGCTCGACCAGAAGCTGCCCCTTCTCCAGCCGCCGGATATCCACGGAGCCCGCCACATTGCGCCACTCCCCTTCCAGTCCGGCGGCCGGACGGGTCTGCAGGCTGTCGAGGAACTGCACCCGTCCCCTCATGCGCTCCGCCAGATCGGAGAAGTCCCGGAAACCGCCGCGCGTGCTGTTTTCCTGCCATTCGTCGCGGGCGCCGATGAACCATCGCTGATCCTGCGTCAGCGCGGTGCGGGCGCCCGCCGGTAGAGCGCGGCGGACGGCGGCGTAGCGGTCAGCCATTCGCCGATCCAGCCGCCCCAGCGCCGGATCGGCGCAGATGGCGTGCTCGGATGGGGTCGAGGCGCGGCTGCAGTTGAAGGAGGGACCATCCTGCGAAGCCAGAAGGGCCAGGGCGATAATCGTGATCACGAGCGACCTCCAACGGGCAAACTAGGAAAATCAGCGGCCGAGATATCTGCTCTCGAAATCGCGAAGCTGGCGATTGCGGTCTTCAAGGTGGGTAATCTCGCAATCCAGAGAGTCCAGGGCGAAGGCGCCGCCGTCGCCGAACAGGGCCTCGCCGGCCCCGCAGTCCGCTGTGGCGAACGCGTTCCAGTGGGACTGAGCCTCGCTGAACGCCCGTTTCGCCTCCCGTGGTTCAACGCCATGATCCGCCGGGAGAGCATCCAGCGCCCTGTTGATCCGCGACAGGATCACGCCCTGTTCGGCCTTCGCTCGGTCGCGCACGTCCGCGTAGCAGCTGGTCATCTCAAGCTGGCCGCCGACATCGGCGCAGGCGTCCTGCGGATCCTGAACGGCGAGAACGCCAACTGACAGAAGAATGGCAAGCAGGGGCATTCGAACACTTCCTCAGACGTCCCGCACGATCGCCGGTGAGCCGCCCCAAGGTCAATGCATCGAAGCGACGCCGGACGATATCAGCCCTCCGCGCCGCCGAACCGCGCGCTCCATTCGGCGACCTGCTCGTCCTCGATCTTGGCGAACAGGACGCTGGCGGCGGCGACCGGCCGGCCCACCGGCACGGCGGCCAGCAGGTCCTCATCCGCCGAAGGCCACGACAGGTCGGTCGAGCCGACGCTGGCGGCGATCTTCTCCGCCGACGCCGGGATGACCGGGGCGGCCAGGCGGGCGAACAGGGCGACCAGGTTCAGGGCGAAGCGGGTGGCGGTGGCGGCCCGTTCCGGATCGGTCTTGAACGCCGTCCACGGCGCCGCGACCTGCAGATACTCATTGCCCAGCACCCACAGGGCGCGGATCGACTGCGCCGCCTTGCGGAACTCCATGTCCTCCAGATTGGCCGTCGCCTCCGCGATGCCGCCCTTCAGCTGGGCCAGGAAGGACTGCTCGACCTCGGTCAGGGCGCCGCCCTGGGGCACCACACCCTCGAACTTCGACTCCGTGAACTTGACGATCCGGTTGACGAAATTGCCCAGCACGTCGGCCAGGTCCTTGTTCGTCGTCGACTGGAACTGCTCCCAGGTGAAGGCCGCGTCGGAGTGTTCCGGGCCATAGGCGGTCAGGTGCCAGCGCCAGTAGTCGGCGGGCAGCAGTTCCAGCGCCTGGTCCATGAAGACGCCGCGCTTCTGGCTGGTCGAGAATTTGCCGCCGTACCAGTTCAGCCAGTTGAAGGCCTTCAGGGTGTCGACCGTCTTCCAGGGCTCGCCCGAGCCCAGGATCGTCGCTGGGAAGCTGACGGTGTGGAAGGCGACGTTGTCCTTGCCCATGAACTGGACGTAGCGCACGTCGTCGGCGCCCTCGTCGGTCCTCCACCAGTCGCGCCAGGTCGTGCCGTTGGCGTCGGCCCACTCTTCCGTGGCGCCGATGTATTCGATGGGCGCGTCGAACCAGACATAGAAGACCTTGCCCTCCATGCCCGGGCGCGGCCCGCCGTCAGGCCCGACCACCGGCACGCCCCACTTCAGGTCGCGGGTGATGCCCCGGTCGATCAGGCCCTCGTCCAGGTGCTTGTAGGCGATGGACTTGGCCAGGGTCTGCCAGTCGGTCTTGGTCCCGATCCAGTCGCGGATCGGCTGCTCCAGCTTGGTCTGCAGCAGATAGAGGTGACGGGTGTCGCGCACTTCCAGGTTCCGCGAGCCCGAGACCGCCGAATAGGGATTGATCAGGTCGGTCGGGTCCAGCAGCCGCCCGCAGTTGTCGCACTGGTCCCCGCGCGCCTTCTCATAGGCGCAGTGCGGACAGGTCCCCTCGACATAGCGGTCCGGCAGGAAGCGGGCGTCGTCGACGGAATAGATCATCCGATCGACCCGCTCCTCGATCAGGCCCCGTTCCTCCAGCACTTTTGCAAAGTGCTGCGTCAGGCGGCGGTTGGGATCGTTCGAGGAGCGGCCGAACCAGTCGTAGCTCAGGCCGAACGACTGGCCGGCGGCCTTCTGGATCTCGTGCTGCTCGTCGCAATAGGCGCGCACGTCCTGCCCGGCGGCGGCGGCGGCCAGCTCGGCCGGGGTGCCGTGCTCGTCAGTGGCGCAGATGTAGAGGACCTCATGGCCCTGCGCGCGCTTGAAGCGGGCGTAGACATCCGCCGGCAGCATCGAACCCGCCAGATTCCCCAGATGCTTGATGCCGTTGATGTAGGGCAGCGCCGAGGTGATGAGGATGCGGGACATTGGGGCCTGAGGGTCGAGGAGCGAGGGTCGCGGTGAGTGGTTAGTGGCGAGTGCAGCCGGATTTCGCAACCCGTTCCCGCCCCGCCTCGACCCTCGCCGCCCGTCCCTCGACCCGATCGGGGACGACGCTTACGCTCTCGCCCATGGCCATCATCCCCACCGTCAAATGCAGCGACATCCTCCGCTCGGTCGGTTTCTACACCGGCGTGCTGGATTTCGAGGTCCGGCGCGAGTGGTCCGAACTGACGGATCCCGGGTTCGCCTGGCTGACCCGGGACGGCGAGGTGCTGAACCTGTCCAGCCATCGGGGCGACGGCGTCTTCGGGCAGGCGGTCGTGGTCGAGGTCGCCGGCGTCGACGCCCTGTTCGAGGCGTTCCGGGCGCGCGGCCTTGATCCTTCGGGTAAGCCGGACTCGCCGGTCCACCAGGGTCCGCTGGATCAGACGTGGGGCACGCGCGAATTCTACGTCGACGACCCGGACGGCAACACGCTGCGTTTCACAGAACGTGCGGCAGCCGCCGCGCGACCCTGAGGAACCGCCCCGCCAGCAGGGCGCCCGAGACCAGGCTGGCGATGATCACCGCCCACACCAGTCCGTCCACGCCGATCCTGTGCGCCAGCACCCAGCCCAGCGGCATCATGATCGCGCCGTAGGACAGGAAATGCATGATCGTCGGCCACCAGACGTCGCCCGCGGCGCGGTTGGCCTGGGCCGCCACGACCTGGATGCCGTCCGCCACGAAGAACAGGGTCGCCAGCACCAGCGCCGGTCCGGCGATGGCGATCAGGGCCGGATCGGCCGTATAGGCGCCCACCACCACCGTGGCCGTCGGCCAGATGACCAGGGCCACGATCAGGGTCAGCACCGCGACCACGCCGATGCCCGCCAGGCCGGCGCGCATCACGCCCGCCCGGTCCTGCGCGCCGTACGCCCGTCCGACCAGCACCGCCGTCGCCGACGACAGTCCCATCGGCAGCATGAAGACGATCGCCGACATATTGATCACGATGGCCCAGCTGGCGGTCTCGTTGGTCCCCAGCATGCCGGCGATCAGGGTCATGGCCGCGAAGGCCCCGACCTCGATGAAGTTCGACGCCCCGGCGCCCAGGCCGACCTTGACCTGCTCGCGCTCGACCGCGCGGTCCCGCGCCGGCTTGGCCCACAGGTTCCAGGTCTTCGCCTCGGGCAGGCGCAGGATGTAGATCACCAGGAACACCGCCAGCGCCGTCCGGGCGCCGAACGTCGCCCAGGCCGAGGCGACAGCCCCGTCCACGCCGAGGCCCAGCAGATCGGGCACCAGCAGCAGGTTCAGGCCGATGTTGACGCCGTTGGCCACCCACATGGCCCACATCCCCGGCTTGGGCTTGGACAGCCCCTCCAGGAAGAATTGCCCGGCGATCGAGATCAGATAGGCAGGCATGGACAGGGCGAAGACCACCAGCGGTCCTGACGCGCCTTCGCCCAGGCCTTCGCCGAACTGGACGTTCTGCATGACCCACGGCCCGAACACCGCCAGGGCCAGCATGGCGGCGACGCCGATCTGCATCGCATAGACGACGCCGCGCCTCAGGACCGCGCCGATCTCGGCGTGCCGTCCCTCGCCGCGCAGGCGGGCGGTCAGGATCTGCACCCCCATCATCAGCCCGACCGCCGTGGTCAGCACTACCGAGGACGGCGCCCAGGCCAGCGAGTGATAGGCCAGCTCGCGCGACGCATAGTGGCCGACCACGATCGCGTCGGTCAGCCCCATGGTCATGATGCCGATACGCGCCAGCACCACCGGCCAGGCGAGATTCAGAAGGTCTTTCAGGGTGGCGCGGGTCTGGGGGCTGAGCACGGTCATGGGACGCGCGACAGGCCACGGGGGACGGTGAAGGTCAACCCGGGTTGAGGGAGAGGTGGCATAAGGAGGACTTCTCCCTCCCCTCATGGGGAGGGTGGCCGAGCGCAGCGAGGTCGGGTGGGGAGCGGCCGCACGGTCCCCCACCCTGTCGTCGCTGACGCGCCGACATCCCTCCCCACTTCGGGGGGAGGGAGAACGCCCCCGCTTCCCCCTGCCCGCGAAGCCGCCTAAACCTCCGCACATGCCCAAGCTGACGTCCGCCATCGATCCCCACAGCGCCGCCTTCAAGGCGCTGGACGCCCACAACCGCGCCCTGCGCGACGAGCTGTACGAAAAGGTCGCCAAGGCCGGACGCGGCGGCTCGGATGCCAGCCGCGACCGCCACGTCTCGCGCGGCAAGCTGCTGCCCCGCGACCGGGTCGAGCGCCTGCTGGACCCGGGCTCGCCCTTCCTCGAGGTCGGCCAGCTGGCCGCCGGCGGCATGTATAACGACGAGGCGCCGGGCGCGGGCATGATCTGCGGCGTCGGCCGGGTCTCGGGCCGCGAGGTCATGATCGTCGCCAACGATCCGACCGTGAAGGGCGGCGCCTACTTCCCCATGACGGTGAAGAAGCACCTGCGGGCCCAGGAGATCGCCGAGCAGAACAACCTGCCCTGCGTCTATCTGGTCGATTCCGGCGGGGCCAACCTGCCGCACCAGGCCGAGGTCTTCCCCGACCGCGACCACTTCGGCCGCATCTTCTTCAACCAGGCCCGCATGAGCGCCAAGTCGATCCCGCAGATCGCCTGCGTCATGGGCTCCTGCACCGCCGGCGGCGCCTATGTGCCGGCCATGTCGGACGAGACGGTCATCGTCCGCAACCAGGGCACCATCTTCCTGGCCGGCCCGCCGCTGGTGAAGGCCGCGACGGGCGAGGTCATCTCGGCCGAGGAGCTGGGCGGCGCCGAGACCCACGGCCGCAAGTCCGGCGTCGTCGACCATGTCGCCGAGAACGACGAGCACGCGCTGGAGATCGTCCGCTCGATCGTCGCCAACCTGAACACGGTGAAGTCCGTGGCTCTGGACGTGCGCGAGCCGCGCGCGCCCGCGCTGGATCCGGAACAGCTGTACGGCATCATCCCCGACGACGTCCGCGCCCCCTATGACGTGCGCGAGGTCATCGCCCGCATCGTCGACGGTTCCGAGCTGGACGAGTTCAAGGCCCTGTACGGGACCAGCCTGGTCTGCGGCTTCGCCCGCATCTGGGGCTATCCGGTCGCCATCCTGGCCAACAACGGCGTGCTGTTCAGCGAAAGCGCCCAGAAGGGCGCCCACTTCATCGAACTGGCCTGCAAGCGGAAGATCCCGCTGCTGTTCCTGCAGAACATCTCGGGCTTCATGGTCGGCGGCAAGTACGAGGCCGAGGGCATCGCCAAGCACGGCGCCAAGCTGGTCACCGCCGTCGCCTCGGCCGAGGTGCCCAAATTCACCGTCCTGATCGGCGGCAGCTTCGGCGCCGGCAACTACGGCATGTGCGGTCGCGCCTACAGCCCGCGCTTCCTCTTCACCTGGCCCAACAGCCGCATCAGCGTCATGGGCGGCGAACAGGCCGCCAGCGTGCTGGCCACCGTCCACCGCGACGCCGAGACCTGGACCCCGGAGGAGGCGGAAGCCTTCAAGGCGCCGGTGCGCCAGAAATACGAGGACGAGGGCAATCCCTACTACGCCACCGCCCGCCTGTGGGACGACGGCGTCATCGACCCGGCACAGACCCGCGACGTCCTCGGCCTGGCCATCTCCGCCTCGCTGAACGCCCCGATCCCGGAGACGACCTTCGGCGTGTTCCGGATGTGATACGGCTCCCCAAGGGAGAAGGAACCGGATTGGCGCGTTAGGTCACCGAAGGAGCCTCAATGATCCATCTGACCGCCCTGATCGCGCTGACACTGTCAGCCGCCGCCCAGGCCCAGGAGCCGCAACCCGCCATCCCCGAGCGCTTCCACGGCGACTGGAGCGGCGACCTGTCGAAATGCAGCGACCGTGAAAGCGGCCTGAACCTCCGCATCGAAGCGGGTTTCATCACCTATTTCGAGGCGGCCGACACGGTCCTCGCCGTCCGCCCGGCCGAGCTGGGCGGCGTCAACATCCACGTCCGGTACGAGGATTATGAGGGGATGGAGGAGGAGTACCGCACCCTGATCCTCTCCGACGACCGCCAGACCCTCACCTTCACATACGGCGACGCGCCTGATTGGGTCGTCCACCGCTGCCCGGTCTGATAAGGACCGCGTTGAGCGCGTTACGTCTTCGAAGGAGTCCCCATGACCGACAAGCCCACCCCCACCGAACCCGAAGACGCCCTCGACATCACCGACGCCGAGGCCGCCGAGATCAACGCCATCGTCCATCCGCTGCTGGCCGATCCGGCGCCGGACGCCAATGACGACCTGGTGCAGATCGACTCCACCGCCGACGGCGTGGTCTTCGTCACCATCAACCGCCCCGAGAAGCGCAACGCCTTCGACGCCGCGACCATCGCCGCGCTGTTCGAGGCGTTCGAGACCCTGCACGGCGCCGATCATGTGCGCGTGGTCTTCGTGCGCGGCGCGGGCGGCACCTTCAGCGCGGGCGCAGACATGGGCTGGATGCGCGACGCCGCCGGCTGGAGCGAAAGCGACAACCGCGACGACGCCATGGGCCTGGCGAAGATGCTCAAGGCCCTGCACGAGGTGCCGGCCCTGACCTGCGCCATCGTCGAGGGCTCGGCCATGGGCGGCGGGGCCGGCATCGTCGCCGCCTGTGACATGGCCGTGGCCGTCGAGGGCGCCCGCTTTGCCTTCTCCGAGGTCAAGCTGGGCCTGATCCCGGCGACCATCGCCCCCTATGTGGTCGAGGCCATCGGCGCCCGCCGCGCGCGCCAGCTGTTCCTGACCGCCAACATCTTCGACGCCGACTACGCCGCCCACGCGGGCCTGATCGACCTGGTCCTGCCCGAGGGCTCGGTGGACGAGTTCGTCTCCATGCTGACCGACAGCCTCTCCGCCAATGCGCCCGGCGCCATGGGAGACGCCAAGCGGCTGGTTCACTACGTCTCGGGCCACAAGATCGACGGCGGCCTGATGGACGAGACCGCCAAGCGCATCGCCCGCGCCCGCGTCTCGGACGAGGGCCAGGAAGGCGTCCGCGCCTTCCTCGACAAGCGCAAACCCAAATGGGCTGAATAACGGTCATGACGGCGGGGGCGGTCGCGGCGGAAAAGCCGAAACGGGTGCGCAAGACGAAGCCCAAGGGTCCGATCTGCGCCAATTGCGAAACCGAGATGGTCGGCGCCTTCTGTCATGCCTGCGGGCAGAAGGCGCACCTTCACGACAAGCTCAAACATCTCGTCGAGGAGTTCGCCGAGGGCATCGCCCATTTCGACGGCCGCCTGTGGCGCACCTTGCCCCTGCTCGCCTTCAATCCGGGCAAGCTGAGCCGTGAATGGATGGCCGGGCGGCGGGCGCGCTACGTCGCGCCGTTGCACCTGTTCCTGTTCGCGGTCTTCCTGCTGTTCCTGTTCCCGAACTTCACCGGGCGACACATGATGAACCTCGGGGGCCTGGCCGAGGCCGAGCCCGGGCCGGCCCACACGGCGGCGGCCCCCAACACGAAGGCCGGCAGCACCGAGGCCAACAGCACCGAGGATGGGCGCGAGACCGGCTTCTGGGTCGACAACCCCGACGGCACCCGCACCGCCGTCGATCCCAGCGATCCCGACGCCCTCAGGCGCGAGCTGGGGCTGAACGGTCCGGCGGCCGGGCTCTTCGACCTGCTGGCCAAGCTGCGCAAGAACCCCGAGTACTACGGCTACAAGATCGAGAGTCTCAGCTACAAGCTGTCGTTCGTGACCGTGCCGATCTCGGTCGCCATCCTGTGGCTGATGTTCGCCTGGCGACGGCGGTTCAGCCTGTATCACCATGCGGTGGTCGCCCTGTACGGCCTCGGCTTCCTGGCCCTGTTGAGCGCCCTGGCCAGCCTGCTGCCGACCTTCCTGACCGGCCTGGCGACCTTCCTCATCATGATCGCCGCCTTCGTCCACGCCACCGTGCACCTGAAGGGCGCCTACGGCAGCGGATGGGTCCAGTCGGTGCTGCGGGCGTTGACCCTGAGCGTCCTGACCACGCTGGCCTTCGCCGCCTTCCTGACAGGCGTCATGCTTCTGGGCCTTTCCGGCTAGGCTTGCGGTCCCTAGAACTCCCATCAGTCGAGTAGAATCGGCCGGGGGGATCATGTCGGGTGAACTGGAAACGGCGGGTCTCGCCTCGGGCGGCGGCTGGCTGAAATGGCGGCGCGAGCACGCGGACATCCCGCCCGGCACGCCCTGCGCCAACTGCCAGACGCCGCTGATGGGACCGCACTGCCATGAGTGCGGCCAGCTGGCGGAGGACTTCCACAAGTCGATCTGGAAACTGACCGTCGAGGCGGTCGAGAGCCTGCTGCACCTGGACGGCCGGCTGTTCTCCACCCTGCCCGACCTGCTGCGCCGTCCCGGCAAGCTGACCCGCGAGTATCTGGAGGGCAAGCGCGCCTCCCAGGTCGCGCCCTTCCGCATGTTCCTGGTCATCCTGCTGGTCGCCTTCTTCGTCGGCCACGCCGCCATGAAGGCCGGCGCGGACAAACACGAAGCCGCCGAAGGCCACGGCGCCGAGGCGGCTTCGACCGAGACCCACGGCGCCGCCACAGCGGACGGCGACGACACGAACCACCGAAACATCACGCCCGGCAGCGAGGCCGCCAGAGCTTATGAAGCCGAGGTCATGGCCGATCCGGACCTGAGCGAAGTCGAGAAGCGCACTCAGATCGCCGCCGCGCGCGGGGATTGGGCCGCCTTCGGCCGCAATCTGGCCGAGGACGTCTCGGCCCAGACCAAGACGAGCGCCGACGCAGCGCCGAAGATGGCCGACACCGCCGACGCCGAGAAAATCCGCGACCTGGATCACTGGTTCAACTCGCGCATGGAGCAGGTGCGTCAGGACCCGGCGCGCTTCGCCCTGATCCTGGAGATCTGGGCCCACCGCGTCGCCATTCTGGCCCTGCCCGTCTCGGCCCTGATGCTGACCGTTCTGTTCGCCTTCAACCGCCGCTTCTATGTCTTCGACCACGTCATCTTCTCGATGCACTCGCTGTCGTTCCAGCTGCTGCTGCTGATCGTGATCATGGGGCTGGGCATCCTGACGCCCTGGGCCTGGTGGCTGCTGCTGCTCTCCCCGGTGCACCTCTTCATCCACATGAAGGGCGCCTACCAGCGCAGCACCATCGGCACCCTGGTCCGCATGTTCGTGCTGTGGAACCTGACCACGGTGACCTTCGCCATCCTGGCCATCCTGTGGCTCTACCTCGGCTTCAACGAGATGGCGGGGCACTAGCCCTCGCCACTCGCGACGCACCGCTCTAGAACGGCCTCATGTTCAAATCCGTCCTGGTCGCCAATCGTGGCGAGATCGCCTGCCGCGTCTTCCGCACCGCCAAGCGGATCGGAATCCGCACGATCGCCGTCTATTCCGAAGCCGACGCGAACGCCCTGCACGTGCGCGAGGCCGACGAGGCCGTGCTGATCGGTCCCGCCGCCGCGCGGGAGTCCTATCTGGTCGCCGACAAGGTCCTGGCCGCCGCGAAGGAAACCGGCGCCGAGGCCATCCACCCCGGCTACGGCTTCCTGTCCGAGAACGCCGACTTCGCCGAGGCCGTCATGGCCGCCGGCATCGTCTGGATCGGCCCGCAGCCGTCGTCGATCCGCGCCATGGGCCTGAAGGACGCGGCCAAAAAGCTGATGATCGAGGCGGGCGTGCCCGTCACCCCGGGCTACCAGGGCGACGATCAGTCGGATGAAACCCTCACCGCCGAGGCGAACAAGATCGGCTTCCCTGTCCTGATCAAGGCCGTCGCCGGCGGCGGCGGCAAGGGCATGAAGAAGGTCGACCGGGCCGAAGACTTCGCCGATGGCCTGGCCTCCGCCCGTCGCGAGGGCCAGTCCTCCTTCGGCGACCCGCGCGTCCTGATCGAAAGCTACATCACCCGACCGCGCCACATCGAGGTTCAGATCTTCGGCGACAGCCACGGCGAGGTCGTCCACCTGCATGAGCGCGACTGCTCGCTGCAGCGTCGCCACCAGAAGGTGATCGAGGAGGCCCCGGCCCCCGGCATGGACGCGGCCACCCGCAAGGCCGTCACCGACGCCGCCGTCCGCGCCGCCAGGGCCGTGAACTACCAGGGCGCAGGCACCATCGAATTCATCGCCGACGCCTCGAACGGCCTCAAGGCCGACCGCATCTGGTTCATGGAGATGAACACCCGGCTGCAGGTCGAGCACCCGGTCACCGAAAGCATCACCGGCGTCGACCTGGTCGAATGGCAGTTCCGCGTCGCCGCGGGCGAGCCGATCCCGCTCAAGCAGGCTGATATCCCGATGAATGGCTGGGCCATGGAGGCCCGCCTCTACGCCGAGGACCCGGCCCACGGCTTCCTGCCGAGCATCGGCCGGCTGGACCACTTCGTCATGCCCGAGGACATCCGCGTCGACACCGGCGTGATGCAGGGCGGCGAGGTCAGCCAGTTCTACGATCCCATGATCGCCAAGCTGATCGTGCACGAGGACACCCGCGAGGAAGCGGCCGCCGCGCTGGCCGACGCCTGCGCCGAGGTGCAGATTTGGCCGGTCAAGACCAATGCGGGCTTCCTCGTGAACTGCCTCGAACATCCCCGCTTCATCGAGGGCGACGTCGACACCGGCTTCATCGGAACGGAGGCGGACGACCTCGCCCCGGCCGAGGCCTCGGACACCCTTGTTCAACAGGCTGGGCGTTACTTCCGCAAAAACGAGACCATGAGATCGGAGTGGAACTCACCGTGGGACTCCTTCCGGGGCCCCATGGGATTGCGTCTCAACGCTTCGCCCCGCGCCCAGCAAAGGGTGTGGATCGGCGGCGCTCCCCGACCCTTTGAGATCGACCCCGACGTCTTCATCAATCTCGACGACCATTGGCCCATCGACGACGACACCATCGTCATGTTCGAGGCTGGCCAGGCCTATGAGGTCTCGTTCCGCGCCCCTGCCGCTAGCGCCACCGGCGGCCCCGCGTCCGACGGCTCCCTGCGCGCGCCCATGCCCGGCAAGATCGTCGCCACCCCGGCCGCCGCGGGAGACACGGTCGCCAAGGGCGCGCCCATCGTGGTGCTCGAGGCCATGAAGATGGAACACGCCCTGGTCGCCCCGTTCGACGGCGTGGTCGAAAGCGTTTCCGTCGCCGTCGGCGAACAGGTCGGCGAGGGCGTGGTCCTGGCGGTGGTGAAAGCCGCCGAGGCCTGACCTAGACGCCGCCCAGCCCCACCCCGCCCACCGGCGTCGTGACCTGCGCGTCGCCGAAGGTCGCGATCAACGGCATCCCCTTGCGGATCGCCGCCTTGACCTCGGGAATCTGCAGCGAGGCCCGATGCGCGGCCTCGTCGGTCCAGACCTCGGTCACCCAGATGGCGTCCGCGTCGGCGGGGTCATGGGCGACGATATAGCTGAGGCAGCCGGGCATGCCCGCCACGCCGTCCAGCAGGATCACCGTCAGCGCCTCACGTTGACCCGCGACCGCCGTCATCTTGCCGATCAGTCCATACATAGAGTGATAGTACGCCTCGCGGGCGGCGATGTCGCGTGATGGGTGCAGAGTGGTGGGCTTGGCATCCACCGCTGGCGCCGCCCTACCCCCTGCGCCATATCCAGCCCTATGCCTCTCCACATGATCAAGCTGTGCGTCGGCGTCTCCGAGGTCGAGACCCTCGAACGCAACGCCGCCCTGAGCGACTGGCGCGTCGTCCACACCCGCATGACGCCCAAGCGGGCGGCCGAGCTGGAGGACGGCGGCTCCCTGTACTGGGTCATCAAGGGCTCGGTCCTGTGCCGCCAGCCCATCCTCGACGTCTCCACCATCGGCGAAGGCCCCGCCAGCCGATGCGAAATCCGCATCGACGCCCGCGTCATCCGCACCGCGCCCCTGGCCCGCCGTCCCTTCCAGGGCTGGCGCTATCTGGACGGCAAGGACGCCCCGGCCGACCTGACCCGCGCTGACGCGACGGACCTGCCGGACGATCTGGCGCGGGAACTGCGGGAACTCGGCGCCTGGTAGAGTCGGGTCCTACGGACTAGGGTTTAGGGGTTTCGGTAACCATATCTGGCGATCCTCCCAGCTCGTGTCGTCCCCCGTTCCTTGCTCCGATCCTAGACCCCGAACCCTGGACCCCGGCCGCCATGCCCCCCGCCCGCTCTGATCGTCTGGAAGACGCCCTGCACCGCATCTTCGAGAGCGGCCGAAACACCCCGGCCAGCTGGTTCGCCCTGACCGGGGGCGAGACCCTGTTCGCCGAGGACGATCCGTCCGACACCCTCTACCTGCTGCGCGCCGGCCGTCTGGGCGTCTTCCGCCGCGAGGCCAACGACCAGCCGCCCCAGTTCGTCGGCGTCATCCGGCCCGGCGAGCCCGCGGGCGAGATGGCCATGCTGGCGGGCAGTCCGCACACCGCTGACGTCGTCGCTTTGCGCGATTCAGAGATCCTGGCCCTGCCCCGCGACGCCTTCTTCGAGGCCGCCCGCACCGAGCCCGATCTGATGGTCGAGCTGTCGCGCCTGATGATCCAGCGCGCCCGCGACCGCCGCTCCGGAGGCGGCGAGCCCAGCGTCTTCGGCTTCATCTCGGCCCGCCCCCGGCCCATCCGCGCCTTCGTCGAGCGCGTCGCCGCCGCCATCGAGGCCTCGGGCTTCACCTGTCAGGTCATTGACCATTCCGCCCTCTCCTCGGCCACCGAATGGTTCAGCCGGGTCGAGGACGCCCACGACTTCGTCCTCTATGTCGCCGAGGCGGATGAGCCCGCCTGGGCCGCCCTGTGCGCCCGTCAGGTCGACCGCGTCTTCGTCGTCGGCCAGTGCCTGCTGGCCCCGCCAAACCGCCCCCTGCCCCACGCCGGGGTGCTGGACGCCCAGCGCCGCACCGACCTGATCCTGTTGCGGGATCCGCGCATGGCCCGTCCGGCCAACACCTCGGTCTGGATCGACGCGGTCCAGCCGGGCCGCTGGTTCCAAGCGGTCGAGGGCGATCAGGCCGACGCCGACCGCATCGCCCGGGTCATCACCGGCATGGGCGTCGGCGTGGTCATGTCCGGCGGCGGCGCCCGCGCCTACTCCCACATCGGCGCGCTGCGGGCCCTGCGCGACGCGGGCGTCCCCGTCGACTTCGTCGGCGGCAGCTCCATGGGCGCCGTGATCGCCGCCGGCCCGGCCATGGGCTGGTCTCTGGAGGAGTTGGAGGACCGCATCCGCCGTTCGTTCGTGGACAGCGACCCGCTCAGCGACATCACCTTCCCCATGCTGGCCATGACCCGCGCCAAGAAGGTCGATGGCCTGCTCCAGGCCGCCTACGGCGACATCGACATGGCCGACCTGGCCCGGCCCTTCTTCGCCGTCTCGACCAATCTGACCTCGGGCCGGATCGAGGTGCATCGCCGGGGCCTGATGCGCCGCGCCATGCGCGCCTCCATCGCCATCCCGGGCCTGCTGCCGCCCATCGTCATAGACGGCCAGGTGCTGGTCGACGGCGCGGTGCTCAGCAATCTGCCCGCCGAGGTCATGCGCCAGATGAACTCCGGCCCGGTCATCGGCATCGACATGTCGCAGGCGCGCGGCGTCGACCCGGCCCTGATCGAACATCCGCCCTCGATCTGGCGGCTGCTGGCCACCGGCGCCTGGCGCCGCGGCCCGCCCATCGTCTCGATCATGATGCGCTCGGCCACCCTGACCACGGACCTCGAGATCGAGCGCTCGCGCGCCATCGTCGACATCCTGGTCCAGCCCACGCCGGACGGCGTCGACATCCGCGACTGGAAGGCCTTCGGCCCCGCCGTGGACGCCGGCTACCGCGCCATGACGGTCGAGCTGGAGAAGCTGGACGGCCCGGTCACCGGCCTGCGCCGCCGCCGTCGCGTCGCCGACGCGCCACCAGGAACAGACGCGGGAACGGCAGAAGCGTCACCCCGTCCGGACGACGCGGAAACACCACGGAAAGGGCGTCGCCCAGCGCGGAAAGATAAGCGTCCTGCATAGCCGGATCGTCCTTGAGCGCCGTCAGATGCGGCCGCAGGGCCGTACCCTTCATCCATTCCAGCACGGCGTTCGGCCCGGTCAGGGCGTGCAGATAGGTGGTGGACCAGACGTCCACAGCCTCGCAGGTCTCGGCCAGCACGCCGTAATAGGCCTCCGGGCTCAGCAGGGCCTGGATCGTCTCCCGGTCCGACAGCCGGTCCGACCACGGCCCGTCGGCGACGACGGCGCGCATGGTCCGGTAGTGCAGCGTGTCCCAAGCCAGCGGCATCTGCACCGCGATCGCTCCGCCGGGCGCCAGCAGGCCGGTCAGCCGCCGCAGCAGCCCCTCATGGTCGGGCAGCCATTGAAGCGATGCGTTGGCGAAGATCAGGTCCACCGGTCCATCGGGGTCCCAGGTCGCCAGATCGGCCCGCACCCAATCCACATCCGCGCCCAGCGCCCGGGCCTGCTCCAGCATGGCCGCGCTCGAATCCAGACCGACGACCGTCGCCCCCGGATGGCGGCGTTTCAGCAGGGCCGCGTGCTGGCCGGTCCCACAGCCCAGGTCGACGACGCGCCGCGGCTCCAGATCGCCCGGCAGGCGCAGCAGCAGGTCCAGCGCCGCGCGATCACGCTCGGCCTCGAAACGACTGTACTGCTGGGGATCCCAGATCGGGTTTGCGCTGCTCATGGGGGCGAGCATAACCGGTCGGGAACGGAGCCCAGCAAGTGATTAGTGGTTAGTGATTAGTGGGTGGCTGTCTCAGGCATTCGCGCCTGCCGCCTCTGCGCCTATGTCAGCGGCATCGAGCCACTAGTCACTAACCACTAGCCACTTCCTACGCACAAACGGCGCGGCAGACGACCTGACTGTCAGGGGAAGCGTGGAAGGGCGATGGTACAGCCTCTCAGGTTTGAACTGAGGACCTCCGGCTCCACAAACCGGCGCTCTAACCAACTGAGCTAAGGCTGCACGTATCCGCGCGAGCGGCGTCTTTAGCCGCGTCGGTCGGAGCGATCAAGGACCAATTGGGTCGTACGAAGGGGTTAGTGGCTAGTGATTGGTGGGTGGCCCGGACGGCAACTGGTTCGCACCGGCCTCTGGCCCGGCGATCCGCTAATCACTAGTCACTAGTCACTTTCCACGCGCCGCCCCTTCAGTTCCAGCCGCGGCTGTTGATGTAGCCCTCCAGCGCGCTGATCCGCGTCGTGTCCGAGGGGTGGGTCGAGGCGAACTCGGGCGTCGCCCCCTGCCGCTGGGCCTGCATCAGCCGCCACAGGGCGATGGACTCCGCCGGGCGGTAGCCGGCGCGCTGCATGTAGTCGACGCCCAGACGGTCGGCCTCCAGTTCGTCCCGGCGCGAGAAGGGCAGCAGCACGCCCAGTTGGGCCCCCAGCCCGCCGATCGCGCCCGCCGCCTGGCCATAGTCCCCGGCCACGCCCTGCACGCCGCTCAGCACCAGCCCCGTCGCGGCGCTCGTCGAATAGCGCTCGGCCGCGTGGCGGGCGACGACGTGGCCGACCTCGTGGCCCAGCACGGCGGCCAGCTGGTCGTCGTTTCGCACCAGGGCCAGCAGGCTGGTGGTCACCCCGATCTTGCCCGACGGCAGGACGAAGGCGTTCGGCGCATCGCTGACGAAGACCGCATAGTCCCAGCGCCGGTCCGACAGGCCGGCGGCGTCCACGATCCGCCCGCCGACATTGCGGATGCGGTTCAGGGCGGCCGCGTCGTTCGAGATTCTCTGCGTGCGCAGCGCCTGGGCCCAGGCGGCGTCCGCCTGCTGCGTCAGAGCCGCGTCGTCCACGATCAGGAACTGGTTGCGCCCCAGGGTGTCGTTGTAGGCGCAGGCCGACAGCGCCGCGCCGGCGGTCACCAGGGCGGCGAGGAGGAAACGGTTCATCGGGGGTCTCCGCGAAAGCTTGGCCGGGATGAAAGTCATCACCGGCGAAACGCGCGCGCGCAAGCCTCGGCGGACGGCGCGTCGCGCAAACGAAAACGCCCCGGAGTTTCCTCCGGGGCGTTCCGTAGTCGTTTCAGTCGCCTCAGTCCGTGGGCGGAACGAAGCGCGTCGTCCAGCGAACGGTGGCGCCTTCGGCGGCGCCGTCGACGGTGCGGGGCGAAACCCGCGACCGGCGAGCCGCAGCCAGAGCGGCCTGGCCGAAGCCGGCGCCCGCGGGGTCCTCGGACACCACGGAACAGTTCGACAGGCTGCCGTTCGGTTGAACGGTGCACTGAAGGGTCACCCGTCCCGACTCGATCCCGCGGGCGGAAGCCCGTTCCGGGAACTCCGGCGGGACCTGACGGGCCCAGCTCGGCTGAGTGATCAGCGACGGACGAGCCGGAGCCGGCACCGGAGCCGGGCGCGGAGGATCCGGGGTGATCACCGGCGGTGCGGTGTTCTCGATCCGGTCTTCCTTCTTGACCGGCTCGATGCGGACCGGCTCGACCGGCGTCACGTTCGGCACGATCGCCGGGACACGCACCTGCAGCTTGGGCGGCGGAGGCGTATCGGTCGGCGGCGGCGGCGGCGGCGGCGGAGGGGGCGGCTCGGGGATCGGTTCGATCAGCTCGACGTCAACGGTGTCATCCGTGTACCGGACCTCGCGCAGCGTGAACTGCATGTTGATCAGGTAGATGGCGAGCAGGCCGAACAGGGCCAGAACGAACAGCACGCTGACGAGGAGCACGCCCGGGGGAACCCCGAGGAAGCCCTTCTTGCGCGGCGGGTCGTAGCGACTGCGGTGATATTCAACATCTGTCATGAGATCACCGTTCCCTACTGCGTCGACTGGTCTTCACCGACCAGAGCCACGGAATAGAACCCGTGATCCTGGAGGGAGTTCATGACCTGCATGAAGTCGCCGTATCGGGTCTGCTGGTCCGCACGGATGAAGATACGCTCATCCGACGGCGGCTTGTTGCCGATCAGCTTGCCCAGTTCGGCGCCGACCGAGGTGATCTCCACCTCATTGTCACCGATGTACGCGCGGCCGTTGTCCTGGATGGAGACGTAGAACGGCTTGGGCGGATTCTGCGCGGGTTTGGCGACCGCAGTCGGCAGCTTCACCTCCACCGACACAGTGGCGAGCGGAGCCGCCACCATGAAGATGATGAGCAGAACCAGCATGATATCAACGAAAGGCGTAACGTTGATGTCAGAGTTCTGCTCAATGGCCCACTTGCCACCGCCGCCGCCTGAAAGTTTGGCGGCCATCCGGGTTACGCCCCCTTGTCGAGGTTACGCGAGATGGCGTTGATCAGTTCGGCGTTGAAGCCGTCCGAACGGGTGCCGTACGCCGCGATGCGGGTGTTGAAGTAGTTGTAGAAGATAACCGCCGGGATAGCGGCGAACAGACCGATACCCGTGGCCAGCAGCGCCTCGGCGATACCGGGGGCGACGACGGCCAGGTTGGTCGTGTTGGTGTTCGCGATGCCGATGAACGAGTTCATGATGCCGTACACGGTGCCGAACAGACCGATGAACGGACCGGTCGAACCGACCGAGGCCAGGAACTGTTGGCCGCCCGAGAGGCGCTTGGCCAGACCCGACTGAACCGCCGAGACGGCTTGCTGCGCGCGCAGCAGGGCCGAGTCGGAGTGTTCGCCGGTGACCGAGAGGCCGGCCTGACGCGACAGTTCGATTTCGTCGGTGGCCGCGGCGGCCATGTCGGCCAGCGGGTTGCCTTCGAACTCGTCCGAGGTGGCGACCTTGCGCATGTCCGCGATGGTGCGGGCCGAGCGGAAGGTTTCCAGGAAGCGGTCGGTGGCGCGGTTGAGGGCGCCGAACTCGAACAGTTTGATGAGCAGCAGGGTCCACGAGAAGATCGAGGCCAGGACCAGGCCGATCATGACGACCTTAACGATCAGACCGGCGTCCATGAACATGGTCGCGATGGTCAGCTTGTGAGCGCCGCCTTCGGCAGCGGGAGCAGCTTCTTCGGTCGCGGCCGGAGCAGCTTCAGCAGCCGGCGCCGGAGTGGCGGCGGCGGCGTCAGCCGGGGTGGCCGTCGCGGCGGCGGGAGCGGCCGGAGCGGCTTCCTGCGCGAGGACCGGCGAACCAGCCATCAGGACGGCAGCGCCGGCCATGGCCAGAAGAATGTTGGTCTTTTTGAAATCGAGCATAGTTCGCCAGTTCCTGCTTTGGTGTCTGACTCGTGGAACCCAGGGAACAGGCCAATCTGGCGGCCGGTTCCCGATGAAAATCTCGCCCGCAGCGTCGGGATTCACTGAACCCTGATCTGCGGAACGCCTCCTGAACGCTTCCGGTTGCCTAAGGCTTCCGGGGCGGTGTCGACAGGCCTTGGGAAACCGTTTTCCCAACCCCTCCCGGCCGCTCGCAAAGGAAAGCGGTCAAGCTCCTTTGGCGAACGCATACCAGAGCGTCAAGTGCGCAACGGCGCTTTTCCCCTCGGGGGAGAGCACGCACGCTCATCACGGAAGTTTCAGGTTGAAAGCGTCAATTTCGTGATGGTTGGGCAGAAAGTCCGACCCTTTGCGAGGGTGTACGGAGCATCATTTTGGAAAAATGAACCCCGATTGAGCAATTCATTCCAAGCCGACTTACGTGCCCGTAAATCCAGACCCGTTAACCTGTCTTAACGGGGTCGTTCCCACCTCTTATAAGGGAAATTCCGCATACGGGATCATGCCGAACAGCGGTCTTCGCCGCGGAAGCTGAGGCGCTCCGGCGAATATGGCCTTACAGATTGTCTGAGAGGAGAAGGCATCTCCCGAGGAGATGGCGCCATACTTCCGAGAAGATGGTGCCCGGGGGCGGATTCGAACCACCGACACGTGGATTTTCAATCCACTGCTCTACCAACTGAGCTACCCGGGCGCACGCTTTGAAGCGAGGGAGCGGGGTCTATAAGCGAGCCGCTTTCGGGAGGCAAGCACCTCTGTCAGTCTTCTTGCGAACCACGGTTCCCGCCCTCGTCCGTGGGCTCGTCCTCTCGCACCGGTATGGCGTAGCCGCCGGTGAACCAGCGTTGCAGATCCACGTCGGCGCAGCGCTTGGAGCAGAAGGGTTTGTACTTCGGGTCCGCCGGCGCGCGGCGGCAGATGGCGCAGGTCGCCATGATCACTCGGCCTCGATATTGGAATCGCCTGGCTTCAGGCTGTCGTCGGTCTTCAGATGGGCGCGCGGCCCCAGCTGCGCCACCAGCGGCGCGGCCAGCGCCGCGATTCCCGTGGCGCAGGTCAGAGTCACCCGCGCCCGCGTGGTGTCCTCCAGCAGCGCGGCCCGCAGCCGCCGGACCGCCTCCTGCGCCGCCTGTTCGGGCCGCGGCAGCCGCAGGCGCGGCTCGGCGTACAGCACCTCTTCCAGCGGCGTCCGCCCCCACGGCAGCGACAGCATCAGCACCCCGAACCGGTTCACCGGCCCGTAGACGATCGACGGATCGTCGCCGAACGCCGCTTGGGCCGCCGCCAGGATCGCCTTGCCGTCGTGCTGGGTCCCGATCAGGTCGACCGCCACCAGTCCGCCCCAGCGATTCAGCCGGATCAGCCGCGCCGCCGCCTTCAGGGCCAGACGATTCGTCTCGTCGCGCGAGTGCGCCCGGCCCATGTCATGGGCGTTCAGGTCGATGTCGACGGTGATCATGGCGCGCGTGCGCTCGACGTGGACCTGGCCGCCCGGCACGGCCGCCGGCCCCTGGGCCTGCTCGACCGCCGCCCATCCGGCCTCGATCGCCGCCCGGCCCGTCGCCGGCTCCGCCCTCGGCGCGATCCGCGCCAGCGTTTCAATCAGTGTCGGCGCGGCGGCCAGGAGGCGGGGCTCCCCCTCCCCCGCGCCCAGCCAGCGCGCCACCGGCGCCTTGGCCTCGCGCCGTTCCGCCGAGATCTCGACCTCGACCTTGGCCCCCACCGGAGCGGAGATCCCGCCCTTCAGCGGCATGAAGGCCTCAAGCCCCCCGCCCAGGTCGACGAAGGCGCCCTTCAGCCCGGGCGCGGATTGTCTCACCCGCGCGACCGAGCGCGCGCCCAGCCGGGTCTGCGGCGGCGTATCGGCTCTTTCTATAAGTATGTGTTCGGCCCGGCCGTCCCGTTCGACCACCGCCCTCAGCTCGCCGGGCGTGTCGTCGAGGAAGACCTCCAGCGTCACGGCCTGACGCCCGCGCCGGCCAGCAGGTTCACGCTTTCATGCAGCGGCAGGCCCATCACGGCCGGATAGCTGCCGACCAGCCGGGTCACGAAGGCTCCGGCCCGGCCCTGGATGCCGTAGCCCCCGGCCTTGCCCTTCCATTCGCCCGAGGCGACGTAGGCGGCGATCTCGGCGTCGGACAGGACCTTGAAGGTCACCCGGGTCTCGACCACCCGATGGGTCAGCTTGCCGCCCGCCGCCACGGCCACGCCCGTATAGACGCGGTGGCCGCGCCCCGAGAGCAGCTTCAGGAAGCGCACGCACTCCGCCTCGTCGGCGGCCTTCTCCAGGAAGCGGCGGCCCACGGACACCACGGTGTCGGCGGCCAGCACCACGGCGTCCGGCGCGCGCGCGGCCACGACCTGCGCCTTGCCGATGGCCAGGCGCGCGGCCAGACGCGGCGGCGTCTCGCCTTTCAGCGGGGTCTCGTCGATGTCGGCGGGTTCGATTCGGTCGGGCTTGATCCCGACCAGCGCCAGCAGCTCCACGCGGCGCGGGCTGGCCGAGGCCAGCACCAGTTCGGGGCGAAGGCTCATGTGAGCCCGCCCTTACTTGAAGCGATAGGTAATGCGGCCCTTGGTCAGGTCGTAGGGCGTCATCTCGACCAGGACCTTGTCGCCTGCCAGCACGCGGATGCGGTTCTTGCGCATCTTGCCCGCGGTGTGGGCGATGATTTCGTGGTCGTTCTCGAGCGTCACGCGGAACGTCGCGTTCGGCAGCAGTTCGCTGACGACGCCGGGAAACTCGAGCAGTTCTTCCTTAGCCATGCGGCCTCTCACGCCCGGTGGATACGAGTAGACGCCGCGCGCCGGGCGGAGCGCGCGTCGAAGGAGCGGGCATATGCCCGAAAAAGGCGAGCTAGTCGAGTTCTCCTCCCCATTGCTCCGCAACGGAGAGGACCCGTCTTCAGCGCCGGTAAAGCGCCGTCACCAGCGTGAACAATCGCCGGGCCGTTTCGTGGTCCACCGTGATCTTGCCGTCCAGCCTGGCCTTAAGCAGTTCGGCGCCTTCGTTGTGCAGACCCCGGCGACCCATGTCGATCGCCTCGATCTTGCCCACGTCGGTCCCGCGCAGCACTTCATAGTAGCTGTCGCAGATGTCGATGTAGTCCTTGATCACCTTGGTCAGCGGGGACATCGACAGGCCGTGGGCCTTGGCGAACTGCGGCCCGGCGATGTCGAACACCAGCCGGCCGTCCTGCGACGACAGCTTCAGCGAATAGGGTCCCGTCGCCGCCCCCGCGGGCTCGAAACTGTTCTTCTCGACCAGGTCGAACACGGCGACGCGGCGTTCGTGCTCGATCTCGGCCGAGGCCGCCGGCAGGGAGGCCGCATCCAGTTCGATGGAGACCAGCCGGTGCTCGCTCACGAGGCGCCCGCCTCCGCCAGCGCCGCCTCGATGGAGCCTTCCAGGTGGGTCGGGGCGATCCGGGCGGGCCAGCGTTCCGACAGGTCGGTCAGCACGGCGTCCAGGCATTCCACCTCAACCCGCAGGTCCCCGCCCCCGGCGAACATCATGATGATGCGTCCGCCCGGCGCGTCGCCCGGCTCGAACTCCATGGCCAGCAGCTCCAGCGCGATCTCCGGCCCGCGCGGCAGGCGGCGGCTCTTCACCGCGATCACGTCGCCGAACTGCATGGCCGCCATCACCCGCGTCCCGCCGCATTCCCAGCAGAACCGGCTCAGCGCCACGGTCAGCAGCCGCGCGTTGCGCTCCCAGACGATGTCCTTGGGACGCATGATCGCGTCCTGCAGCGCCACCGAGATGATGCTCAGGTCGTCGGCGTCCTCGGCCAGCAGACGCAGGGGCTCCATCGGCGACTTGATCGCCGTTTCCTCCGCCGCGCCCTTGACCTCAGTGTTCATGCGTATCGCCTGTGATCCGTCGGATGTTCGCGCCGCACGCGCCCAGCTTTTCTTCCAAACGCTCGAAACCGCGATCCAGATGATAGACCCGGCCGACCGTCGTTTCACCCTGGGCGACAAGGCCCGCGATGACCAGACTGACGGATGCGCGCAGGTCGGTCGCCATCACGGGCGCGCCGTGCAGCACCTCGACCCCCTTCACCACCGCCTCACCCGCGTGGACGTGGATGTCGGCGCCCAGGCGCGCCAGCTCGGGCGCATGCATGAAGCGGTTCTCGAAGATGTTCTCGCGGATGACGCTTTCGCCCTCCGCCGTTGTCATCAGCGTCATGAACTGGGCCTGCAGGTCGGTGGCGAAGCCCGGATAGACCTCGGTCTCCAGATTGACCGCCCGCAGGCGCTGCATCGGATCGCGCTTCACGATCACGCCGTCGTCGGTCGGCGTAACCTCGACGCCCGCGGCGACCATCTTCTCGGTCAGGGCGGTCATGAGCCCGGCGCGCGCCTTGGTCAGCCGCACCTCGCCCCCGGCCATGGCCGCGGCCACGGCATAGGAGCCCATTTCGATCCGGTCCGGGATCACCGACCATTCGGCCCCGCCCAGCGAGGTCACGCCGGTGATGGTCAGGACGTCGGTGTCGATCCCGTCGATCTTCGCGCCCATCGCCGTCAGGCAGCGGGCCAGGTCGCCGATCTCCGGCTCCCGCGCAGCCTTGCGCAGCACCGTCGTCCCGTTCGCCATCACGGCGGCCAGCAGGGCGTGCTCGGTCGCGCCCACCGACACGAACGGGAACTCGATCTCGGCCCCGCGCAGCCCCTTGGGCGCGCGGGCGGTGACATAGCCCTCGTCCAGCTCGATCTCGGCGCCCAGGGCGGTCAGCGCCTGCAGGTGCAGGTCCACCGGACGCGCCCCGATGGTGCAGCCGCCCGGCAGCGACACCTTGGCCTCGCCGGTGCGCGCCAGCAGCGGCCCCAGCACATTGAAGCTGGCCCGCATCTGACGGACCAGGTCATAGGGGGCGAAGGTCGAGCTGATCGTGGCGCCGTGGAACAGGGTCTCCTGCCCGTCGGCCCCGTCGCGCTCGGTCACCTCGACGCCCAGCGCCTGCAGCAGCTTGCCCAGGAATTTCGTGTCCGCCAGGCGCGGCATGTTGGTCAGCAGCAGCGGCTGATCCGTCAGGATCGAGGCGGCCATCAGCTTGAGGGCGGAATTCTTGGCGCCGCTCACGGGAATGATCCCGTTCAGCTGGGCGCCGCCGGTGATGGCGATGCTGTCCATGTGGTCTCTTGCGGCCCTGCGCGGGGGCGTCAGGGGGATCGGCTATCTAGCGCGGTCCGCCGGGGGAGCGAAAGGCCGCGCGAACGGTGCGGCCGATGACTTTCAGTTGCTCGGTCTTGCAGGCTTGGCCGCGACCTTGCGGCGGCGCAGGTTGTCGCGCAGCGCCTTGGCCAGACGCAGGGCCTTCTCGGACTTGGCCCGGGCCGGACCGGCGGGCGCGGGCGCGCCGGAAACGCCGGTCGTCACTTCCGTGGCCGGCGCGGCCTTCACCGGCGCGGGCGCGGCCGGCGGGGCCTCGGGGACGGCAGCGGCTTCGGGAGCGGTCGTCTCGGGCTTGTCCATGCGGGGATCAGAGCCCGCGTCGCGGCGCCGCGCAAGACCCCGACACCGTTAACGCGAACCTTGTCCACGGTCGCCCTCCGATCAGGCGAACCCCGCCGCCAAACTTTTCACACCCAAGCGGAAATAGGGCTTCCCCCCCGCCATCGGGTTGGCTATAGGGCCGCTTCCTCAGATTTCGCCGCCGTAGCTCAGTGGTAGAGCGCATCCTTGGTAAGGCTGAGGTCGTGGGTTCGATTCCCCCCGGCGGCACCATCTGAAGACCCCTGCGGGGCCCGGCTGAAAAGTCGGGCCCCGCTTGCGTTTCGGCCGGTTCAGACCGCCTCCCCGTCCTCCTTCACGAATCTGTCCGGTCGCCGCTCCAGAAGGGCGAAGACCGCCTCGGACGGTCGGCACAGCCTCACGCCCAGCGGCGTCTCGACGATGGGCCGGTTGACCAGAACCGGATGGGCCACCATCGCCTCGAGAATCGCGTCGTCGGTCACGCCGTCGGCCAGCAGGCCCAGCGCCTCGGCCGGCGTTCCCTTCGTCCGCATCACCTCGCGCGGGCGCGCGCCCATGGCCGACAGCAGATGCGTCAGGGTCGCGCGGTCCCAGCCCGCCTCCAGATAATCGACCACGGTCGGCGCGTATCCGCTGGCCCGGATCATCTCCAGGGCGTTGCGCGACGTCCCGCAGCCGGGGTTGTGGTAGATGGTGACGGGGAAAGCGTCGCCCATGTCAGGCCCTCCGTTGGTTGTTCAGGCGGCGGACGGCGGGCCCGCGGTCGTACCAGCCGCGCGTCCGGTTCACGATGGCGACCACCGTCAGCATGACCGGAACCTCGATCAGGACGCCGACGACCGTCGCCAGCGCCGCGCCCGAGGTCAGGCCGAACAGGCTGATCGCCGCCGCGACCGCCAGTTCGAAGAAATTGCTCGCGCCGATCAGGGCCGACGGCGCCGCCACCCGGTGCGCCTCTCCCGCCATCCGGTTCAGGACGTAGGCCAGGCCCGCGTTGAAATAGACCTGGATCAGGATCGGCACGGCCAGCAGGGCGATGACCAGCGGCTGCCGCACGATCTGCTCGCCCTGGAAGCCGAACAGCAGGATCAGCGTCGCCAGCAAGGCCAGCAAGGAGACCGGCGACAGGGCCTTGAGCAGCGCCGCCAGGGCCTCCGGCCCTCGCCGCAGGACAGCGGATCGCAGGACCTGGGCCAGGATCAGGGGAACGATGATGTAGAGTCCGACGGACGCCAGCAGGGTCTCCCACGGGACCGAAATGGCCGACAGACCGAGCAGCAGCGCGACGACCGGCGCGAAGGCGACCAGCATGATCGCGTCGTTCAGGGCCACCTGGCTCAGCGTGAACGGCGGATCGCCCTCGGTCAGCTGGCTCCACACGAAGACCATCGCCGTGCAGGGCGCGGCGGCCAGCAGGATCAGCCCGGCGATATAGCTCTCGACCTGACCGGGGGGCAGCAGGGGGCGGAACAGCGTCCCGATGAACAGCCACGCCAGCAAGGCCATCGAAAAGGGCTTCACCAGCCAGTTGACCCCCACCGTGACGGCCACCCCGCGCCAGTGACGGGCCACCGCCCCCAGCGCCCTGAAGTCGATGCGCGCCAGCATGGGAATGATCATCAACCAGATCAGCCCGGCGACGGGCAGGTTGACGTGCGCGATCTCCAGGCCGGCGATCTCCCGGAACGCCGGCTGGAAGGCGTGTCCCAGCGCGACCCCGACGACGATGCACAGCAGCACCCAGACCGTCAGGTATTTCTCGAACACGCTCATGCCCCGGCGTCCGCCAGCGACGCGGCGGCCGGATGGCGGTCCTCCGCCTTCCGCTCGCTGTACCGGTCCACCAGATAGTCCGCGCGCCCTCGGGTCAGCAGCGTGAACTTGACCAGTTCCTCCATCACGTCGACCAGCCGGTCGTAGTAGGGCGAAGGCTTCATCCGGCCCTCGTCGTCGAATTCGTTGAAGGCCTTGGCCACCGACGACTGGTTCGGAATGGTGATCATCCGCATCCACCGCCCCAGCACGCGCAGCTGGTTGATGGTGTTGAACGACTGCGACCCCGCATTCACCTGCATCACCGCCAGGGTCCGGCCCTGGGTCGGGCGGACGCCGCCGCTCTCCAGCGGAAGCCAGTCGATCTGCGTCTTGAAGATCCCGGTCATCGCGCCGTGACGCTCCGGGCTGCACCACACATGCCCCTCGGACCACAGTGAGGCCGCGCGCAGTTCCGCGACCTTGGGATGGGCCGGATCCGCGTCATCGGGCTGAGGCAGGCCGCGCGGATCATAGATGCGCGTCTCAGCCCCGAAGCGGCGCAGCAGCCGGTCGGCCTCCTCGACCAGAAGCCGGCTGTAAGACCGGTCCCGCAGCGAACCGTACAACAGCAGGAAGCGCGGCGGGTGGTCCGGCGCCGTCCCCGACAGCGCTCGCTCCGAAGGAACGTCGAGATAGGCCGGGGTCAGGGCGGGAAGGTGCGTCATGCCTTCCCTTTTGCACATGATTCGTATATTCGTGAAGTATGGAAATGAAGAACGCCGTCCCGGTCCTTTCCGCCCTCGCCCACGAAGGCCGCCTGTCGATCTTCCGCACCCTGGTCCAGGCCGGTCCGGAGGGTCTGGCGGCGGGCGTGCTGGGTCAGGCCGTCGGCGTTCCCGCCAGCACCTTGTCCAACAGCCTGACCATCCTCGGCCACGCCGGCCTCGTCGCTTCGCGCCGCGACGGCCGTTCGATCATCTACGCCGCCGACTACGGACGCATGGGCGCCCTGCTGTCCTTCCTCGTCGAGGACTGCTGCAAGGGATCATCCGGGACCTGCGATCCCTCCCTCGCCGAGGTGGCGTCGAAGATCGCCTGCGTCTGACGCGGCCCCCGCGACACCCTGTCCGCGACAGCCTCGCCGACCCGTGCTACGTCCGCGTCATGCTCCGGCGCGCGCAAACCCTGCTGAACAAGGTCGGCCTTCTGGCCGCGCTGCTGTTCGCCCTGGTCGCCGTCATGCCCGCCACCGCCGCCGTGGCCTGCGCGGACGAGACGCCGCCCGCGGCCGCCGCCGGCGCCGCCGCGCCCTGTGAGGATCCGGCCTGCGAGCACTGCGTCATCGTCTGCGGACACGGCTGCTGCCACGCCCCGCACGCGGCGGCGCCGCAGTCCCCGCCGCCGGCCCTGCCTCTTCCGAACGAGCGCCACGGCGTCTCGCGCTGGGCCTCGTCCCCCGGCGCGCCGCTGCAGGCCGCCTACGGTCTAGAACGCCCTCCACGGGTCTGATCCGGCGCGGCCTTTCGCGTCGCGCCCCGCCTTTCATCCTGATCAGATCCCCGGCTCGCCCGAGCGCGCATCCGCGCGTTCGCGGGCCCATCCAGAGACCTCCATGACCACCCGCAAACACTGGCTGATGACCGGCGCCGCCGTCATCGCCGCCCTCGGCGTCGGCTTCGGCGGCGCCCGCCTGCTCGATTCGCCCGCCCCGCCGCCGGCCGAGGACCACGCCGAGGATGCGGCCGCTCCCGAAGGCTTCCTCGCCATGACCGAACAGCAGGCGACCGCCGCCGGCGTCACCCTGGACGCTGTCACCCGCGGCGGCGGAAGCGAGTACCGCCTGCCGGGCCGCGTCGCCGTCGCCCCGGGCGCCGAGGCCCGCGTCGACGCCCCGCTGGCGGGCGTCGTCACCGCCGTCCACGTCGGCCCCGGCTCGACCGTCCGGCGCGGCGCCGCCCTGGCCACCCTGCGCAGTCCCGAAGGCGCCTCGGCCCGCGCCGACATGGACGCCGCCGCCGCCGCCGCCGAGGCCGCCCGCGCCGCCGCCGCCCGCGACCGGGCCCTGTTCGACCGCGGCTACATGCCCCGCGCCCGCGTGGACGTCAGCGAGGCCGAATCGCGCAGCGCCGACGCCCGCCTGCGCGCCGCCCGCGCCCGCGTCGCCGCCTGGGGCTCGCCCGGCTCCGACGGCGTGGTGGTCATCCGCAGCCCCGCCGACGGCGTGGTCACCCGCCTGCTCGCCGCCCCCGGCGTGACCCTTCACGAGGAGGCCCTGCAGGTCGCCGAGATCGCCGACAGCCGCCGCGCCGAACTGGTCTTCGACGCCCCGCCCGCCGCCGCCCGCCTGCTGACGGTCGGAACCCGGCTGCGCGCCGACCTCGCCGGCGGCGAGACACTGGAGGCCGTGGTCATCGCCGTCGCCCCGGCCACGGAAGGCGGCACGGCCGTCGTCCGCGCCGCGCCTTCGGGACCCGCCCCCGCCGCCGGAACCGTCCTGTCGGCCCGCCTGTCGGTCGGCGGCGGCGACGGCCTCACCGTCCCGGCCGATGCGGTGCAGACGGTCGAGGGCGTCCCCTCGGTCTTCGTGAGGGAGGCCAACGGCTTCCGCGCCCGTCCCGTCGTCACCGGCGCCACCGCCGGCGGCCGCATCGAGATCCTCTCGGGCCTGACCGGAACCGAACGCATCGCCGGCGCGGGCGCCTTCCTGCTCAAGGCCGAACTGGCCAAGGGCGAGGCGGAGCACGGGCACTGATCATGTTGAACCGCATCATCGACGCGGCGGTCCGACACCGCTGGCTCATCATCGTCCTGGCCCTGCTGTGGGCCGTCGTCGGCGCGCGCGAGCTGACCCGCCTGCCCATCGACGCCGTGCCGGACATCACCAACCGGCAGGTCCAGATCACCACCGTCGCCCCGGCGCTGGGGCCCGAGGAGGTCGAGCGGCAGGTCACCTTCCCGCTCGAGACCGCCCTCAGCGGCCTGCCCGGCCTGGTCGAGACCCGCTCCCTGTCGCGCCACGGCTTCTCCCAGATCACCGCCGTCTTCACCGACAGCACCAGCATCTGGTTCGCCCGCAACCTGGTCAACGAGCGGATGCAGGACGCCCGCGCCGACCTGCCTGACGGCCTGACGCCCTCCATGGGGCCGGTCGTGACCGGCCTGGGCGAGGTCTACATCTGGACCGTCGAGATGAAGGGCGCCGCCGCCCGGACCGGCGTCCCCTATGTCACGCCCGAAGGCGAACGCCTGACCACCGACGCCGAGAAGGCGACCTACCTCCGCACCGTCCAGGACTGGATCATCGCGCCCCAGCTGCGCGGTGTGGACGGAGTCGCCGGCATCGACGTGCTGGGCGGCTATGTGAAGGAGTACGCCGTCCATCCCGACCCGGCGAAACTGGCCGCCTACGGCGTCGGCCTGGTCCAGCTGGTCGAGGCGCTGGAGCACGCCAACCGCATCGCCGGCGCCGGCTACGTCAACCGCGCCGGAGAGGCCTGGATCGTCCGCGCCGACGCCCGCGTCCGCACCCTTCAGGAACTGGCCGCCACCCCGATCCTGAACCGCAACGGCCAGGTCATCCGCGTCTCCGACGTGGCCGTGGTCGAGACCGGCCGCGCGCCGCGCCTCGGCTCGGCCAGCTCGGACGGCCATGAGACCGTCGTCGGCACGGCCCTGATGCTGCAGGGCGAGAACTCCCGCAACGTGGCCCAGCGCGTCGGCGCCAAGCTGGAGACCATCCAGGCCAGCCTGCCGCCCGGCGTCATGATCCGCCCGGTTCTGGACCGCACCGCGCTGGTCGAGGCCACCATCAGCACGGTCGAGCACAACCTCGCCCTCGGCGCGGCCCTGGTCATCGCCGTGCTCTTCTTCGCCCTCGGCAACGTCCGGGCGGCGATCATCACCGCCTTGGTCATCCCCCTCGCCTTCCTGTTCGCGGCCACGGCGATGAACCGCTTCGGCATCAGCGCCAACCTGCTCAGCCTCGGCGCGCTGGACTTCGGCCTGATCGTCGACGGGGCCGTGGTGGTGGTCGAGAACACCCTGCGCCGCCTGTCCCTCAAACGTCAGGAGACCGGTCGCCCCCTGGCGGTCGCGGAACGCCTGTCGATCGCCGCCTCCGCCGCCCGCGAAATGGCCCGGCCCGCCGCCTTCGGCCAGGCCATCATCCTGCTGGTCTACGCCCCCCTGCTGATGTTCGAGGGCGTCGAGGGCAAGATGTTCGGCCCCATGGCCGCCACTGTCATGCTGGCGCTCGCGGGGGCCTTCATCCTCAGCTTCACCTTCGTCCCGGCCCTGACCGCCCTCTGGGTCCGCGAGCCCAGGGCGGGGCATGATGATGGCGAGACCAGGATCAGCCGCGCCGTCCGCGACCGCTACGAGCCCCTGCTCAAGGCCGCCGTGGCCCGCCCGCGCGCCGTCCTCGCCGGCGCCGGCGCCGCCCTGGCGGCAGGCGTCGTCGCCTTCCTGATGCTGGGCAGCGAGTTCGTGCCGACGCTGGATGAGGGCGACATCCTGGTCCAGGCCCTGCGCGTCCCCTCCACCTCGCTGGAGCAGAGCCAGGCCATGCAGTTCCGCGTCGAGACGACGCTGAAGGCCATGCCCGAGGTCGAACGCGTCTTCACCCGCACCGGCACCGCCGAGGTGGCGTCCGACCCCATGCCGCCGTCCATCTCGGACACCTTCGTCATGCTGAAGGACCGCAAGGACTGGCCCGACCCGTCCCTGCCCAAGGCCGAACTGGTCAAGCGGATGGAGGAGGCGCTCAGCCATCTGCCGGGCAACAGCTATGAGTTCACCCAGCCGATCCAGATGCGCTTCAACGAGCTGATCGCCGGGGTCCGCTCGGACGTCGCGGTCAAGGTCTATGGCGACGACTTCGAGGCCATGACGCGCTCGGCCGAACAGGTCGCCGCCGTCCTGCGGCGCATCGACGGGGCCGCCGACGTCCGCGTCGAACAGGTCTCGGGCCAGCCGACCCTGACCGCTCGCGTCGACCGCACCATCGCGGCCGCCCAGGGCATTCACGCCTCCGACGCCGCCGACGCCCTGGCCATCGCCCTGGCCGGACGCGAGGCCGGCCATGTGCTGGAGGGGGACCGCCGGTTCGACGTGGTCGTCCGCCTCGACGACGCCCTGCGCAACGATCCCGGGATCATGACCCAGCTGCCGGTCATGCCCGAGGAATCCGAACCGGGCGCCCCGACCGTGCCCCTGTCCGCCGTCGCCCGCTTCGAGGCGGGGGAAGGTCCCAACCAGATCAGCCGCGAGAACGGCAAGCGCCGCATCGTGGTCCAGGCCAACGTCCGCGGCCGCGATCTGGGCGGCTTCGTCGCCGAGGCCCGGCGCGCGGTGACGGCCGAGGTCCAGCCTCCGGTCGGCGGCTGGCTGGACTGGGGCGGCCAGTTCGAGAACCTCGAGCGCGCCTCCGCCCGCCTGGCCCTGATCGTGCCGCTGGTCTTCCTGACCATCGGCGGCCTGCTGTTCCTGGCCCTGCGCTCGGTGCGGGACGCCGCGCTGGTCTTCGCCGGAGTGCCCCTGGCCCTCGTCGGGGGCGCCCTGGCGCTGGCGGCGCGGGGCATGCCCCTGTCGATCTCGGCGGCGGTCGGCTTCATCGCCGTCTCCGGCGTGGCCACCCTCAACGGCCTGGTCCTGATGCAGGCGGTTCTGGAGCGCCTCAAGGCCGGCGAGCCACCGATCCAGGCCGCCGTCGCCGGCGCCGTCAGCCGCCTTCGCGCGGTCCTGACCACGGCCCTCGTCGCCGTGCTGGGCTTCATCCCCATGGCGTTTGCGTGGGGCCCGGGCGCCGAGGTGCAGAAGCCGCTGGCCACCGTCGTCATCGGCGGCCTGACCTCGGCCACCCTGCTGACCCTCATTGTCCTGCCGGTCCTGGCCTCGCTGGGACGGCGGACGAAGGGAAGCTGAAAGAGAAAGGGCCCGGTCTTTCGACCGGGCCCTGATCTCAGAAGTTCGAATCGGCGGCTGTTCCCAGCGGCAACCCGTCCGGCCGGGCGACGCGCCGTTCGTGCTCCAGCGGGATCTCGGCGTCGTAGCGGCCCGGGAAGGCGTAGCCGCCGTCGTTGAAATAGGGCGAACGGCCGTAGCCGTATCCGCGGTAGCGATAGCCGTAGGGGCTGTTCTCGGTCTGGCGGTAGCTCAGCCCCAGGGTGCCGTTCTCGCCGATCGGCAGGGTCACGGCCATGCCGAAGTCGCGATAGCCGCCGGTGCCGATGCCGGCGGTGAACTCGCTGTGCATCTTGCGGTCCACCCGGGTGTCGCGGACGCCGCCGATGTCGCGGTCGGCGGCGACGCCGTTGGCGTAGGGCCGGGCCTCCGGATCGCGCGCGGCGATCCAGCGGTCGATCTGCTGGTCCGTGGTCAGGTTGTGCGGCTCGGCGGCCTGCTGGGCCGCGCCCTCGGCGGTCGGGGCCACAGGCCGGGTCACGGCGGTCAGGTCGACATTGGTCGCCGGCGCGGTCGTCATCACCCCGTCGGGATCGCCGCCCATCAGGGCCGCGGCCATCATCAGTGCGGAAACCGCCATGCGCCTACTCCTGTACCAAACCCACCCTAGCCCTGAATAAGGCCAAGGTCAGGCGTTTCCGTCTCCACGCTGCAACGGATCGCGCAGCGGTTCGCCCTCGGGCACGAATTCCAGCGCCACCGAGTTGATGCAGTAGCGCAGTCCGGTCGGCGGCGGCCCGTCGGGGAACACATGCCCCTGATGCCCGCCGCAGCGGGCGCAGACCGTCTCGGTCCGCACCATGCCGTAGCTGGTGTCGGTGATGGCGACGACATGGGCCTCGTCCACCGGTTCGGTGAAGCTGGGCCAGCCGGTGCCGCTCTCGAACTTGGTCCCGGCCCGGAACAGCGGCAGGCCGCATTCCCTGCAGCAGAACACCCCGGCCCGCTTCTCGCCCAGCAGCACGCCGCAGAACGGCGCCTCGGTGCCGTGCGACAGCAGGACCCGCGCCTCCTCGGCCGTCAGGTCCGCCTCCAGCCGCGCGCGCTCGACCGCATCCGGCGGCGTCAGGTCGTATCCGGAGGGGGAGCGGTGCGTGTCGGTCATGGCGTGGAGATAGGAAGCGGACGGTTGCGGGTCCAGCCTTCAAGGAAAAGGGCCGGACAGTTTCCTGTCCGGCCCCTTGTCTCACTCAAACCGGGTTCAGCCCCCGAACAGCGTGCCCACCCAGGCCTGAACCGCGGCCTGGTCGGCCGGGTCGCCCGTGTACACCAGGCCGGCGGCCGGGGCGTAGGGGGTGTTGTTCGGGCGCGGACGGGCGGTCCAGGCCTTGTGGCCGTAGCTCAGCTCCGAATAGTTCGACGGCAGGCGACGGGTGGTCGGTTCGATGAAGATGGTGTCGGTCGCCGTCGTCGTGCCCGCGATGCGGACGTTCGGCAGCTTGGAGATCAGGTCCAGCGTGTCCAGGCAACCGCCCGAGCAGCCGGCGTCGACCAGGACGATCACCGGACCCTGCACCGGATTGGCGGCGCCCGTGTCGGCGGTGGAGGCGCGGCCTTCAAGGGTGAAGGTCGGCTGGCCGGCGGCGATGGCGGCGTCGAAGGCGGCCACGATGGCGGCGGTCTGCTCGATCACGGCCGGGGCTTCGGCGGCGAAGCGCGGGTCCGCCTGCATCAGGGCCAGGGTCTCGGCGTACCAGGTGCGGTTGCCCGGCGTGGCGCGGTAGGTGATGGCGCCGGCCGCGGGCTGGCGGCTGGTGGTGAACTCCGGCGTCCAGATGCGGTTGGCCAGGCCATAGCCGCGCGCGGTCGAGGTGTAGGCCGAGGCGCCCGAGGCGGCGCGCAGGTCCAGCACGAAGCCTTGCGGGCCGCGCAGCTGGGCGGCCTGGGCCTCAACGGCTGAGTTGAAGGCGTCCCAGCCCGCCGAGTCGGCGAACGAGTGGACGTTGACCCAAGGGCGGCCGTTGACGGTCTCGACCGACAGCGGGGTCGCCGACGGCATGTAGACGGTGGCGCGGTAGGCGGCTTCCAGGTCGCCGGCGACCAGCGGCTCGGGGCGCAGGGTGACGGCGCGCGGACGGCGGTTGCCGGTGGCGAACTCGCAGATCGACGGCACGCCGTTCACGAACGGGTTGTTGCGGTTCCAGGTCAGGTAGGGCGCCGAAGTCACGCGACCGGCTTCGGTGTCCAGGTTGCCTTCCCAGCGGTCCAGCTTGTCCCGGGCGAACTCCTCGATCGGCGTGGCGTTGCACGACACCACCGTGTCGCCGACGCGCGGCACATTGGCGCCGCGCAGGCCCGGCTTGACGTAGGTCACGACATATTTGCCGCCGCGCCAGCCGGTGGCGAAACCGGCCCAGGACGTGCCGAAATACGGGCCGAGGCCTTCATAGGTCGGGGCGATCTGGATGTTCGAATCGCGGAAGCCCGCCGCGTAGTAGCGCAGCAGATAGGCGTGGGAATCGCCCGAGTTGACGCGGTTGACCCGGCCCAGCGAGTCCTGCAGGCCGGCGTCCAGCCAGGCGCGGAAGTCGACGCTAGGTTGGCCGGGGATGGCCGGCGCCGGGTGGTTGGCGGCCAGTTCGTCATGCGCCGCTTGCAGGTCCTGGCGGGCCAGAGCGCGAAAATCCTGGGCGAAGGCGGAGCCGGCGCTGACAGCGAGAACCAGTGCGGCGGCGGCCGCGGCGGGTAGGAAACGGGACATGAAGTCAGGCTCCGGAGCCGAATTGAACAGGGCGTGGCGACGTTAAAGCCCAAGGGTGACAGACTTGCCAAGCCTCTACCCCGTTCGGATGAACGCCCCCATCCGGTTTACTCCCTGCGGATCGCGGCCTAATCGGGGCGAAGCGCCTCCGCAGGCGGATCATCCGCTTCACAGTCGAGCCTTCATGTTCAAGAAGATCCTGATCGCCAATCGCGGCGAAATCGCCGTCCGCATCATCAAGACCTGCCGCCGCATGGGCATAGCCACGGTGCAGGTATACTCGGAAGCGGACGCCGGTTCGCTGGCCGTGGAGATGGCCGACGAGGCCGTCCTGATCGGTCCCGCCCCCGCCGCCCAGTCGTACCTGCTGGCGGACAAGATCGTGGACGCGGTGCGTCAAACGGGCGCGGAGGCGGTCCACCCCGGTTTCGGCTTCCTGAGCGAGAACGCCGGTTTCGCGCGCCGCCTGAAGGCCGAGGGCATCGCCTTCATCGGCCCGAATCCCGAGGCGATCGACGCCATGGGCGACAAGATCACCTCCAAGAAGTTCGCCCAGGACGCCGGGGTCTCCACCGTGCCCGGCCACATGGGGCTGATCGAATCGACGGAAGAGGCGGTGAAGATCGCCCGCGAGATCGGCTACCCCGTCATGATCAAGGCCTCGGCCGGCGGCGGCGGCAAGGGCATCCGCGTCGCCCACTCCGACGACGACATGGCCGAGGGCTTCGCGGCCGTGAAGGCCGAGGCCCTGAACGCCTTCGGCGACGACCGGGTCTTCCTCGAGAAATTCATCATCGACCCGCGCCACATCGAGATCCAGGTGCTGGGCGACAAGCACGGCAACGTCGTCCACCTATTCGAGCGGGAGTGCTCGATCCAGCGCCGGAACCAGAAGGTCATCGAGGAGGCTCCCTCCCCGCTTCTGGACGAGGCCACCCGCGCCGCCATGGGCGCCCAGGCCGTCGCCCTGGCCAAGGCCGTGAACTATGACTCGGCCGGCACGGTCGAGTTCGTCGCCGGCCAGGACAAGAGCTTCTTCTTCCTGGAGATGAACACCCGGCTTCAGGTCGAGCACCCGGTCACCGAACTGATCACCGGCGTCGACCTGGTCGAACAGATGATCCGCTCGGCCTGGGGCGAAAAGCTCGCCTTCGAGCAGAAGGACCTGAAGATCAACGGCTGGGCCATCGAGAGCCGCATCTACGCCGAGGACCCCTACCGCGGCTTCCTGCCCTCCATCGGCCGCCTGGTCCGCTACGAGCAGCCCGAGGAAGGCGAGCATGAGGACGGCTATGTCGTCCGCAACGACAGCGGCGTCCGCGAGGGCGACGAGATCAGCATGTTCTACGACCCCATGATCGCCAAGCTGTGCGCCTGGGCCCCGACCCGCGACGAGGCCCTGACCGGCATGGCCCGCGCGCTGGAGGACACCCACCTGGCCGGCGTCGGCCACAACGTGCCCTTCCTCGCCGCCGTCATGGACCAGCCCCGCTTCCGCTCGGGCAATATCTCGACCAGCTACATCAAGGACGAGTTCCCCGACGGCTTCCACGGCCTGCCCCCGACCGATCACCAGGTCCGCCTGATCGCCGCCGCCGCCGTGGCCATGAACGAGATCCAGGCCGAGCAGGACGGCGACCCGTCCGACCGGACCGACTGGGTCGTCCTCATCGACAAGGCCCCGCACGGCGTCGACCTGTCCTATGACGAGGACGAGGCCCTGCTGCTGGCCTTCACCGGCGGCGGCCACGCCCGTCTGACCGAGATCGACTGGCGTCCCGGCCTGCCCCAGTTCCGCGCCGAGCTGGACGGCGAGCCCTTCACCGCCGACGTCGCCCGCGTCGCCGACGGCTTCCAGATCCGCCACCGCGCGGCCAAGGCCCGCGTCCGCGTGCTGCGTCCCCGCCTGGCCGACCTCTACGCCCGCCTGCCGGAAAAGGTGGCGGCGGACACCTCCAAGATGGTGCTGAGCCCCATGCCGGGCCTGGTCGTGGCCATCCCCGTGGTGGTGGGCCAGGAGGTCAAGACCGGCGAAACCGTCGCCATCATCGAAGCCATGAAGATGCAGAACATCCTCAAGGCCGAACGCGACGGCGTGGTGAAGGCCGTATCCGCCAAGGCCGGCGATCCGGTAGCGGCGGATGACGTGCTGGTGGAGTTCGGGTGAAGCCTGCACTTCGGAGATTGACGGTAGGATGAAGGCCCGACTTGCGTTCGCTGGTTACTCCACGATATGAATACCGTGCACCCTAGGGTGCGGACGTCCCATGCGCTTCCGGCCTGAGCGCTCCCCACGGGGAGCAGGAGGAATGGAGCCCCCGCCAATGTCGAAGCCAATTTTGCTAAAGGCCTTCGGCTCGGTTGCGTGTCTTGAGCGTCGGGTTGGTTTCTAGAGACCCCCCGCCGTTGGCCTCGCAATCGTAGGACATGAAGGAGAGAGGAGTTCTCTCCGGTGACGAGGCAAGATCGAATTCCGCCGAGGCGGCTGACTGCGGTCAGCCGCCGACGCCGAAATCGGAATATTAGACACGGATGTAGTCGTTGGGCGCGATGTTGAGGTGCGGGTCACCGCTCCACGTCGCCTCGCTGTCGTGGCAGCGAGTGAACTGGCCCTTCAACTTCTTGGTCCCCTTGCTGCAATCGTAATGAAAGCACCGGTCGAAAGGGGCCCCGAACCGTCGGGAGCCCGCCAAGATACAGATATCTGGGTGATCGCCATTCGACCGTGCATAGGCATGCCGTGCGCTTCCGGGAGCGTGGAATTCGACGCGGCGTCGATCGACATAGCAACGACGAACTTTTCCTTGGATCAACTGCGGCGGGTGCTGTCGATTGACGGCTTGGGTCGTCACGACGATCGCAGCTTCGGCTTGACCACCCCGTGCTACGGTTTCGTGGAAAGCGCTCAGTTCCTGAGTCAAAGCCGAGGACTTAAAGTTCTTGAGCGGCAAGAGGAGCGGCGTTCGGTTGTCTTTTTCCCTGAGTTCCTTGGCTAGCGGCTTGAAGACTGCTCGTGCCCGCAAGCAAGCCTCTTGGAGGAACGCGATCAATTCATTCCGACTGCGCTTCATCGTCGTCGCGGTGGTTGTGTCCAAACTCCATTCGACGGGGATCACCAGAATGGCCGGAAAAGCGGCCTGAAGGGCTGCGGTCCGGCAAGTCGGTCCAATGGCGATCAGGGCAAAGGCAGTATCAACCAGAGCATTGTGATGATCACTGCGGACTCGATCCGCGAGTGTCTTGAGAAGACTACAGACTTGGGCTGCGGCAGAAACAGAATGAGAACTGTTTTTCGCTGGTGACGATACGAAATCTGCATCGTCGCCACAGATCGTTCGACGTCTGTCGTAAACGACGTCGTAGATCGACGCGGGGATTCCGGCGAAGGCGAAGACATAAGCCATCTTCAGCGACCTGGCGTTCTCATCAGCTTCGCCACAACGTCAAGAGGCATGGTGATCCGCTCCTGTTCGTCCGGCTCAAGCGCTTCGAATAACTTTTCGAGCAAGCTGGAGCCAGAAGAGCGACGGGCTCGACGAGTTGCTGGGGCGAGCGACGAGATGATCACCTTGTTAGCCACCGCCCAAGCCTCGATGGCGGCTTGGAGCCGATCGCGATCAGCCGGGGTCGCGATAGGTTCGAGGATCAGGTCGCTGGGAGTGATGACCGGAAGACCGGAGGATTCTGCCGTCATCGGATGGACTTCGGCCACGGCGAGCACGGGCGATACGCTGACCATTCGGACCAGGCCAGCGTCGAGACGCGTGGTGAACGCCTCGAGGATTTGGCGGTCCAACTCAAGCCTTTTCGGCCGTTCAGCGGCGGGAACGCGCTCGGGCGGACTGACATCGGTCACGTCAGCGGGAACCGCCCACAGGACCTTCTCATCGTTCGGGTCCACGAAGGTCCGCACTTTTTCGGAGAGATCACGATGAATCAACTCGGCAAGCTTCTTCCCGCCCAAAGCCCCTTTCAGATTATGGCCACGGCGCACCAAATCCGCGCCGAGCTTGGCCAACAGATAAGGCTTTCGTCCGCTCTCCCATGTTTCCACAACCAACGTGGTTAGGTCAGTCTTCAAGGCATCGAGTTCGTTCACAGCATTGATCCTTCTATCTCGTAATCTCTAGGGCCGCACCGAGCGACGGGAAAGGATCGTATTAATGTCCGCCAGACCGCCGTGCAGGCTCACACCACCCGCACCCTCGGCCCCCTTGCCCCCGGCCGGTCCAGCAGCAGGTCCGTCACCGCCCACACCAGCGCGTCCGCCCGGTCCAGGGAGCCCTCGCCGAGCTCGGAGCCGAGCATCAGCAGCTCCTCCTCCAGCGCCTCGAACAGGCCGGCGTGCTTGACCCGGCCCTGTTCGTAGAGGGCGGCCACCGGCTCGGCGCGCAGGACCTTGCCCTTGGTGGCGCGGACGGTGCGGACCGGGATCGGGCGGTCGACGGCCTTGAGGACCGAGACGACCATGTCGCCGCCCTGGTTGACCTCGGCGACGATGCAGCCGGCCTTGACCTCGCGGGCCAGGGCGACGGCGCGCCGGGCCCACTCCTCGGGCGACAGGCCGTGGGCCGAGCGGTCGGCCAGCACCACGGCCTCGCGCACGCCGTCCGGACGCAGGCGAGAGGCCGCCGCGATGATGCCGCAGGCGTCGCCGGACGCGGTGGCCGGCGGGTCGACGGCGACGACGATGCGTTCGTAGGGCCCTTCTCCCTCCCCTCCTGGGGAGGGTGGCTGTCGCGCAGCGACAGACGGGTGGGGAACCGCGCGCTCGGATACGCACCCCACCCTGTCGCCGCTTCGCGTCGACATCCCTCCCCACAAGGGGGAGGGAGAACGCGCCCGCGCCATCATCTCGGCCGTGAACAGCGAGCCGTCGAGCTCGACGATCTTCCCTTCCAGCTCCTGCGCCTCGCGTTTCGTGCCGCCGTAGAGGGCGCGCAGGCCGTCGAGGAAACCGGGGGCGAGGTGGTCGGCGTTGTCCGAGGTGCCGGCATGGGTGACCGCGCAGGAGGCTTCGTCCTTGAGGCGGACCAGGGCGCGGGTGGGTTTTGGTGTTGTCGTCACCAGAAGCGGGGATGGGTCGAGACCCCCTCCCCCGCCGGGGGAGGAATAGGGAGCCGCAATCCCATCCGCAGCAGGGCCAGAGTCTCGGCCGCGCCGCGCGCGCCGGAGGCCCGCCAGGCGCAGAACTCGTCGGCCCAGGCGGCCGAGAACTGGGGGCCGCGCAGGCTGTCGGGATCCTCGGCCGAGAAGGCGTAGGCGATGCAGCCGTTGGCGAATTTCAGGCGGCGGCGCGAGCTTTCGAACACCGGACGGGTCTGGGCCGTCCAGCGCGGCAGGGCGCGCAGGCCCGAGACGCCCTCGATCATCACCTCGCGCACGTCATGCAGGGTCGGGCCGATCAGGGCCAGGCGGCCGCCCTTGCCCAGAACCTCGGCCTGGTCAGCCAGCCATTCGGCGCCCGCCTGGGTCTTGCCGGCGCCGCGACCGCCCAGGAACAGCCAGGTGCGCCAGGCCGAACCGTCGGGCATGGCCTGGGGCGGCCGCTGGGCCGGGCGCAGTACGATGGGCGGAGCGACCGGCTCGGGATCGGGGTCCGGGTCCGGCTCCGGCTCCGGCTCCGGCTCCGGCTCCGGCTCTGGCGGCGGGGGCGGCGCATGGCGGGCGCGCAACCGCTCCTTCACCTGCCAGAACCGAACGGCCGTCATCCCGAGCCGCATGAGGCGGCCCGCGTCCTCCACACGGCCGTCGACGATCACCTTCGCGACCTGGTCCTCGATGGAGGCCATGGTGGCTTCGGGGTCCTCGCGGTGGAAGGTGAAGGCCAGCGCCTTCCGCAGCGCCTCGTCCCGATCCTTCGATGTCGCCGTCGTTTCCATCCCCTCATTATCCCATGGGGCCGGAGGGGCGCCGGGAATAGGACGCTGGTGGGGATGGGGCGCCTTTGGAGATCAATGCGTTGGGGACCCGGGTTGTGATGGTTTAGCGTGATCGTCCTCCATTCTTCAGAAGAGATCGCGCAGCATTGACACCGGTGTCATGAACAACCCAACTTGCCGCGCCTTCTGACCGCCGCGAGGATGCCGGCATGACATCGACCCTGTCCCGACGCGGCCTGCTGGCCGCGGGCGCCGCCGCGCCGCTGCTGGCCGCCTTACCGGCGCCTGGGCGCGCCTGCGCACAGGCGACAGCGCCCGACCGCGCCGCGGTGCTGACGACCATGAAGCGGGCGACGCGGTTCATGACCGAGGAGGCCTCGGTGGGCGGGGGCTATGTCTGGTCCGCCCTGCCCGACTTCTCGCGCCGCTGGGGCGAACTGGAGGCGGCGCCGACGATGATCTGGGTGCAGCCGCCGGGGACCGGCACCATGGGCCACCTGTTCCTGGACGCCTATCACGCCACCGGGGACGAACAGTTCTACGAGGCCGCCGTCGGCGCGGCTCGGGCACTGGTGCGGGGCCAGCATCCGTCGGGCGGCTGGAACTACGTCATCGACACCGCCGGGCCCGAGAGCCTACGCCGCTGGTACGAGACCTATGGTAAGAACGCCTGGCGGATGGAGGAATTCCACCACGACTACGGCAACGCCACCTTCGACGACGCGGGGACCTCGGAGGCGTCGCAGTTCCTGCTGCGGCTGTATCTGGAGAAGCGCGAGCGCGAGTGGCGGGCGCCGCTGGACAAGGCGATCCGCTTCGTCCTGGACAGCCAGTATGCGAACGGCGGCTGGCCCCAGCGCTATCCGCGCACCGACGGGGCGGGGCTGCACGGGCGACCCGACTACACCGGCTACATCACCTTCAACGACGATGTGGCGGGCGAGAACATCAAATTCCTGATCTTCTGCCGCCAGACGCTCAATGCCAGAGAAGGGGGTGGGCGCCTGGACGATCCGATCCGGCGGGCCATGGACTGTTTCCTGGCCTGCCAGCAGCCGGCGCCCCAGGCCGGATGGGGCCTCCAGCACCACGCCGACACGCTGAAGCCCGCCGCCGCCCGGACCTATGAGCCCGAGGCCTACGCCACCCACACGACGGCGGCGAACATCGAGCAGCTGTTCAGCTTCTACCGCCTCACCGGCGACCGGAAATACCTGGCCCGCGTATCCGAGGCGCTGGACTGGCTGGACAGCGTGCGCGTGCCGCAGCGGCTGCAGCGCGACGGGCGGACGCATCCGACCTTCATCGAGCCGGGGACCAACAAGCCGCTGTACGTGCATCGCCGGGGCTCGAACGTCGTCAACGGCGCCTACTATGTCGATGGCGATCCCAACGACACGGTGATCCACTACAGCTCGTTCCGGGCGGTCAATGTCGAGCGGATGCGGGCCGAGTACGCGCGGCTCATGGCGATGACGCCGGAACACGCGTCGGAGGGCTCGCCCCTGCTGGCGCCGCGGGGGTCGGTGGCCCTGCCCCGCTACTTCACCCTGCAGGACATCTCGGTCTCGGACATGACCAGCGACGGGCGCCGCCCGCCGGCCGAGCCCGCCGTGGTCGCGGGACTGGTGGCGGGGCTGAACGCCCGCGGCTACTGGCCGACGCCGCTGAAGGCGGTGAGCAATCCCTACATCGGCGACGGCTCACCCCAGGTCGCGCCGGGCGAGTTCCGCATCACGCGTGTGGGGGATGCGTCCGACACCTCGCCCTACATCACGGACTTCCCCGTGATGGGGATCTCGACCGGCGAGTACATCAAGAACATGGGCGTGCTGATCGAGGCGCTGGGCGGCGCCTGAGGGCTGTTCAGGCCCGGCGAGCGCTCGATGCGACGTCGAAGGGGCGGCCCAGGCTGCTCATCAGGTTCCAGCCCGCATTGGTCGGCCAGAAGCGGGCCTTGCCGCGCCGCTCAACCAGTCCCAGCACAGCCAGCTGCTCGCTCACGGCGGGCTGTTCGGTTCGGCTGTCGTCCACGATGTCCAGAAGGGCTTCAATACGGTCTGCGTCGGTCATGGTCTCCAGATAGGGCCTGCGGACCCGGGGGGCCACCCGATATCGCAGGCCATCCCCTGAATCTGCGCCCACCGTGTCCCGGAAGCGTAGCCGTGCCCTGATGAAAAGCCGCGCCTGACCTACTGGCGGACGAAGGCGATGTCGCGCGCGCCGCCAGCCCAGGCCCGGACGCCGTCCACCTGCCCGTCCGCCGCGCGCGTGAACACGAAGGTGGTGACGCCGCGCAAGGGGGTCGAGAACCCGTCGGCGAAGCGTGGCGTCAGCGGCCACTCGACCCCGAAGGCCTGCCGGATCACCAGCGCCTCGCCCTGGCGGACCACCACGATCCGGGCGTCCAGCTCAACGCTGTAATAGGTCCCGGCATAGGCGCCGATCTCCGCGAGGGGCGGCTGGACCGCGGGATAGCGGGTCTCCTTCGCATCACGGCTCAGGATCAGCTCCGTCGGCCCCTGCCCGTTGCGGACGAAGCGGACGCCGTCGCCGTCGGCCCGCCTGAACCGCTCGCCGCCGAGCGGGGTCAGGTCCTGGGAGCGTCCCTGCGTGAGCGTCAGCCGCCCGTCCAGCAGCGCCGTCCGCAGCAGTTCGCCGGTGACGGGGTTCCGGAACAGGCCCTGATAGGACGCCAGATCGGCCGGCGCGGCCGCCGATACGGTCGCCGCCGGTGCGGGGACGATGGGCTCCTCGACCGAATGGCCGGCGGCGGCCAGGGCCTGGTCCGCCAGCGCCTCGCCCACCGCGACGGGATTGATCCCGCCGTTGTTGCACAGCACGGCGACGGAGATCCCGGCGTCGGGATAGCGGGCCGTCCAGGTCTTGTATCCGCCGGTCGAACCGCTGTGCCCCACGCGCGGCAGGCCATGGGCCCGGTCGAGCTCGAGCCCTAGGCCGTAGGGCGTGGCGGTTCCGTCGTTCAGGCGGCCCGGCGTCGCCAGCGCGGCGACCAGCTGCGCCCCGCCCGGCAGGCCGGCGGGCCGGTCCAGGAAGGCGTTCCAGCGCAGCAGGTCGTCCAGGGTGGTGAGCAGGCCGCCGTTTCCGATGACATTGGTGAACGGCATGCTGGCGATGAAGCCGTCCTCCACCGGAGCATAGGCGGTGGCGCGGCCCGGGACCACGGTGCGGAAGTCCTCGCGCCAGCGGGTCTGGCCCATGCCCAGGGGCTTGAAAAGGCGTTGGTTGGTGAAGGCCTGCAGGCTCTGGCCGCTGACCCGCGCGACGATGATCGCGGCCAGGCTGTAGTTGGTGTTGGTGTAGAGGAACTCGGCGCCCGGCGTGAAGTTCAGCCCTTTCTGGCGCGACGCCAGATTCAGGATGACGGCCTGGCTGTGGACCTGGGTTCCGGGCGGATTGCCGGTCAGGGCCAGCAGGCTCCACTGCTCGCGCAGGCCGCTGGTGTGGGTGAGCAGATGCCGGAGGGTGATCGGCGTCCCGTAGTCCGGCATCTCGGGCAGATACAGGCGGATGTCGTCGTCCAGCCCCAGCTTGCCGTCCTGAACCAGCAGCAGCACGGCGGCGGCGGTGAACTGCTTGGCCACCGAGCCGCTTTCGAAGATCGTGGCCGGCGTCAGCGGATCGGGATGCTCCAGATCAGCCATGCCCCGGGCGCCGCGCAGGACCGGCTGTCCCGGCCGCGCCAGACCCACGGCGCAGCCTGGGCCGGTCGGGGCGACGGCGGCGAACACGGCGTCCAGATCGACATCCGGCGCCCGCGTCTGGGCCATGGCGTTCGAGGCGAGACCGGTCAGGGCGAAGGCCATGACCGTGGCGGTGAAGCGGGTGGTTGGACGCATGGAAGACCCCGACGAAACAGGCGGCCTTTCGACCAGCCGGTCCGCGGCCCCGCAACACCGCATCGGCCAACGGCGCCGCCTGTCGGTGAACGGTGACGGCGGCGCCCTATCCGTCGTCATGATCGCAGGTGGCCGACTAGATCGGAAGCGGCGGCCGGCCGGCGGGGTTCAGCCGCCCGTCAGGTGGACGGTCTCATCGTATCGCGCGCCCAATAGACCAGGAACGACAGCACGCCGCCGACCGCGGCGTGGCCGAGCAGGCCTGTCCACGCGCCGTCCGCGACGACGAGCAGATGGTAGCAGACGCCCGCCAGGACGCCGAAGCCGGTCGTGATATGGCTTTGCGTCCACAGAGACACCCGATCGAACAGCATGATCGAGAGCACGACGAGCATCAGCAGGCAGAAGCCGACGCCCGCGCCGAACAGGGCCTGGATCTTCTGTCCCGAGAACATCCCGCCGAAACCCGCCAGGACCACCGCCGAAAATCCCAGCACGACAAAGGCGGGCGTGAGATAGCCGGGCACGGGATCGTTCATCGCGCGTAGTCCGGCGGGCTCAAGGGCGCCGGCGTGGGGTTCAGCCGGACCCACTGGACCGCCAGTTCGCAAAGCTCGCCGCCCGCGCCCTCGCGGGTGCGCACCTCCGCGACAAGCCGGGCCGCCCGGTCCCGTTCGGCGTCAGACAGGGGCGCGCCCGAGGCGAGGTGCGCCAGGAAGGCCTGGCCCATGCGGCGGTAGTCGGCGTCCCAGTTGGCGCCGCCGTTGCGGTCAACCTCGTCGGCGATCCGTCCGGCGATGCGGATGACCTCGCCCTGCACCGTCGCGGCGGGCCCCTTGGAGGGGACCAGCAGGGCCCACAATTCCTGCTGTTGATCCTGCCAGCGTCCTCCCCGGACCGTGATCGGCGCGAGACCGTCATGCATCAGCCGGCGCGGGACAGGCGGGACATCGAACAATGCGTACAGACGATCCAGGCCATCGCTGGTCGCCTCCAGAAACTCGGGATTGAAGCCTGCGCGGTGGAACTCGAAATTTTCGCCGATCCGCTGCACGGCGGCCTGCATCTGGGGGGTGACCGGCCCCGAGTCGCCGCCGCCCGACACCGCGCGCCGCAGCCGGTCGAACAGTCCCGGCGTCCTGGGCGGGGTCGCCGCCAGCAGCAGGGCGGCGATGCCGGCCATCGGCTCGATATGGATGTTGCTGCACTGCTGTAGCCCGGCGGCCAGCGGCGTCTGCCCGGCGAGGTTGACCGCATCGGCCCGGGCGCCCCGGGCCAGTAGAACGCGCACCGCCTCCAGCCGGGCCGACATCGCCGCGCCGTGCAGGGGAGTATTCCCCTGCCCGTCCGTCGCCTGGATGTCGGCGCCGAGATCGAGCAGGATCTCCCCCCCGCCCTGCCAGCTTCCGGCGCGCTCGTGCAGCGGCGTGCGGCCGTAGGCGTCGCGAGCCTCGATATCGGCCCCCTGACCGACAAGCCAGCGCGCCAGCTCATCCGGACAGTCCCCGAACGCCAGGGCCGTCTGCTTGCCGTACCCGCCGCGCGCATCGAGTTCGCACGTATCGAAGACGGCCTTGAGCGCGGCGATGTCGCCGGCCTTGAGAAGGGCGTCGAAATCCTTGGGGAGCAGCTTCTTCTTCGCTTTCGGCATAGCCCCCGCCTCCGTTCGCTCGTCGTCGCCCATGCTAACGTTTGGTCGCTGAGCCGCAACGGCTCCGTTGATCCCGACGGCGCCCTACGCCCCGCGCAGCAGGCCTTCCATCAGGGCCTGGAACGCCGGAATGGCCCGCCTTGCGGTGGCCGCCGGATCGTCGGCGTTGGCGATCCACTGGGCCGCATAGGTCGAGGCCCCGCAGATCAGTCGGGCGGCGGCCTCGGCGTCGACGTCCCTGACCAGACCCTCGCTCTTCAGCCGCTGCACGCTGGCGCTGATGGCGGCGATGCAGCCGTCGTTGTTGGGCCATTGGGACGGGTCGCCGAGCACCGCCGGGCCGTCGCGCAGCACGATGCGCTGGATCTCGGGCTCCAGCGCCATCTCGATGTAGCCCACGTTCTCGTCGACGAAGCCCTGCCAGCGGTCCGACGCGGCGGCGGAGATCGCGTTCAGGCGCGTCGCCATTTCGGAATCGATCTGAAGGATCACCGCCATCAGCAGCCCCTTCTTGTCTCCGAAGTGGTGGTAGAGCGCGCCGCGGGTGAGCCCGGCCTCGGCCGTGAAATCGTCCATCGACGCCTCGGCGTAGCCCTTCTCGCCAAAGGCTCGGCGCGCCGCGGCGATGAGGGTCGCGCGAGTCGCCGCGAGCCGTTCGGCCCGGGGTTTCGGCTTGATCACGGAGCCTGCCGACAAAAGTCTTCTCCATTGCGTTGACATACGGCGCGTATGTAACCACTTCGCTCACATACGAGACGTATGTAATCACATCGAAGCGGTTCCCCAATGGCCAATCCCTATCGAGTCATCTTCAGCGCGCCCGGGGCGGCGGGCTTCGCCTCGGCGGGCTTCGTCGCCCGCCTGCCCATCGCCATGGCGCCCATCGGCATCGTCACCATGCTGGCCCAGACCCACGGCGCCTATTGGCTGGCCGGGGCGGTCGCCGCCGTCTTCACCCTGACCAACGCCCTGGCCGCGCCGCAGATCTCGCGCCTGGTCGATCGCTTCGGACAGAGCCGGCTGCTCATCCCCACGGCCGCGGTCGCGGTCCTGGCCTTCATCGGGCTGATCCTGGCGACGCACCAGCGCTGGCCAGTCTGGACCCTGTTCGTCTTCGCCTTTCTGGCCGCCGCCATGCCCAGCATTCCGGCCATGGTCCGGGCCCGCTGGACGGAGCTGTTCCGCGACCGGCCCGAGCTGAACACGGCCTTCGCCTTCGAATCCGCCGCCGACGAACTGGTCTACATCGCCGGGGCCTCGCTCTCTGTCGGCCTGTCGGTCGCCCTGTTCCCCGAGGCGGGACTGGTCGCCTCGACGCTGGCCCTGGCCCTGGGCATGACCGCCTTCGTGGTCCAGCGCGGCACCGAACCGCCGGTCCGGGGATCGGAGGGCGTCGCGCACCGCTCGGCCATCACGCGGCGGCCGGTTCAGATCATCACCCTGGCCCTGATCTTCGTCGGCGCCATCTTCGCCACCGCCGAGGTCAGCACCGTCGCCCTGACCCGCGAGCTGAACCAGCCCGGTGCCGCCAGCCTGGTGATCGGCGTCTATGCCCTGGGGTCGTTCGCCGTCGGCCTGATCATCGGGGCGCTGAACCTCAAGGCTCCGCTGCACCGCCAGCTGCTGGCCGCCCTGGGGGTCCTGCTGCTGACGTCCGTGCCGTTGCTGCTGGCCGACAGCGTCTGGCTGCTGGCCGCGACCATCTTCCTCAGCGGCGTCGCCATCTCGCCGACCTTCATCACGGCCTTTGGACTGATCGAGCGCCGCGTCCCGGCCGAAGTCCTGACCGAAGGCGTGACCTGGGTGATGACCGGCATCGGCATCGGCATGGCCCTGGGCGCCTTCGTCTCGGGCTCGATCGTGGACCTGTATGGGGCCCGCGCCGGCTTCTGGGTGACGATCGCCGCCGCCACCACCGCCCTGTCGATCGTCATCCTGGGTCAATCGGCCCTGGCGGGCGGCGGCAGGCCCGCCCCGGCTCCGGCGGAGTGACCCTGCGCCTCCGGCGCCGAGTTCATCGCGATCGCGGAGGCAGGGGCAGGAACCGGGAGACGCGGGCCTGGTAGGCGCGGTAGGCCTCGGGACGCGTCTTCAGCATCTGGGCCTCCAGCATGGGCACGCCGCTGACGTGATTGAGCAGCCACCACATCAGGATGGCCGCCGGCAGCGTCAGCCAGCTCGCGGGATGGCCGGGGTCGAACGCCATGACCGGCCAGGCCAGCCAGACCGTCCACTCGAAAAAGTAGTTCGGATGCCGGGACCAGCCCCACAGGCCGGTGTCGGCGACCTTGCCCCTGTTGGAGGACTCCCGGCGGAACACAGCCATCTGACGGTCGGCGAGGGCCTCGCCCGCGACGGCGACGAGGACGACACACCCCGCCAGCCCGTCCCGCCAGTCGAGCCCGGGGTCCGGTCGCGCCGCCGCCGCCCGGATGGAGACCGCCAGCACCACGACCGTCGCCGCCTGGATCATCAGGAAGCCCCAGGCCTTGAGCCCCCAGCCGCCCCAACCCTTCTTGAAGTCCTCGTAGCGAGGATCCGGGGCCGAGGCGCCCGCGGTCCGCACCGCCAGATAGCCGCCGAGCCTCAAGGCCCAGAAGCCGATCAGCAGCGCGACCAGCCCCTGCCGTGCCGGATCCGCATCCGGCGCGGGCCATAACGCGGCCGCGCCGCCGATCAGTCCGACCGAAAGCGCCCAGATCACATCGGTCCAGCCGCCGTCTCCGGTTCGACGCACGACCAGCCAGGCGGCCGACAGGGAGGCGATCGACGCGGCGCAGACGAGAAGGATCGGCATGAGATCTCCGATAGTCTCCTGACCTACGCCCCAAGGCCGCGAACGGATGCCCGCCTACAGCCGCACGAACGGCTGCAGCAGCTTTCCGAGCCAGCCGTCGAGCAGAATCTGGCCGTCCAGCGCGGCGACGCACAGGCACGGCTCGTTCGAAACGACCCGCGGCTGGTGCACGGTCTGGCTGTCGGCCTCCTCGAGATCGCCGACATCGAACCGCTCGGTCTCGGTCGCGTAGGCGCCGGCCAGCACGCAGGTCAGCTCCACCCCGCCATGGGTGTGTTTGGGCGTGGCGCGGCCCGGCTGGATTTCCAGCAGGATGACCCGGCAATTCCCCGCCCGCGGCCCGTGCACGTCACGCACCCTGACCCCCGGGCCCATCCATCGCCAGGGACCGAGGGGCAGTCTGCGCAGGGGTTCGGGCAGTTGGGGCATGTCGTTCAGCGGCGGCGGGGCCAGGGCCGCGCCCGTATCGACCTCGGTGCGCGCCAGCACCGCGGCGAGGGCGTTGTCGCTCATCGGCTCCGGCTCCATGTCGTCCAGGAACCGGCCCCCCACCGCCTGCAGCCGGCGCGCGAACGCCGCCGTTTCAGAGCGGAACGATAGATGCGCGGCCACGACCACAGCTTCCGGCGGGCTCAGGCCGCCGGCGGCGTAGGCGAGAAGACGCTCATCGGAAACGGTATGACGCAACGCGTTCATTCCTGCCCCCTGACGGGCTCGAGTATCAGTCTCAACTTGATCATGGCCTTGCGGATGCGTGATTTGACGGTGCCCAGGGGAAGGTTCAGGGCGTGAGAGATTTCGGAGTGGGCGTCACCCTTGAAGAAGGCGAGACGCAGCACGGCGATCTCGTCGGGTGACAGCCGGCGCATCGCCTGGTTCAACCGCGCGGCCTCGTCGGCCTCGGTCAACAGGTCGTCCGGGCGTTGGGGTTCATCGGGCCGCAGATCGAACTCGGGCAGTCCCGCCTCACGGCCTTCGCGGCGCAGAACGTCGAGGCGGCGATTGCGCGCGATGGTGAAGATCCAGGTCGCCGCGCCGGCGCGGGACGGATCGAACAGGTCGGCCTTTCGCCAGACCGTCAGCATGGCGTCCTGGGCGAAGTCCTCCGCGGCGCCGGCGGGCGCACCGGAGCGCATCAGGTAGGCCTTCAGCCGCGGCGCGAAGTATTCGAACAGCCGCGAGAAGGCCTCGCGGTCGCGATCGGCGGCGACGGCCTGGATCAGTCGGGCATGCTCATCCGTCCGCGCTCTCACCGGGCTCCGTTCCGCCTGCAGTTCGGCCGCGTGTCCATACATGGGTCCTGATACGCCGCACCGGTCGAACTGGATCACGACATCCGATGGCGAGGCCTCGACGTATCGAAGCCGATTTCCCCGTCGGAGTCTGCATGTCACACAACCCCGCGTCCCTCGACCCTGATCGCCGGCTCCGCATCGCGGTCATCGGCTCCGGCGTTTCGGCCCTGTCGTGCGCCTGGCTCCTGTCCCGGCGGCATCAGGTGGTGGTCTACGAACGCGAGGATCGCCTGGGCGGGCATTCGCATACCGTCGAGGTGGACGGGGCAAGCGATGCTCCGGTTCCGGTCGACATGGGTTTCATCGTCTTCAACGAGGCGACCTACCCCAACCTGATCGCCCTGTTCGATCATTTGGGCGTGCAGAGCCGGCCGACCGACATGTCCTTCGCCGTGTCGCTGGACCAGGGCCGTTTCGAGTACGCCGCCCCGGCCCTGTTCGCACAGCGGCGCAACGCATTCCGCCCGCGGTTCTGGACGATGCTGGGCGAAGTCATGCGCTTCTATCGCGACGCCCCCGCGCAGATCGAGGCGCTGAACGGCTCCGACCTGACCCTGGGCGACTATCTGAAGCGAGAGGGGTTCAGCGAGGCCTTCCGCGACGATCACCTTCTGCCGATGGCGGCGGCGATCTGGTCCTCCCCGGCGCATACGCTGATGGACTATCCGGCGGAGTCCTTCCTGCGGTTCTGCCAGAACCACGGCCTGCTGAAGCTTGTCGGCCGGCCCGTCTGGCGAACGGTGTGCGGGGGCAGCCGGGCGTATGTCGCGGCCATGGCGCGCGCGCTCGGCGAAGGCGTGCGGCTGGGCCGGCAGGCGACCCATGTCCGGCGGCTGGAGCAGGGCGTCGAGGTGCGCGACATTCATGGCGGCGTCGCCCGGTTCGACCACGTCGTGATCGGAACGCACGCCGATCAGGCCCTGGCGCTGCTGGACCAGCCGACCGAGGACGAGCGCGCCCTGCTCGGCGCGTTCCGCTACAGCCGCAACCTGACCGTCCTGCATTCCGACGCCAGCCTGATGCCCCGCCGCCGGCGCGCCTGGGCCGCGTGGAACTACATCGGCGTCGATGGCGGACTTTGCGTCACCTACTGGATGAACCGGCTGCAGGGACTGCCGGGGCGGGACCTGTTCGTCACCCTCAACCCGCCGCGACCGCCCCGCCCCGACACCCTGCTCCGCACCGAGGTGTTCGAGCATCCCATCTTCGACCCGGCCGCCGTTCGCGCACAGAAGTCGCTGTGGAGCCTGCAGGGCCAAGGCGGGGTCTGGTTCTGCGGCGCGCATTTCGGGGCCGGCTTCCATGAAGACGGCCTGCAGTCCGGCCTCGCGGTCGCGGAGCAGTTGGGCGGCGTCCGCCGGCCATGGACCGTCCCGAACGAGAGCGGCCGCATCCATCTGACCCCGGCCCCCTCCGTCGCCTTCGAGAACGCCGCATGAGCGAGGCCTCCGCCCTCTACCGCGGAGAGGTCGCGCATCAGCGCCTCCGACCGAGGGCGCACAGGCTGGCGTACCGCGTGTTCTGGCTGCTGCTCGACCTGTCGGAGATCGATCGGCTGGACCAGCGCTTGGCGCTGTTCTCGCGCAACCGGTTCAATCTCCTGTCCTTTCATGACCGCGACCATGGCGACGGCTCGAACACGGCCCTTCGGGTCCAGGTCGAAGCGCTGCTGGCCCGCGCGGGGATAGACACCGGCGGCGGCCCGATCCGGCTTCTGACCATGCCGCGCGTGCTCGGTTACGTCTTCAACCCGATCAGCCTGTTCTACTGCCATCACCCCGACGGTCGGCTGGCCGCGATGATCTATGAGGTCACCAGCACGTTCGGCGTCCGCCACGCCTATCTGATCCCCGTTCCCGCCGCCGATCAGGCCGCCGGCCGGATTTCGCAGTGCGCGGCGAAGGCGCTGCATGTCTCGCCCTTCCTGGGCATGGAGATGGACTACGAGTTCAGGGGCCGCGTTCCGGACGAGCGGCTGCAACTGACCATCGGCGGGTTCGACGCGCAGGGACTGATGATTACAGCCGCGATGTCCGGCAAGCGGCGCCCCCTGACGGACGGCACCCTGTTGTCCGCCGTCATGGCGATCCCCCTTTTGACCCTGAAGGTGGTCGCCGCCATCCACTGGGAGGCGCTCAAGCTCTGGCTCAAGGGCGTGACGCTGAAACCCGCCCCTGCGCCGGCCGCTGAACCGGCCACGATTCAGTCTGGTGCAAGGCACAGCCGTCTCGGCCGGTGACCGGCCGCGCCCGGGTTCCGCTCAGACCGGAGCCCGCCCCGGCTGGACCTCTCCGAACACCCGCCGGAAGCTCACCCGAAGCGCCTCGTCGGCCTCGTCCATCGTGGCCGGGACGCCCAGGTCGACCAGACTGGTGACCCCGTGCTCCTGGATTCCGCACGGCACGATGCCGCCGAAATGATCCAGGTCGGGCTCCACGTTCAGGCTGACGCCATGGAAGCTGACCCATTTGCGGACCTTGACGCCGATGGCGGCGATCTTGTCCTCGCGCGACCAGCCGGGCCCCTTGCGCTCGACCCAGACGCCGACGCGGCCCTCGCGCACGTCGGCGGCGACGTTGAACTCGCCCAAGGCGCCGATGATCCACTGCTCCAGGCCGCGGACGAAGGCGCGGACGTCCTTGCCGCGCGCGTTCAGGTCCAGCATCACATAGGCCACCCGCTGGCCGGGGCCGTGGTAGGTGAACTGCCCGCCCCGCCCGCTGCGGTGGACCGGGAAGCGCCCGGCGTCGAGCAGGTCGCCGTCCCTGGACGAGACGCCCGCCGTGTAGAGCGGCGGATGCTCCAGCAGCCAGATCAGCTCGGGCGCCTCGCCCGCCGCGATGGCGGCGGCGCGGGCCTCCATGGCCTCGACGGCGGCGGGATAGTCGACGTAGCCGTCCGAACGCGCCCATTCGACGGCCCGACCGTCGGTCCGGGCCAGCCTTGATACGGTTTCGCTTAAGGACTGGGAAAGCATGTCGCCCCCAATGTGGGGATCGGGAGCCCCATGCAAGACCACTCCGCCCTGTCACTTCCAGTATCAGAGTCCCCCGTGAGCCAGATCGAAGCCGTCGATGTCGAGATCTCGGTCGTCCTGGGGCGCTCCGTGCTGCCCATGAGCCAGCTGCTTCGCATGGGTCGCGGGGCGGTGATTCCGCTTGATGCCTCGGAGCACGACGAGGTCTGGATCCTGGCCAACAACCACCCGGTCGCACGCGGCGAGATCGAGATCCGCGAAGACCGGATCGCGATAACGGTGACGCGAGCCGCCGACGTCTACGACTTCATGGCCGGCGCGGCCTGATCAGGGCGTCGCAGTATAGGCCCGAACCGGCCCCCACGCCCTATTTCCCGCCCCCTAGTTCCTGCGCCTTCCGGCGCCCCCTTCCCTTTCCCCATTCTCTCCGCTATCAGCCGCCCTCCGATGCGAGCGGTCGTGGCGGAATTGGTAGACGCGCAGCGTTGAGGTCGCTGTGGGGCAACCCGTGGAAGTTCGAGTCTTCTCGACCGCACCATCGATTTTCGGCCACATGTCCCCCTACCAAGGGACCGGCCGCCACTTCGGACGGGGATGGTTTTGAGCCGCCCCCAAGGGCGAATCATCGGCTAGATGCTGATCTGACAGATCGAAGGGAGGCCGCCGCGTGAGCACCACCGCAACCGCCCCCCTGCCGCCCGTCGAAGACGACATCGAACACATCGCCCTGGACGAGGACTATGTCCTGACGCCGGGCTTCGTCGAGAAGGTGGTCGACGCCGCCGACGACGGCGACGGCCTGAAGCTGCGCTCGCTGCTGGAAGACCTGCACCCGGCCGACGTGGCCGACCTGATGGGCTTCCTGACCGAACAGCACCGGGCCATGGTGGTCGTCTGGCTACCGCCCGAACTGCTGGCCGACACCCTGCCCGAACTGGACGACGGCATCCGCGAGGAGGTGCTGGAACGCGTTCCGCACCTGACCCTGGCGGAGGCGCTGCAGGAACTGGACTCCGACGACGCCGCCGCGGTGGTCGAGGATCTGGAGGACGACCAGCGCGAGAAGGTGCTGGCGGCCATGCCCGAGGTCGATCGCGCCGCGATCGAAAGCTCGCTGGGCTACGCCGAGGACTCCGCCGGCCGCCTGATGCAGCGCGAGGTGATGGCCGCGCCCCAGTTCTGGAACGTCGGCGACACCATCGACCACATCCGCAAGCAGGGCGAGGAACTGCCGGAGCTGTTCTTCGACATCTATGTGGTCGATCCGCTGAACCGCCCCGTCGGCGGCGTCCCGGTCAGCCAGCTGCTGCGCAGCCCGCGCGCCATGACGCTGACAGAGATCATGGGGCCGATCAACGAGATCACCGTCGATCAGGACCAGGAAGAAGTCGCCTACATCTTCGAGAAATACCACCTGATCTCGGCCCCGGTGATCGACGTCGCGGGGCGTCTGGTGGGCCAGATCACCGTCGATGACATCGTCAACATCATTCAGGAAGAGAACCGCGAGGACATCCTGCGTCTGGCCGGCGTGGCCGACGAGGACCGCGGCTCGTCCGTGCCCGAGATCGTGCGCAGCCGCGTGCCCTGGCTGGCCATCAACCTGGCCACCGCCACCCTGGGCGCCAGCGTCATCGGCTGGTTCGAGGGCACCATTCAGCACATCGTGGCCCTGGCCATCCTGATGCCCATCGTCTCGGCCATCGGCGGCAACGCCGGGACCCAGGCCCTGACGGTGACCGTGCGCGCCCTGGCCACCCGCGAGCTGAACAGCTCCAACGCCCCGCGCACCTTCTGGCGCGAACTGATCGTCGGCTTCGCCAACGGCCTGGTGCTGGCTCCGCTGATCGGTCTGGCGACGGCCTTCTGGTTCCGGGACGAGGACTGGCGGATCGGCCTGGTGATCGCGGCGGCGATGGTGCTGAACCTGCTGGTGGCGGCGACCGTGGGGGTGCTGACGCCGCTGACCCTGTCGAAATTCAAATTCGACCCGGCGGTGTCTTCCGCCGTCTTCGTCACAGCGACGACGGATTTCTTTGGTTTCCTGATCTTCCTGGGCCTGGCGACCATCGTCCTGATGTGACGACAGCGCGCGGCGCGGCTCTTGCGGGCTGTTCTCGCAAGCGGAAGCGTCCGTCCCGATCTGGAACAAACCCCTGTGCTCGACACGAACAGGCCCCGTCTGAAGGTCTCCCGCGCGGGGATGGTGCTCATCAAGAGCTTCGAGAGCTTCCGGTCGCGCGCCGTGCAGCGCGAGGACGGCCGCTGGGTGATCGGCTACGGCCACACCGCCTCGGCCCGCGAGGGGCTGACGGTGGGCGAGCAGGACGCCGAACTGCTGCTGCAATACGACCTGATGCCGGTGGTCAAGGCGCTGAACGAACAGGTCGAGACCGTCCTGAACCAGCACCAGTTCGACGCCCTGGCCAGTTTCGCCGTGTCGGTGGGCGTGGACCGCTTCCTGGGCTCGGACGTGCTGGAACGACTGAACGCCGGCCACGCCGGAGAGGCGGCGGACGCCCTGGTCGGCTGGCCCGAGACCCCGTCGGCCGACACCGCCCTGCGCCGCCGCGCCGCCGAACGCGCCCTGTTCGTGGCCGATCCCGCCTCGCCGGTGCTGCTGTCCGACCTGCTGACCGCGCCCTTGCCGCCGCCGCCCGTCGCGGAGCCGGAATCGGAACCGCAGGTCGATCCGAACGCGAGCCGGGCCGCCGCCGTGGCCTCCCTGCTGGGCGAGACCCCGATCGCGCTGGAAGCGCCGGAAGCGGACGTCGCGCCGGAGCCCGAACCGGAACCCCAGCCCCCCGTGGTCGAAGCGCCGCGCGTCCTGCCCCTGCCCACCGTGTGGCAGTCGCAGGGACAGGTGTGGACGCCGCCGCCGCCGACGGCCATCGCCCAGTCGCAGCGCTATTCCCCCTACGCCGCCGCCATCATCGGCCCCCTGCCCGGTTTCCCGACCGCAGCGCCGACGGCCCCTGCCGAGCCGGAGCCCGCGCCGGAACCCGCGCCGGAACCCGAGCCCGAGGTCACGGCCGCGCCCGAACCTGCGCCTGAACCCGAGCCCGAGCCTGTCGCAACGCCGGTGCGGACGCCCGTCTTCCCGCCGGCCCCGATCTTCGCGGCCTCCGCCACCGCCGCGCCGTCGCCCTTCCCGCCGCTGGAGCTGACCCCGGCGGTCGAGGCCGACTTCGCCGAACCGGCCCGCGACGCCTGGGCGCCCGAGCAGCGCGCCGCGCCGGAAGCGGCCGGCGAGGCCCTGTTCGAGGACGAGCCGCCGCTGGCCGTGCTGCGCCATGAGGTCGACCCGACCCCGGCCAAACGCTTCAGCCTGATCGAGACCGGCCCCTATCTGATCATGGGCGGACTGGGCCTGTTCGCCTGCGCCGCCTCGGCCGCCGCCTTCCGCAAGGCGGTCAGCGATCCGTTGCCGACCAACGAGTTCACGATCATCGCCTGGGTGCTGGCCCTGATCGGCGTCATCTGCGTCGGCGTCTCGGCCTGGAACCTGTCCGTGCGGGCCACGAAGAAGGACTGACTTTGCCTGCCCGCGCGGGCAGTGCTACGCCCGCGCCATGAGCATTCCCTTCGCGCCCCAATCCATGGAATTCGGCCTCGGCGAAAACGCCGACGCGATCCGCGACACCACCGCCCGCTGGGCCGCCGACCGCCTGGCGCCGCGCGCCGCCGAGATCGACGAGAAGAACGAGTTCGCCCGCGACCTGTGGCCCGAGATGGGCGAGCTGGGCCTGCACGGCATCACCGTCGAGGAAGAGTACGGCGGCCTCGGCCTCGGCTACCTCGAGCATGTGGTGGCGATGGAGGAGGTGTCGCGCGCCTCGGCCTCGATCGGCCTGAGCTACGGCGCCCACTCCAACCTGTGCGTCAACCAGATCCGCCGCTGGGGCACGCCCGAGCAGAAGGCGAAATACCTGCCCAAACTGATCTCCGGCGAGCACCTGGGATCGCTGGCCATGTCAGAGGCCGGATCGGGCTCGGACGTCATGTCGATGCGCACCCGCGCCGACAAGAAGGGCGACCGCTACATACTGAACGGGACCAAGTTCTGGATCACCAACTCCCCGACGGCCGACACCCTGGTCGTCTACGCCCGCACGGGCGAGGGCAACGGCGGCGTCACCACCTTCCTGATCGAGAAGGGCATGAAGGGGTTCAGCGTCTCCAAGAAGCTGGACAAGATGGGCATGCGCGGCTCGGACACCGCCGAACTGGTGTTCGAGGACTGCGAAGTCCCGGAAGAGAACGTCATGGGGCCGGTCGGCGGCGGCGCCGGCGTCCTGATGTCGGGCCTCGACTATGAGCGCACCGTCCTGTCGGGCGGCCCGCTGGGCATCATGCAGGCGGCGCTGGACGTGGTCCTGCCCTACGTCCGCGAGCGCAAGCAGTTCGGCAAGGCCATCGGCTCGTTCCAGCTGATGCAGGCCAAGGTGGCCGACATGTACGTGGCCCTGAACAGCGCCCGCACCTACGTCTACGCCGTGGCCCGCGCATGCGATCAGGGCAAGACGACCCGCTATGACGCCGCCGGCGCGATCCTGCTGGCCAGCGAGAACGCGGTGAAGGTGTCGCTGGAGGCCGTGCAGGCCCTGGGCGGCGCCGGCTATACGAAGGAATGGCCGGTCGAGCGGCTGGTCCGCGACGCCAAGCTGTACGACATCGGCGCCGGCACCAACGAGATCCGGCGGTTCCTGATCGGGCGCGAGCTGCTGGGGTGAGGCGGCGAGCCGCCGCCTAGCCCTTGCGGGAGCTTTCGCACGCGGGCGTCAGGCCGCTGTGCGTCGATTCCTGCTCCTCGTCCTCCGACGCACGGCCGGAATAGATTTCCGGCGCGGCGGCGCGTAGGGCGTCCTGATGTTCCTTGCGGAAGACGAAGCCTTCGTTCTGCAAGCGCTCGGTCGTTTCGAAGGCCTGCTGGTTGGCCGACGACATCTCGGACATCATCGCCGAGAACCGGGCCTCTTCCGTACCGCCGCGAGCGGCTTCCGCCTTCCGCTGCCCATCCCGGACATAGGCCCGCAGAGCCGCGAGGTAGGCCGACTTGGCTGAAGCGCTGCAGGGCTCGGCCTGCAGGCGACCGGCAGCGGAGAGCAAGGCCTGGGTGGCCGGATCAGCGTCCGCCTTCGGATCGACGACCTCGATATGCGCGGTCCCGCCCTGCGCCCGTCCCTCCGGATAGGAAATGCGGACCTCCCGCCCGTCGGGCAGAGCCGCCGAGTCCCCCGTCGAGGCCTGGGTGTGGTTGAACCAGAGGCCGCCCGCCGTGGCGACGATCGCGCCGGCGCCGGCGAGGATGAGCAGGTCGAGCTTTTCCATGCGCCATGGCTAGCCAGACGCCTGTAAAGGCCGAGTTCCATGACATGGCTAACGGAACCTGGAGCAGGCGCCGCCGGTTTTCGGCGAAGCAGGAAAGGAGCCCGCCATGCCCGCCAAATCCGCCGCGCAGCAGAAGGCCGCCGGAGCCGCCCTGTCCGCCAAGCGGGGCGAGACGCCCAGATCGAAGCTGAAGGGCGCCTCGAAATCGATGCTGTCGATGACCGAGAAACAGCTTGAGGAATTCGCGCACACCAAGCGCAAGGGGAAACCCGAGCACGTGAAGCCCTAGACAGCGAAACGGCGGCCCCGGAGCACAGGACCGCCGTCGTCGCATACTTTCGTCCGGGCTAGGCCGCCGGACAGTCGCCGAGGCGTTCGGCCGTCATCGTCATGGTGGTTTCCGGCATCGGGGCCGGCGCGCCGGTCGTCTTGCTCTTCACCTCCATCGTGTAGCGGCTGGAGAAGTCGCCCGAGACCCGGATGGCCGATTCCGACTTCATGCCGCCCTGCATCTCGCAGACCGTGCTGGAGACCATGGCGTCGCCGTCCCGGCGGAAGGGCTGGGTGGTGCAGGTCGCGCCGGGCGTCGCCGACGCGCCGCCGGGCGCCTCGAAGGTCGAGGAGGTGATGCAGGTCTCCACCGGAGCCATCGCGGCGCCGCCGGGCATGCCGGCCATGGCCGTCGTCACGCGCCACAGACCGGGTTTGGGGCCGTCCATCGAGGCCGGGGCCGCCGCGCGAGCCGCCTCGCCCGCCTTCTCGCCTTCCGTGGTGTCGCTTCCCTGGCTGCAGGCCGCCAGGGTCAGGGCCGCGAGCGCGGCCGACGCAATCATGAAACGCATGAAAATCCTCCCATCGGGAACATCCCGATGACCGGAAACGGCCACGGTTCGGGACGGGTTCCCAACATCCGGTCGCCAAGCCGACCGGATGGAGGTTTGTTAAGTGGCGTCGGAGCAGGTTCCCCCCTAGATCGGTTCATCACCCCTCCGGATCGCCCGTCGCCGATGCCCGACTACGACTATCAGGCCGACACACGCCCCTTCTCGCAGGTGATCGAGGACATCGGCGCCAAGGACGACCCGAAGCTGTACCTCGGGGAACTGGTCAATGCGTTTGGCGAGCGCGGCTTCGGCGCCCTGATGCTGTTCCTGGGCCTGGTCAGCGCCGTGATCGGCGCGGTGCCCGGATCGACCACCATCCTGGGCGCGCCGATCCTGCTGATCGCCTTCCAGCTGGTCATCCGCCGCGATCAGCTGTGGCTGCCGCGCTGGGCGCTGAAGAGCAGCATCGACCGCGAAGGCTACCGCACCGCCATCGCCAAGGTGATGACGCCGCTGCGCAAGGTCGAGCGTTGGTCGCGCCCGCGGCTGTCGATCATGACCAGCGAGGTGTCGGAGGTCCTGATCGGCATCGCCTGCATCCTGCTGTGCACCATCCTGGTCCTGCCCATTCCGGGGGGAAACCTGGTGCCGTCCCTGATCATCGTCGCGTTCGGCTTCGGCCTGGTGCAGCGCGACGGCCTGGCCATCCTGATCGCCTGGTGCGCCATCGCCCTGCTGTGCGTGGGCGGCATCGTGGTGTGGCTGGCCTGGGAGTGGGTGTCGCCCTTCCTGTTGCCGGCCTGGCACTGGCTGACGGGACTGGGCCCGCAGGCCTGGCACTGGCTGACCGGCCTCTTCGGCTAGAGCCTGACGCGCGAGACGCCGGAGAGATCTCCCTCTCCGGCGCCTGCGAGAACCTGCCGTGATCAGCCCTGGAACAGGGAAAGCACCAGTTGCGGCGTCTGGTTGGCGATCGAGAGCGCTTGAACCCCCAGCTGCTGCTTCGTCTGCAGGGCCTGGAGCTTGGCGCTTTCCTTCGCCAGATCGGCGTCGACCAGATTGCCCACACCCGCTTCGAGAGCGTCCGACAGCTTGCCGACGAACGTCACGTGAGTGGTGAGGGCCTTCGACTTGGTGCCCAGACGCGCCAGGGCGCCCGAAACCTTGTCGATGGAGGCGGACACGACCGCGAGGGACGCGTTCGCCTTGGTCAGGGTGTCGATCGATTGCGTCGTCGCGACCGTGACGGTCGTGCTGCCCAGAGCCATGACTTCAGCGCCGACCGTCAGGGTCGCCGTGCCTTGCGCGTTGGCCAGTGCCGAGAAACCGGTCGCGCCGGTCTTCAGCAGGTTGATCCCATTGAAGTCAGCGTTGCTGGTCACCGAGGCGATCTGGTCGCGCAGGGCCTTGAAGTCCTCGTTCAGAGCGGCGCGTGCCGCAGTCTTGAGCGACGCATCAGTCGCCGCGAGAGCCTTCTCCTTCATCTGCAGCAAGAGGTCAGAGACCGTCTCGCCCGCCGCCAGAGCCACGTCGACAGCGGCGACACCGCGATCGAGCGACTGTTTCACCGCGTTCAGCGCCCCGATATCGGCCCGTTGTCCCTGGGCGATCGCCCAGATGGAGCCGTTATCCTTGGCGTTGGCCACGCTCTTGCCGGTGTTGATCCGGTTTTGCGTGGTCGCCAGTTGGGCGTTGGTCGCGTTCAGGTTCTGGAGCGCGACTTGCGCGCCCACGTTCGTGTTGACCGACATAACCATCGGGTAGTTCCTTCCATTCTGGTCGGTTGTGAAAGGCCTTCTGGCCTTAGAACCGGTTCTGGTTCGCGCACGCCCACGCAAGGACCGGGCCGGTCCAAGCTGTTGATATTGCTGGAAGGGAAGGCGTGCGCGCGCTGCCGGTCGGCAGAATTGGCCGGGGGCGGCGAGGCAGGAAGAGAGAAGCTCTCCCTCCCCTCATGGGGAGGGTGGACCGCGAAGCGGGACGGGTGGGGAACAGCCGCACGGACAGGCGGCCGCACGGTCCCCCACCCTGTCGTCGCTGTGCGTCGACATCCCTCCCTACAAGGGGGAGGGAGATATGAACTCAGGCCGCCTGGGCCGGGGCGGGGGCGAGGCCCTGCATGATCATCTTGTTGATGTCGATCAGGGCTTCGAAATCATCCTCGCCGCGCATGATCGCGGAGGAGTGACGGCCGACGAACAGGCTGATCGAGATGATCTGGGCGCGCAGGCCCATGTCCATGGCGTTGTCCGGATTGGAGCAGTCCGTGGCCAGGGTCGACCACAGCCGGCGGTTCCAGTCGAGCGCGTCGATCCGGGTCGAAATGTCCGAGGCGTCCACGGTCGAGGCGTGCATCAGCGCCCGGGTCACCTGCCCGAACAGCCGATACTCGGTCTCGCGCGGGGTCTCAGCCCGCGTGGCTGCGGTCTTGTACGCCTGAAGCGACATTCGCCAGACCTTCCTCGTAATCCACCAGTTTGCGGGCCGACATCAGCGCCTTGTAGTACTCGCGCGCCATGACGTGACGCGAGGCCGAGACGCAGTCGGCGAGCACATCGGGGTTGCGCGTGACGCCCATGAACTCGGTCAGGCGCAGCGCGAATTCGTCGTAGACCTTGGGAGCCGCGGCCTCGTCCAGGTACATCATCATGACGGGGAAATAGATCCGCTTGGCCGGGGAGTTCACGTCCTCCAGCTGCATGATGTCCTTCTCGCGAAGGACGCTGGCCTTGTTCTGCAGAATCAGGACGCCGCGACGGTCGCCGTTCTGGACGACGGCCCCGTTCAGGACGAATTTCTCGCCGGGCTTGAGCGACAGCTTGAGCGGCATCTGGGCGGCTTCCCCTTGGGTCCCGGACATACGGTTTAGAAAACCGGGAACCAACGCAGGCTAAACAGTCGTGGTTAACCATCTCTTGTGAGCCGACATCGTCATATTGCCTATCCGCTCCGCCCCCGAGTCGCTTCATGTCCGCCGCCGCCCTCGACGACACCTCCGCCCACGCCCCGGCCCCCGCCGCGCAGGGCATAGCGGGCGACGCCGCCTCCCCCGCCGCCATCAGCCGGCTGTCGAAGTCGCTGGCGGGCGTGCGGTCAGTGAAGGCCCAGCGCAAGGGGCTGGAACTGCTGAAGCTTTCGCTGGCGGCGATCCGGGTCAACGACTTCGACCGCGCCACCCAGCGGGCGCTGGACTCTCTGAAGCTGGACGAGACCAACGGCCTGGCCTGGCACGTGCTGGCGATCTGCCAGGAGAAGCAGAACCGGTTCGGCCCGGCCATCCACGCCTATGAGGCGGCGCTACAGCTGCTGCCCGACCACACCGACATCGCCCACGACCTGGGCCGGCTGGCGCAGCGGCTGGGCTATCTCGACATCTCCGAGAAGCTGCTGCTGAAATTCCTGGCGGCCAATCCCGGGCATATCGAGGCGACCAACAACCTGGCCTGCGTGATGCGCGACCAGAACCGCTACGCCGACGCGATCGAGACCCTGCGGCCGCTGCTGCAGATCGAGGCGGACAGTTCGGTGCTGTGGAACACCCTGGGCACGGTGCTGAACGACCAGGGACGGCTGGACGAGGCCCTGACCTTCTTCGAGGAGGCGCTGCGGCTGGACCCGACCTTCGCCAAGGCGCGCTACAACCGCGCCAACGTCCGCCGCCCGCTGGGCGACGTGGCCGGCGCCATCGAGGACATGGAAGCCGCCCTGCCCGGCGCCGAGAACGGCTACGAGGTCGCCATGATGAACATGGCGCGCGCCCTGATGCTGATGGGCGAGGCCCGCATCCCCGAGGCGTTCGAGGCCTATGAGGTGCGTCTGGACCCCAACCTGCCCGACGCCATGCACGTGGCCGTCGACGCCCCGCGCTGGGATCCCAAGACCGAGGACATCCGCGGCAAGCGGGTGCTGGTGGTCGGCGAACAGGGCATCGCCGACGAACTGGTCTTCGCCAACTGCCTGAACGACATCATCGACGCCGTGGGGCCGGAGGGTCAGGTTTATCTGGCCGTCGAGGCGCGGATGGTCGGCCTGTTCCAGCGCGGCTTCCCCAGGGCGATCGTCGGCGGCCACAAGGCGGTGCGGCTGGAAGGCCGCCTGACCCGCTACGTGCCCTTCGCCGAGGAGCTGGAGCAGAAGCTGGACTGCTGGGTTCCGATCGCCAGCCTGATGGCCGTCTACCGCCCGACGCTGGAGAGCTTCCCCGGACCGGGTCAGGTCATCGTGCCCGATCCCGACAAGGTCGCCTATTGGAGGGGCGAGCTGGCCAAGCTGCCCGAGGGGCTGAAGGTCGGGCTGCACTGGAAGAGCCTGGTGATGACCGGGGCGCGGGCGGCCTTCTTCGCCGCCGGCTTCCAGCGCTGGGAGCCGATCCTGACCACGCCGGGCTGCGTGATGGTCAACCTGCAGTGCGGCGACGTGTCCGAGGACCTGGCGGCGGCGGAGGCCGCGGGCGTGTTCATCTGGACCCCGCCGATCAATCTGAAGGACGACCTGGAAGACGTGGCCGCCCTCTCGGTGGCCTGCGACGTGGTGCTGGGGCCGGGCATCGCCGGGACCAATATCGCCGCCGCGAGCGGGGCCCGGACCTGGATGGTGGCGGCGCCGGACGACTGGCACCTGATGACCACCGACCACTACGTCTTCTATCCCGACGTGAAGATCTTCGTGCGCGGCGCGGTGGACGGCTGGCCCGAAGTGATTGACCGGATGCGGGCGGCGCTGGACCGGGTCGTGGCGGATGGCTGGAACGCCGCCTGAGCCGTGGCGTTGTCTTCCCTGAACAGGGAGGACGTGATGCCCGAACTCGACGACTATAAGGACGACCAGGAACAGTCTGAAGTTTATGACGAAACCCACCTCGACGATGAGGGGGACGGCGACTTCCTGCTGGACGAGGCGGATCAGGTGCTCGATGTCACCCAGGCCGACGGCGACGCGGACCGGGACGACTTCGACGAGGACGCCGAACCGGAGGACCTGGACGAGGAGCTGGGCGCTTCGGGCATCGAGGCCGAGGCCGACGCCCTGCTGGGCGTGGACGGCGAGCGGCTGAACGAGATCGACGGCGAGAGCCAAGGCCAGCGCGGTGTCGACGAGGTCGAGCTGGTCTATTCCGGCCTGATGGAGAATGCGCGCGGAGCCCAGGCCAGCGCCGCCCATTGGGAGGCCAAAACCCTGTCCGACGACGACATCGCCGACCTGGGCTACGGCCCGGACGGCGACGAAGATCACCCGAAAAACTGAGGAGCGCCGACATGACCGGTCAAACCGAGCATCTGAACAAGGCGCAGGAAGACTGCGACCCCGAGACCCCGCACGCCAAGCGCGCGCCCCGCGAGGACGGCAAGCCGGACCAGCTGGCTGAAAAGACGCGCGAGGCGAACAGCCGGCAGGAGGCGCTGGTCGACGAGGGCCTGGAAGAGACGTTCCCGGCGAGCGATCCGGTGAGCGTGAAGCGGATTACGTGAATTGAATCTCCCTCCCCGGACGGGGAGGGAGAGCGCTCTTCCTACCCCTTCACCCGCCAGGTCGCCCCCGTCGGGCCGTCCATGACCACAACGTTCAGCGCGTTCAGGCGGTCGCGGATGCGGTCGGCCTCGGGCCAGTCCTTGGCGGCGCGCGCGGCGGCGCGCTGTTCCAGCAGGGCTTCGACCTCGACACGGAGATCGTCGGAGACCTCGCCTTCAAGCCATGCGGCAGGGTCGTTCTGGAGCACGCCCAGAATGGCGGCGGCGGCCAGCAGTTTTCCCTTGGCGGCCGAGACGGCCTCGTGGTCGCCGGCGGTCATGCCGCGCTCGATCTCGCTGGACAGGGCGAACAGGGCGGCGAAGGCGCCCGGCGTGTTCAGGTCGTCCTCGATGGCCTTGAGGAAGTCCTCGGGCAGCCAGTCCGGACCCGCCACGATGGCCGAAGCGCGGTGCAGGGCGCCGTAGAGGCGGTCCAGCGACTTGCGGCTCTGCTCCAGCAGGGCCTCGTTCCAGTCCAGCGGCTGCCGATAGTGGGCCGAGAGCAGGGCCCAGCGGATCACCTCGCCCGGCAGCCGCTCCAGCAGGGCGTGGGGCAGCAGGATGTTGCCCAGCGACTTGGACATCTTCTCGCCGTCCAGCGTCAGGAAGCCGTTGTGCATCCAGTAGCGGCTGTATTCGGCGTGCGCGTCCGCGCCGTGGGCGTGGCCGTGGGCGCAGACGCCCTGGGCGATCTCGTTCTCATGGTGCGGGAAGACCAGGTCGATGCCGCCGCCGTGGATATCGATGGGCAGGCCGAGGTTGGCCTCGATCATGGCCGAGCACTCGATATGCCAGCCGGGACGGCCCTCGCCCCACGGGGACGGCCAGGACGGCTCGTTCTCCTTGGACGGCTTCCACAGGACGAAGTCGTGCGGGTTCTTCTTGTAGGGGGCGACCTCGACGCGGGCGCCGGCGATCATGTCGTCCAGATTGCGGCCCGACAGCTTGCCGTAGGTCTCGTAGGACGAGACGTCGAACAGCACATGGCCCTCTGCGGCGTAGGCGCAGCCGTGGTCGATGATCGCCTGGATCTGGGCGACGATGGCGTCCATGTGGTCGGTGACGTGGGGGGCCAGGTCGGGCGGGCTGACGTTCAGCCGGCCCATGTCCTCCAGATAGGCGGCCTCGTAGCGGGCCGTGATCTCGCTGATCGGCACGCCTTCCTTGAAGGCCTTCTGATTGATCTTGTCGTCCACGTCGGTGACGTTGCGGGCGTAGATCACCTTGTCGGCGCCGTAGGTGCGGCGCAGCAGGCGGACCAGAACGTCGAACACCACCGGCGGGCGCGCGTTGCCGATATGGGCGAAGTCATAGACCGTGGGACCGCAGACGTAGAGCGTCACCCGGGTCTCGTCTCGCGGCGTGAACACGCGCTTTTCGCGGTGCAGGGTGTCGTGAATCGTCAGCGGCATGAGGAAGTCTTTGCGGGAGAGTTTTCTTGCGGCACGGACCGGCGGTCCCATATACGCCGCCAAGCTGATAAACAGTCCCTTGCGACTTACAAAGCCGCGCGTTCGAGAACCGTCTCATGAGCTCTACCCCCGTCAAGCCCGTTCTGGTCGGCGACAACGACCAGCGCCCCAGCCGCGAAGAGGCCCTGAAGGCCGTTCGCACCCTGCTGGCGTGGGCGGGCGACGATCCCGACCGTCCGGGCCTGATCGACACGCCGAAACGGGTGGTCGACGCCTACGGCGAATGGTTCGACGGCTATGACGCCGATCCGGCCAGGGAGCTGGGCCGCACGTTCGAGGACGTGCAGGGCTACGACGACATGGTCCTGCTGCGCGACATCGAGGTGGAGAGCCACTGCGAGCACCACATGGCCCCCTTCATCGGCAAGGCCTACGTCGCCTACATCCCGAACGAGAAGGTGGTCGGCATCTCCAAGCTGGCGCGGGTGGTGGAGATCTATTCGCGCCGCCTGCAGACGCAGGAAGTGCTGACCAACCAGATCGCCGACGCCATCGAATCGAATCTGGCGCCGCAGGGCGTGGCCATCCTGATCGACGCCGAACATCAGTGCATGACCACCCGCGGCGTGCACCATCGCCACGTTTCGACCCTGACGACCCGGTTCACCGGCGTGTTCAAGACCGACGCGGCGCTGAAGGACCGTTTCCTCAAGCTGGCGCAAGGGCGCTGAGCCGCCGGAATCGTTTCGCCTGACAGGGGTATTCGGCGCAAACCCGCCGCTCTGGAACCCCAAGGTGGCCGAAGCCGCTTTACAAGCCGGTTAAGGGACGCCAAGAGACGAACCGAAGCTTTCAGTGACGCTCGCCGCGCCAAGCGCCGGGCCTGATGGAGACACCCGATTATGGGCGCCAAACTTTCCGGACCGGGCAGCAAGGCCGGCACCATCGAACAGAACGCGGACATCAACGTCACGCCGTTCGTGGACATCATGCTGGTGCTGCTGATCATCTTCATGGTCGCCGCCCCGATGGCCACCGTGTCGATCCGCCTCGACCTGCCGCCGGCGCAGCCGCCGGTGAACCCGACCGAGCAGAAGGATCCGGTGTACATCACCATCCAGGAAAGCGGCGCCATCTACATCGCGGACAAGGAATCCTCGATCGCGAACCTGCCCGCCGACGTTTGCGCCGCCCTGGGCGGTCCGAACTGCCGCGAAGAGCGCGTGTTCGTCCGCGCCGACGCCGAGGTGAAGTACAACCAGTTCATGGAAGTCATGAACACGCTGCAGGGCCAGGGCTTCTTCAAGGTCGGCCTGCTGAACGAAGACATCGAATAGGCTTCATGCCCGTTCAAACGATCAGGGGCCGCTTCCCGACGGGAGGCGGCCCTTTTTCATGCCCCCTTCCCGCCCTGAAACCGCCCGGCGCCGGGCGCGAGCTTGGCCGTTCGCCGCACGGCGCGGCGGACTGACAGGGAGGATTGAACCATGGGTGCGAGACTTTCAGGCCCCGGCGGAAACGGCGGCGCGGCGATCGACCAGAACGCGGACATCAACGTCACCCCGTTCGTGGACATCATGCTGGTGCTGCTGATCATCTTCATGGTGGCCGCGCCGATGGCGACGGTGTCGCTGAAGATGGACCTGCCGCCGCCGGATATGGAAAGCCAGCCGCGCGAGCCGGTCTATGTCAGCGTGCATGAGGACGGCGGCCTCTGGATCGGCGACAAGCAGACCCGGATGGCGACCCTGGCCGCCGACGTCTGCGCCGCCACGGGCCGGGGCGACGCCTGCCGGGACGAGCGCATCTTCCTGCGCGCCCAGCCCGAGGTGTCCTACGACCGCTTCATGGGCGTGATGAACGGGCTGAAGGGCGCGGGCTTCAATGAAGTCGGCCTGCTGAACGAGGACATCGAATAGACCGACCGCAGGTCACGCAGTCTATTGCGAACGCCCGTGAGGCCGCGCCGGATAAGGAAAGGGCCGCCCCCCGCGAGGGAGCGGCCCTTTTCATGCTTCAGCCGTGACGGCCGCCCTTACTGCACCGACTGCCGGGGCTGCGAGCCGCCTGGGGCGGGCGTGGAGGCGGCGGGCTGGTAGGGGCGTTCGCCGGCGGGCTCGGCGGGGGCCGGAGCGGGCGTACGGGCGGCGGCGGGACGCTGGGCCGGACGGCGCGCCGGCGGTCGGGCGGCGGCGGGACGCGGCGCGGGCGGCGAGGCGGCGGGAGCGCCGGCGGCGGGTTGGGGCGTCGGGGTCGCGGCGGGCGGCGCGGCGACGTCTGCGGCAGGGGCCGGAGCCGGAGCCTCGCTGGAGGCCGCGGCGGCGCGGGCGGCCAGGGCCTGCTGGGCGGCGAAGCGGCGCGCCAGCTTCTCGGTCAGGACGCGGGCGGCGGCGGGGTCCATCTGGGCCATGACGGCGGCCAGGGTGCGCGGACGCATGGCGGCGGCGACCGGCAGGCGGACATCGTCATCGAGGGTGGCGAAGACGCGAGCGGCCTCGCGCGGACGCATGGCCGAATAGACGGCGACCAGACGGTCGGTCTCGGCCTTCTGCTTCTCGTCCACCTGACCCAGCATGGCGGCGACCTCGGCCTTCACGGCTTCGAGCGCCTGGACGCGGGCGTCCAGCTTCTGCTCGGCGGCGGTCAGCAGGGGCAGCATGGAGGCCATGTCGGTGTCGCGGGCGTCCAGCTCGGCGCGGCGGGCCGACAGCGACTGGATGATGCGCAGCTCGGCCGGGGAGATGCCCGCCTGCTGGGCCAGCTGCTCGGGCGTCAGGGCGCAGACGGCGGCGGCGGGCTTGGGGGCGGCGCCGGCGGGCACGGCTTCCTCGGCCCAGGCCTTGGCGCCCTCGAACAGGCCAGGGGCCACGCCAATGGCGCGGATCACCACCACGCCGCCGATGGCGACGGCGATCAGGGGCAGAAGGCGCGGAATCCTGGCCATGCGGGTTACTCAGTTCCTCAGGGGAAAATCAGGCGGCGAACAGATCGTCGTCCAGGCTACGGCGCGCCTGGTTGAGGCTTTGCTTCGCGGACTGGTTAGCGGTGAGCGCGCCGAGGATGGCGTGGACGTTGCTGGAGGCGGCGGGGCGGGCCGGCGCGGCCATGCCCTGGATGCGTTCGGCCAGGGCCTGCATGCGGGCGGCGCGGGCGTCCTCTTCGGACACCGGAGCGGCGACCGGCTTCGGCGCCGGGGCGACAGTGCGCGGCTCGGCGCGGGGAGCCTCGGCGGCGCGGGCCGGGGCGTATTCGCCGCCGCGCACGATCAGGGCTTCCAGCTGGGCCTTCACTTCGCGGGCCTTGATGATCCGGTCGTGCAGGAGGTCGGTCTCCTGCCCCGAGGCGCGCAGCGAGGCCAGGGCGGCCTCGGCGCGGCCGGCGGCGGCGTTGAGATCGGTCACCGCGGAGGCGAAGGCCAGCTGGCCCGCGCGCAGGGCGCTGAGCTTGCGCTCCAGCCGCACGCCGTAGCCGAGGGCCGCGACCAGCAGCAGCATCAAGACGCCGTCCAGAATCATGCCGGTCATCAGCGCTTTCCCTTCACCAGACTGGAGGCGGCCTCGACGTTCACCGGGGCCTCGATACGCACGGCGATATGCTGGCCCTTGCGGCCCATGCGGCCGATGGTCAGCGGAAGGGTCCCGGCGCGCACCGAGACGTGCGACTCCGGCGTGGCGTTCAGCATCAGGGTGTCGCCGACCTTGAAATCGAGCACCTGCGACAGCGGCACCTGCTGTTCGTCGAGGACGACGCGGACCTCGGTCTCGGTGGTCCAGAGCTCGGTGGCCAAGTGGCCTTCCCAGATGTTGTCGCGGCCGAACTTCTCACCCATGAACTGCTGCAGCAGCATCTTGCGGATGGGCTCCAGCGTCGAATAGGGCAGCAGCAGTTCGACCCGGCCGCCGCGGTCTTCCATGTCGATGCGCAGCTTGACCAGGATGGCGGCGTTGGCCGGGCGCGCGATGGCGGCGAAGCGCGGATTGGTCTCCAGCCGGTCCAGGGTGAAATGCACCGGGGTCAGCGGCTCGAAGGCCTGGCGCGCGTCGTTCAGTATGACCTCGACCATCCGCTGCACCAGCACGCGTTCGATGGTGGTGTAGGGGCGGCCTTCGATGCGCAGGGCCGCGGTGCCCCGGCGGCCGCCCAGCAGCACGTCCACGATCGAATAGATCAGGTTGGAATCGACCGTCAGCAGGCCGTAGTTGTCCAGCTCCTCCGCCCGGAAGACCGCCAGGATGGCGGGCAGCGGGATGGAGTTCAGATAGTCGCCGAAACGGATCGACGAGATGTTGTCGAGGCTGACCTCGACGTTGTCCGAGGTGAAGTTGCGCAGGGAGGTCGTCATCAGCCGCACCAGGCGGTCGAAGACGATTTCGAGCATCGGCAGGCGCTCGTAGGAGACCAGCGCCGAGTTGATGATGGCGCGGATGCCCGAGCGTTCGGAGCCGTCGTCGTCGCCGAGGTCGAAGCCCAGCAGGCTGTCGATCTCGTCCTGGTTCAGGACCCGCTCGGACGCAACCGGGCGCTCGTCGGCCAGGGGCTCGGCGAACGGGTCGGCGTCGTCGGCGAAGGCGGCGTCGGTCATCTATTGAACCAACATCTCTTCGATCAGCACGGCGTCGACCTTGCCGGGGGCGGCGATCAGGTTGACGCGGCGCAGGATCTCGGCCCGAAGCTGGAAGCTGCCGGCGGATCCGGCCAGATCCTCAGGGCGCAGCTCGCGCAGGAAGCTCTGGAACATGTCCTTCATGCGCGGCATCTCCTCCTGCAGATGCGTGGCCAGTTCGGCGTCCTGCATCTCCAGGGTGAGCTTGAGCTTGAGGTAGGTCGGACGGCCCTCGGACGACTGAATGTTCATCACCATGTCGGGCATGGTGTAGAAGGTGACCCCGTCCGGACCCGCGGCGATCGTACCCAGCGCGGGGTTGGCCTCGCCTTCGGCGCCGCCGCCGTGACCGCCGCCGCCCTTCTTCTTCTCCTCGCCGTGACCGCCGCCCTTCTTCTCGGCGCCGTGGCCGCCGGCGGCCTCGCCATGCCCCTCTTCCGCCGGGGCGGACTTGGGCTGCATCATCACGAAGGCCGCCGCGCCGCCGCCGCCCAGCACGACCAGGGCCGCCGGGATGATGATGAACAGCAGGGGCAGTTTCTTCTTGGCGGGCGCGCCTTCGCCGTCGACGGTTTCCCCGTCGGTCACGGCGGGCAGGTTGGCGTCGCCGCCTGCGTCCTTCTTTTTGCCGAACTTCAGCATGCGCCCCAAGCCTTGAGAATCTCAGCCTCCAATTCAGCCGGGTTTGGTTAACGAGCCGTTTAGAACCGGCAAATCCTGCCGGGCGCCGCAGGGGGTAAATCGGGCCGAACGCCCGCCACCACTGGATTAACCCTCTTGGCACGACCGTTGCGACGGGATGGGCTGAAAGGAGCCGCCCGTGGAAAACGCCGCCTACGTTGGACTGTCACGCCAGATGACGCTGCGCCGCGAACTCGATGTCGTGGCCAACAACATCGCCAACGCCGACACCAACGGCTTCAAGGTCGAGCAGCTGCTGGTCGGTTCCGAGGTCGGCGAACGGGCGCGCAACGCCTTCGTCCGCCCGGGCGTCAGCTTCGTGCTGGACAACGGGGTCGGGCGCGACTTCTCGGCGGGCGCCCTGTCGCAGACGGGCCGCAGCCTGGACTTCGCCATCGAGGGCGACGGCGCCTTCTTCAAGGTGCAGGACGGGAACGGCGAGGCCTACACCCGCGACGGCGCCTTCACCCTGGACCCCACGGGCCGGCTGACCACCAAGCAGGGCCAGGCCGTGCTGGGCGAAGCCGGCGAGATCGTCCTGGACACCACCCTGGGCGAGATCTCGGTCGGCGCCGACGGCACAATCACCCAGGATGACCAGGTCGTCGGCCGCCTGGCGGTGGTTCGCTTCGAGAGCCTTGGCGCGCTCGAGAAGGGCGGCGACGGCCTGTACCGCAACGCCTCCAACGCCGCGGCCACCGAAGCCCCCGAGGCCCAGATCCGTCAGGGCATGCTGGAGGGCTCCAACGTCAATCCGATCCTCGAGATCACCAATCTGATCGAGATCCAGCGCGCCTACGAGAGCGTCACGCGGATGATCGAAAACACCAATGACCTGTCCCGCCGCTCGGTCGAGCGGCTGGGCCGGGTGTCATAAGGGAGCACTGAGACATGCGCGCGCTCAGAACCGCCGCCTCGGGCATGGCCGCCCAGCAGCTGAACGTGGAGGTCATCTCCAACAACATCGCGAACATGAACACCGTCGGCTACAAGCGCCAACGGGCCGAGTTCCAGGACCTGCTGTACCAGAACGTCGAGCGGATGGGCGCGCAGTCGTCCACCCAGGGCACCGTCGTCCCGACCGGCATCCAGATCGGCGCCGGCGTGAAGGCCGGGGCGGTCTATCGCGTGACCGAGCAAGGCACCCCGAGCAACACCGGCGGCATGTACGACATGGCCATCGACGGCCGCGGCTATTTCCAGATCCTGATGCCCTCGGGCGAGACGGCCTTCACCCGGGCCGGCAATTTCGCGATCAACGGCGAAGGCCAGCTGGTCACCGACGACGGCTATGCGGTGCAGCCCAACATCACCATCCCGCAGGACGCGATCGACGTTCAGATCTCCAAGTCCGGCCAGGTGCAGGTCTTCACCCAGGGCAGCACCACCCCGGCGGTCGTGGGCCAGCTGGAGCTGGCGACCTTCTTCAACGACGCGGGCCTGGAAGCCATCGGCGACAACCTGCTGCTGGAGACCGCCGCCTCGGGCGCGGCCAACGTCGGCACGCCGGGCGAGGTCGGCTTCGGCGAGATCCTGCACAAGTTCACCGAGTCGTCGAACGTGGACGCGGTGTCGGAAATCTCGGCCCTGATCATCGCCCAGCGGGCCTATGAGATGAACTCCAAGGTCATCACCACCGCCGACCAGATGCTGTCGGTCGCCTCGCAGGTGAAGTCGTGAGGGCCCTGATCCTCGGCGCCGTCTGCGCCTTCGCCCTGGCCGGTCCCGCGCTGGCGGGCCCGGTGACGCTGAGGGCCAATCCGGTGGACGACGACGGCCAGGTGACCCTGGGCGACATCTTCGACGGCGCGGGCGGGGCGGCGAACGTCGTCGTCGGCCGCCGCGCGGGCCCTTCGATCGTGTTCGAGGCCGCCCAACTGCAGGGCATGGCCCGTCAGGCGGGGCTGGACTGGGCAAATCCGACCGGGTTGCGCCGGGTCGTGGTGCGCCACGCCGCCTCCGCTCCGTCCGCGAGCGCACCGGAGGCCGTCGCGGCCGCCGGCCCGGCCTCCCCCGCCCCTGTGCGCACCGCATCCCGCGCGCCGAGCGCCGCCGAGCGGGTCATCGCCCGCAACGACATCGTCGAGGTCCTGTACGAGACCGGCGGCGTGCGCCTGACCATCACCGGCCGGGCCGAGGGCAATGCGGCCGAAGGCCAGCGCGTGGCCATCCGCAACCTGCAATCCAACCGCGTCATCGACGCCGTGGCCACCGGCCCGGGCCAGGCCGTCGCCGGTCCCGCCGCCCAATCGATCCGCACCCAACAGTTCGCCGCCCGCTAGGGGAAGTCACATGCGTACCGCCCTGATCCTGACCGTCGCCGCCCTCTCGTTGGGCGCCTGCTCGACCGCCATCGAGGCGGTGCGCGGCCCAGAGCTGGCCCCCATCGGCTATCCGGCGGCGCTGGTGCCGACCAGCCAGACCTACCTGCCCTCGCCCGAGCAGCAGGCGGCTGACCGCGCGGCCAGCGCCAACAGCCTGTGGCGCGCGGGCGCCCGGACCTTCTTCGGCGACCAGCGCGCCCGCCGCGTCGGCGATATCGTGACCGTCAACATCGACATCGACGACCGCGCCCAGACGAACAACTCGACCACCCGCAACCGCACCAACGAGGCCTCGGGCGGGGTGACCCACTTCTTCGGGCTGGAAAACAGCCTGGGCCGCGCCTTCCCGGGCGGTTTCGACCCGGCCAACATGATCGGCACCGAAGGCCAGGCCAACGCCACCGGCTCCGGCTCGGTGAACCGGGCCGAAAAGGTCAGCCTGACCATCGCCGCCGTCGTCGCCGACGTCCTGCCGAACGGCAATCTGGTGATCCAGGGCCGGCAGGAAGTGCGCACCAACCGCGAGGTCCGCGAACTGACCGTCGCCGGCATCGTGCGCCCCGAGGACATTTCCTCGGCCAACACCATCAACCACACCCAGATCGCCGAGGCCCGCATCAGCTACGGCGGCCGGGGCGACATCAGCCGCATGCAGGCCACCCCGGCGGCGCAGTCGCTGGTGGAGCGCTTCAGCCCATTCTAGCGGGCCGCGGACCGTCGGCCCTTCGGGACCTCCCGACCCAACGCGGCCTGGCGCTTCGCGCAGGCTAGCCGGCTCCGACCGTCACCCTGATCGCCCGCCGGCGACCCCGGCGGGCGTGTCGCGTTTGGGACACGGCGGTCAGCCGCCGTTCAGCTGAGCTGTGAACTCTTAACGGACATCAACGTTTGCCGATCAGAGGTGAGTGTCCGTCCCATGCTGAAGTTCGTTGTCCCTGCTGTCGCCGCCCTGGGCCTGATCGCGTTCGCCGCGCAGTCCAGCGCGTCGAATTCGGACACCCAGTCCGCGTCTGGGGCCATGGGCTGGCACCTGAGCCATGAGGGCCGGATGGCCAAGCTGGCCTATGGGGTCGAGAACTCCGACCAGCTGGCGCTGATGATGACCTGCGAGCCGGGGCGGTCCCAGGCCGTGGTCTATGGCGACGTGCAACCCGCCACCCCGCGCCTGATCCACGCCTCCATGACCGAAGCCCCCATCGACCCGCTGGACGGCGAGCTGGCCGACGAGGCCCGCATCTCCCTGAACGATCCGACCCTGCGCGATTGGGCCCGCAAGGGCGTGCTGGCCGTCGAGGGCGACGCCGGGCGGTTCGAACTGACCGCCACCGACAAGGAGCGTGCCCTGATCGGCGCCTTCTTCGCCTATTGCGGAACGGAACAGGCCTGACCACCTTTTACAGACAGGCTTGCAGCGGGGGCTGAACGCATGATCGCCATATTGGCCGCCGCGGCGGCGCTGACACTGGGCGCCCAGAACGCGGTCGCGGCTCCGCCCGAGACCGCATGGACCTGGACCCTGTACGCCGACACGCCCGTGGTGCTGGCCAATGAGGTGCCGGACACCGCCAATCTGCGCACGACCCTGGAATGCGATCCCGGCAGCAGCGTCGCCCGCCTGACCCTGTACGGTGGCGAGCCCGGCGCGGGCATGGCGCGGGTGACCGCCGGCGACGCCTCGGCCGTGGCCCAGTCCGAGGCGGCGCGCGGAGGCGGGATCAAGCTGGCGCTGCGCACCGATCACCCCGTGTTCACGGCCTTCGGCGTCAGCGGACGGCTGGGCGTGGCCGTCGGGGAGCAGCGGCGAACCATCGAAGTCCCGACCGCGCACCTTGCCAAGCTGCGCCGCTTCGCCGAACTGTGCTCCGGCTGAGCCGGAGTTCTCCCATGCGCCTGACCGTCCTGATCGCCGCCGCCGGCCTGACGCTGGCGCTGGCGGCGTGTAACACCACCTCCCAGCCGGGCATGGGGCTGTCTCCCGCCTCGTCCGGCTCGCCCGCGCCGGTGCAGGGCTATGACTGGCACCTGAACCAGGACGGCGACGAGGCGCGGCTGGCCTACGGCGCCGAGGCCAGCGACGACCTGAAGATCGGCCTGGATTGCCGCAAGCACTCGGGTCAGCTGGCCCTGAGCGCCCTGGCCGCGGTCGGCGCGGCGTCCGAGATCCATCTGGAGTCCGGCGGCGAGACCGAGCGTTTCCCGGCCGAGGCCGAGGCGTCCGAGGTCAATGACGGCCTGTTCCTGACCGCCGAGGCCAAGGCGCGGGAGCCGGTGTTCCAGCGCTTCCGCCGCACCGGCTGGCTGGCGGTGTGGGAGGGCGAGACCCGTCACGCCTACGCCCCGCATCCGGGCTCGGACGAGCGGGTCGAGCGGTTCTTCGCCTTCTGCGGTTGACGCGAGGCCCGCGCTCCGGTGCAGTCCCGTCCGCATCCGGGAGGGACCCCAAATGAAGCTCGTTCTCGCCGTCGCCGGCGCCGCCCTGCTGGCCGCCTGCGCCGCCCCCGCCTTCGCTGAGATCGGGGCCCAGACCCCGGCCCAGCCCGCCGCGACGCGCAACGCCCAGGACCCGGCCCTGGCGGCCCTGCTGAACGACTATGAGATCTATCTGCGGTCGGTCGATCCGATCTCGGCCGGGATGGAGGGCGACCGCGACGCCCTGCGCCGCCTGCCCGACGCCTCGCGCGCGTTCGAAGTGGCGCAGGAGCCGGCGCTGAAGGGATTCGCCGACCGGCTGGCGGCCATCGATCCGGCGCGGCTGAACGACGAAGACCGGCTGAACCACGCCTTCATGGCCTATGTCATCAAGCGTGCCCGCGACCGCATCCCGCTGGACACCGGCCGGATCGACGCCTTCAGCTCGGAGGGCGGGCCGGGCCAGAGCCTCGGCTATGTCGCCAGCGTCACTCGGATCACCAGCATCGACGACGCCGAGGCCTATATCGCCCGGCTGGAGGCCATGCCGGCCCTCTATGACGACCAGCTGGCCAACGCCCGGCGCGGGCTGGCGACCGGCCTGGTCCAGCCCCGCTCGATCGTCGAGAACGCGCTCAGCCTGATGGAGCCGGAAGCCGCGCTGACGCCCGCGACCGACCCGCTGCTGAAGCCGTTCGCCGCCCTGCCCGCCTCGATCCCGGCGGACAAGCAGGCGGAACTGCTGGCGCGGGCGCAGGGGGTGGTGGCCCGGCAGATCATGCCGCGTCGCCAGGCCTGGGTCCGCTTCCTGCGCGACGACTACCTGCCCCGCGCGCCCGAGACGCTGGGACTGGTCCATCGGCCCGGCGGGCGCGAGCTCTACGCCTTCCTCGTGCGCGGCTACACGACCACCGACATGACGCCCGATCAGGTCCACCAGCTGGGCCTGCAGGAGGTGGCGCGCATCCGCGCCCGCATGGACACCGAGATGCGGGCCGCGGGCTGGACCGGCGACTTCGCCTCCTTCCTGAACTTCCTGCGCACCGACCCGCAGTTCTACGCCACCACGCGCGAGGACCTGCTGGAGAAGGCGTCGGAGATGGCCAAGCGGTCCGACGACCACCTGCCCGCCCTGTTCGGGACCCTGCCGCGGACGCCCTATGGCGTGCGGCCCGTGCCGGCGGAGATCGAGGCCAACTACACCACCGGCCGCTACTTCCCCGGCTCGATGGAGAACGGGATCGCCGGCGGCTACATCGTCAACACCAGCCGGCTGGACCAGCGGCCGCTGTACGAGCTTCCGGCCCTGACCCTGCATGAGGCGGTGCCCGGCCACCATCTGCAGATCGCCCTGCAGCAGGAGGCCGAGGAAGGCCCCTATTTCCGCCGCGGCGTGGACGTGACCGCCTTCACCGAAGGCTGGGGGCTGTACGCCGAATTCCTGGGCGAGGAGATGGGCTTCTACCGCACGCCCTATGAGCGGTTCGGGCGGCTCAGCTACGAGATGTGGCGCGCCTGCCGCCTGGTGGCCGACACCGGCATCCACTGGCTGGGCTGGGACATCGAACAGGCCCGCGCCTGCTTCCGCGACAACTCGGCCCTGGCCCCGCACAACATCGAGACCGAACTGCAGCGCTATATCGGCTGGCCGGGCCAGGCGACGGCCTACAAGGTCGGCGAGATCCGCCTGCGCGCGGTCCGCACCCGCGCCGAGACCGAACTGGGCGACCGTTTCAACGTGCGCCGCTTCCACGACGCCCTGCTGGTCGACGGCCCCCTGCCGATGGCGCTGCTGGACGAGCGGATGGACCGCTGGATCGCCGAGGAGAAGGCGCGCTGACCGCGCCCTAGGCTCCCGGGATCACCGGCGCCATGTTCTCATAGGGCGTGGTCGGGGTCTGTCCGGGCGGCAGAGCCGTCGGAGCCGGGTCGCCTTCCAGCGGCAGGGACTTGATGTAGCGGTACAGCGCCCGCTTGTCGGCGTCGGCCATGGCGCGGACGCTGGGCCACGGCATGGGCGGCAGGCCTTCGCGCGTCGACAGCATCTCGACCCAGGCGTCCTCGGTCATGCCGGCGACGGTGCGGCGCAGGTTGTGCGGATAGCTGGTCCCCCACGGCCCCATGAAGCCCATGCCGGAGCCCTTCAGCCATTCGGACTCGGGCGTCTTGCCGCCTCCTTGGGGATAGCCGGGCGTGTGGCAGTCGTTGCACCCCCCGACCCGCACCAGATAGCGGCCCGCTTCGATATCCGTGGCGGCGACCACCTGCGGCCCGTCCGAGGTAGTGACGTTGACCCGCGCCTGATCGCAGGATCCGAGCGCGAGCGCGCAGGCGCCCGCCATGATGAGATGTCTGCCGGTCATGATGATCTCCCCCGAGACAGGCAGAGAACAACGTTTGGCGGATTCGTGCAACGCGCCGGCGGCGCAACGCCCGTCAGAGCCCCAGTTCGGCCCGCTGCTTCTTCGTCAGCTTCGCCGCGATGATGGAATGGGCGATGGCGAAATGCTCGGCCAGTTCGTCGTCGGGCCAGGCGGACGGATCTGGCAGGTTCACCCACTTGGCGCGGGCCAGATAGGGGGCCGGGCGGGCGCGGCCCTCCTCGGTTAGCACCTCATAGGCGATGTCCGAGACCTTGAACGACACCCCGCCCTGCTCGCCGACCATGACGAACATCTTGCCGCCGATGCGGTAGGCGTCGTGATGGTCGCCGAACGGGTGATCCAGCGTCGCCCCCGGAAGGGCCAGACAGGCCTTGCCGATCCCCGCGCGATCCATCCTAGGCCCCGGAAACTGAAGTGACGCCGACGCCGATGGGGCAGGTCACCCCCGTCCCGCCGATGCCGCAATAGCCCTCGGGGTTCTTGGCCAGATAACCCTGATGATAATCCTCGGCGAAATAATAGACGCCCGCCGGGGTGATCTCGGTGGTGATCTCCCCCTGCCCCGCCGCCGTCAGGGCCGCCTGGTAGGCGTCGCGCGAGGCCTCGGCCTGTTCGCGCTGCGCCTCGTCCAGATAGTAGATGGCCGAGCGGTAGGTGGTGCCGATGTCGCCGCCCTGGCGCATGCCTTGGGTGGGGTCGTGGTTTTCCCAGAACACCTTGAGCAGGTCGGCGTAGGAAATCTCCTTGGGATTGAAGACCACCTGCACGACCTCGGCGTGGCCGGTCAGGCCGGTGCAGGTTTCTTCATAGGTCGGATTGGGAGTGTAGCCGCCGGTATAGCCCGCCGAGGTCACCCAGACGCCCGGCAGGGACCAGAAGACTCGCTCCACGCCCCAGAAGCAGCCCATGCCGAAGACGGCGGTCTGGAAGCCCTCCGGATGCGGTCCTTTCAGCGGACGGCCGGTGACGAAATGGACCTCATCGGTGGTCACCGGCGTCGCCCGGCCGGGCAGCGCGGACCCGGGCGTGGGCATGGTGGTCTTCTGCGAGAGCATGGCGGAACTCCGGACAAATCGTACGCCGCCCATATGGGCCATCATCCGACGCTTGCCGAGGGGGTCCGACTGTTCTAATCAGCGCCCCTCGCCGGATGGACCGTCCGGCGTTTCACGCGCGTCGTGGAAACGGACAGGTGGCGGAGTGGTCGATCGCGCACGCTTGGAAAGCGTGTGTACGTGAAAGCGTACCGAGGGTTCGAATCCCTCTCTGTCCGCCACACCGCGATTTTCTTCCCGTTATTTGAAATGTTTGACGCGTAAACCGGATAAACTTTCGGTTCACGCAGCGGTACGTAAGCGCGCTCGAGCACGGCAAGCAGAACCCACGGCAGTCACGGTGTTCGAACTCGCGCAGCAGCAGTTGGGCTGCGAACCGGCGGACTTGGCATCGCGTCCACAGTCGCTGTCGGCCAGCCACGCTCATTGACGGCGACGCTGAACGCCGGTGATGGGCGTCGCCATCACAGCAATGGCTTCATTAGCCGAGAGAGTCCAACTCATCGCCGGACCAACTCAGGTCAGCAACGCGCCAGAAGAAGCGAGCCTCATGGCGACGCGCTCAAAAGCGCGTTCAGCGCCGTTTCGCCGAGGCGTGCGGAGAAGTGGAAATAGTCGGTCCACTGCTCGCGATCACGCCATAGCGCTTGTTCGGCTTCGTTCCCCAGCGGGGTTGAGGTGAAGTTCAGGTAACGAATGTCGCACCCCCCAACGGTCGACGGACGCCCGGCGAACATCGCGGCGATCCGCGCTGCGTTGGCCTGGACCAATACATCGTGTCCGTTTACGGGCGCATCGGCGGGTGTCGCGGGCAGGATGAAGAAGACGAGCCGGTGCCGAAGACCGGTTCGGCGACAAATATTGTCTGCCAGATCCGCAAGTCCGGCGAGGTTCCTGCGTCCCATCGCAAGCGAGGCCGGCGACGTATCGAGCTGGCTCAGCGTGTAGCGAAGGCTGCGCTCGGCCTGGATCCAGTCGCGTGCACCGGGAGCCAGCGCCTCGCAAGGCGCGTAGGTCGCCGGGTAGGCCTTAGCGCCGGTGAGGCTGTGCACCACTGTCTGCGCGGACTGCAGGGTGGTGCGGGGCGACAACGCGGTGGACAGGGCAGCCTGCGCGGGATCTACGATGGCGGGCCGTTCGCGCGTCGGCAATCCGACCTCGATCAACATGGTGGCAGGCGCTGTGCGACTGTTCAGGATCGCCCGTTCGACCCGCGTCATCTCTCGCACGCCCCAGGCGGATCCCGCGACCCGCAGGATATCGGGCCGGGAACAGGTGTTGAAGCCACGCCAGGCTCGGGACGAGCCGATCAGGAAGGTATCTCCCTGGTGCTCGCGAATGGCGCGCGTGAAGAAGGCCGGGTTACCGCCGGCGACCCCTTGCGCGATCACGCCGGGCGGAGGGCTTCGGTTGAAGGCATGACGGCCGGACTGGCCGAATTCACCGGTCGGATCGACCACGACATTGAACAGCGCATATCCGATGAGGATCGCCAGCCCCGCGCCGAGCCCCATCCACCAGCCTCGGGTCAGCCGGACGGGCGACTTGTCCGGTTCAGAACTGGGCATAGATGAAGCCGTATTGCTGCACAGGGCGGGTGACGCCGATCAGGGCCAGGAGAAGCAGGCCGACCGTCAACCCGCCCCACAGCAGGGTCGGTCGCCAGCGGAGCCAGTCCGGGGCGGGCGTGGCGCCGGGGATACCGAAAATCTGCATGGTGTTCGGGCAGACGAGGACTATCGTCGTCACGACGCCCATCATCGCCAGTGTCCGCACACCTGGCAGGCGCGCATTGGGATAGGCGCCGGCCAGATCGATGCCCTGCGCCAGGCCCGCAAATATGGCCTTCACATCGACGAGCGCGGGAAGCACCCGGCCCAGCGTCTGGCCGTCGCCGGCCCTCAGCATCAGCGCGATGACCGCCACGGCGATCAGGATCAGAGCCTGACCAGCGACCTGCCGGGCGCGCTGTTCAACGACGCCGATCGGTCGAGGCGCACCACGGGCGTTCTGGCGGGCGAACTGGAGCACGATCAGCAGCGCCGCCACGCCCAGCCCCTGCAGCAACGGCAGCAGGGCGGCGGTGTGCCAGGCCGCGACAACCAGATAGGCGACCAATGTGGCCAGCGCCCACGCGACGCCATAGCGGCGACTGGTCGGTTGGATCGGCAGTTTGCGGGCGATCCGGAACACCGGTTCGAAAACATAATCTCGCACGAAGGTCATCAGGCTCATGTGCCAGCGCATCACATACTGACCGGGCGACGAGGCCTTCAGCGGCGAGTTGAAATTGATCGGCAGCAGCAGACCGAAGCACAGGCCCACGCCGATGGCGATGTCTGAATAGGCCGAGAAATCCAAGTAGAGCTGGAGCGTATAGCCCCAGGCGGCGGTCCAGGCCTCGACCGGGGTGACGGCGCCCAGATCCACCGCGGTCAGGACGGCGTCGACCTTTCGCGCCATGGGATCGGCCAGCCAGGTTTTCTTGACGACCCCGGCCAGCACCAGCGCGCCTCCGCGCGCGATATCCGCCCCCGTCGGCGCTGTGAAGCCCAACCGGGCGAACTGGGGCGCTATCCGGCCGTAGGCGCCGATCGGGCCTGCCGGAAGCTGCCCGAAGAAGGAGCCCCAAGCCGCAAAACGTAGCAGGCCCAACCGCTCGACGCCCGGCTTCTGCGCGTCGATCACGAAGGTGATCTGCTGCAAGGTGTAAAAGGCCAGACCGAGCGGCAGGACCACGGGAAGCACTTGCTGCGCCACCTTGAAGGCCACCAGCGGAGCCAAGTTCGCGATGATCGCGCCCGCCACGGCAAGCCTGCGCATCGTCGATCCAGGCGCCAGCCGGCCAATGAGCGCGACAGCGGCGAAATTGCCGAGAATGGATGTGGTCAGGACTGCGAGCGCGATCGGCCCGGCCTGCGCGCAGAACAGGACCGACACGGCCACCAGCAATCCCACCGCCGCCGTGGGCCGCCAGCGACAGGCGAGCGCGAACGCCCCCACCGTGACCGGCAGCCAGAGGATGAGGAACTGGAGGCTTACGAATGAGATGGCTTCACGCCGCCTTCTCGACGAGCACGTCATCCAGCAGGACGCCGTCCAGCCCCGTGGTCGCCAGGACGGCCATCGCGTCCTGCACGCTGTGCACGATGGGTTTGCCCATGACGTTGAAGCTGGTGTTCAGCACGATCGGCACGCCGGTCCGCGCCTCCATGGCGTCGAGCAGGCCGCTCATCCACGGATCTGAAGCCGCCTCGACGGTCTGAAGCCGACCAGTCCCATCCGCATGGACGACCGCCGGGACACGGTCGCGGACCTCCGCCTTCCACGGTAGGGTGAAGGACATGTAGGGCGACGGCTGAGGACGGTCGAACCACTCGCTCACCCGGTGCGCGGGAATGATCGGCGCGAACGGGCGGTAGGGTTCGCGCCCTTTGACCCGTTGATTGAGCCGGTCCTTCATGTCCGACGGGCGGGGATCGGCGAGGATCGAGCGATGGCCAAGGGCGCGCGGACCGAACTCGGCCGCGCCGCGCATCACGCCGATGATCCGGCCCGCCGCCAGCCGACCGGCGAGCGTCGCCAGCCCCTGCGGGCCGGTGCAATCCGAGATGTGACCGTAGCCACAGTTCGCGACCGTTCTGTCGATGACCCGCCGGTCGGGCGTCGTTCCGAGGAAGGGCGTGATCCGCCCCGTCGCGGCCGACTGTTCGGGATGATCCTGCATCCACGACAGAAGGGCTGCGCCCAAGGCGTTGCCGTCATCGGCGGGCGCGCTCGGAACATGGACCGCCTCGAAGCCGAAGCGGCCACCGATCGTTCCGTTGTAGGAGGAGTTGAGCGCGCAGCCGCCGCTCAGGACGAGGTTACGCTCGCCGAGTTCCGAGCAGCTTCGCAGGATGCGATCGACCAGCCGCCCATAGGCGGCCTGACCGCTGGCGGCGAGGTCGGCGGCCTGCTGGATGGGATCGGAGGGCCTGCGCGCATGCGCCCTTGCACGGGCGACCACGGCGTCGATCACCGCCTGCTCCGGCAGTTGGGGCCGCCCGTCCACGATGTTGAGCATCGTCTCCAACACGTCCACAAGACCCGCATCGGGCGTGCCGAAGGCGGCCAGGCCCATGACCTTCCACTCTTCTCCGGCGCGCCAGTCGAAGCCGCACACGCCGGTCAGCCAGGCGTAGAAGGTTCCGAGGCTGCCTGGCCCCCACGATCGCCACAGCCGCTTCAGCCTGCCGTGGGAGAGACGGAACAGGCTGGCGGCGCCCACCTCACCTTCCCCGTCGATGACCAGACAGAGGCCATCGGCGAACGGCGCGCTGCCGCAGGCTGCGACGGCGTGGGACAGATGGTGGTCGAAATACCGGACCTCCGGGGAGGTCTCGGCGAGGCCAAGGCGCAGCAGGGACTCGCCCGCCGACGCCTGCGCGTGGGCTTGAAGGCCCCGCAGCCACAAGCCGTCCGAGCCCGGCAGCAAGGCGTTGGACACCGACACCGGAAGGTCCGCCTTCACCCGCGCCCAACTGGTCGAGACGATCAGTTCGTCGGCGGCGGCGTCAAACCCGACGGCGGACAGGGCGCTTTCCAGATGGCCGACATGATCCGGCGCCGCGCCCCAGGCGCGCTTGTCCTGGATGAAGCGTTCGGTGGCCTCGGCGAAGCGGATGCAGCCGGCCTCATCCACGATCGCCAACGCCGGGTCATGTCCCGAGGTCGACAGACCCAGATAGAACCGGCTCATGGGGTGTCGAACAGCGCCACGACCGCCGCCGCGACCTCGTCCAGCGTCTGAAATTCGAACATCAGCGACGGCTCGACCTCGATCTGGAACTCGTCCTCGATGTGACCCGAGATCAGCACCGCGTCGATGGATTCCAGACCGAAGTCGACCAGCACGGTGGAGCCCAGGATCTGATCGGCCGGGACCTTGGTTCGCTTGCTGATGTGGGCGCGCAGGAAGTCAGTCACCTGTTCGACGGTCGGCGGGGTCATGAACACACTTTCAAACTCTGGAAGGTCAATGGAGACGGCAATGCAGTTCGGCCAGAATGACCGTCTGGGAATTTTCGACATAGCGGGGCTGTCCACCCGTGAAACGCAGATCGGGATAGCGGGCGAACAGGGCGGGCACGGCCTTGCGGATGAGGAGGCGCGACAGGGCCGCGCCGATGCAGCGGTGAAGGCCATGCCCGAACGCCAGATGGCCCGCGCCGAGGTCGCGATTGATGTCCGCCAACCGCAGCTGCATCGTGTCGCCGGGCTGGAAAGCGACGCCGTCGATCTCCCCTTCCGCCCGCGCAACCCGGTAGATGAAACGCGGAGACGCCGCGGCGGGCACGATCCGGGTGTCGAGATGCACCGCCACCCAGGCCGGATCGGCGGGGTCGCCGCGCTGATCGACGGGCGCCGAGGCGAGAGCCAGCACCGCGTTGGCGAGGGTGTGGGAGACGTTGAAGCTGGCGCCGTAGAGGACCAGCACGAAGGCCTTGCGATCCTGCACGTCCATCTCGTCCCAGCCGCTGGCGGCCAGATGGGACAGCAGGGAGGTCGGTCCGTCGCTCGCCGGACCTGTGGGATCTTCGTCGAACTGGCCAAGCAGGGTGTCGACCATGGCCTGGACCTTCAGGATGGCCCGCAGCGATCGCAGCGGCTCCAGCACCTCCTGAAGGAGTGGCGCGAGTGCGTTGAAGACAGCGGGATCATGCGGCCGAAGCCCCATGATCGGCTGACAGACAGCCCGGAACAGAGGCTCGCAGAAATCCGCGACCAGATCGACGTCCGTCCGCCCCTCAAGGGCCTGCACCGCGCGCTCGATCTCCGCGTCGATCAGCGGCGTCCAGGCGACGAGACGGTTGGAGCCCAGGGCTTCGAACCCCAGCAGGCGCATGCGCGCGTGGCGCGGGCCGGACTGGAAGAAAGGCGCATTGCGGGCGACCCGGATCGCGGTCGACAGGTCGCGTCCGCTGGCCGCCTGGAGCGCGATCAGGTGCGGCTCCATGCCGGGCGGACTGAAGCGCGCGTCGTCGACGGCGACGGCGCGGGCGGTTCGGGGCTCGGTAATCTCCCACAGCCGGGCGGCGCGCTTCTGGAGCGGCGGCGTCAGGCGGCACGGCAGGGCCGTCGGCGCCTGCACCATGTGGGTCCGCTCGATCCGCACGCCCGCCTCATCCAGACGGAGGTCCGGGAAGCGCGCGGCCATCAACGGCAAGGCCCGGCTCAGCATCAGCCGGGCCAGAGCCGCCCCGGGACATTTGTGCACTCCGTCGCCGAACGACAGCGACGCCCGGCCGCCCTCCCCCGCCGCGTGCGGGCAAAGCGACCGGTTGGCCGCGGGGATGTCCAGCGCCGCCAGATCGCCCGGTTGCACCGGCCGGCCGTTCAGCAGCGTCCCGGTTCGGGCGACGCGGTACAGCCTCAAGGTCGAGGGATAGTCGCGGATGACAGCGTCCAGATGCGCCTCGGCCCAGCCCTCGCGCGACACCTCGCCCCAGGTCGGTGCGCCGTCCCTGAGCAGGCCCCACAGGGCGAAGGCCAGCGATTCCGCCGCCGTATGGGCGGCCACCGTGATGGACGCGATCAGGGTGGCGTCGTCCACCCCGGCGGGCAGCTTGCCCCGCGCCAGAGCCATGACTAGCGGCGCCGGCGTCCCGGGATCACCAGACAGCGCGGTCGGGACAGAAGCCGCGGCGATCAGATGCCGGTAGCCGTCCTGGACCGCCAGTAGGTCGCGCAGGCGCAGCAGGGGTTCGGTGAACACCCGCGCCTGGTAGACGGCGCGCAGGAAGGCCGCGTCATCCGGGATGGCCAGTCCGAACACATCGCGCATGCAGGCGATGAAGACCGGGTCCGAGAAATCGCGCACGAGATCCGGCGCCGGCTGCGTCGCCAACCGGTCGAGAGCCGCCCGGATGTGGCCGTCGATCACCGGCGCCCAACCGTCCACCCCGGCCGGGCTGAGGAAGGCCGCAAGCGCCCGGCGGGTCATGAGGTGATCGGCGTCGGTCTGGTAGATCAGCGACGCGCGCGCGGCGTCGGCCAGCAGGGACAGGTCCTCGCCGGTCGCGGCTTGAAGCTTCGCCAGATAGGGCAGGACCGCGGTCACGCCCCATGCCCGGTCGCGGAAGACCTCCGTCGCCTCCTCCGCCGTGTCGACGACGAAGCGGGCGCGGTCCGGACGAGGCCCTGAAGACCCGAGCGTCCTGTCCCGAAGAGGCGTGGCGGTCACTGAAGCGCATCCTCAATCCGCCCGTCTCGCCAAGCGTTCGCCAGCAGGCGGCGCTGAACCTTGCCGCTGCTGGTGCGCGGCAGGGCTCCGCTGGGCAGGATGTGGATATCCGTCAGCTCGATCCCCCAGGCGCCCGCCACGGCCCGCCGGATCAAGCCGCAGGTGACGACTTCGTCCGCGACCCGCTCCCGGCGCCTGAGCTCGATCAGCAGCACCGCCTTTCCCGTGGCGAGGTCGTCCGGCATCAGCGCCGCGGCCGCCATGGGATTGAGCGCCTGATCCTGTTCTCCCGCCAGCCATTCCACATCCGTCGCGGGGATTTTGCGTCCGTTGGAGAACAGCAGGTCCTTCAGACGTCCGGTGACGTACAGCCAGTGGCCTTGGCGGACGCCGACATCGCCCGTCCTGAGCCAGTCTCCCCCGGCGCCGTCACCGGCGATCGCGACGCTGAACGACGCCGCCGTTTCCGCCGGCGCGTTGCGGTAGCCCCGCGCGACCGAAGCCCCCCGGACCCAGATTTCGCCGGGCTCGCCCGGCGCCGCGATCCTCAAGGTCTCCGGATCGACGAGACGAAGATCACCGTCCATCTCGGGCGAGACCCGGCAGGGCTCGATATCGCCACATCCGGGCGGGGGGGCGGGCCGGTCGTCGAGAAGGTCCGGATTTCCGCCGGCCACCATCAGGGTGAACTCGGCCAGACCGTAGCAGCCGAACACGGCGCTCGGGTTCAGACCCCATAGGCCGAAACGCTCGCGGAAAGCAGCCAGTAGCGACGCCGGGACCGGCTCCGCGCCGCAGAAGGCGCTGCGCCAGCGGGACAGATCCAGCCCTTCGCATTGTTCGTCAGTGACGTTCTGCAGGCAATGCGAGAAGGCGAAGGCGGGGCCGCCGCTGAAGGTCGCCCGGTGCTCGCTGATCAGGCGCAGCCAGCGCTCCGGCCGCTGGATCATCTGCAGCGGGTCCAGCAACACGGTCCGCCCTCCGGCGAGGATCGGATAGAAGATGCCGCCCATCAGCCCCAGGTCATGGAAATGCGGCAGCCAGCTGAGGACGACCCCATCCTCGTCCAGGCCCCAGGTGCCGTTCGCCAGTTGGGCGTTGGCGACAATGTTCGCGCCCGAGAGCGCCACCGCCTTCGGCGCCCGCGTCGAGCCGGACGTGTACTGGAGGATGACCGGGCGCGTCCCGTCGCCGCTCTGGACCGGCGCCATCAGAGGCGCCTCGACCGCCTCGAGCGCTTCAACGTCGATGACGGAAAGGCCCGCTATCCCGCCGGACGTCAGCGCCGCCTCTATTTTGCCGGTAAGCCCGTCGGAACACAGGATCGCGGCCGGCGTGCAGTCGCGGATGATCTGATTGAACCGCAGGGTCTGAACACCCGGACGGGGGGCGGCCACGGCGGTGATCGTGAAACCCGCGTAGAGGGCCCCGACCAGGGTGACGACAAACTCGACGCCGCACGGCATGATCAGCGCCAGCGGGCCGTCGTCAGGTTTACGGATCGACGCCAGAGCCGCACCGCGCGCCAGGGCCCGTTCGTGCAGCTGACGTCCGGTCAGGACGCGGTCCCGCTGACCCGTGCGGCCACCGCAAACCGTGATTAACGGCCGGTCACTGCGTTCCAGCAGTCTTTCGCACAGTTGATCAGTCAGCACGCCGTTTCCCCTAGCCATCTTGCATGGGCGGGCGCCTGCCGCCATGGCCAGGAATCCCAAAATGAGGCGTTTGCGTACGCCTTGATCGTTTTGACTGCCGGGGCCGGCGAACAGGCGCTTTCAACTGCTCTATGCTTCGGGCGCCCTTCAGGCAGACATCCGACATTCCGAACTTCGGCTTTGCGCCAGATGCAGACACTGGTTTTGGTGCGCAAACCAGGAGCTACGCCGAGACGGACCTGTGCAATACCAGCGCGACCAACAGCGCTATTCGGCCGTATCCATCGCTTCGAGTCTTCGCCCCAGCCATTTCCGGATCGCGGAGGCGTCGCCCGATCTTGCGATATCGGTCAACTCCTCCTCACCCGCCCCAAGCAGGCTCCACTTTGTGCCGGCGAGATAGACCATTCGCTTGTCGATCAGCCATTTCGGCGGGCGTTGCCCGCCGTCCAGTTTCCTCTTGAAAATCTTCGCCAACGCATCGCGCGAGCCGTGGACCATCACCACCCCGTAGCAACTCCCCAGCCTTTCAGCGGTCTCCTCAAAGGCGCCGGCGCTCACGCGGAACCCGGCGATCAAACAGTCGTCCAATGTTCCGTCGATGCTGATCGTCGGGGGTTGAGACCCCGTCGCCGAGGCTCGCCCCGTCAACCGGGAACGCATCATTCCCACGTTCTCAAGCCGGACGGACCCGTCGCCCGTGATGGCCATCTCGCCCGATGCGGCTGAGGTCCTGGCGACGCCCCGCGCGCCCTGCGCAGCAGAAGGGCCGCCCCGTCGCCGGGGCGGCCCTCCGCGTTCGAGTGGATCAGGAACCGCCGAAACGGTCCCATCTCCCTACCAGTCGAACTTGACGCGGATCTCACCGCCGTGGCTCGAGCTCGCATCGCCGAAGGCGCCGCGGTAGCCGACCCCCAGCACCAGCCGGTCGTTGACCGACCAGTCAGCGCCCAGGTCGAGCCGCAGGCTGTCGCGCGACCAGGCGTCCAGCGGGACCAGGTAGGTCGGGCTGGCGGCCCAGTCGGCGTAGCGCACGCCCTGGTCGCCGATGTCCTCGAACTCGTGCGACCACTCGACCCGCGCCGACGGCCGCAGCTGGCCGAAGCGGCGGTTGTCGATCGTCCAGCGCCACGCCGCGCCCAGGTTGGCCGACAGGCTGTCCTGGTCCACCGCGTCCCAGGCCAGGGACGCCAGCCCCGCACCCGTCTCGGTGAAGCCGTCCAGCGAGATCGAGCGCGCATCGACGCGGGCGTAGATCTCACGGGTCTGACCGTCGCCGCGCAGAATGCGGCCGAAGGCGGCCGACACGAAGCGGGTGTCCCCCGACCGTTCGCCTTCGGCGTAGGCGTCCGGCTGGCCGCCGAGCCCGGCCGCCCAGCGGCGCGAGTCGAAGTCCAGGTTCGACCAGCCGATGACGCCGTCGATGTAGAAGGCCTCGGCCGGACGCCAGCTGGCGTACAGCGCCGCGGTCAGGCCGCTGCCGTTGGAGACCGAGCCCTGGTCGCCGATCTTGGTCTTGTCCTCGCCATAGCCCAGGCCGCCGCCCACGATCAGCTGATCGGAGACACGCACGTCGAGGCCGGCAGTGACGCCCTGGGTGGTGAAGCGGTAGTCGCGCTGGCCCTGCGCGTCCTGGCGACCCCAGTCCACCGAACCGGCGGTCCAGAAGCCGACCGACGAGCGACGGCCGGGTTCGGACGACGGCGGCGCGGCGCTGAGCCGGTCCGTGGTCGAGCTGACCGCGGCCGGTCCGGCCTGACGCCCGGCCCACAGGTCGAGGCCGAGCATGTCGCGGTCGCGGTCGTGGCCGATCGTATCCGGATCGATCGTTTCGCGCGCGCCCAGCTGACGGCGCAGGGCCGCGCGGGGATCGTTGTCGGCGTCGTTCTGGGCGCCGAAGCCGAGGCTCAGGCTGACGCCGTTGGACGATCCGTTGTCCCCGTCATGCAGGTCCTGCAGGCGGCGCTGGAAGTTGCTGATCTGGGCGTCGGCGAAGCGGCGGGCGGAGGTCACCTGACCGGTGGCCACCCCCCTGACCTCGGCGTCCTGCGACGGATCGGGGCGCGCCTCGACCGTCACCGCCAGGGTGCTGGCCGTCGTGCCCGCGGCGTTGGTCAGGGTGAAGCTGACCGTCGCCACGCCCGAGAAAGTCCCGGCCGGGGTGAAGGTCAGGTCCCAGTTCGCGCCGGAGCCCGTGATGGTCGCGGTTCCCGCCGTCGTCGGCGAGATCGAAACCACGGCCGCGCCGCTGAACGGGCCGCCGGGGACGGCGCTGATCCGGGTGGTGACCGGACGGCCCTGGACGGTCGTCGCCGTCAGCGCCTGGGCGCCGGGGACCAGGTTGGAGACCAGGTCGATCCGGCCCGCCGCCGACGCGCCGAACGGCAGGTCGATGACATAGTCCAGCGAGGTGGAGCCGCCGTTGGCGGCGCCCGGGTTGAAGACGATCGTGAGCCCGTTGACCGTCGCCACGCCGAAGGCCGGAGCGCGGGTGATGCGCAGCGCCTGGAACGGACCGCCCACTAGGCCGGCGGTCGGGGTGAAGGCGATGGTGCTGTTCGACGGCGTCGCCCCTTGCAGGTTCGGCGCCTTGCCCGCGACCTGGAAGGTGAAGGTCGCCGGCGCGGAGTCGCCGCCCGGTCCGAAGGCCACCACGGTCACGGTGTCCGTGCCCATGAAGTTGGCCGCCGGGGTGTAGACCAGCTGGTAGTCGCCGGGCGCGGCTTGCGGACCGTCGGCGCCCGCCGTCTGGGCCAGGGGCGCGCCGACGGTGGTGATGGACGCCGTGCCGTGCTGGCTGGTCGCGGTGATGCGGTAGCCGTCGATGACGCCGTTGCTCTGGCTGCCCAGATTGACGGTGACCGGTTGCGGCGGACCGTTGCCGGCGGGCGGCGTCGGCACCACCACCGGGGTGGTCGGCGGCGCGACGACCGGCGGCGGCGGGGTCGCCACCGTCAGCGACACCGTGGCCGGAGCCGAGGTCCCGCCGGGACCCGTCGCCGTATAGGTGAAGCTGTCCGGACCAAAGTAGCTCGCGGCCGGGACGTAGGTGGCCACGTCGCCCGCGATCGTGACCGCGCCGTGGGCGGGCGGGGTCGCGACGGCGATGGAGCCGTGCACGCCGCTGACCGCGCTCGACAGGTCGATCGCCGCGCCGGTGCTGTTGTAGCCGACGGCGACGCCGCTACGGCCCGAAACCGTCGGAGCCGGCGGATTGGCCACCGTCAGGCTGACGGTCGCAGGAGCCGAGGTTCCGCCGGGGCCGGTGGCCGTGTAGGTGAAGCTGTCAGCGCCGTAGTAGTTGGCGGCGGGCGCGTAGGTGACCACGTCGCCGGCGACCGTGACCGTGCCGTGGGCCGGCGGCGTGTCGATCGCGATGGAGGCGTGCACGCCGGTGATCGAGGTGGAGAGGTCGATCGCCGTACCGGCGCCGTTGTAGGCGACGGCGACACCGCTGCGGTTCGTCACGGCCGGAGCGGCGGGAGTCTCCACCGTCAGATGGACGAGGGCGACGTTCGAGGTCCCGCCCGGGCCGGTGGCCGTATAGGTGAAGCTGTCGATGCCGAAATAGCCGGCGGTCGGGGTGTAGGTGACCACATCACCGGCGATCGAGGTCGTGCCGTGCGCCGGAGGCGTGACCACCGCGATCGAGGTGTGGGCGCCGCCGCTGATCCAGACCGACAGGTCCAGGGGCGCGCCGGTGCTGTTGTAGGCCACCAGCCAGCCCGGCGCGTCGTCGGCGATGGGCGGGTTGGCGATGACGGCGAAGCTCTGCTGGACCTGGGCCGCGGCGTTCCAGTTGCTGTCGCCGGGCTGGTTGGCGTTGATGACGCAGGTTCCGGGGCTGGTGAAGGTCACCGACCCGCCCGAGAGCGCGCAGCCCGTGCTGGTTCCGTCGAGGCTGAGGTTGACGGTCAGGCCCGAGTTCGCCGTCGCCGTGACCGCATAGGCCGGACCGGCCACCACGGCGGACGGCGCCGTCGAGGTGAAGGCCAGGGTCTGCGAGCCTCTGGCGATGGTGACCGTGGTCACGCCGGTGTCGGCGGTGACCGGCGTCCCCTGGCTGTCGGTGACGCGGACGATGTAGCTGAACGAACCCGCCACGGTCGGCGTGCCCGAGACCACGCCGGTCGAGGTGTTCAGCATCGTACCGGGCACAAAGGCGCCGGCCGCGAGCGCGTAGGTGTAGGGCGCGACGCCGCCGCTGACGGTGTTGGCCTGGCTATAGTTCTGACCGACGACGAGGCCGGAGGCCGGGGCGGCCGTGATGACCAGATGGGCCGGAGTGACCGTGAAGCTGCGCGAGACCGAAGGCGCGGCGGCCCAGGTCGTGTCGCCGGGCTGTTCCGCCCGGATCGTGCAGGTCCCCGTCTGCAGCAGGGTCAGGCTGGTTCCCGACACGGTGCAGACCGCGGTGGTGTCCGAGAAGAAGCTCACCGACAGGCCCGAGCTCGCCGTCGCCGCCAGGGTCAGGGGCGAGGCCGAGAGCGAGGCGTTCCCCAGCGCATTGAAGGTGATGGTCTGGTCGCCGAGGCTGACCGTCAGGCTGACCGTGGCCGTGGCCGAGGTTCCGCCTGGGCCTGTCGCCGTGAAGGTGAAGCTGTCGGCGCCCGCATAGTTGGTGTCAGGCGTGTAGGTGACCACGTCGCCCGAGATGCTGGTCGAGCCGTGAGACGGACCCGACGCGACCGCGATGGTCGAATGGCTGCCCGAGATGGAGCCCGACAGGTCGATCGGCGTGGCGGTGTTGAAGGCGACCACGACGGCGCCGGGGTCGGTCACGGTCGGCGCCGCGGCATAGGTGTACTGGTCAGCGGCCGAGGTGGCGCTGGTCCCGCCCGTGGTGGTGACGGTGACGTCGTAGGTCCCCGCCGAGTTGGCCGGGGCCGTGGCGGTGATCTGGGTGTTGCTGTTGATGGTGTAGGTGGCGTCGGTCGCGCCGAACTTCACGGCGCCGGTTCCGGCCGCCGCCGCGAAACGCGTGCCGGTGATGACCACCGTCGTCCCGCCCGAGATCGGGCCCGCCGCCGGCGAGATCGCCGTCACCGTCGGCGCCGCGACATAGATATACCGGTCGGCCGCCGAGGTCGCGCTGGTCCCACCCGCCGTGGTGACGCGGATATCGATCGTCCCCGCCGCGCCGGCTGGAGCCGTGGCGGTGATCTGGGTGGCGCTGTCGACCGTGAAGCCGGTCGCCGCCGTGGCCCCGAAGGTGACGGCGGTGGCCCCGGTGAAGCGGGTTCCCGTGATGATCACCGAGGTCCCGCCCGCGGCCGGTCCCGCCGTCGGCGAGATCGCGGTCACCGTCGGCGCTCCGATATAGGTGAACTGGTCGGCGGCGCTGGTCGCGCTGGTTCCGCCGCCGGTGGTGACGCGGACGTCGACCGTGCCCGCCGCGCCGGCCGGAGCCGTGGCGGTGATCGAGGTGGCGCTGTTGAACGTAAAGCCGGTCGCCGAGGTGGCGCCGAAGGTGACCGCTGTCACCCCGGTGAAGTTGGTCCCGGTGATCGTCACCGACGTCCCGCCCGTGGCCGGTCCCGCCGTGGGCGAGATCGAGGTCACCGTCGGCGCGGGGACATAGGTGAACTGGTCAGCGGCGCTGGTCGCGCTGGTCCCGCCCAGGGTGGTGACGCGGACGTCGACCGTGCCGGTTCCCGCCGGAGCGGTGGCCGTGATCTGGGTGGCGCTGTTGACCGTGAAGCCGGTCGCGGCCGTGGCCCCGAAGGTGACGGCGGTGGCGCCGGAGAAGCGTGTGCCGGTGATCGTCACCGTCGTCCCGCCCCCGCTCGGTCCCGCCGTCGGCGAGATCGAGGTCACGGTCGGCGCTCCAACATAGGTGAACTGGTCTGCGGCGTTGGTCGCGCTGGTCCCGCCCACGGTGGTGACGCGGACGTCCACCGTGCCCGCCGCTCCGGCCGGAGCCGTGGCGGTGATCGAGGTCGCGCTGTTGACCGTGAAGCCGGTGGCCGCCGTGGCCCCGAAGGTGACGGCGGTGGCCGTGGAGAGATTCGTCCCGAAGATCGTCACCGTCGTGCCGCCGCCGGTCGGTCCCGCCGTCGGCGAGATCGAGGTCACGGTCGGCGCAGCGACATAGGTGTACTGGTCAGCGGCCGAGGTGGCGCTGGTTCCGCCCAGGGTGGTGACGGTGATGTCGTAAGTCCCCGCCGAGTTGGCCGGCGACGTGGCAGTGATCTGGGTGTTGCTGTTGATGGTGTAAGTCGCATTGGTCGCGCCAAACTTCACCGCGCCCGTGCCGGCCGCGGCCGCGAAGCCCGTACCGGTGATGGTCACGGTGGTCCCGCCGCCGGTCGGACCGGCCGTCGGCGAGACCGAGGTCACAGTCGGCGCGGTGACATAGGTGAACTGGTCGGCGGCGCTGGTCGCGCTGGTCCCGGCGCCCGTGGTGACACGGACATCGACCGTGCCCGCCGCGCCGGCCGGAGCCGTGGCGGTGATCGAGGTCGCGCTGTTGAAAGTGAAACCGGTGGCCGCCGTGGCGCCGAACGTGACCGCGGTCACCCCGGTGAAGTTGGCGCCGGTGAGCGTCACCGTCGTGCCGCCGCCGGTCGGGCCGGCGGTCGGGCTGATCGACGTCACAGTCGGAGGGGAATTGACGACCAGGGCGCCGGTGGTCGCCGTGCCTCCGGTGGCTCCCGTCGCCGAGACCACGCCGGTCGTATAGGTGTAGCTGCCCGTCGCGGTCGGCGTCACGGTCAGGGTGGACAGACAGCTGGCGCCGGCGGCGAGCGTTCCGCCGGACAGGCTGAATTCCTTGGTCCCGGAGTTGTAACTGGCCGTCGCGCTGGGGCAGTTGGTCGCCGGGGTGGAGCCGTTGACGTTCACCGGCAAGGCGGCGGCCGCGAGAGAGACCCCGGTCATCGGGGAGGCGGTCGGGTTGGTGATCGTGATCTGCAGCTGACGGCTGCTGCCCAGGTTGATGGGAGACGCGTTGAAGACCGCGCTGACCGTCGGAGGGGTCGCCACGTCGTCATTGACGATTGCGCCGATGCCTTGAGCGTCCGAGATCGTCGCATTCGTCGCGCCGCTGAGGTTCACGAAAAAGGTTTCGTTCGGCTCCGCCAGGGCGTCGCCGTTGGCCAGGACCGCGATGGTTTTCATCGTTTCGCCAGGTGCGAACGTCAGGACGCCGCTGACCGCGGTGTAATCGCTGCCGGCGGTCGCCGTGCCGTTCGCGGTGGCATAGTTGACGGTGACCGTGCTCGCACTGGCGGCCGACAGGAAGGCGGTGAAGGTGAAGGTCTTGGTCCCGGTATCGCCTTCGCTCTCGGACACATCGTTGATCGACAGGCTGGGCGGGGTCGGCGCCGAGCAACTGAGCGTGATGTTGACGGTGCTGTTACGCGCCGCGGGATTGGACCCCGTATTGTAGATCGTGTCGTCGTTCACGCCGACTTCGAAGAAGTCACCGGCAGCGATGTTCGAGAAGGTGAAGGATCCCGACCCGCTGACCGCGGTCGAATCCTCGACGGATTCAGGGGCGAATTGGAAGCCGCTGTTCTGGCTGTACAGGATGTAGACGTAAGCGCCCTTGGTGTTTCCCGACCAGGAATAGGTCACGACCTCACCGTTCGCGAGCGGCTGGCTCGCGAAGTCGGTGAACTTGTCGGTGCCGTTGCCCGCGCCATCGACGGTGAAGGTTCCACCCAAGGCATTGATCGCACTGCACCCGGCCGAAAGGGCGAACGCGGCCGACGGCGCGGCCAGCGCCACCAAGGCCACGACCACCGTCAGCAGCGCGCGCGCGTAGACGCCCGCGCGGCCGAAGACCGACTTCACAATACCGAACATCTCTGACTTCCCCCGGGTCCGCCGCGAGCGCGACGGGTCAAGCTTCACCGGCAAAAATGACGGCGAAGCTTGGCCTTTATATTAAGGCGCCGTTAACGCCTACGCCCAGGAATCCCAGAATTCATCGCGGGCGTACCAAGGTTCCCGGATGTCAGGCCGCATCGAGCGCGCCGACCACCGCACGATCAGGATGGCCGATCTCGTGGGTGTACTGGGCGGCGCCGGATTCGGGGACCTGTTCCTCGGTCCGGTCGGCGATGCGAGCCCACTGCGCCTGAATCTGCTCGGCGGCGTCGGGGGCGTCGCCGACATGGACGCCCCGCGTCATCGTGATGTGCGCCTGCTCGAAGGCCCCCGCCCCCGCCAGCAGGATGGTGCGGGTCGGCGCGCTCTCGGCGGCCAGGGCGACCACGCCCGGGCTGACCAGGTCGGTCGAGAGGCCCTTGAGGTCATCGTCGGAATAGAGGCCCTCGGTCATCCGCGTCGCCGCGCTGGGGGCCAGGCAGTTGACGCGGATGTCGAACTTGCGGCCTTCCAGCGCCAGGGTCTGCATCAGCCCGACCAGCGCCATCTTGGCCGCGCCGTAGTTGGCCTGGCCGAAGTTTCCGTACAGGCCCGACGACGAGGTGGTGAAGATCACCCGCCCGTAGCCCCTGTCGCGCATGTGCGGCCAGGCGGCCTTGGTCAGGTTGACCGATCCCATCAGGTGCACGTCCACCACCAGGGCGAAATCGTCCAGATCCATGTTGGCGAACGTGCGGTCGCGCAGGATGCCGGCGTTGTTGACCAGGATATCGATCCGGCCCCAGCGCTCGACCACGCCCGCGACCATGGCGAAGACGCCCTCGCGGTCGGTGACGCTGCACGTCCAGGGAACGGCCTCGCCGCCCGCGGCCGTGATCTCGGCGGCGACCGCGTCGCACGCGGCGGCCGACAGATCGTTGACCACCACCCTGGCGCCGTGGCGGGCCAGGGCGATGGCGTGGCTGCGGCCCAGGCCGCCGCCGGCGCCCGTGACGATGGCCACCCGGCCCTTGAGATCGATGGTCATGCTGGTCTCCCCGACTGTTCCGGACATCGCCGCTGTCGCCCGGCTCCGGGCGGTCGCACTCTGATGATCCTGACCGAAAGGTCAATGTTCACTAGCCGGCGAGTGAGGATTGACGACGACTTGAATCGGTGAGACGGTCATGGTCACGGCGCCGTCAGAGCGCCCGAGGAAACATCGAGGGAGGAAGACCATGGGGCGCAAGCTCTGGCTGACGACATCCGCCGCCGTCCTGCTGTGGGCCGGAGCCGCGCAGGCTCAGGACGCCACGCCCCAATCCACCGACCAGCAGGCCGACGTCGCCTCGCTGGGCGAGGTGGTGGTCACCGCCGAACGGCGCACGACCAACCTTCAGGAAACCGCCGTCGCGGCCACCGTGCTGTCGGGCGAAAGCCTGGACGACCGCGGCGTCTTCTCGTTGGAGCAGCTGCAATTCGTGGCCCCGTCCACGACGGTGCAGAACTTCGGCCAAGGCAATTTCTTCAACGTGCGCGGCATCGGCAAGTCGGAGCCCACCACCGCCATCGGCGTGGGCGTGACCACCTATCGCGACGGCGTGCCGGTCTTCCCCGGCTACTTCCAAACCGAGCCCTATTACGACATCGGCGCGGTCGAGCTGCTGCGCGGACCGCAGGGCACCTTCGCGGGCACCAACGCCACGGGCGGCGCGGTCTTCATCACCTCGCGCAACCCCGACTTCTCGGGCGTGAACGGCTATGTGATGGGTCAGGTCGGCAACTACGACAACCTGAAATTCCAGGGCGCGGTGAACGTGCCGATCACCGACACCCTGGCCGCCCGCTTCGCCGTCAACAGTGAGCAGCGCAGCAGCTTCCACGAGATCACCGGTCCCTATAAGGGCAGCCCCGGCGACGTGGACATGAACAGCGTCCGCGCCAGCTTCCTGTGGACCCCGACGCCGGCCCTGCGGGTGCTGCTGAAGGGCGACTACAACAGCCTGGACTTCGGCGGCTATCCGGCCGACCCGGCGCTGGCGACCAACGATCCGTTCAAGATCACCGCCAACGGCCCCCACTCCGGCAAGGACGTGACGGCGCGCGTGTCGCTGAACGTCAGCTACGTCTTCGACAACGGGATCACCCTGCGGTCGATCACCGGCTATCAGGACGGGATCAGCGAGTTCTCGACCGACCTGGACGGCACCAGCGCGCTGAACAACACCTTCTATGACCGCGTAGAGGAAGACGTCTGGTCGCAGGAGATCAACCTGGTCTCGCCCGACAACCAGCGCCTGACCTGGCTGCTGGGCGCCTTCTGGCAGCAGGACAACGTCACCTTCCCGGTCACCACCTTCCCGCAGGGCGCCTATCACGTCGGCTTCCCCGAGGGCGTGGTCGACTACTACATCTTCGGCGAGACGCCGAAGGAGACCACCGCGGTCTTCGGCCAGGTCAGCTACGACATCTCGGACCGGCTGCAGATCCAGCTGGGCGCGCGCTGGTCGGAAAGCACCTCGCGCAACGACAACGTCTACACGACCTATCCGGCGTTCGGCCTGACCCTGCTGCAGAACGACGAGGTCACCGCCGAGAAGACGACCGGCAAGCTGAGCCTCAACTACAAGATCGACGACAACAACTTCGTCTACGGCTTCGTCGCCACCGGCTTCAAGATGGGCGGGCTGAACGCGCCGAACTTCTATGTCCCGGCCAGCTCCTTCGGGCCGGAAGACGTGATCGACTACGAGCTGGGCTGGAAATCGACCCTGTTCGGCGGCCGGGTCCGCACCCAGCTGGGCGCCTACTACATGACCTATGAGGGCTTCCAGGTCGTCGTCGGCGATCCGGCCGTCCCGCTGTTCAGCTCGATCGTCAACGTCGCGGACGAGACCGTTCTGATGGGCGTCGAGGCCTCGGCCCAGGTGCGCGTCGACGACTGGACCGTGGATGTCGGCGCCGCCGTCTCCAAATCGGAGCTGGGCGAGTTCTACGCCGCCGACCCGCGTGTCGCGCGCAGCGGCACGTGCAACGCCACCACCGGTCCGGCGACCGCCAACTGCCTCAACCTGGATGGCAACACCCAGAGCTATGCGCCGGAGTTCACCTTCAACATCGGCGTCCAGTATGATTTCCAGCTGCCGAACGGCGCGACCCTGTCGCCCCGCATGGACTACGCCCACATCGGCGAGGCCTGGACCTCCATCTTCAACAACCGGGCCCTGGGCGACCGGCTTGAAGCCCGCGACCTGGTCAACCTGATGCTCAGCTACAAGACCGACGACTGGACCGTCGCGGCCTATGCGCACAACGCGACCGACCAGACCTACATCGCCGCCGTCAACGCGGGCCTGCGCTACGCCGGGCCGCCGCGGCAGTTCGGCATCAACCTGATGAAGACCTTCTGAGCCTGACGCCGGGGCGGCGGCCGAAGGTCGCCGCCCCGCCCCCTTCGCCGGTCCGCCGGCCCCTGTAACTGTCTGGAATTTCGCTTCAGGATGATCGGCTCGCTCCCCGGCCCCATGCAAGACTATGCGCTGACCGTGGACCGCTTCCTGGATCACGGCGCCAAATGGCACGGCGAGGCGCGGGTGATCACCGCCGGCGTCGACGGCCCGGACTCCCTCCTCGGCTACGCCGCCCTGCGCGAGCGCGCCAACCGCCTGTCGGGCGCCCTGCTCGACCTCGGCCTGGCGCCCGGCGAGCGCATCGCCACCCTGGCCTGGAACACCCAGCACCATGTCGAGGTCTGGTACGGCGCCATGGGCGTCGGCCTGGTCTGCCACACCCTCAATCCCCGCCTGACGGTCGCCCATCTGGCGGCGATGATCGTGCAGGCCGAAGACCGCGTGCTGGCGGTCGGCGCCGGACTGCGGGACATGGCCGAGGCCCTGCTGGCCGCCTGCCCCTGCCTTGAACACCTGATCCTGCTGGACGGCGATGCGGCGGAGGCCGGACGCGCGGACGTCAGCGAGCTGGAGACCCTGCTGGCCGAGCGCGGGCGTCCGGTCGAGTGGGGCCGGTTCGATGAGACGGCGCCGGCGGGCCTGTGCTTCACCTCGGGCACCACGGGCGCGCCCAAGGGCGTCGTCTACACCCACCGCTCCAACTATCTGCACACCACCCGCGCCCTGCAGGCGGACGCCATGGCCCTGACGGCCGACGACGCCGTGCTGGTGGCCGTGCCCATGTTCCACGCCAACGCCTGGGGCCTGCCGTTCGCGGCGCCTGCGGTGGGGGCCGACCTGGTCCTGCCAGGCCGGGTCACGGACGGCGCCAGCCTGGCCCGGCTGATCGACCGGCATCAGGTGACCGTCGCCGTCGGCGTGCCGACCGTCTGGCTGGGCCTGCTGGATCATCTGGACGCCACCGGCGCCGAGACCCACAGCCTGGAGCGCATCATCATCGGCGGCTCCAGCTGCCCCGACAGCCTCCTGCAGCGGATGGAACGCCGGTTCGGCGCGACGGTGCAGACCAGCTGGGGCATGACCGAACTGTCGCCGCTGGGCGCCATCTCGCCGCGCAGCCGCCGACCGGGCGCCGCGCGTGGATCGGGCCGCCCGCCCATGGGCCTGGACCTGCTGCTGACCGACGCCGAGGGCGCCCCCCTGCCCGACCAGCGCAACGTGGTCGGCCATCTGAAGGTGAGGGGCCAGAGCGTCTTGAACCGCTATTTCGGCGCGGCCGAGGCCGCCATCGACGCGGGCGGCTGGTTCGACACCGGCGACCTGGCCATCCTGGACGACACGGGAAACCTGACGCTGGCGGGGCGGTCCAAGGACCTGATCAAGTCGGGCGGCGAATGGATCAATCCGGTCGAGATCGAGGAGATCGTCGGCGCCCTGCCCTCCGTCGGACTGGTGGCCGTGATCGGCCGATCCGATCCGAAATGGGGCGAGCGTCCCCTGATGGTGATCGAACCCGCCCGCGGACAGACCATCGACGACGCCGATCTGAAGGGCGCGTTGAAGGGTCAGGTCGCCGACTGGTGGATCCCCGAGCGGATCGTGCGCGTGACGGCTATGCCTCTGGCGGCCACGGGCAAGATCAACAAGGCCGTGCTTCGCGCCACCTATGGAGGCGCATAGGATGACCGCCGTCTCCATCGAGTCGGCGTTCTACCGTGGCGCGCCGGACCGCCTTGAGGTTCCGCCTATGACCACCCCGCCCCGCCAGCCGCGCCGCAAGGCAGAGCAACGCGCCGAAAGCCTGGAGCAACTGCTCGACGCGGCCGAGGAACTGTTCTCGCAGCATGGCTTCTATGGGGTGACGATCAAGGACATCGCCGACAAGGTCGGGGTCCATAAATCGCTGATCCACTACTATTTCACCGACAAGCAGGAGGTGTTCGACAAGGTCATGGCGCGCCGGGCGCCCGTGACCAGTGGACGCCGCATGGAGGCCCTGGACGCCTATGAGGCGGCGGCAGGCGGCAAGCCGACGGTCGAGGGCGCCCTGCGCGCCTTCCTGGATACCGACCTGGACACCTACTCGAACGGCGGCGACGGATGGCGGCATTTCGGCGCCCTCAGCGCCCAGATCAACAATACCCCCGCCTGGGGCGCCGAGGTCATGGACCGGCTGTTCGACCCCGTCGTGCTGCGCCTCATCGGCCTGCTGCGGCAGGCCCTGCCGGACGCGACCGAGGAAGACCTGTTCTGGGGCTATCACTTCGTCACCGGCGCCCTGACGCTGAGCCTGGCCCGCACAGGCCGGATCGACCACCTGTCGGGCGGCAAATGCCGGTCCGACGACTTCGAGGCGATCAAGGAGCGGATGGCCTCCTTCATGGCCCACGGCTTCATCGGCATCTGCCACGACCGCGCGGCGGAACGGCGAAAGCAGACGCGCGAATGACCGGCGGCCTTCCGTTCGCATCGGATCCCGAGACCCTCGGCTTCGACTCCGCCCGTCTCGCCGACCTCGACGCCTATATGGCGGGCATGGTCGAGGCGGGGCTGGTGGCGGGGACCTCCACCCTGCTGATGCGCCACGGACAGGTCGCCGCCTTCACCACCTTCGGCCACGCCCGGCTGGGCGATGCGGCGCCGCTGAGCCGCGACGCCATCTTCCGCATCTACTCCATGACCAAGCCGGTGACCGGCGTGGCCATGATGATGTTGTTCGAGGAAGGCCGTTGGCGCCTCGACGATCCGGTTACGGACTATCTGCCCGAGCTGAAGGGCCAGAAGGTCTATGCCGGCCTCGCCGAGGACGGCGCCATGCTGACCGAGGACGCCCTCCGGCCGCCCACGATGCGTGAGCTGATGAGCCACACCACCGGGCTCGGCTACGGCCTGTTCGACGTGCATCCGGTCGAGCGCGCCTATCGCGAGGCGGGCGTCATGATGGCCCACGGCTATCAGGACCTTGTCGAGCGCGCGGCGAGGATCCCGCTGATGTTCCAGCCGGGAACCGAGTGGTTCTACTCCATCGCCACCGACCTGCAGGCGCTGGTGGTCGAACGGCTGTCGGGCCAGACCTTCGGCGAGTTTCTCCGCACCCGGATCTTCGCGCCGCTGGGCATGGTCGACACCGGCTTCCAGGTCCCCGCCGACCAGGGTCACCGGCTGGCCGAGATGTACTGCGACGACGGCGCGGGCGGACTGAAGGTCGCCGCCGACGCCTTCGACATGCCGATCAACGACTACACCCGCCCGCCCCGGTTCGAGGGCGGCGGCGGAGGTCTGGTCTCGACCGCGACCGACTACGCCCGCTTCTGCCAGATGATCCTGAACCGGGGCGAGCTGGACGGCGTTCGCATTCTGAAGCCCGAGACCATCGACCTGATGGCGACCAACGTCATCCCCGACGCCGTCCTGAACACATACAACCCGCTGCGTCTGCTGCCCTTCAGCCCAGCCCTGACCTTCGGGCTCGATTTCGCCATCACCGAGGACCCGAAACGGCTGGGCCTCGGCGAAGGCAAAGGCACGCTGAGCTGGGGCGGCGGCGGCGGGACCTGGTTCTGGATCGACCCCGAGAACGACATCGTCTTCGTCGGCCTGATCCAGCGGATGGCCGATCCGGTGAGCAACGAGTTCCGCGCCAAGGCCCGCGGCTTCACCTACGCCGCGCTGACCCATCCCGAAAAATAGACGGGCCCTCAGGCCCGCATCCGAGGAAACGAGAATGAGTGCGACACTGATCGAATCCGGAGATCCTCCCGCCGCCAAACCGTCGGTGGGACGGCCCGCCTGGGTCGCCCTGGGCGTGCTGTGGTTCGTCTATGTGCTGAACTTCCTGGACCGGCAGCTGCTGTCGATCCTGGCCAAGCCGATCCAGGACGCCCTGCACATCACCGACGGACAGCTGGGCCTGCTGGGCGGGCTGTATTTCGCATTCTTCTACTGCTTCATCGCCATCCCCGTGGGCTGGCTGGCGGACCGGACCAACCGGGTTTGGGTGGTGTCCGTCGCCTGCGGAATCTGGAGCGCGGCGACCATCGCCTGCGGCCTGTCGCGCAGCTTCGGCCAGCTGGCCGTGGCGCGCATGACCGTGGGCTTCGGCGAGGCGGGCGGGGTGCCGCCGTCCTACGCCATCATCACCGACTACTTCCCGCCCGGCCGTCGCGGCATGGCGCTGGGCATCTACAATCTGGGGCCGCCCGTCGGCGCGGCGCTGGGCATCGCCTTCGGCGCGTCGGTGGCCGCCGCCTTCAGCTGGCGTGACGCCTTCATCGCCATCGGCGCGGTCGGCCTGGTCGTCGCCGCCGCCACCCCCTTCCTGGTCAAGGAGCCCCGGCGCGGCGGACTGGACCGGGCGCCGGACGCCGCGGCCCCGCCCCGAGCCGGCTTCTGGGCCACGGTGAGGATGTTCTTCTCCACACCGACCCTGGTGCTGGCCTCGCTGGGCAGCGGCGTGACCCAGATCGTCACCTACGGCCTGGGCAATTTCGCCGTGCTGTTCCTGATGCGCGAGAAGGGGATGACCCTGAACGACGTGGCCCTGTGGTACGCGCTGGTGGTGGCCATCGGCATGGGCGGCGGCATCTTCGCCTCCGGATGGCTGATTGACCGCTACACGCGGCGGTCCAAGAAGGCCTACGCCCTGCTGCCGGCCATCTCGCTGTCGCTGGCCCTGCCGCTCTACGTCGCCTTCGTCTGGGCGCCGTCGTGGCCGCTGGCGCTGGTGCTGATGCTGGGTCCGAACTTCCTGAACTACTTCTACCTGTCGTCCTCGGTGGCGCTGGTGCAGGAGGAGGTGAAGCCCAATCAACGCGTGATGTCCGGAGCCCTGCTGCTGCTGGTGATGAACTTCATCGGCATGGCCGTGGGTCCGACCTATGTCGGCGCGGCCAGCGACTTCTTCCGCGCGGCGCACCCGGAGAACTCGCTGCAGATCGCGCTCTACACCCTGATTCCGGTCTATCTGGTGGCGATCAGCCTGTTCCTGTGGCTGGCAAGGGTGCTGGGCCGCGACACCTCCAGAACGGGAGCCGCCTGATGATCTCCAAACTCCTCGCCGCCGGCGCGGCGCTCGCTCTGCTGGCCGGCGCCTCCACCGGCTCGGCCCAGACCGCACCCGTCGTCACCGCCCCCGCGGGCGCCGTGCGGGGCGCGGCGGAGGGCGACATCCTCGGCTTCAAGGGCATTCCCTACGCCGCGCCGCCGGTCGGGGATATGCGCTGGCGTCCGCCTGCCCCCGCCGCCGGCTGGGAAGGCGTCCGCGACGCGACCCAGTACGGCGCCGCCTGCATCCAGCCGACGCCCTTCGTCCAGTCGATCTATTCGGCCGACCTGGGCCGGACCAGCGAGGACTGCCTGACGCTGAACGTCTGGACCCCGTCCGCCGCCGGCAAGGCGCCGGTGATGGTGTGGATCCACGGCGGGGCGCTGGTTACCGGCTCCAGCAAGGAGACGTTGTACGACGGCGTCCGGCTGGCCCGCGAAGGCGTGGTGGTGGTCTCGATCAACTACCGGCTGGGCGTGCTGGGCTGGCTGGCCCACCCGGACCTCAGCGCCGAAAGCCCGGCGCACATCTCGGGCAACTACGGTCTGATGGACCAGGTCCGCGCCCTGCAGTGGGTGCGCGACAACATCGCGGCCTTCGGCGGCGATCCGGACAACGTCACCATCGCGGGCGAATCCGCCGGGGGCCTCAGCGTCCTGTATCTGATGACCTCGCCGCTGGCGCAGGGCCTGTTCGACCGGGCCATCGCCCAGAGCGCCTACATGATCTCGACGCCCGAGCTGAAGACGGCCCGCTTCGGCGCGCCGTCGGCGGAGGACGCGGGCGCGGCCCTGGCGCGCACGCTCCAGGCGCCCAGCCTGCGCGTGCTGCGCGGCATGGATCCGCAGACGCTGACCGACCGCGCGGCCATGGGCGGCTTCGCCACCTTCGGCGCGGTCGACGGCGTCGTCCTGCCCGCCCAGCTGGTCGATGTGTTCGACCGGGGGCGCCAGGCCAAGGTTCCGGTGCTGACCGGCTTCAACAGCGGCGAGATCCGCTCGCTGCGCATGCTGGCCCCGCCGGCGCCGAGCGGAGCGGCCGACTATGAGCGGGTGATCCGCGAACGCTACGGCGACATGGCCGACGCCTTCCTGCGTCTCTATCCGTCGGCGGACATGGGCGAGAGCATCCTCGCGGCCAGCCGCGACGCCCTGTACGGCTGGACCTCGGAACGGCTGGTGCGTTCGCAGACGGCGGCGGGACAGTCCTCCTACCTCTATCTGTTCGACCACGGCTATCCGGCCGCCGACGAGGCGAACCTGCACGCCTTCCACGCCAGCGAACTGCCCTACATGTTCGGCAATCCGGCCCGCACGCCGCCGCGCTGGCCCAAGGTCCCGGACACGGCCGAGGAGACCCGGCTGTCGGACGCCATGGTCGGCTACTGGACCAGCTTCGTCCGGGACGGCCGGCCCCGCGCGGCGGATGCACCGGCTTGGGCCGCCTATGGAGAGACCGGCGCCTATATCGCCTTCCGCGCCGCGCCCGAGCCCGGGACCGGCCTGTTCCCCGGCATGTTCGACCTGCACGAACAGACCATGTGCCGCCGCCGCGCCGCCGGGACCATCGGCTGGAACTGGAACACCGGCCTGGCCTCGCCGCCGATGCCTCCGGCCGCGGCAGGCTGCGACTAGCGGCGCGGGGGCCTGTAGGTCCCCATGTCGGTCCTGAGACCGGCGACGAAGGCGGCATGGCCCTCGTCGCCGGCTTCGGCCGCGAGGCTTTCGGCCTCATGGACCAGTCCCTCGACTTCGTCGGTCATGCCCGAGCCCAGCCGGACCAGTGTCCGCGCCCGGGCCCGCAGCAGGATCAGCGCCGCCGCCGGATAGCGGGCGGACAGGCGCGACGCCCACAGGGCGATGTCCTCATGCCCGCCGCGCAATTCCCCACCGCGCGCCTCGATCATCTCCGCCGCCTCGCGCAGGGCGGGCCAGGTCATCAGGAAGGCCAGCCCCTTCACCGGGTCGAAATAGGCCGCCGCATGGGCGAAGGCGCGGTCCAGGGCAGGCACGTCCTCGAAGTCGGGCAATCGGGCGATGATGGCGCGCAGGGCGTCGGGAGACAGGGTGCGCTCGAACAGGATCCAGCGGGCCTGATCCGCCTCCTCGTCCCGCCCTTCGGCGTCCAGCACGGCGATCTCGGCCTCCAGCCATTGTTCCGGCGGCGGCGGCGCGGGCTCGGCCTTGCGGCCCCAGCGCGAAGGCGGCGGGGCGGCGGGACGCGAGGCCTCCAGCGCGGCGCGCGCCTCCTCCACTCGTCCGGCGGCGGCCAGCCGCGTGGCCATGACCGAGCCGACCTCGGGCCGATGGCGGTCGTCGTCGGGAATGGCGGCGATCCAGGCGTCCAGGTCGCCGCTGCGCTCCGCCAGCTTGCGCACCACCAGCGCCAGCCGCCCGGTCGGACGCGGCTTGCCCCCGGTCAGTTCGGCCAGCAGGCCGGAGGCCACCGCCGGGCTGAGGTCGCCCACGCCGCGCCCGATCCACGAGGCCCATTCCGATAGCCGGGTCGCCAGGGCGTCGGCCAGGATCGGCACGGCGCCCTGCGGCCCCAGCGCCGAGGCCAGCGTCGCCAGCTCGCCGGTCGCGCCGTCGAACAGCACGGCCAGCTCCCCCTTGGGGTCCTTCACCCGCACGGCGAGGCCCGGATAGAGGTCGAACCACGCGACCATGCGGTCGAAGGCCAGCCGGGCGTCCAGCTCGGCCAGCCGGTCGACGATCATGCGGCGCAGGCTCTGCAGGTCGCGCACCAGTTCGGGCCGCTTGCGCCAGGACACCCGCACCCGGCTGTCGCCCAGGGCGGTCAGCCGCTTGTCCAGCTCCAGCGCCAGGTCGGGCGCCCCGACCTCGCCGGCCAGCTCCATGCGCAGCCGCCGCTTCCACAGGGCGTCGCCGCCCGCGACCTCCATCAGCAGCCCGGCCAGCCGGTCGGCGCCGAGCACCGACAGATTGGCGGCGGACAGGGTTTTCTTCGGGGGAGTCGGGCGCTTGGCCATGCCGTCTTCTAGGGCTTCCGGTGAAGCCGAACAAACGCCGCTTGCGTGTTCCACTGTTACAGCATAATGGAACACGCATGACGACCAACCCCGCCCGAAAAGCGCTCCATGACGCCCTGCTCTCGCTGAAGACGGCCGAGGAGGTCGACGCCTTCCTGGCCGATCTGTGCACGCCCGCCGAGCTGCGCGCCTTCGCCGAGCGCTGGGAGGTGGCCCGCCTGCTGGACGCGGGCGGCAAGTCCTATCGAGAAATCGCCGCCGAGGCCCAGGCCAGCCCGACCACGGTCGTGCGGGTCGCCCGGTTCCTGAAAGAGATGCCGCATCAGGGCTACCGCCTGGTGCTGGACAGACTGAAAGCCTGAGTTCACGCCATGAGTACTGTCGAGGGACGGCTCCGTATCGCCGTCCAGAAATCCGGTCGCCTGTCCGAACGCAGCCTTGATCTGGTGCGGGACGCGGGCCTGCGCGTGGTCAAGGGCAACAACGACCTGCTGTACCGGGTCGAGAACTACCCCATCGACCTGCTGCGGGTGCGCGACGACGACATCCCGACCTTCGTCGCCGACGGGGTCTGCGACCTGGGCATCGTGGGCGAGAATGTGCTGGAGGAAGGCCGCAACGGCGGACCGGTGGCGCAGGTGATCATGCCGCTGGGCTTCGGCCGCTGTACCCTGAAGATCGCCGTGCCGCCGACGCTGGACTACGCCGGGCCGGCATCGCTGGACGGCAAGCGGATCGCCACCTCCTACCCGCGCGTGCTGCGCCGCTGGCTGGAAGCCGCCGGGGTCGAGGCCGACATCGTCACCATGCGCGGCGCGGTCGAGGTGGCCCCGCGGCTGAAGCTGGCCCACGCCATCTGCGACCTGGTCTCCACCGGCGCGACCATCGAGGCCAACGGTCTGGCGGCTAGGGACACGGTGCTGGAATCCCAAGCCGTGCTGATCCGCTCGCCCGTTGCGCCCGAGCCTCAGTTGGCCGAGCTGCTGGACAGCATCATCGAGCGCATGTCCGGCGTCGTCGCCTCGCAGGGCGCCAAATATGTGATGCTGAACGCGCCCCGCTCGGCGCTGGAACAGATCACCGCCATCCTGCCCGGCGCGGGCGCCCCGACGGTCATGCCCCTGATGGGCCGCGACGACGCCGTGGCCGTCCACGCCGTCTGCCAGGAGGCCGTGTTCTGGGAGACGCTGGAGAAGCTCAAGGCCGTCGGGGCCTCGGCCATCCTGGTCCTCCCTATCGAGAAGATGATGTGATGCGCCGTTTCGACTGGTCCTCCCTCGACGCCGCCGGCCGCCGCGAGGCCCTGGCCCGCCCGGCCCAGCGCAACGACGCGTCGGTCGCCGACGGCGTGCGCGCCATCTTCGACGACGTGCGGGCCCGGGGCGGCGCCGCCGTCGCGGACTGGGGCCTGAAGCTGGACGGCGCCGCGCCGCGCCGCATCGCCATCACCGAACAGGCCGTCTCCGAGGCCCGCGCCTCCCTGCCCCCCGCCGCCACCCGCGCCCTGCGCATCGCCGCCGAGAACGTCCGCATCTTCCACGAGGCGACCAGGCCCGAGGACAGCGCCTGGGTCGAGACCCGGCCCGGCGTGCGCTCGCGCATCGCCTGGCGGCCCGTCGGTTCGGCGGGCCTCTATGTGCCCGGCGGCACCGCGCCCCTGTTCTCCTCCCTGCTCATGCTGGCCATTCCGGCGGGCGTGGCGGGGGTCGGGCGGCGCGTGGCCGTGACCCCGCCTTCGAAGGACGGCGAGCCTCACCCCGCCATGATCGTCGCCGCCGGCGAAGCGGGGCTGGACGCCCTGTGGCTGATCGGCGGGGCGCAGGCCATCGCCGCCCTGACCTTCGGCGCGACATTCGACGACGGCGAGATCGAACCGGTCGCCAAGCTGTTCGGCCCCGGCAACGCCTGGGTGGCCGAAGCCAAGAAACAGGCTGCGGCCCTGCCCGGCGGCCCCGCCGTCGACATGCCCGCCGGACCGTCCGAACTGCTGGTCATCGCCGACCGGGACGCCGACGCCGTGGTGGCCGCCGCCGACCTGCTGAGCCAGGCCGAGCACGATCCTGACGCCCAGGTCCTGCTGGTGTCCGAAAGCCGGGGCCTGATCGACGCCGTGCTGGAAGAGGTCGAGCTGCAGCTGGAAACCCTGCCCCGCGCCGACATCGCCCGCGCCGCCCTGGCCGAGGGCCGCGCCATCCGGGTCAACAGCATCACCGAGGCCTGCGACGTCTCCAACCTGTACGGCCCGGAGCACCTGGCCATCCAGACGCTGGACGCCGACCAGTGGGTCCCGCGCATCACCGCCGCCGGCGCGGTCTTCGTCGGTCCGAACGCCGCCGAGGCCCTGGGCGACTACGCCTCCGGCCCAAGCCACGTCCTGCCCACCGACGGCGCCGCCCGCACCATGGGAGGCGTCACCACCGCCAGCTTCATGACCTCCATGTCGGTGCAGTCCGTGACCGCCGCCGGGGCCGCCGCCCTGGCCCCCGTCACGGCACAGCTGGCCCGGATGGAAGGGCTGGAGGCCCACGCCCGCGCCGCCGATCTGAGGTCCGGCCGATGAAGAACCTGCCCGCGCCCTTCGCGCCGCTGGTGGCCGGCGGCGAGGGTCTGGACCGCTATCCGGCCGAGCCCAGCGCCCTCGCGGCCCGCATGGGCCAGGTCTACGGCCTGCCCGCCGATCGGGTGCTGCCGGTGCGCGGCCTAACGCATGGGCTGGAGCTGGTGTTCCGCCTCGCGGCGCTGGACGGCCTGCGGGTCGAGGCGCCGGACGCCGAACCTTACCGGGCGCTGGCCGCCCTCTATCGCCGGCCCATCGCCGGGGCCGGGACCGCCGCCGTCGTCCTGCGCGCGCTCGGTTCGCCGGAGGCGGTGGCCGAGATGGCCGAGCGGGTCGCCCCCGCCCTGCTGGTGGTCGACGAGGGCATGGCCGAGTACGCCGACGCCGCCTCTGCGGTCGAGGCCATCGCCGGCCACGCCAATCTGATCGTCCTGCGCAGCCTGTCGATGGCCTACGGCCTGGCCGGCGCCCGCGTCGGGGCCGCCTTGGGACAGCCCGAGGCGCTGGCGCGGCTGGCGACGGTGCTGGAGCCCTACGCCCTGCCCGAGGTTTCGGTGCGGCTGGCGCTGCAGGCGCTGGACCCGTCGCGCCTGATCGAGACGAAGGAACGGCTGGCCGCCGTGCGCCGCGAACGCGAGCGGCTGGGCAAGGCCCTGTCGCGCGACATGACGATCGAGCCCGGCTTCGGCCCCGTCCTGATCGCCCGACCGTCGAACCCGGATGCGGTGCTGGCGGCCCTGACCCGCTACGGCGTCGCCGCCGAGGCCGCGGGCGAACGCCTGCGCCTGCCCGTCTCCGCCAAGGCCGAGGTCAACGACCGCCTGCTGATCGCGCTCGACCTCGCTCCGGCCAGGGCGCGGCCCAACCGCATCGGCCAGGCCGTGCGCGACACCAAGGAGACGCGCATCGTCTGCGCTGTCGATCTGGACGCGACCGCGCCCGTCGTCATCTCCACCGGCGTCGGCTTCTTCGACCACATGCTGGAGCAGATCGCGGCCCACGGCGGCTTCTCCCTGACCCTGTCGTGCGAGGGCGACCTGCACACCGACCCGCACCACACCATCGAGGACTCGGCCATCGCTCTCGGACAGGCCCTGAAACAGGCGCTGGGCGAGCGGCGCGGGATCGCCCGCTACGGCTTCGTCCTGCCCATGGACGAGGCCGAGGCCCAGGTGTCGATCGACCTGTCGGGCCGTCCGTATCCGGTGTTCGAGGGGACCTTCGACACTCCCTTCATCGGCGACTACCGCACCGATCTGACCGCCCACGTCTTCCGGTCGCTGGCCGAACACCTGGGCGCGGCGATCCATGTCTCGGTCAAGGGCGAGGACGATCACCACAAGACCGAGGCCGCCTACAAGGCCTTCGGCCGCGCCCTGCGCCAGGCCATCCGCGTCGAGGGCGAGGCCGTGCCCAGCACAAAGGGGGTGCTGTGAAGTCGGTCACCGTCCTTGCCTATGGCGCAGGCAATGTCGCCTCGGTGCAGTTCGCCCTGGAGCGGCTGGGCGCGGCGGTGCGCCTGACCAGCGATCCCGTCGATGTGGCCGAGGCCGAACGGCTGATCCTGCCCGGCGTGGGTCAGGCGGGCTATGCGATGGCCCGGCTGGACGAACTGGGCCTGACCGACGCCGTCCGCGCCTTTCCCCGCCCCTTGCTGGGGGTCTGCCTCGGCCAGCAGCTGCTCTTCGCCGACAGCGAGGAGGGCGGCGGCACGCCCCTGCTGGACCTGATCCCCGGACGGGTTCGCAAGCTGGAGCCGGGCCCGCGCCTGCCGGTGCCGCACATGGGATGGTCACGGCTGGACGTGACCCGGGAGGACCCGCTGCTGGAGGGGATCGGCGGCGAGGCCTGGGCCTATTTCGTGCACGGCTTCGTCTGTCCCGACAGCCCCGCCACCCTCGCCCGCGCCGACTATGGGGGCGTGGTGCCCGCCGTAGTGCGCCAGGCCAACCGCTGGGGCTGCCAGTTCCACCCGGAACGTTCGGCCAAGGCCGGCGCCCGCATTCTCAAGAACTTCCTGGAGCTGACCGCGTGATCGTCTATCCGGCCATCGACCTGAGGGACGGCGTCTGCGTGCGCCTGATGCACGGCAAGTTCGATCAGGTGACCCACTATGACGACGCCCCGGCCAAGCGGCTGGCGGCGTTTCGCGCGGCGGGCGCGACCTGGGCACACATCGTCGATCTGGACGGCGCCGAGGCGGGCCGGGCCATGCAGCACGAACTGATCGGCGAACTGGCCGCCGCCATCGACATCCACATCCAGTCCGGCGGCGGCGTGCGCAGCGCGGACGACGTAGACCGCCTGCTCGGCGCGGGCGTCAGCCGGGTCGTCGTCGGCTCCCTGGCGGTCACCCGGCCCGACGAGGTGCTGAGCTGGCTGGAGCGCTTCGGCCCCGACCGCATCACCCTGGCCATCGACGTGAAGGCCGACGGCGACCGCTATGTCCCCGCGCTCAAGGGCTGGACCGAGGCGGCCGACGTGGATCTGTGGACCGCCCTGGACCGCTATCCGGTCGGCGCCGCCAAACATCTGCTGGTCACTGACGTGGGCCGCGACGGCGCCCTGACCGGGCCCAACCTCGACCTGCTGGCCGAGATCCACCAGCGGCGGCCCGACCTGTGGCTGCAGGCTTCAGGCGGGATCGCCGACCTGACCGACCTGACCGGCGCCCGCTCGGTCGGATCGTCGGGAGCCATCATCGGCCGCGCCCTGTACGAAGGCCGGTTCACCCTGGCGCAGGCGTTGGAAACCGCGCGCGCATGACCGCCCGACGCATCATCCCCTGTCTGGACGTGAAGGACGGCCGGGTCGTGAAGGGCGTCCGCTTCGAGGGCCATCGCGACATGGGCGACGCCGCCGAACTGGCCGCCCGCTATCGCGATCAGGGCGCTGACGAACTGGTCTTCTACGACATCACCGCGAGCCCGCAGGGCCGCACCCTCGACTACGGCTGGGTGCGCGACATCGCCCGCCTGCTGGACATCCCCTTCTGCGTCGCGGGCGGCATCCGCTCGGTCGATCAGGCCGCGCGCTGCCTCGACCATGGGGCGGACAAGGTGTCGATCAACTCCCCCGCCCTGGAACGCCCCGAGCTGATCGCCGAAATGGCCGACCGGCTGGGGTCGCAGTGCGTTGTGGTCGGCGTGGATTCCAAGCGCGCGGGCGACGACTGGGTCGTGCACCAGTACACCGGCGACGCCGCCGCCAGCCGGGGCGCGGGCCGCCGGACCCTGGACTGGATCGTCGAGGCCCAGACGCTGGGCGCCGGCGAGATCGTGCTGAACTGCATGGACGAGGACGGGGTGCGCCAAGGCTATGACCTGACCCAGCTGGCCGCCGCCCGGTCGCGCCTGACCATCCCGCTGGTCGCCTCGGGCGGCGCCGGATCTGCCGAGCATTTCCGCGACGTCTTCGACCAGGCCGACGTGTCCGGCGCCCTGGCCGCCAGCGTCTTCCACACCGGGACCCTGCCCATCCCCGAACTGAAGGCCTTCCTGACCCGGTCGGGCGTCGAGGTGAGACCATGATCGATCCCAACACCCTGGACTTCGCCAAGGGCGGCGGCTTGATACCCGTGGTGGTGCAGGACGCGGCCACCCTTCAGGTGCTGACCCTCGCCTATATGGACCGCGCCGCCTTCGACGAGACGGTGGACAGCGGCGAGGCGACGTTCTTCTCACGATCGCGCGGCGGCCGCTGGCGCAAGGGCGAGACCTCCGGCGATCGGCTGTCTGTCGTCTCCATCACCGCCGACTGCGACAGCGACGCCCTGGTGCTGAAGGTCCGTCCCGTCGGCAACGCCTGCCACCTGAACCGGATCAGCTGTTTCGGCGAGGAGGATGCGCCCGGCGTGGGCCGTCTTGCCCGGCTGGAACAGACCATCACCGTCCGCGCCGCCGCCGATCCGGCCGAGAGCTGGACAGCCCGCCTGCTGGCCGAAGGGCCCAAGCGGATCGCCCAGAAGGTCGGCGAGGAAGGGGTCGAGACCGCGCTGGCCGGCGTCGCCGGGCCGGATGAGGAACTGGCCTCCGAGGCCGCCGACCTGATCTACCACCTGCTGGTCCTGCTGCACGCCCGCGGCATGGGGCTGGAGGCGGTGCTGAAGGTGCTGGCGGCGCGGGCCGGTCACTGAGGTGTGATGGACGGCCCCGGCCCGCGAGGCTAAGCCTTTGGCCATGACGCCGATGACGCTGACCGGATTCGGGACCTGCGCGCCGCGCGAACAACGCCCCTCCACGGCGCTGGACGCGGTTTTCGGCCAGGCCCCGGGATGGACCGAGAGCCAGTTCGGGATCGCCGTCCGCGGCGTCGCCTCGCCCGACGAAACCACCTCGGCAATGGGCGCGGAAGCCGCCCGCGAGGCCTTGGCCATGGCCGGCTGGGCGCCCGACGACCTGGACGTGATCATCGGCGCCTGCGGGGTGATGGAGCAGCCCATCCCCGGGACCTCGGTGCTGATCCAGCAGGCGCTCGGCCTGGGCAAGTCCGGCATCTGGGCCTTCGACGTCAACCAGACCTGCTTGTCCTTCGTCGCCGCCCTGGACGTGGCCGCCATGGGATTCGAGACCGGCCGCTTCCGCCGCGCCCTGATTGTGTCCAGCGACATCGCCTCCGCCGGCCTGGACTGGGAGGCGCCGCATGCAGCGGCCATCTTCGGCGACGGCGCGGCGGCCGTCTGCGTCGAGGCGGGCGCGGACCGGAACGGCCCCGGCCTGCTGGCGCGCGGGTTCGAGACCTATGGCGACGGCAAGGATCTGGCGACCCTGCGCTCCGGCGGCACCCGCATCCGCATCGAGCACGGGCTTGAGGCCCTGACCGAGGGCGCGCGCTTCCACATGGACGCGTTCGGCATCTTCAAGGCCGCAGCCCGTTGCCTGCCCGACCTGGTCGACCGGGTGCTGGGCGAGGCCGGACTGACCCGCGAGACCGTCGATGTGATCGTCCCCCATCAGGCCAGCGCGCCCGGGGTCGAGCACGTGCGGCGGCTGATGGGCGGGGATCCGGCGCGGGTGATCGACATCTTCGCCGGGCGCGGCAACCAGATCGCCGCCTCCCTGCCGACCGCCCTGGCCGAAGCGCAGGCGACCGGCCTGCTGGGCTCCGGGAAGACAGTGCTGCTGCTGGGCACGGCCGCCGGCGTCAGCGCCGCCGCCGTGGTGATCCGCACATGAGCCGCCACGCCCTCGTCACCGGCGCCACCGGCGGACTGGGCCTGGCGCTGGTCGCCGCCCTGGTCGAGGCCGGGTACGCCGTGCGCGCCTCGGGCCGCAAGCCGGAGGCGCTGGAACGGCTCAGGGCCATGGGCGCAGAGCCCTTCGGCGGCGACCTGCTGGACCAGACCGACGCCGCCTGCCGCGACATCGACGTGGTCTTCCACGCCGCCGCCCTGTCCAGTCCCTGGGGACCGGATGCGGACTTCGAACTGGCCAATGTCGAGCTGACCCGGCGCCTGGTGGCGGCGGCGAGGCGAGCGGGGGTGGACGGCTTCATCTTCGTCTCCTCGCCTTCCGTCTTCGCGCGTTGGGGCGACCAGACCGGCCTAACCGAGGACAGCCCGCCCAACCCCAAGCCTCTGAACGCCTATTCCCGCACCAAGGGCGAGGCCGAGCGGCTGGTGCGCGCCGCCGACGCGCCCAGCTTCCGTACTGTCTCCCTTCGCCCCCGCGCCATCATCGGGCCGGACGATGCGGTCCTGCTGCCGCGCATCCTCAAACTGGTGAAAAAGGGCCGCTTCCCGCTGTTCCGGGGCGGCAAGGCCCTGGTCGAACTGACCGACAGCCGCGACGCCGCCCGGGCCTTCCTGCTGGCGGACCAGCATCGCGAGACCGCCGGGGGGCAGGTGGTCAACATCACCTCGGGCCGTCCCCTGCCGATCTCGGACCTGGTCCGGCGGCTGGGCGAGACACTGGGCGTCGAGGTGCGCATTGTGCCCCTGCCGCTGGCGCTGGGGCAGGTCCTGTCGGTGGCGTCCGAGGCGATCAGCCGCCTGTTGCCCGGACAGCCCGAGCCGATGCTGACGCCCTACACCCTGTCGACCCTGGCCTGGTCGCAGACCTTCGACCTCAGCGGGGCGAAGCGGCTGATCGGCTACGAGCCGCGCTATGATGCGGTCGAGACCGCCATGGCGGTAGCGCCGAAGCTGGCGGAGCGGGCATGACCCGCTGCCGGGTCCACATCCTGCGCGCCGGAGCCTGTTCGCATCCGGAGGTGATGACCCGCCGCGACGGATCGCTGAAACCCGCTGTCTTCCCGGCGCTGGCCGCCCTGATCGTCCATCCGGTCGAAGGCGCGATCCTGTTCGACACCGGCTATGATCCCGCCTTCTTCGAAGCGACGAAGGCCTTTCCGGAGATCCTCTACCGCTGGATGACCCCGGTCGACCTGCCGCCCGGCGAGACGGTGGCGGAGCAGCTTCCGGGCTTCGGCGTTCGGCCCGAGGAGGTGACGGCGGTGATCGTCTCCCACTTCCACGGCGACCATGTCGCGGGGCTGAAGCGGTTCCCCAAGGCCCGCATCTTCTGCGCGCGGGCGGGACTGGACCAGGTGCGCAGGCCGGGCCGGTTCGCCCGCGTCCGGCAGGGCGTGCTGGCCGACGTGGCCCCGGCCGACATCAATGCCCGCGCCGTCTTCTTCGAGGACCGGCCGCGCCTGCCCCTGGGCCCGGACCTGTCGCCGTTCGAGGACGGCGCGGACGTGCTGGGCGACGGCTCCCTGCTGGCGGTGCAACTTCCCGGTCACTGCCCCGGCCACTGGGGCCTGGTGGTGCGGCAGGACGACGGACAAACGCGCTTCCTGATCGCCGACGCCGCCTGGTCGAGCGGGGCCGTGCGCGACAACGTCCCGCCGCCGCGCCTGACCACCGCCCTGCTGGGCCAGACCGGGCCGTGGCGCGACACCCTGACCGCCCTGCACCGGCTGTGGAACCGCAATCCCGCACTGCTGCTGACCCCGTCGCACTGCGGCGAAGTTCCCACCGAGACGGCCCATGTCGGCGATTGATCGTCCCGCCGTGCTGCGCGCCTGGCTGGACGCGCGCTGGACCGGGTCGCGGCTGACCACGCCCTCCGCCGTCGCCGCGCGGCAGGCCCGGCTGTGGCGACAGATGACGCCCGTCATCGCCCGCACCCCGGCCGTGGCCGACCTCGCCGGCCAACCGCTGGAAGCCTTCCCCATCCTGTCGCCGCAGGCGGTGCGCGACGCCTTCGACCGCTGGAACACCCTGGGCCTGACCCGCGCCGCCGCCGAAGCCGCGGCCCGGAGCGCCGAGACCGGCGGCTCGGGCGAGGTCGCGCCCGGCGTGGTGGCGGGCTTCTCCTCAGGGTCGTCGGGAGCGCCCGGGCTGTTCATCAGCAGCAAGGCCGAACGGGCCGCCTATCTGGGCCATATGATCGCGCGGCTGATGCCCAAGTCGGCCCTGTTCCGGAAGAAGCGGATCGCGCTCAGCCTGCGCGCCTCGTCCAAGCTGTACAGCGACGTGTCCGGGGCCGGGCCGTTCCGCTTCCTGTTCCTCGGGCTCGACGTCCCGGGCGAGGTGAAGCTGGAGCGCCTCGACGCCTTCGCGCCGCACATCCTGATCGCCCCCGCCCATGTGCTGGCCGACCTGACCCGGCGGGTGGAGGACGGCGCCCCCTGGCGGCCCGCCCGCCTGTTTTGGGGCGCCGAGCCCATGGGCGAGATCGAGCGCGACTGGACCGAGGCCACGCTGGAGAGCCGCCCGGCCCCCATCTATCAGGCCACCGAGGGCTTCCTCGGCGCGCCTTGCGTGCACGGGACCCTGCACCTGAACGAGGACGTGCTGATCGTCGAGCGCGAGCCCGTGCCGGGGACCAACCGCTTCCTGCCCATCATCACCGACCTGCGCCGTACGACCCAGCCGATGATCCGACTGCGCCTTCCCGACCTGCTGGAGCCGCTGTCCGCCCCCTGCCCCTGCGGCTCGGCCCGGACGGCGATCCGGCCGGTGGAAGGCCGGCTGGAGGACCTGTGGCGCTGGGGCGGGATCGCCGTGCCGCCGCGCGCGGTGGAGGAGACGCTCAGCGCCGCCCTGGGGCCCGCCGAGGACTGGCGCGCCGTCGCCGGGCCGTCCGGTGTCGTGGTCGAGGCCGCGCCGGATCGGGTCGATGCAGCGGCGGAGGCCCTGCGCGCCCTGCTGGCGGAGCGCGGCGTGGCCGTCCCGGTCGAGGCCGGAGGCCCGCCGCCACCCGTCGAAGTCAAACGCCGCCGCGTGCGCTGGTCGGATGGCTGAGCGCGTCATGGTCACCGGCGCCCGGGCCGTCTCGGCGCTGGATCTCGCCCGCGGCCTGCGCGCCGCCGGGTTCGAGCCGCACGTGGCCGACTGCGTCCCCGCGCGGCTGGCCCGCTGGTCGAACAGCGCCGGGCCGGTGCATCGCTACGCCTCGCCGGTGGCCCGACCCGCCGCCTTCGCCGCCGACCTCCGCACCCTGATCGCCCGGCTGGAGCCCCGCTGGATCATCCCGGCCTGCGAGGAGGTTTTCCACCTGTCGGCGCTCGCCGCCGCCGAGGGCTGGGCCGACCGCTTGCTGGCGCCCGATCCGAAGGTTCTGGCGACCCTGCACGCCAAGGACCGCTTCGCGGCCCTTTGCGCGCGGTTGTCCCTCCCCGTGCCGGAGACCCGCACAACGACCGACCCCGCGGGCCTCGCCGCCGCCGTCGCAGCCATGGGGGATGTGGTGGTCAAGCCGGTCTGGTCGCGCTTCGGCGGCCGGACGCGGATCTCGCCGTCCCCCGCCGATCTGGCGGCGCTCCGGCCGACGCCGGAGCAGCCGTGGGTCGTCCAGCGCCGCATTGTCGGCGAGGAAGTCTCCTTCTACGCCGTCTGCCACGCGGGCCGGATCACCGCCTTCGCCGCCTACGCCTCGGACTGGCGCCTGCCGGGCGGCGCCGCCTACGTCTTCCATCCAGCCCCCGCGCGCACCGCCGAGGCCCTGCACGCCATGGCCGAGGTTCTGGCCGCCGAGACCGGGACTGGCCAGATCGCCTGCGACGCCCTCGTCGACGACCAGGGACAGCCCTGGCTCATCGAGTGCAATCCCCGTGCGACCAGCGGCGTGCATCTGTTCGGGCGCAGCGCCGCCTTCGGCCTGGCGCTGGTCGGACAGGGCGAAGCGACGCCCGATGACCGGCCCCGGCATCTCGGCCCCGCCCTGTGGCGCTACGGGCTGCCGCGCGGCCGGCTGGCCGCCTGGCGGGATCAGCGGCGCGACGGCCTCGACGCCCTGACCCTGCCCGGCGACCGGGGGCCTCTGGCGGGGGCGCTGGCGGATACGTTCGGCTTCACCCTGCGCGCCTTGCGTCGGAATCAATCATTGACCGCCGCCATGACCGCCGACATCGAGTGGAACGGCGAGCCGCTGCCTCCTGACCGCTGGAGCCGCCCGTGACGCCCCTGCCCGAAAGCCTGTCCCGCAGTTGGCAGATCGCCGCCCTGTCCAGCGAACTGAAGCGCAAGCCGCTGGCCCGCACGATCGCCGATACGCCGCTGGCGCTGTTCCGCGGCGCGGACGGGCGGGCCGCCGCCCTGATCGACCGCTGCCCGCACCGCAACTATCCGCTGTCCGAAGGCCGGATGGTCGAGGGCGCGGTCCAGTGTCCCTACCACGGCTGGCGGTTCGGGGCGGACGGAGCCTGCGTCGAGGTGGCGGGCTGCGATCTGGGCCAGGGAGAGGGTCTGCGACTGTCCGCCGCCGCCGTCGAGGCGAAGGAGATCAACGGCGCCGTCTTCGTGCGGCTCAAGCCCGGCGGACCGGACCTGCCCGACCTCGGCGTCTGGGACGCGGCGGATCACGATCACTTCTGGTGGGAGCAGGGCCTGTGGCGCGGCCGAACCCTCGACGCGCTCGAGAACGTCATGGATCCCTTCCATACCAACCATGTCCACGACGGAGTCATCCGCCGCAGCACGCGGCGCATGCCGGTGACGATGTCGATCCGCGCCGGCGAGACCTGGCTGGAATCGATCATCCGCCAGCCGCAGCCCGATCTCGGCTGGATGTCCCGCCTGCTGGAGCCGCCGCGCGAGCGCAGCGTCACCCGCCTGCACGCGCCCAACATCATCCAGGCGCGGTGGGAAGGGCCGAAGGGACTGACCCTGCTGGTGACCGTCTTCTTCACCCCGGTATCGGCCACGACCCTAAGGCTGTTCGCCCGCTTCACCACGCCGAAGGGACGCGGTCCCGGCTGGCTGAAGCAGGCCGCGATCCGGCTGTTCATGGAGCGGGTGGTGGCCCAGGACAAGCACGCCCTGGCCACCCAGCTGGACAACATCGAACGCTTCGGCGCGCCGCGTTTCCTGCAGGGTCCCGGCGACTTCCCCGGTCCGCGGTGGCGATGCTCTATCAGGGCCAGACGCTCGAACCGGCCGAGGAAGGCCCGTTCGCCTGCCGGCTCTAGACCATTTTTGCTTCAGGTCGGATCGACGTGAATCCAAAAAATGGTCCAGCATCGAACTGGAGCGAAATCTGAGCCCAGTTGGACTGCGTCCAACCCAACCGATTTCGCTCTGGCTCAGACCCCCGCCTGCGCCGCCGGACGGGCGCGGCTCGCCTCCAGCCAGCGGGCCAGATGGGTGAACTCCTCGGGCGGCCGGTATTTGATCAGCCGCGCGAAATCGAGCCCGACCACCGCCACGACATCGGCGATGGTGAAGCGGTCCGAGGCGATGAACTCGTGGTCCGCCAGACGACGGTCGAGGGTGCGCATGAATTTCTCGGCCGCCAGCCGGTTGTAGTCGGCCACCTGCGGCACCTGCGTGGCCTCCAGCGCGACCAGGGCCGGGTGCGAGTGGCGCACGTTCAGCATGATCGGATTGGCCAGGTAGAACTCGCAGCGGCGGGTCCACATCTCGATCACCGCCTGCTCGCTGGCGTCACGTCCGAACAGGTTGGGCTCGGGATAGACCGACTCCAGATAGCGGCAGATGGCGACCGATTCCGAGATCGTCGTGCCGTCCTTCAGCTCCAGCGCGGGCACATGCGGCACGCCGACCCTGGCCCGGTACTCGGGCGTCCGGTGCTCGCCGACCATGATGTCGATCTCGACCAGTTCGACGTCCTGGACGCCCTTTTCGGCCATGACCCAGCGCACGCGGCGCGGGTTGGGGGCGCGGTGCGAGGTGTAGAGCTTCATGTGATCGGCCTTTCGGTTCAGCCGAATATGGAGGCCGGCATCGCGCCGACAATGGCGGCGCTCATCAGGGTGGCCAGGAAGCCCGCGAACAGCGCCTTCCACACCAATCCCAGAACCTCTTCCCGTCGCTCCGGCATCAGCACGGACAGGCCGGTCACGGTGATGCCCACCGAACCGATGTTGGCGAAGCCGCACAGGGCGTAAGTCAGCAGCATACGGGTGCGTTCGCTTATGGCTCCGCCCGGCACGGCGCCCAGTTCCATGAAGGCCTTGAACTCGGTCTGGGTCAGCTTGACGCCCAGCAACAGGCCCGCCTCCCGGGCATCAGACCATTCGACGCCCGTCAGCCAGGCGACCGGGGCGAAGATCCAGCTCAACAGCCATTCAACGCTGATGCCAGGGAAGATCGCACCGACCATGATGTTCACCAGGGCCACCAGCGCCACAAAGACGATCAGCACCGCCGAGATGTTCAGCACCACCATCAGGCCGTCAGACGTGCCCTTCACGATGGCGTCGATGGCGCTGTCGTACTTCAGGGGCGAGTCATACTCGGCGAAGGCGCCGCCCTCGCCGGCCGTCTCCGGAATGATGATGCGGGCCAGCAGGATGCCCGCCGGCGCCGAAATGATCGAGGCGACCAGCACGTGCCCCGCGGCGTTGGTCAGGGTGCTTTCCAGCATCAGGGCGTAGGCCACCATGGTCGAACCGGCCACCGTCGCCAGACCGACCACCATCATCAGGAACAGCTCCGACCGGGTCAGCTTGTCCAGATAGGCGCGGATCACGATCGGGCTCTCGATCATGCCCAGGAAGATGTTGGCCGCCACCGCCAGCGCCGAAGCCCCGCCCAGCCCCATCGTCTTCTGGAACAGGATGCCGAAGCCATAGGTGATCCACTTCAGGATCTTCCAGTGCCAGAGCAGGGCCGACAGGGCGGAGATCACCAGGATCAGCGGCAGGACCTGGAAGGCGAAGGTGAACAGGCCCTGCTGGTTCTGCACCGCATAGGGCTGCGGATACTCCTCGCCGGCCAGATAGCCGAAGACGAAGTTCGTGCCCTCGCGCGTCGCCTTGGCCAGACCGTCCACGGCGCCGTTCACCGCGTGCAGGACCCCGCCCGAAGCCGGATTGAACAGCACCAGCACCAGCGCCGCCTGCACGATGATCGCGCCGATCGCCAGCTTCCAGGGGAAGGCGCGCTTGTTCTCGGACAGGCCCCAGCAGGCCGCCACGATGACGACAAGGCCAAGCAGGCTCTGGAGATTCAGCAGGCTGAACATCGATCTTCCCCGACCGACTCCCCGCCGGCCCCTTCAGCCCGTTGAACGCCACGCCGCCGCGTCTGGCAAGCGGAGCGTAAACCCGGTCTGGAATCTGGCCGCATAAGGCCACGCTTCCGCTCTTCTCCCGTCCACACTTCGCCCCGATCCGGGCGCGCCATCACGGAACCGTGATCATCACGGCGACAGGGAGAAATGACATGCGTAGGGCTCTGATGCTGGCCGCCGCCGGCGCACTGACGTTGTCCGCCTGCGGACAAGAACCCGCGACCGAGGGCTTCGACCGCGCCTCTGACGCTCCTGAGGGAGTCTCCGCTGAACCGTCCGCGGTCGCGAACCGCGCCGCGCGGACCAACACGATGCCGACCGTGCAGCAGATCACCCCGCAACCCACCCAGGCTTCCGCGCCGCTCGCCCCCGTGGCCCGCATCGCCTACGCCTTCGGTTACGTCTTGTCCGCGCCCAAGGACCGGGGGGCCGAGATGATGAGCCGGCACGAGCTCGCCTGCGCCTCCGCAGGAGCCGGCTATTGTCAGGTCGTCTCGGCCAACTCGGACTGGGCCTCGCGCCAGGCCGGCGGCAGGCTGGAACTGCGCGGCCAGCCCGAATGGATCAACCGCTTCCGCTCCGGTCTGGCGCTGGACGCCCGCAACGCCGGCGGGCGACTGGAAAGCTCGATCACCGAAGGGGAGAACGTCACCCGCGACATTGACGTGGCCCAGACCGGATCGGCGACCACCGCCACGATCGCCGACCGTATCCGCGACCTCCAGCGCCGTCAGGGCGGAACAGTGGATCAGCGCCTCGAGATCGAACGTCAGATCGCCGACCTGCAACGCCAGCAGGACGCCCAGCAGATCGAGTTGCGCGCGCTGAACGACCGCGTCCTGACCGCGCGCCTGACCATCGACTACCGCGAGGGCGGGGTCATGGCCGCCGGCAGCCCGACCCGGCCGGTCGCCCGCGCGCTTCAGGACGCGTTCGGCCTGTCCATGGGCATGCTGGCGCTGCTGATCACGATGGGATCGGTGCTGCTGCCCGTCGCCGTGATCGGCGGCGCGGTCTGGTGGGCGGTGGTGCGGCGGCGGAAAGTCTCCGTCGCCGCCTGAAGCGGTCGCGTCAGAGCTGACCGCGCACCAGCTTGCCGTAGTCTTCCATCAGGCCGAGGCTGAGGGCGCCGGGGGTGAAGCGGTATTCGCCGACTTCGCTCACCGGCGTCACCTCGGCGGCCGTGCCCGTCAGGAAGCATTCGCTGAAGGTCGCCAGTTCTTCCGGGCGGATATGGCGCACGATCACCTCGATGCCCTTGGCCTTGGCCATTTCGATCACCGTCTGGCGGGTGATGCCGTCCAGGATCGCGTCGATGGGCGGGGTGTGCAGCACGCCGTCCTGGACAAAGAAGACGTTGGCGCCGGTCGCCTCGGCGACATATCCGCGCCAGTCCAGCATCATCGCGTCCGAATAGCCGCGCTTCTCGGCGGCGGTCTTGGACATGGTGCAGATCATGTACAGGCCCGCGGCCTTGGCCGCCGACGGGGCGGTGGCGGGGTCCGGGCGGCGCCACTTGGCCCACTCCAGGCGGATCCCCTTCGCCTTGGTCTCCGGATCGAAGTAGCTGGGCCACTCCCACACGGCGATGGCCACGTGGGTCTTGTTGTTGATCGTCGAGACGCTGACCTGCTCCGGCCCGCGATAGGCCACCGGACGCACATAGCAGTCCGAAAGTCCCATCTTTTCGCAGGTTTCCTTGCAGGCGGCGTCGATCTCGGCCACGCTATAGGGAAGATCAAAATCCAGCAGGTTCGCGGAGCGTTGCAGACGTTCCGAGTGCGGCGTCAGCTTGAAGATTTCGCCGCCATACATACGCTCACCCTCGAAGACCGACGAGCCGTAATGAAGAGCATGGGTCAAAACGTGCGTTTTCGCTTCCCGCCAGGGCACGAAATCGCCGTCCATCCAGATCCAACCGTCACGATCGTCGAAAGGAACGAAGGCCATTGAAGAACGTCTCCCGCGAAATCACTCGGGTTAGACCCGCCGGAATCGCTCAGGTCAACGCCTGTCGCGCCTCTGAGGTCGCATCCGCATGAGCGACGTTCGCGCCTATGGCCGCTCGGGCCCCATCGCCGGACCCGGCGCAGGCCGTCACCTGCTGGTCGTCGACGACGACGACCGCATCCGTGAGCTGCTGAAAGAATTCCTCACCCGCGAGGGTTATCGGGTCACCGGCGCCGCCCACGCGGCGGCCGCCAAGCGTCTTGTCGAACTGATCGAATTCGACCTGATCGTGCTGGACGTCATGATGCCCGGTGAAAGCGGCTTCGACCTGACGACCTGGATCCGGTCGAAGGCCGAGACCTCCAAGACCCCCGTCCTGCTGCTGACCGCCCGTGGCGATCCGGATGATCGTATCGAAGGACTGTCCCGCGGCGCCGACGACTACATGTCCAAGCCGTTCGATCCGCGCGAACTGGCCCTGCGCATCGACGCCATCCTGCGCCGCACCGGCGGCAAGCCGCTGACCCCGCGCGAGATCAAGCTGGGACCGGCGGTGTTCGACATGGAGCGGCTGGAACTGCTCAAGGACGGCAAGCCCCAGCGCCTGACCGAGGCCGAGGCCCAGCTTCTGAAGACCCTGGCCATCCACGCCCACGCCCCGGTGGAGCGCATGAGCCTGTCGCCCGACACCGCCGACATCACCGGCCGCGCCGTGGACGTGCAGGTCACCCGCCTGCGCCGCAAACTGGAAGCCGACCCCAAGAACCCGCGCTACCTCCAGACCGTGCGCGGCATCGGCTACATGCTGGCTCCGGACTGATCGCGTCATGCGGCTTCTGCCCGCGACCTTGTGGCCGCGCTTCCTGAAGCGGCGCCTGCCGACCTCGCTGTGGGGCCGGTCGCTGCTGATCATCGTCCTGCCGGTGCTGGTCATGCAGGTGGCCGTGACCTGGGCCTTCTTCGACATGCACTGGCAGACGGTGACCGCGCGCCTGTCCGACGGGCTGGCGGGCGATATCGCCTGGGCCGCCGAAAGCTACGCAGACGACCCGACGCCGCAGAACCTGGACGTCATCGCCGAGCGGGCGCAGCGCTCCATGTCCCTGTCCATCGCGCTGCAGGAGGGCGAGGTCCTGCCCCGCGACAGGCGGCGCGGCGCCATCGGGGTCATCGACCGCACCCTGGAGAAGGCGCTGAAGGCGCGGATCGACCAGCCGGTCTGGTTCGACACCACGCGCTACCCCGCCTACGTCGATATCCGGGTGCAGCAGCCGCAGGGCGTACTGCGCATCATCGCCCCGCGGGAGCGCGCGGTGGCGACCCAGGCCCACATCTTCGTCCTGTGGCTGCTGGTCGCCACCGTCCTGCTGATGGGTGTCGCCATCCTGTTCATCCGCAACCAGGTGCGCGCCATCGAGCGGCTGGCCGAGGCGGCGGAGGCCTTCGGCCGGGGCGAGCCGCGCGAACGCTTCAAGCCCTCGGGCGCGCGCGAGGTCCGGGCCGCGGCCCAGGCCTTCATGAACATGCGCGACCGCATCCAGCGCCATATCGACCAGCGCACCGCCCTGCTGGCCTCGGTCAGCCACGACCTGCGCACACCCCTGACCCGCCTGCGGCTGGAACTGGCCCTCGCTCCTCCGTTCAAGCGCGCCGAGGCCATGCGCGGCGATATGGACGAGATGGAGCACATGATCGACGAATACCTGGCCTTCGCCCGCGGCGAGGCCGGGGAGCCCGCGCAGGAAATCTCCATCGCCGGCCTGCTGACCGCCGCCGGCGAGGACGCCCGCCGCGCCGGCGCCGAGGTCGAGGTGAGCGCGCCGGAAGACCTGACCGCCTCGCTTCGCCCGCTGGCCTTCAAGCGTGCGATCAGCAACCTGGCGGGCAACGCCGCCGCCCACGGCGAACATGTGCGGCTCAGCGCCCGCCCCCTGCCCTCCGGCGGCCTCGAGATCGCCATCGAGGATGACGGCCCGGGCATTCCCGACGACATGCACGAAGAGGCCTTCCGGCCCTTCTCGCGCCTGGACGACTCCCGCAACCAGAACCACAAGGGCGTCGGCCTGGGTCTGGCGATCGCGCGCGACGTGGCGCGCGGCCACGGCGGCGACATCACCCTGGAACGCAGCGACATGGGCGGCCTGCGCGCTGTGATCCGTCTGCCGGGCTAGGCCCCGCCGCGCAAGCATTGCGAAGCGGGGCCACTAGGCCCATTTTATGGACGGATCGGGGGCGATCTGGAGAGCCTGACCATGCGCAATCTCACCTTTATCGTTCCATTCGCCGTAACCGCCGCCCTCGCCGGCGCCGCCTTGGCCGAACCGGCCTCGGTCAACGTGACCGTCGGCGCCCAGCTGCAGGACAAGGCCGAAGAACTGGGCCCGCGCGAAGTGCGTGAGCAGTCCGACCGGCTGGTTCAGCTCGTGACCCAGGCCGTCGCCGAGACGCCCGCCCTGAACGGCGCGCGGATCGACCTGGTCCTGACCGATCTCAAGCCCAACCGTCCGACCTTCCAGCAGATCTCGGAACGCCCCGGGCTCGACCCGATGCGCAGCATTTCCATCGGCGGCGCGGAGATCGAGGGGCAGATCACCCTGGCCGACGGCACGGTCCAGCCGGTGCGTTATGAGTGGTTCTCGAACACGCTCGCGGATGTGCGCGGCTTCACCACCTGGCAGGACGCCGACCGCGCCTTCCGCCGGTTCAGCTCGAACCTCGCCACGGGGCGTTACGTCAACCGCTAGAATGATCGCGCCCGGTCCACGGCGGCCCTGACGGCGGCTTCGGCCGCGCGCTTCAGGTCTCCGCCGTCGGCCATGGCGTCCAGCCCCGCCCGGGTCGTGCCCCCCGGCGAGGCGATGCGGGCGATCAGGGCGTCGAGCCCCTCCCCCGTCTCCAGTCCGGCGCCCGCCGAGCGCAACGCGCCCCGCGCCAGACGCGCCGCCGCCTCCGGCGACAGGCCTTGCGCCACGCCGGCGTCCGCCAGCGCCTGCACGAAGGCGTAGATGAAGGCGGGAGCCGACCCGGCCACGGCGGTCGCCGCGTCCATCAGCCCCTCGTCCTCCAGCGGCGCCACATCGGCCACCGGAGCGAACAGGGCCTGCGCCGCCCTGAGGGCGCGCCCGTCTTCAGACCAGACCGCCGCCACGCCCTGCCCTTGCGCCACCGCCGTGGTCGGCATGATCCGCGCCACCGGACGTCCTGCGGCGGCGAAAAGGTCGTCCGCCCGCACGCCCGCCATCACGGACAGCAGCACGGCTTCGGGATTCAGATACGGCGCCAGCGGCGGCAGGGCGTCGCGCCACATCGCCGGCTTCACCGCCAGCACCACGGTCTTCGCCGGGCGCAGGACGTCCAGGGGCGGATTGACCCGCGCCCCCTTGGCCCGCGCCGCCTCGGCGGCGGGCTTCTCGGACGGCGTCAGGATGATCAGGTCGCGCGCCTCGACCGCGCCGGTCGCCAGCCAGCCCTCGAGCATGGCCGAACCCAGACGGCCGCAGCCGACCAGGACCACGCCGTCACGGGAGACATCGGAGGTCATGGGATCAGGCGGTGCCGACCGTCTCGAACAGGCAGGCGTCGATCGCCTCCTGCGGCTTCTTCGATCCGCGGATCATGAAGTCGAAGGCCGGATAGTAGCGGTCGGCGGCTTCCACGGCGGCGTCAATCATCGACGCGGCCTGGGCCAGGGTCGGACGCTCGCCCAGCGGCAGGGCCAGCGAATGGCGGAAGACGATTTCGCCGTCCTCAGCCCAGACCTCGAAATGGCCCATCCAGGTGCGCTGGTTGATCAGGCCGACCAGTTCATAGGCGGCGGTGCGTTTCGACTTGGCGGCCTGCAGGTCCAGCGCGCAGCACAGTTGAAGGCAGTCGCCCTCCGGACGCCAGGCGAACCACAGCTCATAGTCCTTCCAGTCGCCGGCCAGCGAGAAGGCCAGATCGCCCTCGTCGGTCCGGTCGAACGGAAGGTTTTCCGCCACCAGCACATGCTCGACCACGTCCAGAGGATCGTAGGGCGTGTCGATTTCTTCGGGCCGCACGGCGTCCATCAAGTCTTCCTTGGGCGCGACTCACGCCCTGTTAAGGAACCGTAGGCGGGTTCGCAGATTCGGCTCAACCGGCTGCGTCCTGAGGGGGAACCGACGCTGTGGACGTTCCCTTGCGAGGCGTCTTCGGGGCCTTCAGGGCGGCAATTTCCGCACGCAAAGCCGTGACTTCCGCCTTCAGCGCGTCGAACTCGTCTCTCCGTACAAGGTCCATTTCGGCGACGAAACGGTCGGCCTGGGCGCGCATGGCGGTCTTGGCCTCCTCGCCCGCCGCCTGGGCCAGTCCCATGGCGCCGGTGGTCAGTTTGGAGAACTCATCGAGGAAGGGATTACGGGTCTGCATGGCTTTCAGGCGCTCCGACTCACACTGGCGAGCATCGTTAATGAAGGTTGAGCCGATATGGTGAACGAAACCTTGTCGAGCATGCGGCGAAAGCGCCGATCCGGCGTTACGGAAATTTCGGGGACGGGATCGGCGACGCTTGCTAAACCACGTTTCCGAGGAAACGCCGTCAGGAGCGCCCGTGCAATTTCCCGAGTTCGATCCGGTGCTGATCAGCATCGGCCCGCTGGATATCCGCTGGTACGCCCTCGCCTATGTGGCGGGCATCGTCCTGGGGTGGTGGTACGCCGCCCGCATCATCAAGACGGACCGCTTGTGGGCGCCCGGCAAGGCGCCGATCAACACTCAGCAGCTGGACGACCTGGTCCTGTGGGTCACCGTCGGCATCATCCTGGGCGGCCGTCTCGGCTATGCCCTGTTCTATCAGCCGCACCTGTACGGGCAGCTGTTCATGGGCCCCGACAATTTCGCCCTGTTCCGGCTGTGGGACGGCGGCATGTCCTTCCACGGCGGCCTGCTGGGCTGCACCCTGGCCGTGGTGGTCTTCGCCCTGCGCTCGAAGGTGCGCATCCTGAGCGTGGGCGACGTGGCCTTGGCCGCCGCGCCCTTCGGCCTGATGTTCGGCCGCCTGGCCAACTTCATCAACGGCGAGCTCTGGGGCCGCGAGACGACCGTCCCCTGGGCCGTCCGCTTCTGCAACGACAGCATCCAGCGGATGTACGGCTTCTGCCCCGCGGGCAATGAACCGCGCCACCCCAGCCAGCTCTACGAGGCCGGCCTGGAGGGGATCTTCCTGTTCGGCCTGCTGGCCTTCGCCATCTGGAAGGTCGGCCTGCTGCGCAAGCCGGGCTACGTCACCGGCCTGTTCCTGCTGGGCTACGGCCTGATCCGCGCCACGCTGGAAACGGTGCGCCAGCCTGATGCCGGTCTGGACCATCTGCCGCTGGGCCTGACCATGGGGATGATCCTGTCGACGCCGATGATGCTGGTCGGAGCCTGGCTGATCTGGCGCGCCTGGAGCCGCCCGCCCGTCTCGGCCTGACGTCATGAGCCTGAAGGAACGGCTGGCGCGCGAGATCGCCCTCACCGGGCCGATGACGGTCGCCGACTTCGTGACCCGCTGCCTGCATGATCCGCAGGGCGGCTACTACGCCACGCGGCCCGCCATCGGCGCGACCGGCGACTTCATCACCGCGCCGATGATCAGCCAGATGTTCGGCGAGCTGATCGGCCTGTGGGCCATCGAGCTGTGGCGTCGGCTGGGCGCGCCCGAACGGGTGCGGCTGGTCGAGGTCGGCCCCGGCGACGGCACACTGATGGCCGACGCCCTGCGCGCCGCCCGTCTGGCCCCGGACTTCCTCGAAGCGGTCGACCTGATCCTGATCGAGCCCAGCGCCCCTCTGCGCGCCGCCCAGGCCCGCATGCTGGCCGACAGCGACCTGCATCCGCGCTGGGTCTCGGCCCTGGACCGGGTCGAGACCGACGCCCCGGTGATCCTGATCGCCAATGAAGTGCTGGACTGCCTGCCCGCCCGCCAGTTCGTGCGCACCGAGGACGGCTGGGCCGAGCGCCGCGTGGGCGTCACCGACGACGGCGCGCTGCAATTCGGACTGGTGAAGATCACCGACGGCTTCAAACGGCCCGCCTATGAGGTCGAGCCCGGCCAGACCCTCGAGATTTCCGAGCAGCAGGCGGGCTTCGGCCGCGATCTGGCGACCCTGGTCAAGGCCGCCTCGGGCGCCGCCCTGCTGATCGACTACGGCCGCGCCAAGCCCGAGGCCGGCGACACCCTGCAGGCCCTGCGCCGTCACCAAAAGGTCGATCCTCTGGCTGATCCGGGCGAGGCCGACCTGACCCAATGGGCCGACTTCCCCATCGTGCTGGAGGCCGCCGTCCATGCGGGGGCCGACGTGACCGGCTGCCTGGGCCAGGGCGAGTTCCTGAAGCTGCTGGGCATCGAGCACCGCGCCAAGCGGCTGAAGTCCGGCCGCCCCGACGCCGCCCCGGTCATCGACCGCCAGCTGGCGCGCCTGACCGGCGACGACCAGATGGGAACCCTGTTCAAGGCCTGCGCGATCTTCTCCCCGCATACCCTGGTGGTTCCCGGGTTCGAGGATTGATCATGTCGCTGGAGCCGATCCGACATCCGCTGCTGGACCGCGCAGGCATCCGTCACGGCTTCTTCACGCGGCAGGGCGGCGTCTCCAGCGGCATTTACGACAGCCTGAACGCTGGCTTGGGCTCTACGGATGACGCCGCCGCCGTCGCCGAAAACCGCCGCCGGATCGCCGCCCACATGGGCGGCCTGCCGGACGACCTGGCCGCCTGCTACCAGATCCATTCCGCCGTGGCCCGCGTGGCCGAGGCCGGCTGGAAGGGGGAGCGGCCCGAGGGCGACGCCACGGTCACCGCCGCGCCCGGCGTCATCTGCGGCGTCCTGACCGCCGACTGCGCCCCCGTGTTGCTGGCCGATCCGGACGCCGGGATCGTCGGCGCGGCCCATGCGGGCTGGAAGGGCGCGCTGGGCGGCATCGTCCATTCCACCATCGCCGCCATGCAGGCCCTGGGCGCCGAGCCGTCGCGCATGGTCGCCGTCGTCGGGCCCTGCATCGCCCAGGCGTCATATGAAGTCGGCGCGGATTTCGAGGAACGCTTCGCCCACCACGATCCGGGCAGCGAACGCTTCTTCCGCCCCGGCTCCGCCGCCGACAAACGCCTGTTCGACCTGCCCGGCTTCGTCCTGTGGCGCCTGGAGCAGGCCGGCGTGGGCGAGGCGGCCTGGACCGGCCACGACACCCGAGCGGACGCGGTGCAGTTCTTCTCGAACCGCCGGGCCTTTCTGAACGGCGAGCCGGATTTCGGCCGCCTGATGAGCGCGATCAGCCTGGGCTGAAGGCCCGGCCTAGTGCGCCGCCCGCGCCGACAACCAACCGAGCGCGATATCCAGTCCGTCGCCGCCCTGCGGTTTGTCGGGCGCGGTAATGAACAGGCCATGCCCCGCCCCTTCCATTTCGCGATAGTCCACGGTGACGCCGGGGCGCTGCGCGAGGGTTTCCGCCAGAAGGCGCGCCGACGAGACCGGTGAGGCCGTGTCCGCGCTCCCATGGACGATCATCACCGCCCCCTGCCAGCCATCCAGCTGCCCCGTGCAATCCAGAGGCAGCGCCGACCACCACCAGATTTCCGGATTGCTCTGACCCAGCCAGGTCTGGCCCATACGAGGGTCGGTCCGCACGCGCTCCATCTGCGCCGCGAAGCCGCCGCCGCTGTCTTGGGTCACCTGCCGCATGTCCGCTTCGAAAGCGGCGCCGCCGGCCGTGCTCAGCAGGGCCAGGGCGGCGACATCGGTCGTCGCGCCCGCCGCGCCGCAGGCCGCCATGCCCCCCGACGAGGTCGCGATGATCTGGAAACCGCGCGAGGCCGGCAGCCCCAGTTCGCGCTTCAGCCGGGTCATGGCGCGAATAACGTCCAGCGCGCGCTGGGATTCGACCGAGGTCTGTTCATAGGTTGGACCGCAGATGTTGGCGTCAGCGCCCGCGCCTTCCTTGTCGACCGCCACGACCCAGCGGGTGGGGGCGCCATCGACGACGCGGCGCGTCCATTGGCGGTGCTCGCCCGCCTTGCAGTCCGAACCGCCCAGAACCAAGGTGGCGGCGTTGGTTCCCTCGCCTCGGTCCCAGACCACGATATCGATGGTGGTTCCGTCGCCGCGCGTGACTTCCACGCGGCGGGGGCTCGAGAAGGCGTCGGAGGCGACGGCCGGGCTACAAGCGAGCCCCAACGCCAGCGCCGTCAGGAGTCGCAAAGGCTTAAGGCGTTTCAAGAATTTCACCCGCAAACAACATCAGTCCGAACAGGACTGACGGCTTCTCGGAGGGGTCACAAGTTATTAAAAATTAAAAGAATTTCACCCAGCCATCGCCAGCTCGGGCACGCGCACGACTTCGCGCCAGGCCTGCGGGTTGGCCAGCAGTTCGCGGACCAGCAGGTTGTTGATCGCGTGGCCGGCCTTCACGCCCTCATAGCGGCCCAGCAGGGGCGCGCCGAGCACGTACAGGTCGCCGATGGCGTCCAGCGCCTTGTGCTTCACGAACTCACGCTCCATGCGCAGCCCGCCCGGGTTCAGGATCTGGTCGCCGTCGATGACCACGGCGTTCTCCAGCGAGCCGCCGCGGGCCAGGCCGGCCTTGCGCAGGGCCTCGACCTCATGAGCGAAGCCGAAGGTGCGGGCGGCCATGATCTCGTCGCGGAAGGTCTGCTCGTCGACCACGAAGTCCACGACCTGGTTGCCGATGACCGGGGTGTCGAAATCGATCTCGAACCGCATCTCATAGCGGTCGCAGGGCAGCAGGGCGGCGCTCTTGTCGCCGTCCTGAACCCGGATCGGCTCAAGGATCTCGATATAGCGCACCGGTTCCGGCTGACGGCGGAACCCGGCCCGATCCAGCAGCTGGACGAACTGCAGCGCCGAACCGTCCAGGATCGGCAGCTCGGGGCCGTCCACCTCGACCACGGCGTTCGACACGCCCAGGGCGGCGAAGGCGGCCATCAGGTGTTCGATGGTCGACAGGCGCACGCCGGCGGCGTTCTCGATCATGGTGTTCAGGCGGGCGTCGATGACGGCCTCGCCCGAGACGGGGATGCGGTTGTCGCGATCGGTGATGTCGGTGCGCACGAAGACGATCCCCGTGCCGACCGGCGCCGGGCGCACGGCCAGGCGCACGCGGTCGCCCGTGTGCACGCCCACGCCGGCGATGATCGCGGGCGCGACGGTCGTCTTCTGGAGATGGTCGTTGCGGACCGACAAACTCAAACTCTCTGCATCTTTGCGTTCCGCCTCTGCGTGCGGAGTTCGCCCCACGCACGGTCTAGAGGATGGTGAACAAGCGGAAAATCAAAGTCGGGTTTCGGATTGTTTCGGCCTGAAACAGGACCCCGCCGTACGGCGAAGAGGATCACGTCCGGTTCCTTGCCCGCCGGGCGCGCATCGGGCGCCGCGCGAAGCGGCTTTCTCGACCGCTCGCCCATGCAAAACCGCCCCGGAGTCTCCTCCGGGGCGGCGATGCAGGCGATGCGCAGGGGGTCTAGTTGGCCAGGCGACGCAGGAAGGACGGAATCTCGAGATCGTCCTCGGCCTGGCCCAGTTCCGGCTCGACGGTCGGCTGGGTTTGAGTGGTCTGGCGCATTTCCGTCTGGCGATTGCCGCCCGCCGGATAGGTCGGTTGCGGCTGAGTGCGCTTCTTGCCGAACAGGCTCCAGCCGCTCTTGCGGTGGTCCCGGTCGTCATAGTCGTCGTACGCCGGTTCCGGACGCGGCGCGGGCTCGGCCGCGGCGGCGGCGCGGTCCAGGTACAGCTCGCCCTGGGCCTGCGGGGCCTTTTCGACGGCCGAACGCGGGCCGGACTCATATTCCTCGACCCACGGATCGACGATCGGCTCCAGCGTACGCTCTTCGGCGACGTGGATGACCGGCTCCGGCCGGGCCTCGGGGGCCTGGGCTACAGCGCCGTACGTCGGCTGAGCGGACTGAAAGGTGGGGACGATCGGCACCTCTTCGGCCCGGTTGCGCAGTTCGGCGCGGACCGGCTCGGCCGCACGTTCGGTGCGAACCGGCTCCGGCGCGCGCGGCGCGAAGGCGGGGGCCGGACGGCGGGTCTCGAAGACCGAGCCGGTCGACGGCGGGGCCTTGGCCGCAGCCAGGTCCTCCATCCCGGTCGCGACGACCGAGACGCGGATCTTGCCGTCCAGGGCGGGATCGAAGGCGGCGCCGAAGATGATGTTGGCGTCCGCGTCCACTTCGCCGGCGATGGCGTTGGCGGCCTCGTCGACTTCCAGCAGGGTCATGTCCATGCCGCCGGTGATGTTCACCAGCACGGCCTTGGCGCCCTTCAGCGAGGTTTCGTCCAGCAGCGGGTTGGCGATGGCGTTCTGGGCCGCCATCAGGGCGCGGTCGTCGCCCGTGGCCTCGCCGGTGCCCATCATCGCCTTGCCCATCTCGGACATGACGGCGCGCACGTCGGCGAAGTCCAGGTTGATCAGGCCGGGCAGGATCATCAGGTCGGTGATCGAGCGGACGCCCGAGTGCAGCACCTGGTCGGCCATGCCGAACGCGTCGGCGAAGGTCGTGCGCTCGTTGGCGACGCGGAACAGGTTCTGGTTCGGGATGACGATCAGGGTGTCGACGTAGCGCTGCAGCTCGGCGATGCCGGCCTCGGCCAGGCGCATGCGGTGACGGCCTTCGAAGGTGAAGGGCTTGGTCACCACGCCGACCGTCAGGATGCCGCGGTCACGGGCGCATTTGGCGATGACGGGGGCCGCGCCGGTGCCGGTGCCGCCGCCCATGCCGCAGGTGATGAACACCATGTGGGCGCCGTCCAGGTGCCCGAAGATTTCCTCGGCGGATTCCTCGGCGGCGTTCATGCCGACCTCGGGGTGGGCGCCGGCGCCCAGGCCTTGCGTGATCGTCTCGCCCAGCTGGATGCGGCGGTCGGTCTTGGCGAACGACAGGTGCTGCGCGTCGGTGTTGGCCACCACGAACTCAACGCCCTCGAGACCGGCGTCGATCATGTTGTTGACGGCGTTCCCGCCGGCTCCGCCGACGCCGAACACGACGATGCGGGGCTTCAATTCCGTAGCTTGCGGACGCACCAGCGAGAGAGACATGTTTTCCGACCCTAATTCCGACCCTGCCCTTGCAGTCCCAATGCGAGAACCCCGCCGAATCGCATTGGTTATGAGCGCGTTAAGGAAGCGCCCGAACTGCTTAAGGGAGTGTTACCGGATAGGCTGAGTCGGAGCTCCAGCCACGAGTTTCATTAACCTTCACAACAGAAAACGCCCCTTCGGCGGTGGATGACGCCGGTCGGGCCTTCGTATCGGCGCAACGAAAAAGGGCGGCTCTTTCGAGCCGCCCTTTCCGTTTCAGATCAGACCGGACTTACCAGGGACGGTAGTTCAGGCCGATGTTGAAGCGGCGACCGTAGGGGTCGAACGAGCTGACCAGCGCGCCCGCGTTCAGCCACGCGGGCTGCTCGGCGTCGAAGATGTTGGTCACGCCGGCCGACAGGGTCAGGTCGTCGCGAACGTTGAAGCGAACGTTCAGGTCGTGACGGGCGAAGTTGCCGGTCTCGATGTAGTTCACGTCCGAAGCGTCCGGGTTGCGGACGAAGTCACGCAGGAACGAGATGTTCTGCGACGACTGCCAGTCGACACCCCAGGTCACGGTCAGGGCGTCGGTCGGAGCCCACGCCAGTTGCGAGGTCAGACGAACGCGCGGGAAGAAGACCGTGCTCGCCGATTCCGTGAAGTCGTTCGGGTCAGCGATGTTGTTGAAGTTCTTCTGCTCGATCAGCCAAGACCCGCGCAGGGAGTAGTTGAACGTGCCGAAGTTGCGGCCGAACAGCTCTTGCGAGTCGAAGCTGTAACGGGCGGTGAAGTCCAGGCCGCGGGTGGTGCGCTTGGCGTAGTTGTACGACTGCTGGACGAAGGTGGTGACCAGGAAGCTCGTGCCGCTACGCGTGATGCTGTCGCAGAACTGTTGGTTCAGCGTCGGCGTCGGGCCAGCGGGCTGGCCGTTGTCCGGGCCGTTGACGCAGAGGTTGGCGGCGGTCTGGGCCGAAACCGAGGCGATCACGTCGTCGATCTGGATCTCGTAGTAGTCGAGGACCAGCGAGAAGTTCGGGATGAACCGCGGCTGGAGGCCCACCGTGAAGGTGAAGCTGTCCGAGGTTTCCGGCTTCAGGTTGCGGTTACCGGCGTTCACACCGGCGATCGAACCCGCGCCGTATTGGCCGTTGTCGATCGGGGTGTAACGGACGGTGCCGTCGCCGTCGTTGATGTCGCTGTAGTCGAAGGTCAGGCCCGTGACGCCCCGCTGCGCCGCCAGAGCGGTACAGTTCTGGATCCGGCGGCTACGCAGGTTCGGGTCGCTCAGTTGCGAGATGACCCGGGCGTCGCAGGAGTCCGTGAAGCCGTTGGCGAAGGTCTGCGCGGTGCCGCGGAAGCCTTCGAACAGCGTCGGAGCGCGGAACGAGGTGTTGTAGCTGGTCTTGAAGGTGATGTCCGGGATCGGACGGTAGACCAGGTTCACGCCGTAGACGTCCGCGTTGCCGTACAGATCGTAGTCGGCGTAGCGGTACGAGGCCGACAGTTCGGCGTACTCGCCCAGCCAGTGATCGCGGATCAGCGGCAGGGAGATTTCGGCGAAGGCTTCCTTGGACTCGTAGGAGGCTTCCGGCATGTCGGCGCCGGTGTTCAGGAAGAGCCAGCGACCGCGGGTGTCGGCGTCACGACCGATGCCCGAAGCGATTTCCTTGCGGTATTCGCCGCCGATGGCGACGCCCATCTCACCCGCGCCCAGCACGTCCCACAGACGGCCAGCCAGCGAGAAGATCGCGTTGTGCTGTTCGTTCTGCTCGCGGACGGTCAGGTCGGCGTAGACGTAATCCAGGGCTTCCTGCGACTGGTTGCCCGGGCCGAACACGTTCAGCGGCTTACAGTTGTCGATGGCCGACGGATCGGTCGCACGCAGGCTCTTGTCGTAGGCCAGCGTGGTGAGGTTCTGCGAGCCCGGACGGTAGTCCGCGACGAACTGGCCCTGACGGTCCAGCAGGCGCGCACGGCAGACGATGGCGCCGACGGTGCCCAGGGCGCCGGTCGTGTCGACCACGGCGTCTTGCGCCAGGCCGAAGCGCAGGATGTCGACGCCCTCTTCGCGGTTCTCGTTCTCCATCTTGCCGTAGGTGTAGGACAGGTCCCACGCCAGGTCGCGGATGAAGCCGAAGTCGCCCAGGTCGCCGTTGCCGCCGACGACGTAACGCTGCACGTCGCGGGTGTTGAACTGCTTCCGGTCGTTCGAGAAGAAGCGGTGACGGGCGAAGGCGCCCGGCGTCAGGCCGTCAGCCGTACCTTCCGGGTTCGTCGGAGCGCCCGGACCGCTGGCGGTGCCGGCGCCGTATTGCTGGTAGCGGTTTTGGGAAATCAGCGTGCGCAGGCTGGCCGGCAGGAAGGCGTTGTCCAGACGGGTGATGAAGGTCTGGTTGTTGAAGATCGGCTGAACTTCGTTGGCGCCGACGATCCGGAAGGTCTGGGCAGCGCCCGGAGCCGCGCTGGCGCGGGTCACGACTTCCACGCCGTCACGGATGATGACGTCGCCGAACACCGGCTGGGTGATGATGTCGGTTTCTTCGGTCGTGTACTTGGCTTCAGCATACAGGTTGATGCTGTCCGAGAGACGGAAGTTCAGGCCGGTCTGGAAGCGGCTCGAAACCGAACGCGGCGTGGCGGTGTCGCCCGCGAACTCGGTGTTCGGGTTGATGCCGTCGCCGCCGATGTTCAGCGTGCGGTTCAGGCCGGTCTGGCTGACGCGGACGCCGAAGTTGGCCAGACGCGGGGTCGTGCCGTCGTACAGGTAGGTCTTGCCCGGCTCCAGGTTGAAGCAGTTGCTGCTGGGCGCGACGAAGTTCAGGTTGCCCAGGCCGTCGGCGAAACCAGCGCGGCTGGCGCAGGCGCCGGCCGGAACGTCGGGGTCGGTGGTCGCGCTCGGACGTTGCGTGTTGGCCAGGACGGTGACGCCCCAGGGCATGCGCGACAGGGTGCGCAGGCCGCTGTACAGCAGCGAGTCCACCTGGTTGTCGTACGGCGCGGCGGTCGGATCGGCGTCGTTGCCGACCAGCAGCGAGGCGTCGCGCAGCCAGTCCATGTCGGCCGGGCGGATCCGGTCGATGTCTTCGTGCTCGGCGAACAGATAGACGTTCAGACGGTCGTCGAGGAAGTTGTGACCCAGCAGGGCCGCGATATCGATGTTGGCTTGGCCGTCTTGGTTGATCTGACGGTAGCGGGCGTCGATTTCCAGACCTTCGAAGTCCTTGCGCAGGACGAAGTTCAGCACGCCGGCGACGGCGTCAGCGCCGTAGACCGACGAGGCGCCGCCGGTGACGATTTCGATGTTCTCGATCAGCAGACGCGGGATCGAGTCGACGTCGACGGCCAGGGTGCCGGACGAGGACGAGACGTGGCGACGGCCGTCAACCAGGGTCAGGGTGCGGGTCGAACCCAGCGAGCGCAGGTTGGCCAGCGACAGACCGCCGATGTTCAGCGCGCCGGTGGTGTCCGACGGAACCTGCGAGTTCGACAGGGCCGGGATGGTGGCCAGGTAGTCGATGACGGTCGCTTGGCCGGTTTCCAGCAGCTGCTCGCGGTTCACCTGGATCAGCGGGGTCGGCGAGTTGGTCGGGTCACGACGGATACGCGTGCCGGTGATGACGACTTCGCCGAGGTCGGTCGCGTCTTGGGCGGACTCGCCCTGGACGGTGACGCCCGGAAGTTGGCTCTGCGCGAAGGCCGGAGCCGCCACAGCCATGACCCCCGCCAGGATCGTCGTGCCAAAGAGGTACTTGCGCTTGATTAGCATGTGTTGGGCCCCAACCGATGATGATGCAGGACGCAGCGACCGTCACAGAACGGCACACTGCTTCTCTCGGCACGCTAGCAGCAAAGATGGCGGCGACAAGAGAATGTGGCCGCACGGCGACCACTCAAGACCTCGGTTGTTACAATCCGGACACAGTCTCGCCATCCAAGCGAGAAAAACCGCCCCTTGCGGCGAGATAGCGGCAAAATGCGACCTTGCGGGCGTCGCGGCTCGCCTCGGCGGCGCCTTAAAGGTTCTCGCGCAGCCAGCCCGCGGCGCGGGCCACCAGGCCGCCGGCGTGGGCGCGGGGGGCGTCCGCGGCGGTGATCTGCCGGGACATCAGCTTGCGGGCCGAAACGGCTTCGCGCGGGCCGTAGGCGGCCCGCAGCAGCACGCCCGCGGCCGAACAGAAGGCCGGGCCGGAGGCGGCGTCGGCCAGGTGAGGCGCCCGTTGGGGCTTGCCCAGGCGGACCGGGCGGTCGAACACCCGCACCGCCAGTTCGCGCACGCCGTTCAGCTGGCTCGCGCCGCCGGTCAGGACCAGGCCGGCGCCCGGCTCCAGGCCCACGCCGGCGCTGCGCAGGCGGTCGCGGAGCAGCTCCAGCGTCTCCTCCACGCGCGGGGCGATGACGGTCTTCAGCATGGCGCGCGGCACCACGACCGGCCCGGCGGACGGATCCTCGCCGCGCGGCGGGGCCTCCAGCATCTCGCGGTCCTCGTTCGCCGAGGCCATGGCCGAGCCGTGCAGGGTCTTGAGCCGCTCGGCCCCCGCACGGGAGGTCGACAGGCCGCGGGCGATGTCCGCGGTGACATGGTCGCCGCCGACGTTCAGCGATTCGATGTGCAGCAGGCTGCGTCCGCCCCAGACCGCCGCCGAGGTCGCGCCGCCGCCCATGTCGATGCAGACGCAGCCGAGATCCATCTCGTCGTCTTCCAGCGCGGCCAGCGACGAGGCCACCGGCGCGGCGACCACGCCCTGCAGGTCCAGGTGCGCCAGTTCGAGGCAGTGGCTCAGGGCCGTGAAGGCGCTCTCGGCCATGGAGACGACCAGCAGGTCGAGGCCCAGCGAATGGCCGCGCATCGAGCGCGGATCGTGCACGCCACGCGCCCCGTCGACCGACCAGGCGATCGGCAGGACGTGGATCGGACGGCGGTTGGGCAGGCGAATCTGCGCCAGGGCCATGCCGATGGCGCGGGCCAGGTCGGCGTCGCCGACCGGGTTCTGGCTCAGGGAGACGCGCGACTGGACGCGGTGGCTGGCCATCTGGCCGATGGCCGTGGTGACGACGACGCCCGAGACGGGAGAGCCCGCCGCGCGCTCGGCGCGCTCGACGGCGTGGCCGATGGCCTGGGCGGCCTCGTCCATGCTGATGATGCCGCCGCCCTTGATGCCGCGCGACTGAACGTGGCCCGCGCCGGCGACCCGGATGGTCCGGTCGGCGTGACGCACGCCCTCGGGCTTCATGATGAAGCAGCCGACCTTGGACTGACCCAGGTCGAGCGCGGCCACGACCGGCGCGCGGCCCGCCGCGCCCCGACCATCAACAGATTTGTCCACAGACCGTCCGGCCATCCCCTGCCCTCTCAAGCTCTACCGTCGGCGGACGAGGGCCGGACCGCGACCTCTTCCGGCGTTCTCAGGTCAATCCGGGAGAATCCCAGCTCCAGCAGGCGGCGGCGCTGGTCCATCTCGTCGAGCTGGATCAGGGCGGCGTCCTGGTTGGTGGCGGGCAGCTGGATCAGGCTGCCGTCCTTCAGGCGCAGGTCCCAGCGGCGCTCGTCCACGCGCACCAGGGCCTCCAGCCGGCTCATCAGGCGCGGGCGCTGGGCGATCAGCGGCAGCACCTCGGCGGCGGCCTGTTCGGCGCCCTTGCCCACGACCAGCGGAAGATTGGGATAGCGGCCGGCGTCGGCGCCCGGGATGACCTTGCCGTGGCCGTCGATGACCCAGGCCTGACCGGCCACCTGCCAGACGGCCAGGCGGTCATGCTCGGTGACGTCGATGATGAGGGTGTTGGGCAGCAGGCGCACGACCCGCGCCGACTTGACCCAGCCCACCGCCTCGACCCGTTCGCGCACGGCGTTCAGGTCGATCGAGGTCATGGCCTGACCGGCGTTAAGCTGCACCGCCCGCTGGATGGCGGCGGTGGCCTCAGGGCTCTCGCCCTCGATGTAGACCTTGTCCAGCTTCAGACCCATGCCGGCGGTCACGCCGTCCAGGCCCTGGCCGATCGAGGCGCCGATCCGCTCGGCCCGCGCCCCGGTCGCCAGCACGGCGCCCAGCAGGACCACGCCCGCCGCGATCGAGATCACCACGGCGCGCGGCGACAGGTCGAGGCGGCCGATGGCCGCCATCTTGCCGGGAATGGCCTGGGCGTTGCGAGGTGCGCGGCCGCGCCCCTTGTTTGCGGGAGCCGCGCCGCGTTTTGCGGGCTGGTTCGAACTCTGTCGCCGACCGCCGCGAACTACCGCGGGCATGAGGCGTCCTCCACCATCCACCGGACCAGGTCTTTATACGCCATCCCGCAGTAGGCGGCCTGCTCGGGAACGAGCGAGGTCGGCGTCATGCCTGGCTGGGTATTGACCTCCAAGAGGACCAGAACGTCCTTAAGATCGTCATAACGGAAGTCGGACCGGCTAACGCCTCGGCAACCCAAAGCCTTGTGGGCCAGCTCGGCCTCCCGCATCGCGGCCTCGAACACATGGGCCGGCAGCTCGGCCGGAAGCTTGTGGACCGACCCGCCCGGCGCATACTTGGCCTCATAGTCATAGAAGCCCTTCACCGGAGTGATGTCGGTCACGGTCAGGGCGCGCGGGCCCGAGGCCTCGCCGATCACCGCGACCGCCAGCTCCTTTCCGGGGATGTAGGGCTCGACCATCACCTCGTCGCCATAGGTCCAGCCGGGCGCGCCGACCTCGGCCTGCGGGCCGTTGGCGCCTTCGGGCACCAGATAGACCCCGACCGACGATCCCTCGGCGTTGGGCTTGATCACATAGGGAGGCGGCAGGACGTGGCGGCGGGCCACCTCGAACCGGTCGAACAGGCCGCCGCCCGGCACCTCGACCCCTGCGGCGCGCAGGATCGACTTGGTCTTGTCCTTGTCCATGGTCAGGGCCGAGGCCAGGACGCCGGAGTGGGTGTAGGGAATCTGCAGGGTCTCCAGGATGCCCTGGACGCAGCCGTCCTCGCCCCATTCCCCGTGCAGGGCGTTCAGGATCACGTCGGGCTGCAGCGCGGTCAGCACCTGGGCCAGGTCGCGGCCCGCGTCGACGCGGGTGATCCGGGCGACCTGTCCTTCCAGAGCCTTCGCGCACTGCTCGCCCGAGCTCAGCGAGACCTCGCGCTCGGACGACAGCCCGCCCATCAGGACGGCGACGTGCAGATCGGAAAGCGGGCGGGTCATGATCGGCTCCGGGCATCTTCAGCGCCCCCCAACCGATTGCCGTGGGGACGGTTAAGAAGCCTTAACCAGAAGCGGCCCCCGGCGAGATAAATTGAGGGTGACCGTGCGACGACCGCAGCCGGCCGCCGCTCACGCGGCCCGGACGGCGGCCTCGTTCGGCGCCCGGGCCAGCACGATCGTCAGCCTGCCCCCGCCCAGGGCGCCGGGGCCGAAGCACAGATCGCCGCCCAGTCGGCGCAGCTCGGCGCGATCAAAGGCCACCCCGTCCGCGGCCGGGGATGTGCGCTGGGCCGTGGCGAACCGCGTTTCGCGCTCGGTCAGGGTCCGCGCGCCGGCATCCTCGACGGTGACCTCCAGATGATCGTCGCCGGCCAGGCCGACGACCACCCGGACGGTCGTGCCCGCGGGCGCGGCGTCGATGGCGGCGCCCAGGGCGTCCTGAACCAGTCGCTTCAGGCGGTCGGCGTCTATGCCGGCGCGCCAGTAGGGCTCGCCGGACAGCGCCTGCAGCGAGACCCGGGCCCGATTGGCGCGGAAGCGCGCCGAGCCGATCGCCGCCTCCACGACCTCCGCGACCGACGACGCCCGCGATCCCCGTCCGCCGCCGTCCGCCAGCGCCACCATCTCGTGGCTGAGGCTCTCGATTTCCGCGCCGCTCTCGGCGATCCGGGCCAGAAGGTCGCGCTGGCGCTCGTTCAGTTCGCCCAGGCGGCCGCTTCTCAACATCTCCGCAACCGTGACCACCCCGGTCAGGGGCGAACGCAGCTCCTCGCCGACCTGTCCGATCAACCGGGACTTGGCGGCGCTGTCCGTCTCGGCCTGGGCGCGGCGACGGTCCAGTTCGGCGGCGACGACATCCAGTTCCTTCAGCAGGGCCGCGAGGGGATAGGCGGTCAGGACCAGCGCGCCGAAGAAGACCGGCACGGCGATGCCGGGGTCCACGCCGAACTGCGGCAGGCGCGCGATGGGGCCCTGGCCCAGCAAGGCGGCGCCGATCACGGCGATGGCCACGGCTCCCACGCCCAGGGCTCCGCCCCGGTCGCGATCTCTCAGCACCGCCCACCCCACCAGCGGGAAGGCCAGGAAGATGACCGGAACCTGCGCCTGCCAGCACAGGACGAAACAGATCCCGCAGATGACCATGGGCGCCGCCAGCCCCTTCAGCCAGGCGCCACGAACGACGGACCCCAGCGACAGGGCGAACGGCGCCACGATGGCCATGCCCATCATGTCGGCCAGAAGCCATGTGCCCGCCGCCCCCGCCAAGGCCTCACCGGTCATTCCCAGCCGGACCCACATGAAGAAGGCGGCGATCAGGGTCGAGGCCAGGGGGCCGCCCAGCACGGCGCCCAGCAGGAACTGGCGCAGGTCGCGCAGACCGCACAACGGCATGGCGATCCGCCGCATGAACCAAGCGGCGACGGCGATCTCGACGACATTGGCGATCGGGAAGGCCACGGCGACCTCGACCGGCCGTCCCATGACCAGATTGGCGGTGACCATTCCGACGAGCGTCACCGCCAGCGCCAGCAGGCTCTCCCGCGGCGTCCGGCAGACCCGCAGGACATAGGCCAGCACCAGGGCGTTGGCCGGCCAGAAGGCGGTGATGCCGGGCGTGCCCGCGAAGAACAGCGAGGAGGCGTAGGACAGCAGGCCTGCCGTCAGACCGAGCATGACAAGCGCGATCAGGCGAACCGGCGTCAGACCGGGCCGGAGCGGGAAGGAGATCATGCCGCCAAGCTTGGCGAAGCGTGGTGAACGGAGGCTTAAGTCCGGGCGGCCGGGCGGCCGATGCGCTTGATCTCCCAGTCCAGTTGGACGCCCGTCTTGGCCAGCACGTCGGCGCGGACGGCGTCGCCCAGCCCCTCGATGTCCGCCGCGGTCGCCTCGCCCGGGTTGATCATGAAGTTGGAGTGCAGCTCGCTGAACATGGCCCCGCCCCCGGTGACCGCGTGCAGCTTGCCGCGCCATCCCGCCTCGTCGACCAGCTTCCAGCTGGAATGACCCTCGGGGTTCTTGAAGGTCGAGCCGCCGGTCTTCTCGCGGATCGGCTGGGTCTGCTCGCGGCGGCTGGTGATCTCGCTGATCTTGGCCGACACGGCTTCCGGATCGGCGGGCGTCCCGCGATAGACGGCCTCGACCCAGATGATGTCGGCGGGCGCCTCGGAGTGGCGGTAGGTGTAGCCGAAGTCGGCCAGCGCATAGTCCACGCGCTCGCCCTGGCGGGTCAGCCCCCAGGCGGAGACCAGGATGTCCTTGGTTTCGGAGCCGTAGCAGCCCGCGTTCATCGTCAGGGCGCCGCCGATGGTGCCCGGGATACCCGCATAGAACTCCAGCCCGCCGATGCCCGCTTTCGCGGACGCCTTGGCCACCATCGAGTCCAGCGCGCCGGCGCCCGCCGTGACGGTGTCGCCGTCGGTCGTCACCTGCGCCCACGGACGCCCCGCCAGCCGGATCACCACGCCCTCGACCCCGCCGTCGCGCACGATGACGTTCGAACCGACGCCCAGCACCGTCACCGGCGTGGACGGGTCCAGCGCCTTCAGGAAGTCGGCCAGGTCCTCGGCGTCCGCCGGGATGAACAGGGCGTCGGCGTTTCCGCCCACCCGGAACCAGGTGAACGGCCCCAGCGGTTCATTCAGCAGCAGCTTGCCGCGGACGGTGGGGAGGGTGTCGAGCCGGGTCATGGGAAGTCCGATAGCGGCGCCGGAGCCGATGTCCAAGGGGGCAAGCGGTCGCCTGGCCTTAGCGTGCGACTCCGGCGCCGGTTTCACTGGCCCGCGCACCCCTCCATCCCCTAGCTTCGCCCCATGAAGCCCGCCGCGATCCTCACACTGGTTCTGTTATGGCTGATCGCGACGGTCGGCATGCTGCTGGGCTGGATCGCGTTCGTCTATGCGATCAACGTCTACACCGGGGTCTCGATCACGGCGGAGGCCGCGCTGAACCTGATCCTGACGACCTTCCTGGCCTTCGTGGGACTGCCGCTCGTCCATCGCGCCGTGCATCGATGGTCATGGCATGTCCGGCGCAAGCAGGATTCGGGCGCCTGGCGGGTCGGCGCGCCTATGCCCCGCTTCGGCTCGGAGCCGACCCTGCCGCCCCCTCGCGTGAAAAAGACGCCAGGCCAGATCATGCTCTACGTCGCGCTCTACGCCATCGGGATCGCATCCCTGTTGGCCGCCTATGCGCCGCTGTCCCACCAGCAGGCGTTGAACGAATTCCTCGGCCGGTTCAGCGCAGGGCGCGCCTCCTTCTCCAGCCTGGCCAATCTGGTTCTCGTCTTCTTGCCGATGGCCCTGAGCTTCGCCGTCCTGCTCCCCTTCATCGACGCGGATCAGAAGCGGATGAAGGCGGGGGGCCTGGATGACGCCGAGATCCTGAGGCTGAAGGATCGGCAGGAATGGCTGACCTCGTTCGCGACGGCCTTCGTCATGGTCGGCTTCCTGGCCTTCGTCGCCGGAAACATGATTCTGGATCACTTGGGATAGCTGCGGCCTACCCCAACGCCTCCAACTGCGCCGGCAGGGCGTAGGCCCAGCTGGTGATGTCGCCGGCGCCCAGCAGGACGACCAGATCGCCGGGCTTCGCCTCTTCGCGGATGGTGCGCGGCAGGACGGCGGCGTTCTCCAGCGGCTGCACGGAGCGGTGGCCGAAGCGGCGGATGCCGTCGACCAGCGCATGCTTGTCCACGCCCTCGATGGGCGCCTCGCCCGCCGGATAGACGTCGGCCACGATCACCACGTCGGCGTCCGAGAAGCAGGTCGAGAACTCCTCCATCAGATCGCGCAGGCGGGTGTAGCGGTGCGGCTGGACCACGGCGATGACGCGGCCCTCGGCCACCTGGCGCGCGGCCTTCAGCACGGCGGCGATCTCGACCGGGTGGTGGCCGTAGTCGTCGATGACGCGCACGCCATTGGCGACGCCCGTGGTCGTGAAGCGACGCTTCACCCCGCCGAAGCCGGCCAGGCCCGACTTGATGGCTTCGTCCGACACGTCCAGCTCGCGCGCCACGGCGATGGCGGCCAGGGCGTTGGAGACATTGTGCCAGCCGGCCATGGGCAGGTGCAGGCCCTCGATGCGGATCGGCTCTTCCAGCGCGGCCACGCCCTGCTGCTGGATCACCACGTCGAAGCGGCAGCCGTCGGGGCCCATGTCGCAATTCTCGGCCCGGACCATGGCCTGCGGATTGATCCCGTAGGTGACCAGACGCCGGTTATCGATCGAGGCGACCAGCCGCTGCACCTCGGGATGGTCCAGGCAGACGGCGGCGAAGCCGTAGAAGGGGATGTTCTCGACGAAGTCCACGAACGCCTTCCGGACGCCGTCGAAGTCGCCGTAGTGGTCCAGGTGCTCCGGGTCGATGTTGGTGACGATCGCCACCGTCGACTTCAGGCGCAGGAAGCTGCCGTCGCTCTCGTCGGCCTCAACCACGATCCAGTCGCCGTCGCCGACCTTGGCGTTGGTGCCGTAGGCGTTGATGATCCCGCCGTTGACCACCGTGGGGTCCAGCCCGGCGGCGTCCAGCAGGGCCGCGACCATCGAGGTCGTCGTCGTCTTGCCGTGGGTGCCGCCGACCGCGATGGAGAACTGCAGCCGCATCAGCTCGGCCAGCATCTCGGCCCGGCGGACCAGGGGGATGCGGCGCTCGCGCGCGGCCATCATCTCCGGGTTCGAGGCCTTGACCGCCGTGGAATAGACCACCGCCGAGACGCCGTCGGCGACATGGGCTGCGTCATGGCCGATGAAGACCTTGGCGCCCAGTTTCTCCAGCCGCTCGGTGTTGGCGCTGGCCTTGGCGTCCGAGCCCTGTACCGCATAGCCGATCTTCAGCATGATCTCGGCGATGCCGCTCATGCCGATGCCGCCTATGCCGACGAAGTGGACGGGGCCGAGGTCGAACGGAACGGGGCGAAGGCGAGCGATCATCGAAGCGGGTTAGCAGGGGTTTGAAGGGAATGCATCACCCGCCGTCGGCGTCCGGAAAGTGATTAGTGGTTAGTGATTAGTGGTTGGCCGCTTCACCGGCAGGTGTCGTCCTGCACTCGCGGCGCAGCATCGAACCACTAATCACTAACCACTAATCACTTGGCCGCACCGGAGCCCGACGCCCGGGCGCCCTGCCCGTCCCGTCAGTCCTCCGACACGAAGTCCTGCGCGAACTCCGGGCCGTCGTCGGCGCCGTCCAGCAGCGGGGTCTCTTCGCCGTCCGGCGCGCGGCTCGGGTCGGGGACCTCGAAGCCGACGGGGATGGACAGGTCCAGCAGGCCCGCCGCCTTCATCTCCTGCACGCCCGGCAGGTCGTACAGGCTGGCCAGGCTGAAATGCTCCAGGAACTTGTCGGCGGTGGCGTAGGTGACCGGGCGGCCCGGCGTGCGGCGGCGGCCCTTCAGCTTCACGAACCCCATCTCCAGCAGCAGATCCAGCGTGCCCTTGGACAGGGACACGCCACGCACGCTCTCGATCTCGGCGCGGGTGCAGGGCTGGTGGTAGGCGATGATCGCCAGGGTCTCGAGCGCGGCCTTGGACAGGCGGCGCGGCTCCTCGCGCTCCTCGGTCATCATGAAGCTGAGGTCGGCGGCGGTGCGGAAGCGCCAGCGGTCGGCCACGCACTCCAGCTCGACGCCCCGCCCCTGATAGCGTTCGCGCAGGCCCGAGATGGCTCCGCCCACGTCCGCGCCCTCGGGCAGGCGGCGCGCGATCTCGGCCGCCGACAGCGGCCCGGCGGCGGCGAACAGCAGCGCCTCGACGCGGCGCTCGATCTCCATGTGGTCGGGGGCGAACTGAAGGCTCATGGGGTCAGTTCCAGCGGCAGGCCCTGGCCGCGGCGCTTGAGGAAGATGTCGGCGAAGGCCTCGGCCTGCTTCACGTCCATGGCCCCCTCCTTCACCAGCTCCAGACTGGCCGACAGGGTAGACGCCGTATAGCTGGCCTGCGAGGGGCCTTCCTCGTCGCCGTGCTTCTCGGGGGCGATCTTCTCCAGCGGCGTCCACTGCTCCAGCCGGGGCAGGACCTCGCGCAGCCAGTCGCGCGCGGCCTCCAGCTGGAAGGCCTCGACCCGCTGGCCGGGATTGTAGCGCCGCTGCTCCTCGCGCCGCCGCTGCTGCACATAGGCGGCCATCAGCTCGTACAGGCTGGCGTCGATGCGGTCGGACGGGATGATGACCAGCGCCTCCGGGTCGCCGCGGGTGAAGACGTCGCGCTTCAGCTGCGGCCGCGACTGGATCGCCTCCACCGCCTTGCGCATGGCCTCCAGCTTCTGCAGGCGGAAGGCCAGGGCGGCGGCCATCTCCTCGGCCGGGACCTCGTCGCCCTTGCCCTTCTCGTTGCGCGGCAGCAGCAGGCGCGACTTCAGATAGGCCAGCCAGGACGCCATCACGAGATAGTCGGCGGCCAGGGCGAAGTTGCGCCGCCGCGCCTCGTGCACGAAGGCCAGATACTGCTCGGCCAGCCGGGTGATCGACAGCTTCAGCAGGTCCACCTTCTGCGTCCGCGCCAGCGCCAGCAGCACGTGCAGCGGGCCTTCGTAACCTTCCAGATCGACCACGAAGGCGTCGCGCTCGTCCGCCTGATCGACGGCCGCGAAGTCCAGATTGGGCTGGAAGGCATCCGTCATGGGATCAGGCCTGCGCCTCCGCCACGTCCGGCCCCTTCGCCGCCTCCAGCCGCCCGCCCATCAGGGCGTCGAACCGGTCGCGGGCTTCGCGGTAGTCCAGTGGCTCGGGCGTGTGAACGATACGGGCAAGGGCCGCGTCCGCGCGGCGCCGGGCGCCGCCCTTCAGCTTGCCGACGCCCTCGGCCACCTGGCGCATCTCGTCCATGACGCCGTTCCAGTGGATGACCAGGTCGCAGCCGGCCTTGAGCGACATCCGCGCCCGCTCGGTCAGGGTGCCGGACAGGGCGTTCATCACCAGATCGTCCGACAGCAGCAGGCCGCCGAAGCCCAGCCGCTCGCGGATCAGCTTGATCGCCTTCTTCGACTGGGTCGCCGGGCGCTTGGGGTCGATGGCCGTGAAGATGATGTGGGCCGTCATGCCGATGGGCATGTCCGACAGCGCCTTGAACGGCGCGAAGTCCCAGCCGTCCAGGGTGTCCAGATCCGCATGGACGGTCGGCAGTTCCTTGTGGGTGTCGGCGAAGGCGCGGCCGTGGCCGGGCATGTGCTTGATCACCGGCAGGACGCCGCCCGCCAGCAGGCCCTCGGCCGCCGCACGGCCCAGCTGCGTCACCGTCGCCGGATCGCGGGCGTAGGCTCGGTCGCCGATGATGTCGTGGGCGCCCGGCACCGGCACGTCCAGGACGGGCGCGCAGTCGACGTCGATGCCGACCTCTTTCAGCTCATGCGCCATCAGGCGCGCGCCCAGCCGGACCAGCTCGCGGGCCGCCAGCGGATCGTTGGTCGCCTTGAGATAGGCGTCGCCCGGCGGGTATTTGGGCCAGTGCGGCGGCCCCAGGCGCTGGACCCGGCCGCCCTCCTGGTCGATCAGGATGGGGGCCTTCGGATCATCGATGCTGTCGCGCAGTTCGGCGGTCAGGGCCCGCACCTGGTCCGGGCTCTCCACATTGCGCCGGAACAGGATGAAACCCCACGGCCTGACCTCGGCGAAGAAGGCCTTCTCCTCCGCCGTCAGCCGGTGGCCGCTACAGCCGTAGATCGCCGCCGTGGTCACCGGGGATCAGCGCACGATGCAGTCGCCGCCGCCAGACTTGATGGCGGTGCACAGGGCCGTCGCCTGGTCGCGGCTGAGGCCCGTCACCGTCGTGCGGTACAGGGTCGAGCCGGAGGACGAGGTCACCTCCTGCACCCGGCGGGTGGCGCCGCGGGTCAGCGACGGATAGCGGCCGACGACCTGGCCGTACTCGCGCTCGGCGATGGCCGGGGTCGAGAAGGCGCCGATCTGCACGCCCGAGGTACCGCCGGCGGCGGGCGGCGTGGCGGGCCCGGCCTTCTCGGCCGGCGGCGCCGTCACGGCGGGCGGGGCCGGGCGGGTCACGGGCGCCGGCAGGGGCGCGCCTTCGACCGGACGCGGCAGGGGACGCGGCTGGACCGCTTCGGGCGGCGGAGTGAAGGTCGGGGTCGCGGTCGGGGCCTCGGCGCCGGAATAGACGTCGATGCCGGCTTCCGGGTCGATCGGCTGGGCGTCGACGGGCGCGGCGGCCTTCATGTCGCCGACGGGCGTGCCCACGGCGGGCGGCGCGTCGTTCGAGGAGCGCGGACCGGCGCGATAGTAGACCACCACCGCGATGATCAGCAGCACCAGCACCACGCCGGAGATGATCAGGGTCAGCGGCGGAGACTTGCCGCCGCCTCCACCGCCGCCGCCATGTCCGCCGCCGCGGCGCGGATCATAGCCGCCGCGCTCGAACGGCAGGTCGTCGTCGGTCGGCGGGGTGTAGGCGCCGCGGTCGCGGCCCGGATTCGGACGGTAGGGATCTTCGTGGGACATGGCCGCGCCTTGGAAACGTCGCCGACCGCGAATCGCCCGCGTCGGCCAACTACTCTACCCGCCCCGACGAGGGTTACGAATCACAGATCGAGGGCCAGGTCGAGGCTGAACAGCTTCTTGTGTTCCTCGATGGCGTAGCGGTCGGTCATCCCGGCGATGTAGTCGCACACCGCCCGGGCCCGCCGGGTCTCGTCGCCGCCCTGGGCGGGGCCTGACCATTCCGGCGGCATGGTCTCGGGCTCGGCCATGAACAGCTGGAACATCTCGGCCAGGATCCGCCGCGCCTGACTGCGGGTCCGGTTGACGCGATAGTGGCGGTACATCCGCTCGAACAGGAACTTCCTCAGCACGCCCAGGTCCGCCAGCATGGCCGGCGAGAAGGCCACCAGCGTGCGGGCGGCCATGCGCACGTCCTCGGTGGAACGGACGCCGTCCGCCTCCAGCCGCCGCTCGGTCTCGGCCAGCACGTCCTCGATCATGACCCCGATCATGCGGCGCACCGCCTCGATACGGACCATCCGCTCGTCGATGGCCGGCCAGTCGGCGCGGACGCCGCGCAGCACCGGCCCGATCAGGGGCACGTCGGACAGGTCGTCCAGGGTGAAGAGGCCCGCCTGCACGCCGTCGTCCACGTCGTGGTTGTTGTAGGCGATGTCGTCGGCGATGGCGGCGGCCTGGGCCTCCAGCGAGGCGAAGCTGTTCAGCCGCAGGTCCCAGCCCGGGGCGTAGTCGGCGATGGCGCGCCAGGCGGGCTCGTCCAGCCGATGGCTGACCGGACCGTTGTGCTTGACCACGCCCTCGACCGTCTCCCAGCTCAGGTTCAGGCCGTCGAACTGAGGATAGCGCTCCTCCAGCTTGGTCACGACGCGGAAGGTCTGGACGTTGTGGTCGAAGCCGCCCCACGGGGCCATCTGGGCCTGCAGCTCGTCCTCGCCCGCATGGCCGAAGGGCGGATGGCCCAGGTCGTGGGCCAGGGCCACCGTCTCGGCCAGGTCGGTGTCCAGCCTCAGGGCATGCGCCAGCGAGCGGGCGATCTGGGCCACCTCCAGCGAGTGGGTCAGGCGGGTGCGGTAGTGGTCGCCCTCGTGCGCCACGAAGACCTGGGTCTTCTCCTTCAGGCGGCGGAAGGCGGTGGCGTGGATGATCCGGTCGCGGTCGCGGGCGAAGGCGTTGCGGGTGCGGCTGATCGGCTCGGGCGACAGCCGGCCTCGGCTGTGCTCGGGATATTCGGCGTAGGACGCGCGCTCAGGGATCAAGTTCGGCTGCTCATTCGCTCAGGCGCCCTTTGCGAACGCCCGTCCGCGCCTCATATAGGCCTGCGTGAGCACCGTCCAATCCGCACCCGCCTTCGCCGTCTCCGCCCCCACCGGCGGTCATGGCCTGACCCTGTCCGAAAGCGCCGCGCGGCGCCTGGCGAAGCTGGGCGAGGCCGAGGGCCATCCGGTGCTGCTGCGCGTCGCGGTGGACGGCGGCGGCTGCTCGGGCTTCCAGTACCGCTTCGAACTGATCGAGGCCGGCGACGCCGACGACATCCGCATCGAGACCGACGGCCAGGCCGCCGTGGTCGACACCGTCTCCCTGCCCTTCCTCAAGGGCTCCGAGATCGCCTTCGTCGACGACCTGGCCGGAGCCCAGTTCGTGGTGCGCAACCCGAACGCGGCGTCCAGCTGCGGCTGCGGCGTCAGCTTCTCGATCTAGTCCCGCACCAGCCCGCCATCCACGACCAGGTTCTGCCCCGTCACCGCCCGGCTCCAGGGCGAGGCGAAGAACAGGACGGCGTCGGCGAACTCTTCGGGCGTCGTGACCGACCGCAGCGGCGTCATGCCGGCGATCAGGTCGAAGACCGCCTCGGGCGTGGCCGCGCTGGCGTCCGTGGTGCGCAGCAGGCCGCCGGAGACCATGTTGACCGTGATCCCCTGCGGACCGAGGTCGGCGGCCGCCGTCCGGGTCAGGCTGAGCAGGGCGGCCTTGGCGGCGGTGTAGTCGTGGTAGGGCACGACCGGGTTCTGGAACAGGTTGGTGCCGATGTTGACCACCCGGCCGAAGCCGATCCCGGCCATGCCCGGCGCCGTCGCCTGGATGACGTTCAGGGCGCCGCGCACGACGGTGGCGAACTGGTCCTCCATCTCGGACCAGTCGAGGTCGGCGAACTGCGACCGGCCGTCGCCGTTGAAGCTGTAGTCCAGGGCATTGTTGACCACGGTGGTGACCGGGGCGCCGAAGACGTCCTCGGCCATGGCGACCATTTCCCGCACCGCCTCGCGGTCGGTGACGTCGGCGCGGAAGGCGACGGCCTGTTCGGGAAACTCGTCGACCAGTTCGCGGGCGGCGGTCTCGCTGGCGCGGAAGTTGATGACGACGCGGGCGCCCTGGGCGGCGAAGGCGCGGATCACGGCGGCGCCGACGCCGCGCGCCCCGCCGGTGACGAGGACGATCTGCTCTTCGAGTTTCATCAGGCCAGGGTCTCCTGGAAGCGGACCGGGCGGCCGTGGGCGGTCCCCTGCATCTCGCCATCGCGCATGACGACGCGGCCGCGCACGATGGTGGCCTTGGCCTGGCCGGTGGCCTCGAAGCCGTCGAACGGGGTCCAGCCCGAGCGGGTGGCCATGTCCTCGTGCCTGAGGACATGCTTGGCCTTCAGGTCGACGATGGTCAGGTCGCCGTCATAGCCCTCGGCCATGCGGCCCTTGCCGGCGATGCCGAAGACGCGGTTGGCGCCGTGGCTGGTCAGGTCGATGAAGCGGTCCAGCGTCAGCCGCCCGTTGGCGACGTGGGTCAGCATGACCGGCACCAGCGTCTGCACCCCCGGCATGCCCGAGGGCGAGGCGGGGTAAGGCCGGGCCTTCTCCTCCAGCGTATGCGGCGCGTGGTCCGAGCCCAGCACGTCGGCGACGCCCTGCTCGATCCCTCGCCACAGGCCGGCGATGTGGTAGTTGTTGCGGATCGGCGGATTCATCTGGGCCAGGCCCTTGAGGCGGTCATAGGCCTCGTCGCCGTCCAGGGTCAGGTGCTGGGGCGTGACCTCGACGGTGGCGACGTCCTTGTGCCCGGCCAGGAACTCGATCTCTTCCGCCGTGGTCACGTGCAGCACGTGGATGCGGGCGCCGGTCTCCTTGGCCAGCCCGACGAGGCGCCGGGTGGACATGATGGCGCTCTCGGGATCGCGGACCTCCGGGTGGCTGGTCCAGTCGCCGGTGCGGGCCAGGGGGCGGCGCTCCACGAGGCGGTACTCATCCTCGGAGTGGAAGGTGGCGCGGCGCTTCACATGGCGCAGCACCTCGCGCACGCCGTCGTCGTCGGCCACCAGGAGGGTGCCGGTCGAGGCGCCCATGAAGACCTTGACCCCGCAGCAGCCGGGCAGGCGCTCCAGCTCGGCCAGGTATTTCGCGTTCTCGTGTGTGCCGCCGATGTAGAAGGCGTGGTCGGTCCACATGCGGTCGCGGGCGCGGTCCAGCTTGTCGGCCAGGGTGTCCGGATCGGTGGTGTTGGGCTCGGTGTTCGGCATCTCGAACACGGCGGTGACCCCGCCCAAGGCCGCGGCGCGCGAGCCGGTCTCCAGATCTTCCTTCCACTCCAGACCGGGTTCGCGGAAGTGGACCTGGGTGTCGATGACCCCCGGCAGGACCGTCAGCCCCGTCGCGTCGAACGTCTCGCCCGCCGAGGCCTGGCCGAGGTCGCCGATGAAGGCGATCTTGCCGTCGATGATGCCGACGTCGGCGAGGCCGCGTCCGGCGTGATTGGCGACTTCGCCGCCGCGAACGATCAGGTCATAGGTCATGGGCCGCCTGAATAGTCCGAAAGCGGGCGGAAGGCAGGATGCGCGCGCAAAAAAAGACAGTGCGAAGAGTGCGAACGGGGCGGATCGAAAACACCGTCCGAAGCGTCCGATGCGTCCGGATAGGTCGGGTAGCAACAGGCCGTAGAGTAGCCGATGGGTGCGTCAGGAATGGACGTACGGCCTCCGCCGCATAAACGGGATGCGCAACGGCGAAGGTCGGCGTAAAGCCGCGCCATGTTCGATCTTGCCCCTGAAATCCTCGCCCTGCTGTTCGCCGCGGCGGTGCTCGCCGGATTCGTGGACGCCATCGCCGGGGGCGGCGGGCTGATTACAGTTCCGGCCCTGCTGGCGGCGGGCGTGCCGCCGGTGGCTGCGATCGCGACCAACAAGATCCAGGGCAGCTTCGGCACGGCGGCGGCCACATACACATTCTGGCGCAAGGGGCGGATCGACTTCGCCCTGCTGAAATGGCCATTGACCGCGACGGCGGTTGGGGCGGCGCTGGGCGCCTTTACCGTGACGTTCGTGGACACGACCTGGCTGATGGTCCTGCTGCCCGTCCTTCTGGCCGGGATCGCGGTCTATTTTCTGGTCGGACCCAAGGCGAGCGATGAGGATGTGCACGCCCGGCTGACCCCCTTCGCCTTCGGCGCCGTGACCGGCGGCATCGGCTTCTATGACGGTTTCTTCGGACCGGGCGCCGGGTCCTTCTTCGCCCTGGCGCTGGTCACCTTGCTGGGTATGGGGCTGACGCGGGCGACAGCGCACACCAAGGCGCTGAACCTGGCCAGCAATGTCGTCTCGGTGGTGGTCTTCGCCATCGGCGGCCATGCGCTTTGGCTGATCGGCCTGATGATGGCGGTCGGTCAGGTGATCGGCGGCTGGCTAGGGTCGCACGCCGCCATGCGGTTTGGGCCGAAACTGATCCGCCCCCTTCTGGTGATCGTCTGCCTGGCGATGGTGGCCAAGCTGCTGTCCGACCCGGCCAATCCGCTGCGCATCTGGCTGCTGGGCCTGACCTGAGGCGGCTCAGGCCGCCCGCTCGGCCAGCACCTTCCTGGCGGCCTTGAGCACGCGGTCGGCGGGGACCTCGTTCATGTGCAGGATGGCCTGGTTGAGGCCCGGATCGATCTTGCGGAACTCCTCCACCGAGCGGGGGCCGCGCACCACCACGCCGGTCCAGGGACCGCGCACCGTCTCGTCGGAGGGGCCGTAGGCCGCCACCACCGGCGCGCCGGCGGCGACCGCCAGCTGGGTCCAGACCGAGTCGCCGCCCAGATAGAGCGCCGCCCGCTCCAGCACCGCCAGGGCCTGCACCATCGACAGCTTGCCCGGCAGTTCGCTGGTGCGGTTGCGCGGCATGGCCAGGCGGATGGTGTGGCCCGCGTCCTTGTCCTTCTCGTCGCCGAGCACGACCACCCGGCCGCCGGCCAGCGGCCCGTCGTTGGTCAGGGTGGCGGCGAGGGTCGCATAGCGTTCGGGCGGCCATTCGCGGCCGACCCAGTCAGCCCCCGGCGCGATGACCAGCAGGGGCGCGCCGTCCTGCGGCAGCAGGGGCTCGATGGAGGCGCGGGTGGCGTCGGACACGAACAGCCGGGGAGCCGGGACCTCGTCCAGCTGCAGCACGCGGGCGGCCAGTTCGACCTTGTGCACGCCCGCCTCGTCCTTGCCGCGCACGGCCCGCTTCTGGCGGCTGAGCTTGCCCGAGAAGGTGGTGCCGCGCATGTCGACGATCAGGCCCCATTTGATCGCGCGGACCTGGTTCCACAGGCCGAGCCATTCGAGGCGGCCCTCCTTCTCCAGCACGATCAGCTTGTCGAGGCGCGGGGTATCGGCGAACAGGAGCGCGCTCTGCGGCGAGCCCACAATGGTGAAGCTGGCCTGCGGCATGGCGTCGACCAGATACGCGAGCACGCCCGAGGACATCACTGCGTCGTCTGCGCCGGCCTCGGCGAGGTAGAGAATGGGGAAACGGCCCGCCATGCGCTGGTTGTACAGGGATTCTCGTCACGTCAGCGGGACATGACGCCCTGGTGCAAGCAAGCTGTGGACGGACGGACTTCAGTTGACCCGGCCCCGTCTTTCTGGCGTCGCTCCGCGATGAGCCTGCCCCTCCTCCCCGACCGCGAATGCGGCGGCTGCGTCGAATGCTGCCGCGTCATTCCGCTGGACCTGCCCGAACTGGCCAAGCCCACGGGCGAGCTGTGCGGCTATTGCGTCGACGGTTCGGGCTGCGCCGTGCATGCGATCCGGCCGCAGACCTGCCGGATCTGGTTCTGCCTGTGGCGCGTGATCGAACTGGGCGACGACTGGCGGCCCGACCGCAGCGGCGTGATCGTCCGTCCCGACGGGATCGATGAGGGGGTGATCACCCTGTACGTCCTGCGCCGCAGCGACTTCCTGGCGTCCGAGGGATTGTTCGTGGTGGTCGCCGGCTGGCTGGCCGAGGGGATCGAGGTGGCGCTGAGCGTGCCGGGGCCTGTCGGCTTCTTCCCCGCGCGGGCGGTGGTGACGGAGTGGCTGAGGCCCGCGGTCGAGGCGGGCGATCCGGCGGGGTTCGTGGAGCGTGTGGTCAGGTCTCTGGACCGACTGGAACAGCACCAGTGGGAGCCGGACGGAGTGACGGCGCGGTATGCGGTGGGGAGCTGACGGGCCGCCCATCCACGGTCAAGACGCGCCCATCCAGATCTTTCGTGACCACCGGCAAAGGCGGTTGCATCGCGTCCGCCGCCCTGGCGTCCCGCTCGATGCGCCAGGCCGTGAACGCAAAAAGGGACAGGAGGCAGGCCGCAAAGATGATGAAGAATAGGCGTTCGCGGAACGTCATGGGTCGTTTGATCGGCGTCATCTGGAGCGGTTCCTAGTGATAGCCCAGTGTCGCGAACTGCTGCTTGAGCAGGAAGTAGCTGCCGAACGCCGCCACGGCGACGACTGTCATCAGGATCCATCCGACCGTCGTGAGCTTGCGTTCCTCGGCGTTGCGGTAGGGCACGCGGTCGCCGACCAGCAGGAAGAACAGGCCGAAGATCAGCAGCAGCGGCGCCAGGACGAACAGCTTGATGTCGTAGTGGACCTCCGGCGCCTGCGCGCGAGCCGCCTCGAGCGGCGTCACGATGCCCCACCAGGAGGCGGCCAGTCCGAGGGCCAGAGTCACGAGCCCCCCGAGGCGGTGCAGAAGGTCCCTGATCATCATCCGGCTCCACCCTGTGACGCGGTCAGCCTGGCACGCGGCGTCGGCGTGACCATAGCGCATCAGGGCCGAAGCGTCGTGTCATGCAGCGACTTCGCACTGCCGTTCTTCCTACGTCGCATGGCTGTCGGAGCGACGCCCGCCGCCCTATGTAGGACCCATGACCACGCGCATCGCCCGCCTGCCCTCCCGCGCCCTGATCCGGATCGGCGGGCCGGACGCCAAGCCTTTCCTGCACAATCTGCTGACGCAGGACGTGGAGACGATCGGCGAGGGCGAGCTGAGGTTCGGCGCCCTGCTGTCGCCGCCGGGGCGGCTGCTGTTCGACCTGTTCATTTTCGGCGAGGCGGACGGCGTGCTGCTGGACGTGGCGGCCGAGCGGCGGGACGCCCTGATCCAGCGGCTGTCGATGTACAAGCTGCGCGCCGCCGTGACCGTCGAGGCGGACGACCGCGCGGTGTTCGTCGGCTGGGCCGGCGTGGTCGAGGGTTTCGCGGTCGATCCGCGCGAGCCGGCGCTGGGCGGGCGGCGCTATGGCGGCGCGCTGGACACCAACGCCGTGGAGGATGACTGGCAGGCGCACCGGCTGACCGTGGGCGTGCCCGATCCGAGCGCGGACGCGCCGTCGGACAAGACCTATCCGATCGAGGCCGATTTCGACCTGCTGAACGGGATCGACTTCCAGAAGGGCTGTTTCATCGGCCAGGAGACCACCTCGCGCATGAAGCGCCGGGGGGCGATCCGCAACCGCATGCTGCCGCTGGAATTCGACGGTCCGCCGCCGCCGTTCGGAGCCGAGGTGCTGAACGGAGAGCTGCGCGCCGGCGAGGTGCTGAGCGGGCGCGACGGCGTCGCCATGGCCCTGGTGCGGCTGGACCGGCTGGAGGGCGAGCTTACGGTAGAGGGGCGTCCGGTGCGGGTGCGGCGTCCTGATTGGCTGCCGGCCCCATTGCCTGCGGCCGAGTGATTGTGCACTGCAGCGCAAAGGCTTGCGTCTGACCCGAAAAGGGACGATCTAGCCGCCGTAGGTTTTTTTAGAGGATGCTCTCGATGTCCGATCCCGTCGTCATCTGTTCCTTCGCCCGCACGCCCATGGGCGGCTTCCAGGGCGCCCTGACCGGCGTCAAGGCCACCGAGCTGGGCGCCGTCGCGGTCAAGGCTGCGGTCGAGCGCGCGGGCGTCGCGCCGGAGAAGGTCGAACAGATCTACATGGGCTGCGTCCTGCCCGCCGGCCTGGGTCAGGCCCCGGCCCGTCAGGCCGCCATCGGCGCGGGCCTGGGCCAGCACGTCGAGGCGACGACGGTGAATAAGATGTGCGGCTCGGGCCTGCAGGCCGTGATGATGGCCGCGGATTCGATCAGGGCCGGTTCGGCCGACATCATCGTGGCGGGCGGCATGGAGTCGATGACCGGCGCCCCCTACCTGATGAACAAGCATCGCGGCGGCGCCCGCATCGGCCACGACGTCATCGTCGACTCGATGATGATGGACGGACTGGAAGACGCCTATCAGCCGGGCAAGCCGATGGGCTCGTTCGCCCAGGACACCGCCAATGCGTACCAGTTCACCCGCGAGGACCAGGACGCCTACGCCATCGAGAGCCTGAGCCGCGCCAACGCGGCCGTCACCGGCGGCGCCTTCGCCGGCGAAGTGGTTCCGGTCGAGGTCCAGTCGCGCAAGGGACCGGTCACGGTCAGCGAGGACGAACAGCCCGCCAAGGCCGATCCGTCCAAGATCCCCAATCTGAAGCCCGCCTTCGCCAAGGACGGCACCATCACAGCAGCCTCCTCGGCTTCGATCTCGGACGGCGCCGCCGCCCTGGTCGTGACGCGCGAGAGCGTGGCGCGGGCGCTGGGCATGCCGGTGCTGGCCCGCATCGTCGGCCACTCGGCCCACGCCCAGGAGCCCGCCCTGTTCACCACCGCCCCGGTCCCGGCGATCCGCAAGACCCTGGCCAAGGCCGGCTGGTCGGTCGACGACGTCGATCTGTGGGAGGTCAACGAGGCCTTCGCCGTGGTGCCGATGATCGCCATGCGCGAACTGGGCATCGACCACGCCAAGCTGAACGTGAACGGCGGCGCGACCGCGCTCGGCCATCCCATCGGCGCTTCGGGCGCCCGGGTGCTGGCCACCCTGCTGGCGGCGCTTCAGGCGCGCGGCGGGACGAAGGGCGTGGCGAGCCTGTGCATCGGCGGCGGCGAAGCCGTGGCGATGGCGGTGGAGCTGGCGTAACTCAAGACTCTCCCTCCCCTTCTGGGGAGGGTGGACCGCGAAGCGGGACGGGTGGGGAGCGACGCCCCGCCCTTACGAACCCCACCTTGTCGTCGCTGCGCGCCGACATCCCTCCCCACGAGGGGGAGGGAGACGCTCTTACGCCGCCGCCGCGAACATCCCGTCCAGGCGCGCGTAGCCGGCTTCCATGCCGTCGGTCATGCCCGACATCTTCGCGCCATCGCGGGCTTCCTGCGAGGCGTAGAGGATGTGGGTGCGCAGGATCGTCCCGTCGCCGTCGTCATGCAGGGACTGGGTGACCAGGGTCTCGCCGCCGGTCCAGTCCTCGTCGAACTTTTCGGTCGCGACCATGCGGTCGTCCGGCACGATCTCCTTGAAGGTGCTGGTCAGGCCCATGCGGGCGTCGCCGCGCGCCCATTCGAAGCGCATCTCGCCGCCGACGCGCAGGTCGATGGTGCAGACCGGCATGGTCCAGCCGTCGGGACCCAGCAGCCATTTGCGCACCAGGTCGGGCTCGGTCAGGGCGCGCCACACCTGCGGGCGGGCGGCGGCGAAGCGGCGCTCGATCAGGATTTCGCGGTCGCCGGGGGTCATCAGCTTCAGGGTCATCGGGGCATCCTCCATCAGTCGCCGGTCGCGCCGGTCGTTTTGAGTTCCTCGAGCACCGCGTCGAGCGCCGCATAGCGGCTCTCGAACAGGGTGCGCAGTTCGATCAGGAAGTCGTTGGCGATCACGAGAGCCTCCGGCTCCAGCTTGCGGGGACGGCGCTGGGCGTCCTGTCCGGTCGAGATCAGCCCCGCCCGTTCCAGCACCTTGAGGTGTTTCGAGATGGCCGGCTGGCTCATGTCGAAGGGCGCGGCCAGCTCGCTGACCGAGGCCTCGCCCTTGGCCAGCCGCTTCAGGATGGCGCGACGGGTCGGGTCGGCCAGGGCGGCGAAGGTCTCGTCCAGTTTCAGAGCGGCGGCGGCCATGTTCATAACCTCAGTGTTGTATAACTTTGTGGTTATATTCTGAGGCGGAGTCAAGCGGCTTGTCGGCGCGGGCGGCGGCGGCCTAGCCTGAGCCTCAGGAGACCGCCCCATGATCACCACCCGCAGAGGCGCGCTGGGCCTGGCCGCAGCCGCCGCGACGCCCCTTCCCGCCCTGACAATGACACCGGTGTCGCAGACGGTGGCGCCGCCCGACCCGACCGAGACGATCCGCCTGTGGCCGGGCGCGGCGCCGGGGGGCGCGCGGGTGACCGTGACGCCGGTGGTGACCGAGCGCTCGACCGATCCCGCCTTCCACGACCGCTTCGCCCGCTACACGACCGAGCCGATCCTGATGGTCCTGCGGCCCGCCCGGCCGAATGGGGCGAGCCTGCTGCTGATCCCCGGCGGCGGCTACAAATGGGCCGTCGTCGACAAGGAGGGGTTGGACTGCGCGCGGGTGTTCGCGGCGGCGGGCATCACCTGTTTCGTGCTGCGTTACCGCCTGCCCGGCGACGGCTGGACGGCGGGTCCGGACGCGCCGCTGCAGGACGCCCAGCGGGCGCTGCGGCTGGTGCGGGCGCGCGCGGCGGCGGACGGACTGGACCCGGCGCGGGTGGCGGTGCTGGGCGCCTCGGCGGGCGGACACCTGGCCGGGATGCTGACAGCGCGGACGGATCAGACCTATGCGGCGGTCGACGAGGCGGACGCCGTGTCGATGCGGCCTGACCTGTCGATCCTGCTCTATCCGGTGGCGACCATGGCCCCGCCCTTCGCCCACGCCGGGTCGCGCCGGGAGATGCTGGGCGAGACGCCGTCGGCGGAGGCCGTCGCCCGCTATTCATTGGAGCGGATGGACTGGCGCGGGCGGCCGCCGGTCTTCCTGCTGCACGCGATGGATGACGAGGCGGTGCCGGTGGAGAACAGCCTGCAGCTGCTGACGGCGCTGAAGGCCGCGGGCGTGAAGGCGGAGGCGCACCTGTTCGAGGAGGGCGGCCACGGTTTCGGGATCCGCCTGATCGAAGGCAAGCCGGCGGCGATCTGGCCGGAGCTGGTGCTGCGGTGGGCGGCGCGGCGGGGGTGGGCGGGCTAGCGGCTAGTCCTCCGCCATTCCCTGACCAAACGCGCCGACACGATCGCTATCTGAACGCACACATCGGACAATTGATAATGCAGAGTTGAAAACCGCCCCACGTTTGCGTCCAATGAAGCGGGGGAGGGCCGTCATGATAAATCGAAAATGGATCAAGGGGATTGCGATTGCAGTCCTGTTTGCCGTCACCTTGAGCGCGGGAACCGTAGTTATCATCGCGAGCATATTGTCGAGCGCGACGGAGGTTCCTGACATCAAGGTACGCGACATCAGGCATCTGGCTCCCGACGAACAAGCGCTGATCTTGTCTGCACTCAACGTTACGGCTGCCCAGAAATCGGCAAAAGTGGCCGAACTCGCGTTGTTTGTCAGCGCAGTCGGAATGATCGGCCTGACGATGACCATTTTAGCCAGCTTCTACTCTATGTATCAAACTCGGCAAATATTCGATTCACAGGCTCAACATACTCACGATGAACTTCGAGCTTACCTCGCCGTAAGCGCTCACATCGTAAATGTTGGACTTGGAAAGAAGCCAGTCTTAAAAATTGAAATCAAAAACATGGGATCTACCCCGGCAAAGAATGCCAAAATTGGACTTGCGCTAGCCTATCAGTTTGCTGGAGATGACAAAAATCTAGACTACAGCTACACAAAGGACCTTTTTGACCCGATCATCATACAACCCGGAAACAGCGCCTCAGCGAAAATCACCCATCACAACACGTTGACTGAAGAGCAGATATCCGAGCTGAACAACATGGAAAACCATTCAGGACACATACTGACGGCAGTGGGTGGAATTGAATATGAGACATACGCTGGGAAGCAACGGGAAACTTGGTTCGCATTCTGCTTTTACGGACCGGGGTGCGAGGAGAAGAGCAATCTCCCCAAACATAACGGCGCGACTTGAGGATGATGTTGTCAGCCCTCCAATGCTGACTTCAGCTCATCCCAATAGCCCAACCTCACTCCTCCTCGTCCCCCAGCAGATCCGCCGCGTCGAAGTCGTAGTCCAGCAGGTCCGCCGGCCGGCACTCCAGCGCCGCGCACAGCTTGGCCAGGGTGCGGAAGCGGATGCCCTTCACCTTGCCCGAGCGGAACAGGGACAGCTGGGTCTCGCTGAGACCGACCTGCTGGGCGAGGTCGCGGGCCTTCAGGCCCTTGCGGACGATCAGCTGGTCGAGGGTCACGCGGATGGGCATCATATCATTTCGTCCAGCTCGGCCTGGACCTTGCCCGCCTGTTCGATCACCCGGCCCAGCAGGAACAGGGCGCCGCCGATCATCCCCAGCGTCATACCCGCCACGTCGAAATTCAGAAAGCCGCCCTGGCCCATGTGCAGAACGCGCATCAGGTTGGTCACGATGAAGACGCTGAGCACCCCGCCGACGCCCAGCGCCAGGCCGACGCGCCGCAGGGTCGAGGCGAGGGTCGTCTGGATCAGCCGCCCCTTGCCGATCTGACCCACGCCCGTCCCGATGGACCAGACCCCGAACAGGTAGCAGAAGGCCGGCAGGCCGTACTGCAGCGTGCCCTGCAGCACGTCCGGATAGCCCATCATCCCCCGCGTCCAGGCGATGATCGGGGCGACGACATAGGCCAGCGCCATCAGGGCCCCGACGCTGCACACCATGAAGATCGACAGCCAGCGGAATTGGCGGCAGCGCAGGCGGAAGCGGTCGATGTCGGCAGCGGCCATGAGGGTCTCCGGAATCTGTCTTGTCTTTAATCTTGACTTAAAGACGAGAGCTTCGCAACTTTATATGAGAGTTAAACGAATCGAGAGCGCCGACCATGAACGCCGCCATTGAAACCCGCGCCCTGACGCGCCGGTTCAAACGCCATCTGGCCGTCGACGCCGTGTCGATGACCGTGCCGGACAAGGCCGTCTACGGCTTTCTGGGCCGCAACGGCGCGGGCAAGACGACGACGCTGAAGATGCTGCTGGGCCTGATCGCTCCGACCTCGGGCGCGGCCCGGGTCGCCGGCGTCGATGTGGCCCGGGACCGGCTGGCCGCCGCGCGGCGGGTCGGGGCGCTGCTGGAGGCGCATGGCTTCTATGTTAACCTGTCCGGCCGCGAGAACCTGGACCTGACGCGGACCCTGCTGGGCCTGCCCAAGACCGAGATCGACCGGGTGCTGGACGTGGTCGAGATGCGCGAGCACGCCGGCAAGCCGGTCAGCGACTTCTCGCTGGGGATGCGGCAGCGCCTGGGCCTGGCCCGGGCCATGCTGGGCGCGCCGCCGGTGCTGATCCTGGACGAGCCGACCAACGGGCTGGATCCGGACGGCATCGCCGACATGCGCCGCTTCCTGCGCGCCCTGCCCGAGCGGACCGGGGCGACGGTGCTGCTGTCCAGCCACCTGCTGGGCGAGATCGAGCAGACGGCGACGCACGTGGGCATTCTCAGCGAGGGCCGGCTGGTGCTGGAGGGCGAGCTGGAACGGCTGAAGGCCGAACTGGCGCCCGAGATCGCCTTCCAGACCGACGACCTGCCGCGCGCCGCGGCGCTGGCCAAGGCCCGCGGCTTCGACCTGACCCTGGGCGAGGGCGGCGCGGTGGCGCGCCTGAAACCCGGCGAGGACGCCCGCTCCGCCTCCGCCGCCCTGAACCGCGCGCTGGTCGAGGCCGACCTGGCCGTCTTCGCCATCGGGCCGCGCGCCCGGTCGCTGGAAGGTATCTACCGCGACGTTTCCTCCCCCGCCTCCAACCTCCAGCCGGAGACCGTCTGATGCTCGCCGTCCTGTCCGTCGAAGCCCGCAAGCTGAACCGCTCGCTGGCCGCCCTTCTCGCCGTCGCCGCGCCCTCGCTGATCGCGGTGTTCGGCTTCTTCATGCTGCTGCGCAGCACCAGGGCCCAGCCCTGGGACATGTGGATGACCAACGCCGCCGGCGTCTGGGCCTTCTTCATGATGCCGATGAGCGTGACGGCCCTGACCGCCCTGGTGGCGCACATGGAGCATGGCCCGAAGAGCTGGGACCACCTGCGCGCCCTGCCCCTGCCCCGCTGGAAGCTGTACGCGGCCAAGGCGATCTGCGTGCTGGCCCTGCTGGCCCTGATGAGCGCGGCGGTGCTGGCGTTCAGCTGGGCGGCGGTGAGCCTGGCCGGCGCGATCAAGCCGACCGTGGCCGCCGCCGGACCGTTCGACCTGGCGCAGTACGCCCGCGTCATGGCCATGATGTTCGGCGCGGGGCTGCTGATGGTCGCGATCCAGCTGTGGATCGCGCTGCGCTACGCCAGCTTCGTGCCGGGCCTGGTCGTCGGGATCGGCGGCACATTCTTCGCCGTGGTGGCGACCGCGGCCAAACAGGGCGTCTTCCTGCCCTGGCAGATGCCGGTCAACATGCTAGCCACGGAAGCCTGGCGGGTGAACACGGCCCTGGGCCTGGGCGGCGGCCTGGGACTGCTCGCCCTGATCCTGATGACCGTCCATCTGGCGCGACGCGAGGTGCTGTGACCGCGGGGCGGCGTCCGCGCGCATCAGGCGGGTGATGGAAGCCTGTCCTGTGGTCAGCACGATCATCGGCCGACTCCTGCGATTGCGAACGATTTGCAGGTTTGCCCGGATTTGAACGGCTGGCAAGCGGGACGGTGGAAAAAGCCGAAAGCGCCGCGGTCGGCCCTTTCGCCGGCCGCCGCACGGGGTCACAACGGGGTGTGTCGGATGGCGATCCACAACAGGACACACCCCAATGCGTGAAGACGGAAAGCTGGACTATTTCGAACTGCCGGGCGGCGACATGCCGACGGTGAAGGCCTTCTACGGCGCGGCCTTCGGCTGGACGTTCGTCGACTACGGGCCGGAGTACGCGGCGTTCAACGAGGGGCTGGACGGCGGCTTCAACGCCCACGCCGCTCCGGATGACACGAAGACGCCCCTGCCCGTGCTCTGGGCGGACGACATCGAGGCCATGCAGGCCAGGGTCGAGGCCGCGGGCGGGACCATCCTGAAGCCGATCTTCGCCTTCCCCGGCGGGCGGCGGTTCCACTTCCGCGATCCGGCGGGCACCGAGCTGGCGGTCTGGTCGGAGAGCTGACGCCTAGCGGACGTCGACCGACTGGGCGATCTGCTCCGCCAGCGCCCGGTCGGCGCCGTCCAGGGTCATGGTCCAGACATGGACCTCGCGCGGCGCGTCCGGACGCTGGAACAGATGCTCCATGGCGTGCCGCTGGCCGTCCTCGGTGACGACGACGCTGGCGCGCCCGCCCGCCTCGACCGTCTCGCCTGTATAGATCGGGAACTGCGAGGCCGGACCGGCATAGACCATAGCGAACGAGCGCTCGCCACGGCGGATCGTATAGATCTTGAAGTCCGGACCGGGGCGGCCGGTGACGATCTGGAAGCCTGCCGGCAGCTCGACCGTGAACGGCAGGGCCGCGCGGGCGGCGGCGTCCAGCACCGTGACCGTGGACACGGCCGGCGGCGGCGGCGGCGGCGCGACCGGCGCGGGCGTCGGGGCCGCTGAAGGCGCCGGCGTCGGAGTCGGAGCGGGGGTCGGGGCCGGCGTCCCGGGACGCGGCGCGGGCGTGGCGCTGGCGGCGGGCGGCCGGGTCGTCGTGGAGGGCGCGGGCGCGGCGGGCTGCGGCACGGTCGTCGCGGCGGCGGGCGGAGGCGCGGTGCGCGGGGCCGGGCTAGGCGCGGCCGGACGCGGCGTGGGTGCGGGTGTCGGCGCCGCCGTGCGAGGAGCCGGGGTCGGCGCCGGAGTGGCGGTCGGAGCCGCCGGACGCGGCGCCGGGGTCGCGGGAGCCGGCGTGACGGCGGCGGGCGGAGGCGTTGTGACCGGGGCCGGCGCCGGGGCCAGATAGGTCGCCGGGCGCGGCGGACCGGCGTTCAGGTCGCGGGTGAAGTCCGCGCCGGGCGCGGCGGCGGGCGCCGGGGTCTGGGCTTGCGGCTGGGCCCCGCTGGGGGGCGCCGTCTGGGCCTGGACGGCTCCGGCGAGGAGAAGGGCGGCGGCGGCGGACGCGACAGAGACTTTCATGACCGCGACCTTCGCCCTTCAGCCCATGAACGGCAAGGCCCTGAGACCATAGGCGACAATGGCGGTCACCGCCGAAGCCGCGACCGCCAGGGCCACGAACCACGCCAGCTTCTTCCACAGCGGGCCGCCGGCTTCGCCGGGCCCGGGCGGGGGAACGGGTTCAATGATGATAGCCGGACTCCTCATCGACCTTGCCGCGGAAGACCCAGTAGACCCAGGCCGTGTAGATCAGGATCAGCGGCAGGATGAACGCCGTGCCCCACAGCATCAGGGCCAGCGCGTTGTCGGGCGCCGCCGCCTGCCGGTAGTCCAGCGCATAGGGGGCGACATAGGGCACGAAGCTGGCCGCCAGTCCGAGATAGCCGGACAGGAAGACCGCGATCGCGCCCACGAAAGGCCAGCGGTGCGAGCCCTTGCGGGCCATCACGAAGACCATCGCCAGCCCGGCCAGGCCGACCGCCGGGATGACCAGCAACGGCGCCAGCGCGGCCCAGTCGATGGCGAAGCCGTTGCTGAGATCGAAGCCCCAGCGGCTGGCGATGCGCGGATGGATGTACAGGGTCGCCAGGCTGACCGCCGCCAGCAGGGCCGCGACGGCCCCCGCCGAGATCAGGGTCCAGCGCTTGGCGTCGCCGTGCAGGTTGTCCTTGGTCTTCATCATCAGCCAGGCCCCGCCCAGCAGGGCGTAGCCGGCCACCAGGCCCGCCGCGACCAGCAGGCTGTAGGGCGTCAGCCAGTCGAAGGTCCCGCCCGCGAACCGGCCGTCCTGGACGGTCACGCCCTGGATGAAGCCGCCCAGGATCAGGCCCTGCGCCACCGCCGTCAGGATCGAGCCGCCGGCGAACATCTGGGTCCAGAATTTGCGGCCCCGATCCCGGGCGCGGAAGCGGAACTCGAACGCCACGCCGCGCAGGATCAGGCCCGCCAGCATCAGCAGCACCGGCAGATAGAGGGCCGGCATCAGCACCGAGAAGGCGCCGGGGAAGGCCGCCAGCAGGCCGCCGCCGCCCAGCACCAGCCAGGTCTCGTTGCCGTCCCAAACGGGGGCGACGGTGTTCATCATCACATCCCGCTCTTCCTTGCGCCTGGCGAAGGGGAACAGGATGCCGACCCCGAGGTCGAAGCCGTCGAGGACGACGTAGAGGAGGACGGCCGTGGCGATCAGCCCGGCCCAGATCAGCGGCAGGTCCAGCATCACGCGTCCTCTCCGGGAGTGGTGTCCGCCGGCGCCTTGGCCAGGGCCGAGCCGGGGGCGCGGTCCTGACGCGGATCAGGCTCGGCCGCGGCGGCTACGGGACCTTCGGCCATCAGGCGCAGGATGAAGATGGCGCCGGCGGTGAAGACCACCGCATAGACGCTGATGTAGGCGATCAGGCTGGTCGCGACCTCGGCGGTCGTGACCGGCGAGACCGCGTCGCGGGTGCGCAGCACGCCGTAGACCAGCCACGGCTGGCGCCCGACCTCGGTCACCATCCAGCCCGCCAGCACGGCGAGGAAGCCGGACGGCCCCATGGCCACGCAGAAGCGCAGGAACCACGGACTGTCGAACAGCCGCTTGCGCCAATGGAGCCAGGCCCCGCCCAGTCCCAGCGCGATCATCAGCAGGCCCAGGCCGACCATGACGCGGAAGGCGAAGAAGGGGATGGCGACCGGCGGCTGGTCGTCGGGCGCCCACTGGTCCAGGCCCTTGATGACCTCGTCCTTGGGCACGTTCTGGATCATGTTGCCGATGCCCGGGATCGAGACCTCCAGATGGTTCTTCTGGGCCGCGCGGTCGGGGATGCCGAACAGGTGCAGCGGTTGGTCGGCGCGGGTCTCCCAATAGCCCTCGATGGCGGCGGTCTTCAGCGGCTGATGCTCGTGCGCGACCTCGCCCGACCAGTGGCCGACGACCAGTTGCAGCGGCGCGACGACGGCGACCAGACCGATGGCCATGACCAGTCCGATCCGGCTTTCGGTCCAGCCCTCGACGGGGCCCTTCGCGCGCTCCTTCAGCACCCCGTAGGCCGAGGCCGCGCCGACCACCAGGCCGGTGGTCAGGAAGGCGGCCAGCAGCATGTGCACGAGGCGCGAAGGGAAGCTGGGATTGAAGATGACGGCGGCGAAGTCGGTCGCCCGCATGGTGCCGTCGGCGAGGACTTCGAAGCCCTGCGGCGTCTGCATCCAGCTGTTGGCCGACAGGATCCAGAAGGCCGAGATCGAGGTGCCGACGGCGACCAGGACGGTGGCCAGGAAGTGCAGCCGCGGCCCCACCTTCTTCCAGCCGAACAGCATGACGCCGAGGAAGGAGGCCTCGAGGAAGAAGGCGGTCAGGACCTCATAGGCCAGCAGCGGCCCGATGACCCCGCCGGTGATGCGGATGAACTCGGACCAGTTGGTGCCGAACTGGTAGCTGAGCACGATGCCCGAGACGACGCCCATGCCGAAGCTGATGGCGAAGATCTTCACCCAAAACAGATACAGGGTCTTGAAGGCGTCCCGTTTGGTCCAGAGCCACAGCCCCTCCAGCACCGCCAGAAAGGCCGCCAGGCCGATCGTGAAGGCCGGAAAGAGGATGTGGTACGAGACGGTGAAAGCGAACTGCAGGCGCGAGAGCAGCAGCGCATCAATTTCCACAGCCAGATCCTTCCGAATAGCCCTACCCTGTTTGTGGTCTTACGCCCAAGCTGAGGCAAAGTCGATGCGCGTTCGGCCGCGCGTCGGAACGTCGCAAAGACCCAGTTTGCCGGTAGGAGATGGCCGTCGGCGCGATCAGGCCGCGGGCAGTTCGACCCAGAAGCAGGCGCCCTCGCCCGGGGTCGAGGTCACGCCGATTGAGCCGCCCTGCAGTTCGACCAGACGCTTGGCCAGGGCCAGGCCGATGCCGTGCCCCTCGACCGTCGAGCGTTCCAGGCCCAGCCGGTTGAAGGGCTCGAACAGCTGGGTCTGCTTCTCGGCCGTCAGGCCCGGACCATGGTCGATGACCTCGATGCGGACGCCGTCATGGATGCGGCTGGCGCGCAGGATAACCACCCCGCCGGACCCGCCGTACTTGACCGCGTTGGAGGTCAGGTTGCCGATCACCTGGACCAGGCGCTGGGAGTCGGCCAGGGCCACCAGGCCGTCGCCTTCGCTGACCAGATCGATGCGGATGCCCTGGGCTTCCGGACGCAGGGCCGTGGCGCGGCGGACGTCGTCCAGCACGCCAGGGACGTCGGTCGGCCGCAGCTCGACCTTCACGGCGCCGGATTCGGCGCGGGCGACGTCGAGCAGGTCGTGGGACAGGGCCTCGACCTGACGGGCGGTCTTGACCAGCATCTCGGCCATCTCGCCCTGGGTCGGGGTGACCGGACCCAGCTGGCCGGCGCGCCACAGTTCGCCGATGCCGATGATGCCGCCGACCGGGCTCTTGATCTCGTGCGCCACGTTGGCCAGCAGGCGAGACTTGGCCTCGGAGGCGCGCTCGGCGCGGACCTGGCCCGCCTTGGCGCGGTCGGACAGGCGATCGCGCTCCTCCAGCAGGGCCGCCACCAGCAGGATGGGCAGATAGCCGAACAGGACCAGCAGCTGGGCCATCATGGCCCGGTCCGCCCCATTGAAGGCGCTCACATAGGGGCCGTGCCCCAGCATGCTGCCGCCGATGGCCAGCACGCTGATGATCAGCAGGGCCGCCGTCACGCCGAGCAGCCGCAGGCGCACGGCGATGAGCAGAAGCAGCGGCAGGGTGACGAAGCTGATCGGCAGCGACTGCATGCCGAAGATCAGCATGTTCACGACCGTCAGCAGGCCCAGCAGGACCACCGCCTCCGTCGCCCGCGCCGGAGACCGCAAGCGCAGGACCTCCCGCTTGGTCAGGGCCAGGCCGAAGCTGCCGACCACGGCGATGCTGAGCGCATGCCCGAACCACCAGGTCTGGGCCGTCTCCAGGAAGTCGGCGCCGTTGATCCACCACAGCATGCCGCCGACCAGGGCCGCCGCCGGCAGCGGGGCCAGCACCGCGGCGCTGACCAGGAAGCGGCTGGCGCCCTCGACCGAAGCCAGGTTCAGTGTCGGGGCGAACCGGCGGGCCATCAGGACGGCGCAGTAGATGTCCATCATGTTCGCGACGGTGAACATGAGGGTGGTCTTGGTCGAATTGCCCGCCAGCAGGTTGCCCGCGGCCAGACCGCAGGCCAGCAGGCCGCCGAAGCAGGCGTCGTACAGCGGACCGCGCGAGGTGCGCAGCCAGACCGCGACCGCCAGGCCGCCGGCGCCCCAGAGGGCCGCGACCATGTCGGCGGTGCGGGCGAAGGTCAGGGCGATGATCGTCAGGACCATCACCGCCATGGCGGTGAAGATCGGCGCCAGGGGCTGGCCGATGCCGCTCGTCGCAGCCGCATCCACGGGGGCCGCGCGCGAACGCGTCGCGGTCTCCACCACAGGAACGGGCTGGGGATCGAGCACGCGGCTCATCGTCATAATCTGGTCCGGCAGGCGAAAAGTCTCACCGCTACCTAACCGGGCGCTTCCTAACATCCCCTGAAGGTCAGAAGGCCCCCGCAAGCACCTGATCAAGCTCACGAACCGCCGCCGCCGGACCATCGGGATGGCCCCAGACGGCCCCGCTGACGGCCACGAAATCCGCCCCGGCGCGGGCCAGGTCGGCGGCGTTGGCGGCCGTGATCCCGCCGATGGCGACGCAGGGCGTCTCCACCGTCTCCTGCCAGATGGTCAGGATCTCCGGCTCGGGCCGGTGCGCCGTTTCCTTGGTCGTGGTCGGGAAGAAGGCCCCGAAGGCGACGTAGTCGGCCCCCGCCTCGGCGGCCTCCATGGCCAGTTCGCGGCTGTCGTGGCAGGTCACGCCGATCATGGCGTCCGGCCCCATGGTCCGGCGCGCCTCGGCGTAGGAGGCGTCGCCCTGCCCCACATGCACCCCGTCGCAGCCCGAGCGGGCGGCGAGGTCGGGCCGGTCGTTCAGGATCACCGCCACGCCGCGCGCCGCGGCCACCGGCTTCAGCACGGCGACGGCGGCCAGGACGGCGGCGTCATCGACCTCCTTGAGCCGTATCTGCAGGGCCGCGACGGCGCCCGCGTCCAGCGCCTCGCCCAACGTCCTGGCGAAGGCGGGCAGGTCGGGGATCGCCGGCGGCGTGATCAGATACAGCGCACACGGCGGACGCGGCGGGGCGACGGGTTCTCTGGCCATGTCCGGGGAGTGCGACGAACCGGGCCCAAGGTCAATCGATGTAGTAGGGCCGCGGCCCCTCCGGCGGCGGCGGGGTCATGTCGATGCGGCGCACCTCGCGGATGCGGCCGTTCCGTTCGCGCCCCTCGATCACCTCATAGCCGAGCAGGGCGAAGATGCGGTCGCCGAGGAAGATCGGGCGCGCGTCGCCGTACCAGCCGTAGCAGGAGGCGATGCAGCCGTCGTCGATCCGGCCGTTCAGGGGCGCGGCGTCCAGCGAGCCGATCTCGCCCAGCCGCCCCAGGCCGTTGCGGCGAATGTAGGTGATGGTCTCTAGCGTCGCGCGCTCCTCCGTATCCGGGTCGACGGTGCCGGCCCCGGCGCGCGAGACCGGCAGGCCCAGCACTCCGGTCGAGCCGTCGGCGCTGGACGGGTCAGGCCGGTAGAAGAAAGCGTGGCTGCGGCTCTCGGTCTCCGCGGACCCCAGCATGACGTACTGGTCGCCGATGGTCGGGCGCGGCGTCTGCAGTTCGATTGTGGTGAAGAAGACGTCCTCCTCCCCCGAGACCACCAGGGCGTCGGGCCCCATCGCCTCGATCCGGTTGACCCGGCCCGGCACGCCCCAGATCAGGGTCGGTCCCGGAGCCAGCGGCGTCACGATCAGGCGGCTCTCGTAACGCGGCAGGTCCTCGGCGTACGGGAGGTCGCTGTAGACTTGGGCGGAATAGAGCAGGAAGTCGCCGACGAACCGGTTCTGCGCCCGCCCTTGCTGTCCGATCCCGGGCAGGATCCGGTAGTCGGAGAGATCCGCCTCGCCCTCGCCGGTCCCGAAGCGCGAGAAGGGCAGTTGCAGCAGCGCCGCGCCGCCCGCCACGGTCTCGGGCCGCCCCATCCCGTCGCCGTCGTTGTCGGCCACCACCAGCACATTGATGCGGCCCAACTCCGGCTGTTCGAGGAAGGAGAACTGGTCGATCGGCGCGCCCACCGTGGCCGCCGCCTGCGGACGGCCGCCGTCCAGCGGCATGCGATACAGCCAGCCGCGGGGCTGCTCCCCCTTCGGAAGCCCCCATCTCTCCTCAACCATCCAGACGTAGACCGCCGTCGGGGCGACATAGAAGCTGCGCGAGTCCGGCCCCAGCACCGCCGTCGCGCGGCAGCTCAGCTCGGGCGCGGACAGGGCGCAGCGGATGGTGGTGTGGAAGACGAGGCCGCGCGCCCCCTCATCCAGGCCCGGCGCGCGATAGACGTCGCCCACCGTGACGATGGGACGGCCCGGCATCGTCTCGTAGTCGTCGTCCTTGTCTTCCTGCCCCACGGCGTCGGGCGTCCAGCGGGTCAGGCGCGGCAGGTCCTTAAGCGGATCGCCGGTCGAGGGATCGACGGGCGAATAGACCACCAGCTGATCCCCCACGAGCCGCGAGGCGTAGTTGCGGGAGGAATAATAGTCGTCGGACGCCAGGTGGTGGCTGTCCTCGAAGGTCAGGTTTCCCGCCGCGTCCAGCCGGAAGCGATTGATCTCGGTCCCGCCGCGTCCGTAGCTGTAGCCGATGACGATGACGCGGTCGCCCGAGACCAGCATCTCGTCGTACCAGTCGTCCTCCCCATCGACGCCCGGCGGATAGGCGTCGATCCGGTCGACGAGCCGCAGCCGTCCCTGGCCGGTGTCGATGGCGAACAGACGCCCCCGGCGCAGGATGATCAGGGTGTCGCCGCGCGCCTTGACGATGTCGCCCTCGTCGACCCCGGCTTCCTGGTTGTTGGTGATGGACGGCGCGGTAATCCGCGATCCGGTGACGACGATATCCTCCACCTCGGTGTTGTCGGGACAGTCCGGATGCTCGGGCGGGCAGACCTCCTGCCCCGCCTCCTGCGGCGCATGGGCGTCGAGGAAGGCGCTGAGCTCGGCCATGGAGGTGAAGGCGGGAAGCCCCGGCCGGTCCGAGGCCGTCGCCGGCGCCGCGCTGAACAGCGCCGCGGCCGCGCCCAGAGCAGCGAACAGAGTCCTGATGGTCACGGCGCCCCTCCTGTCCCGAAGCCGATGTGATCAGAGAACCGGCGGTGCGGCAACGACGCACCCATGCGAACGACTTGCATTCGCCGCATTCCCGTTGCTATAGCGAACCATTCGCATTGAGTGGGTTCGCCTCCTTGTACGTCTGCAACTGCAACGGTCTTCGCAAACGTGACGTCGCCTCGGCCATCGAGGCGGGCGCGACGCGTCCGCGCGACGTCTTCATCAAGCATCAGTGCCAGGCCCAGTGCGCCAAATGCGTCTGCGAAATGCGCCAGATGATCCAGGAAACGCGGCAGGCCTTCGCCCTCGCTGCTGAGTAGCATTCTCAGCCGCGCTGCGGGCGATTTTTACTCGCAATTTCAATGTCGTGATAAGTGTTCGCAAGTGAACACAGGGCCTTCGTTCGTGTTATGAACGGCGGGAAATCAGGCGACTCCGGACTTGGAGCCGCCGCCGCTTGAAGGACCGAGGCCATGAAGGGCGACCCCGCGATCATCCGGACGCTGAACGCGATCCTGACCAACGAACTGACGGCCGTGAACCAGTATTTCCTGCACGCCCGCATGTTCGAAAGCTGGGGCCTGAAGCACCTGGGCCAGATCATCTACGACGAGAGCATCGGCGAGATGAAGCACGCCGACATGCTGATCAAGCGGGTGCTGTTCCTCGACGGCCTGCCCAACCTGCAGGACCTGCACAAGCTGAAGATCGGCGAGAGCGCCATCGAATGCCTGGGCGCCGACCTGCAGCTGGAGCTGGGTTCGCGCGACGTGGTCGTCGCCGCCGTCACCCAGTTCGAGGCCGCCAAGGACTACGTCAGCCGTGACCTGGTCATGCGCATCCTGGCCGACACCGAGGAGCACATCGACTTCCTGGAGGCCCAGCACAAGCTGATCGAACAGCTGGGCGAGCAGAACTACCTGCAATCGGCCATGACCGAGATCGCCCCGGACAAGAGCGCGACCGGGAACTAGAGGCCGGTCGCCAGCACGCCGCCCATATTCAACAGTGCGTGGACCCCGGAGATCAGCACGAGCGAGCCGGTTCGGAGCCAGAGCACGCCGAGCAACAGGCCAAACGCGATCTGCACCAGGAATCCCGGTGCGTAGTCGTGCGCCACCAGCTGGAGCAGCGTCCAGTCCGCGTGCATCACAGGCTCGGCGAGTTGTCCGGGAACGTGCATCAGTCCGAATGCGACGCTGGAGAGGAATACCGCCAGAAACCGCGACCCGGTCCGCTCCAGCAGCGCGGTCTGCAACAGGACCCTGAATACGATCTCCTCCAAGGTCGCAGCCAGGATCACGACGGGAACGACGAACAGAAGGCGACCCGGGGAGGGAATGGCGGGCTCGCCGGGCGCAGACGACCACGCCATCCAGCTCCAGGCTGCGGCGGCGCCGAGGCCGACCAAGCAGAGCAGCAACAGCGCAAACCTGCCGGGATGGGCCGAACGACTGGGCCATCTGACCCTCCCCGAGACAATGAACGCCGCCGGCACGAGCGTCATGGCCACGAAGAAATTAGCACGCAGGACGAGAGGGGCGGCGCGATCAAGCCGATCGAGGATCGCGTGGCCGACCAACATCACCGCGCTTATCGTGACGATCATCCACCCGATCGACCGAAGCTGATCCCGGTTCTCCATGCTCCAGTAGGTCGCCGAACCGCCGGCCGCCAAACGCAAGGCTAGAAAGCTCATGCCGAACACGAAGAGCGTGAAAACAAGAATGGTGAAATAGATCGCGATCGGGAACTCATCGCCGATGACGCCTGGTCGGGACACGATGGTCCAGTACGTCAGCGCCGCCAGGGCGAGGGCCAACAGTTGCGCCAATCCGCGCGACGTCATTCGCGTCTCCGAGCTCTACTCCCGGACGATAGAAGCTCTACGATTGGCCGCCAACCGTTAGAGCGTTCTCAGAGCGCCGGCGGAACCCGCCCCTTTGCCCGTCATTGTCGTTGGGCAGAACGGAACAAGGCAGCATGACCGACATCGACGACGTGATCGACGACGCCCGCGAAGCAGCTTCAGGCTTCCTGAACGCGGAGGGCCGCAACGCCTCGCACGTCCTGCTGGGCGTCGCGCTCACGGTCGGCTTCGCCCTGGCCGCCACCGCCTTCGCCAAGCGGACCATCCGCCCCCGCCCCGTACATCTGACGGAAACCGACGCGCCGATCACCGAGCGGCCGCGCGGCCCCCTGAGCCTGATCCTGCCCGCCGTCTTCTCGGCCACCACCCTGTCGGCGGTCCGGGTGTGGAATGCGCCCCGGGCGCCGGAGCGCAACCTGGCCATGGGCCTGTGGGCGGCGGCCCAGGCGCTGAACGCCGTCTGGATCGCCATGCGCCCGGCCAGCCGGGGCCTGCAGATCGCCGCCGCCATGTCGTCCGCCGGCATGGCCGCCGCCTTCGCCCACGAGGCGCGCAAGCTGGACGCGCGCGCCGGCAAGCTGGCCGCCCCGGTGGGCGGACAGGTGGCGCTGGCCAACATGGTGCAGAAGAAGGCCGACTCCAGGGCGACCCTCCACTAGCCTCAGTCGGCGGCGCAGAGGGTGTCGAGACCCTTCTTGATGGCGATCTTGACGATCAGGATCGCGATGGCCGAACCGACATTGATCAGGGCCAGCAGGGCCGTGGCGGCCTGCTCGATCCACGCCTTGTTGTCCTCGCTGTAGGCCTCATAGGCCTCGCAGACGACGGATTTCACCGTCGGCCAGATCCGGTTGAAGTAGTTCATCCCGGCTTGGATGAAGTTGGGCCACGAGAAGTCCAGCGAGGCCGCCTGCAGGCTCTTGAGCGACGCGGATTCACCTTCGCTGCCCATGACCGCAAGCCCCAGCTGGCCGAGCAGATCCTCTTCGCTGGTGCTTTGCAGCGTGGCGAAATCTTCCTGAGTCAAGCTGACCATAGCACCCTCCCATAACGGCGATTTTCAATTCCTATGGTTGCTTAACCAAGTCAATACAACTTTTTATGCCCACCTTGCCGGATGACGCGGCTTCCTTTAGGGACTGCGCCCGCTCGCGCGCGCCGCAAGGGCTGCGCCTCAACCCCTCCGAGACATCATGGCCAAGATTAACGGCAACACCATCAAGCCCGGCATGGTCCTGCAAGTGAACGGCGGCCTGTGGGTCGTCACCAAGGCCAGCCACGTCAAGCCGGGCAAGGGCGGCGCCTTCGCCAACGTCGAGGCCAAGAACCTCGAGACCGGCAACAAGCTGAACGAACGTTTCCGTTCGGAAGACAAGGTCGAGCGCGTCACGCTGGAGCAGCGCGACTTCTCCTACCTGTTCGACAACGGCGACAGCCTGGTCTTCATGAACGACGAAAACTACGAGCAGATCGAACTGCAGAAGGACTGGGTCGGCGAAGACCGTATCCCTTACCTGCAGGAAGGCATGAAGGTCGTCATCGAGCTGCACGAAGAGCGCCCGATCGGCCTGTCGCTGCCCGACCAGGTCAATCTGGAAGTCGTCGAGACCGAGCCCACCGTGAAGGGCCAGACCGCCTCGTCGTCCTACAAGCCCGCCATCGCCAACAACGGCGTGCGCATCATGATCCCGCCGTACATGGGCGTCGGCGAAAAGATCGTCGTCGACACCACGACCGGCGAATACGTCCGCCGCGCGGACTGAGTTTTCATCGGCTCCGTCCGGGGCCGATCAGCGTTTGAACTTCTCCGCATGTCCGGGCCAGAGCGCCTTTTCAGGACATGCGGACCAGGAGATTCCCGATGGCCCTCGCCTCCGCCCTGCTCACCGTCATGATGGACGCGGTCCGCAAGACCGCCCGCCCGATGCTGCGCGACTTCGGTGAAGTCAGCCAGCTGCAGGTGTCCCGCAAGGGCCCCGGCGACTTCGTCAGCGCCGCCGACATCAAGGCCGAAGAGACCCTGTTCGAACTGCTGACCAAGGCCCGGCCGGGCTACGGCTTCCTCGGCGAGGAACGCGGCATGATCGAGGGCTCGGACAAGTCGCACCGCTGGATCGTCGATCCGATCGACGGCACCACCAACTTCCTGCACGCCATGCCCCACTTCGCCATCACGGTGGGGCTGGAGCGCTACGCCCCGGACGGCTCGTCCGAGATCGTGGCGGGCGTGACCTACAACCCGGTCATGAACGAGATGTTCTGGGCCGAGAAGGGCAAGGGCTGCTACCTGAACGACGGGCGCATCCGCGTCGCGGGTCGCCGCGACCTGTCAGAAAGCCTGATCGCCACCGGCCTGCCCTTCATCGGCAAGACCGGCCACGCCCAGGCCATCAAGGACATCCACGCCGTCGGCCAGCGCGTCGCGGGCATCCGCCGCCTCGGCTCGGCCGCCCTGGACTTCGCCTGGGTCGCCGCGGGCCGGTACGACGCGTATTATGAGCGCAATCTGAACCCGTGGGACGTGGCGGCGGGCATCCTGTTCGTCACCGAGGCGGGCGGCATCGTCACCTCGATCGACATCGACGGCGATCCCAAGAACGGCAAGCAGGTCCTGGCCGGCAACACCGACATCCACGGCGCGCTGCGCAAGGTGCTGCAGGCCAGCTAGCCGATCAGCGCCCGCGCCGCGCCGCGCGCTTCATCCGTGATGGTGGCGCCGGAGAGCATGCGGGCGATCTCCTCCAGCCGCTGATCCTCGTCCAGCGTGTCGACCGTGGTGGCCGTCAGGCCGTTGTGGTCGGACTTGCGCACCTTCCAGTGGGCGTGGCCGCGCGCGGCGACCTGCGGGCTGTGGGTGACGACCAGCACCTGGGCGCCCTGGGACAGACGCTGCAGCCGCGTACCCACGGCCTCGGCCACGGCGCCGCCGACGCCCTGATCAACCTCGTCGAAGATCATCACGGGCTGGCGCTGGTCCTCACGCCCCGCCAGCGCCGCCTTCATGGCCAGGGCGAAGCGGGCCAGCTCGCCGCCCGACGCGATGGCGTCCAACGGACCGAAGGCGGTCCCGGCGTTGGTGGCGATCTCGAAGCGGACGGTCTCGACGCCCAGCGGACCGCGGCGACCGTCGGCCACCGGCTCGAAGGCGACGCGGAAACGGGCGCGCTCCAGCTTCAGCGGACCCAGCTCCCCCATTACGGCGGCGGTCAGGCGCTCGGCGGCGGCTTCCCGCGCCGAGGTCAGGAAGGTCGCGGCCAGGTCATAGGCCTCGCGCGCGGCCGACGCCTCGCGTTCGGCGGCGGTGATGGCGTCGGCCCCGTCCTCGATCAGGCGCAGCTGCTCGCGGAAGCGCTCGCGCAGCACGGGCAGCATCTCGACCGAGGTGTTCAGCTTGCGGGCCGCGGCGCGCAGGGCGAACAGCCGCTCTTCCGTCTTGTCCAGCCGGCCGGGCTCGACGTCGAAGGCGTTGGCCGCGGCGTCGACGCAGGCCAGGGCCTCCTCCGCCTCCACCAGCGTCCGGTCGATGGCCTCGGCGGCGGCGGTCAGCTTGACCAGCAGGGGGTGGTCGCCCTCGGCGCCCGACTGGGTGGCGCGGGTGCGGGCGTGCTCGACCGCGCGCAGGGCGGCGGACAGATTGCGCGACAGCTTGTCCCCGCCCAGCGAGGCGCGGGCGTCGGTCAGGTCGGCCATGGCCTTCTCGGCGGCGCCCAGCAGGGCGCGCTCCCCAGCCAGTTCGGTCTCCTCGTCGGCCCGGGGGTCCAGGGCGTCGAGGTCGGCGAGGTTGAGGGTCAGCTCTTCCGCATGGGCGGCGGCGTCGGCGGCGGCGGCCTTCAGATCCGCGACCCTGCGCTCGGCGGTCTTCAGCGCGTCGGCGGCGGCGGCTACGGCGTCCAACTGCGGCTGCAGGCCGCCATAGTTGTCCAGCAGGGCCCGGTGGGTCTTCCAGTCCAGCAGACCGACGGTCTCATGCTGCCCGTGGACCTCGACCAGGGCCTGGCCGATCTCGCGCAGGGCGGCGACGCCGGCGGGCTGGTCGTTGACGAAGGCGCGGCTGCGGCCGTCCGCGGCGACGATGCGGCGCAGGATCAGCTCCTCGCCCGGCGTCACGTCGAAGCCCCGGTCGGCGATCAGGGCGATCAGGGCCGGGTCGTCCGGAGCGGTGAAGACGGCGGTGGCGCTGGCCTGCTTGGCCCCGGCGCGCACCAGGCCCGCGTCGCCGCGTGCGCCCAGGGCCAGTCCCAGCGCGTCCAGGATGATCGACTTGCCCGCCCCGGTCTCGCCGGTCAGCACGGTCAGGCCGTCGCGGACATCGAGGTCCAGCACGTCCACCAGCACGATGTCGCGGATCGAAAGCGCGGTCAGCACGGCAGGCTCCCCGAAAGAAGCGAACGGCCGGAAACGCGGTCAGGAAGCTGGAGCAAGGCGAATCGTTTTCTCAGGCGACGCCGGAGAATGCGGAGCAACCGCCTCCCGGGACAACCCGGGAATAGCGGAACAAAGCGAAAACGTCAGCCCGGGATCAGGCGACGCAGCCAGCTTTCGCGCGGACCGGTCGGGGCGGCGTCCGGACGGGCGCCTTCCTCGGACAGCAGGGCGTAGGCTTCGGCGTACCAGGGGCTGCCCGGATAGTTGAAGCCCAGCACCGAACCGTTGCGCATGGCCTCGTCCTTCAGGCCGAGCTGCAGGTTGACCTCGACCAGGCGGTACAGGGCTTCCGGCGCGTGCGAGGTGCGCTGGAAGGATTGGTTGTCGATGACGGTCTTGTAGCGGTTGATGGCCGCCAGCGGCTGGTTGGCGCGCTGATAGTAGCGGCCGATGGCCATTTCCTTGCCGGCCAGCTGGTCGTTGACCATGTCGATCTTGACCGTGGCGTCGATTGCGTAGGACGTGCCCGGATAGCGGCGGGCGACATCGCGCAGGCCGTCCAGCGCCGCCTGGGCGTAGCCCTGGTCGCGGCCCACGTCGGTGATCTGCTCGAAGTTGCAGATGGCCTTCATGTAGAAGGCGTAGGGCGCGCTGGGATTGCCCGGGAACAGGGCGATGAAGCGGTCGGCGGCGGCGATCGCCTCCTGGTAGTGATCGTCCTGATAATACGCGTAGATCTGCATCAGGATCGCGCGGCGCGACCATTCCGAATACGGGTGCTGACGCTCCACTTCCTGGAAGTAGTCGATCGCGTCGGCCCAGCGGCGCGCCTGCAGGCGCGTATAGCCGGTGTTGTAGAGCGCCTCGACCGGGCGCTCCTCATAGGCCAGGCGCGGACGGGCTCCGCCGCGATTACAGGCCGAAACGGCCAGGACCGACAAGGCAACGGCCGAGAGAACAAGGCCGGTGCGAATCTTCGAAGCAGGCAAGGACGACCTCAACATGACAGGCCGGCGGGCGCTCACCCGTCGGCGCCCCCGGAATTCAGACGCGATCTCTACACCAGCGGATCGATGCGCGCCAATGCGACGCGAACGGGCGAGAAATTCGTCCGCGCGCCTTGTGGCTGAGCCGTCCCCTGATATGTAGCGCGCCAGCGCAACGGCGGCATTGTCAGCCGGGCGATGACGGCGAAAGGATGACCGGACATGAAGCTGCTCTCTGGCAACTCCAACCGGACGCTGTCCCAGGCGATCGCGACCCACCTCGACATGCCCCTGACCAAGGCCCAGGTGAAGCGGTTCGCCGACAACGAGGTCTTCGCCGTCATCGAAGAGAACGTCCGCGGCGAGGACGTCTTCATCATCCAGTCGACCAGCTATCCGGCCAACGACAACCTGATGGAGCTGCTGATCCTCACCGACGCCCTGGTGCGGGCCTCGGCGAAGCGCATCACGGCGGTCGTCCCCTACTTCGGCTATGCCCGGCAGGACCGGAAGACCGGCGGCCGCACGCCGATCTCGGCCAAGCTGGTGGCCAATATGATCACCCGCGCGGGCGCCGACCGGGTCCTGACCATGGACCTGCACGCCGGCCAGATTCAGGGCTTCTTCGACATCCCGACCGACAACCTGGTCGCCACGCCGGTGCTGGCCCAGGACATCAAGGACCGCTACACGCGCGGCAATCTGATGATCGTCTCGCCCGACGTCGGCGGCGTGGTGCGCGCCCGTTCGCTGGCCGAGCGCCTGAACGTCGACCTGGCCATCGTCGACAAGCGCCGTCCCAAGGCGGGCGAGAGCGAGGTCATGAACATCATCGGCGACGTGGCGGGGCGCGAATGCATCCTGTTCGACGACATCGTCGATTCGGGCGGCACCCTGGTGAACGCCGCCAAGGCGCTGATCGAAAAGGGCGCAACCGAAGTCTCGGCCTACATCAGCCACGGCGTGCTGTCGGGTCCGGCGGTCCAGCGCGTGGCCGACGGTCCGCTGAAGGAGCTGGTGATCACCGATTCGATCGAGCAGCCGGACGAGGTCCTGAACTGCTCCAAGATCCGCCGCGTGTCGGTCGCGCCGCTGATCGGCGAGGCCATCCGGCGCATCGCCAACGAGGAATCGGTGTCGAAACTCTTCGACTGATCGAGGGAACGTCCACGGTCTCGCCCCATTAGCGCCTGAGACTTCGACGCGGGGCGTCGTTTTCGAAGGAGAATTGATGGGTTCGCTCGTCCAGCGCCGCGGCCTCGCCGTGGCCGCACTCGCCGTCGCCGCCCTGCTGGCCGGCTGCGCATCGCAGAACGCCGCCGAGAAGGCCGCCGAGATCGAGGCCGCGCGGCAGGCGGCCGAACTGGCCGCGCGCACCCCGCCGCCGATCAGCCTGAACCAGAGCGTCGCCGAGGCCGCGTCTGTCTATGTCGCCTTCAGCCGCGAGATGGCCGCCATCGAGGGCGGCTTCCAGGACCCCGAGGCGATCCAGGCCGCGATCCGCCGCGGATCGGCCTATGACCCCGCCCAGCTGTCGCGCGGTCTGGTGGCCTACGCCTCGATCATCGCGCTGCAGTCGCCGGAGTTCGTGCAGGGGGTGCGCCAGTACGCCGTCGACCGCGCCACCCGCGAGCAGTTGGCCGCCAACCTCGCCGCCGATCCGCGCTGGGCCTTGAACCTTCCGGGCGCCGACGCCGCGGCGGGCCTGATCGTGACCACCCTGCGCGCTGACATCACCAGCCTGAACCGGGCCGCGGATTCGATCGAGAATGACGCCTACGCCATTCAGGCGGACTCCCGCCGCTCCTGGGCCGTCGCCCAGGTTGTGGGCCGTGACAGCCGGCTGGCGGACGCCAAGGCGCGCTCGACCCAGACCATGCTGCCCTCCGCGCCCGAGGCCGCCCGCCTGCTGGCCGCCGCGCACAGCGGGTCGGGACTGGGCGTCTCCGGCAACCGGCGGCGCGATCCGCCCTATCCGCCGGTCGTGGAGCGGGCCCTGGCCATCGCCGCCCTGGCGGCCCTGGGCGAGGCGGCGGACGCCGCGCGGACGGATCCGCTGCAGAACGATCCGGTCAGCCAGACCTGCCTGACGGAGTCCAAGCTGAACCTGTTCCAGTGCCTGGCGGCCTCCCGTCCCAGCTATGAGGACGTCTTCTGTCTCGGGCGGCACATCGTGCGGGACATCGCCACCTGCACGCGCGGAGCGGCCATGCCCGCCGGCTCCGTCATCGTATCGCCCCTGAGCGTCGCCGACCCGGAGCCGCCGCGCATCACCGTGTCGCCCCTGTCCGATCCGCCGGCCGCGCCCCCGGTCCGCACGCCCGCTCAGCCGGCCCCGACATCGACGCCGCAGACCGCCACCGAACGCCTCAATACAGGGCCGGGATAAACTCCCGAGCGAGGAGAATCATCTCCTTGTGATGGCGGACTTCCTGCAACGCTGGGATTAACGCTCGGCGAACCCTTTTCGCCGCGATATATGTACCAGTCAGTCGTCTGCGCCCTGCCGGATGGGCGCCGTGGGTCGGGGTTTTTCATGTTCAAGGGTCAAATGCGCCGCGGGCTCGCGCTCGCCGCCGTCGCCGCCGCAGCCGTGCTTGCGGGTTGCGCCACCGACGAACCGGTCGCTCCCCCGCCTCCGCCCCCTCCGCCGCCCCCGCCGCCGGCCCTGTCGATGAACGAGGGCGTGGCCCAGGCCGCCTCCATCTATGTCTCGTTCATGCGCGACGTCGGCACCATTCCGCCCGGCGGCTTCACCGACGCGGAAGCCATCCAGGCCGCCATCCGCAAGGGCGCCGCCTATGAGCCGGCCCAGCTGTCGCGCGGCATGATCGCCTACGGCTCGATCCTGGCGCTGCAGTCGCCCGAGTTCGTGCAGGGCGTGCGCACCTACGCCGTCGATCCCGCCGTCCGCCAGGAGCTGATCGCCCGCATCATCGCCGATCCGGCCACCGCCGCGACCCTGCCGGGCGCCGATGCCGCCGCAGGCCTGATCGTCAGCACCCTGAGCCGCGACGTCGCCGCCATGCTGGTCATCGCCGAGGGCGTCGAGGGCGACGCCTACACGATCCAGGAACGCCGCGACCCTCGCCGCCGCTGGGCCACCACCCACATTCCGAACCGCGAAGTCCGCCTGCAGAGCGCCAAGACCCTGTCGGCGGCCCAGATGCTGCCGTCGTCCGAAGAATCGGCCCGCCTGTTCGCCGCCGCCAACTCGGGCAGCGGCCTGGGCGTGACCACCAACCGCTCGGGCCCGCCCTACACCCCGGCGGTGGTCCGTTCGCTGGCCCTGGCCGCCCTGGCCGCCCTGGGCGCCGGCGGCGAGGATTCGCGCGCCAACACCGAGGCCATGACCGTCGACCAGAACAGCGAGTTCTGCCTCAACATGTCCAAACTGATGCTGTTCCAGTGCCTTGCGGCCTCGCGACCCAGCTATGAGGACATGTTCTGCGTCGGCCGCCACATCGCCCGCGACCTGTCGACCTGCACCGCCCAGAACATCACGCCGATCCCGGCTGAGCTGACCCCGACCGCCGTCGCGGGGGCCGACGGACCGGTCCAGTCGCCCGTCGCCGCGGAGGCCGCCGCGGCCTCCACCTCGGCCACGGCGGCGCTGAACAGCGGTCGTTGAGTCGATCAGGGCGCGACAGCGGTTGCGTCCTCCGGCGCTAGCGTGTAATAGCCCGCGCTCTTGAATTCGAGGGTTCATGACCCCCGCCGCGCGGGCCCCGGTTGGCGCGGCGTTTCTGTTTCTGTTGAGGCGAGCCAGATGGCCGAGATCATTCTGAACGTGGACGTCCGCGACGGCGTCGGCACCGGCGGCGCCCGCGCCGCCCGTCGCGCCGGCATGGTGCCCGGCATCCTGTACGGCGGCGACAAAGCCCCCGTCGCCATCTCGGTGAACGAGAAGGACTTCCGCAAGTCCCTCTACACCGGCAAGCTGCTGGGCCACCTGGTGACCCTGAAGTACGGCAAGGAAACCCAGCCGGTCATCGCCCGTGACGTGCAGTTCGACCCGGTGTCGGACCGCCCGCTGCACTTCGACCTGATGCGCGTCGATGAAAATCAGACCATCAAGATCGAAATCCAGGTCCGTTTCATCAACGAAGACCAGTGCGCGGCCTTCCGTCAGGGCGGCTCGCTGGAAATCGTCCGTCACTCGGTCGAAGTGAAGGTTCCGGCGAACCACATCCCGGAAGACCTGATCGTCGATCTGGCCGGCCACAAGCTGGGCGACACCATCCGCTGGTCGGACCTGAAGGTCCCCTCCGACGTCGAGCCGACCATCGCCGACCGCGACTTCGTGATCGCTTCGATCAAGACGTCGTCGGCCGCCATCTCGGCCGCCGCTGACGAAGCCCACGACGCCGAAGTTGCCGCCGAGGCCGAAGTTGAAGCGACCGAGCAATCGGGCGACGCAGCTGAAGGCGAAACGACCGAAGGCTGATCGCCCTTCGATCGACTGTTTCTGGAGCGGCCCCTTCCGGTTACGGATGGGGCCGTTTCCTTGTCTGGACCTGAGCCATGATCATCGTCGCCGGCCTGGGCAACCCGGGCCCGAAATACGAGAAGAATCGCCACAACATCGGCTTCATGGCCGCCGACGAGATCGCGCGCCGCTGGTCGTTCGGTCCCGAGCGGGCCAAATTCCAGTCGGTGATCCGCGAAGGCGAGGTCGCCACCGCCGCCGGGCCGGTGAAGGTGCTTCTGATGAAGCCCCAGACCTATATGAACGAAAGCGGCCGGGCCGTCGGCGAGGCCGCGCGCTTCTACAAGATCAAGCCCGGCGAGGTCATCGTCTTCCATGACGAGATCGACCTGGCGCCGGGCCGTTTCCGCATGAAGACCGGCGGCGGTGCGGCGGGCCAGAACGGCGTGCGCAGCCTGATCAGCCACCTGGGCGCCGACTTCCGCCGCGCCCGCATGGGGGTGGGCCACCCGGGCGAGAGCCACCTGGTCATGCCGCATGTGCTGGGCGACTTCGCCAAGGCCGACCAGCCGTGGCTGGAAGCCATGCTGAACGCCTGCGCCGACGCCCTGCCCTTTGCCCTGGCCGGCGACGACGAACGCTATCAGGGCGAGGTCATGCGCCTGGCCCCCGCCCCCAAATTCAGCCCGCGCCAGACGGCGCAGAAGGGCGAATAGCCGCGCTTCCCGTCGGCCGTCTTCACGGCTATGGACCGCGCGTGACCCGTCCGCAGACCGAATCCTGGTCGATCTGGCGTTCGCTGGCCCTGATGGCCGCGACGTTCGCCATCGTGCTCGGTTCCCTGCTGCCCTACGCCGCCATGGCGGCGGCGCGGCCGGGCGAGACGCTGGTGCTCTGCTCCAGCGACGGACCGCAGACGATCAGCGTCGGCGCCGACGGCCGGCCGGACCGCTCGGTCCCGCCGCCGAAATGCGCCGCCTGCGTCATGGCCGTCGCCGCGGTCCTGCCGACACCGCCGGCGCCCCAGCCCTGCGCCACGCCCGCCGTCACCCCGGGGTCCACCTTCACGGCCCTGATCGCCAGCCCGCCGCCCCCCGCGCGCGCGCCGCCGCGACCGCCCTCGACCGCCCCTCCCCTCGCCTGAAGCAGACCCGGCGCTGACCCGCGCCTGACCCCGCACGCCGTCCGGCGGCGCGGGCCTTTCTCTGTTTCAGGATCGAATTCCCATGTCCCTTCGGACCACTGCGGCGCCCTGCGCCCTGCTGCTCGCGGCCCTCGCCGCGCCCGCCTTCGCCCATGCCTCCGAGCCCGCCGGGCCGGAAGACCCCACCACCCTCGACACCGTCATCGTCACCGCCCGACGCAATCCCGAAGATCCCGTCGTGGTGGCCGAGGCCCGTGATCGCCTGTCGCGCACGCCCGGCGCCGTAGCCGTGGTCTCGGCCGAGAGCTACGCCAACCGCTTCGCCCAGACCTTCGCCGACACCCTGCGCAACGTGCCCGGCGTGCTGGCGCAGAAGCGCTATGGCGAGGAAGCCCGCCTGTCGATCCGGGGCTCGGGCCTCGCCCAAGGCTTCCACCAGCGCGGCGTGCTGTTCGCCCAGGACGGCGTGCCCTTCGCGGACGCCGACGGCTTCTCCGACTTCCAGGGCGTGGATCCGCTGAGCGCCCGCTACATCGAGATCTACAAGGGGGCCAACACCCTGCGCTTCGGCGGAGCCCAGCTGGGCGGGGCGATCAACCAGATCACGCCGACCGGCCGCACCGCCGTGGACGACACCGTGCTGCAGCTGGAAGGCGGGTCATTCGACAGCCTGAGGGGCAGCGTGCAGCTGGCCCGCACGTCCGGCGACTGGGACGTGTTCGCGGCCGCTTCGGCGATGGAATCGGACGGCTACCGCGATCACAGCGAACAGAGCCAGGCCCGCCTGACCCTGAACGTGGGCCGGACGTTCGGCGAGGACCGGCAAGTGCGGCTGATCTACCAGGCGGCCGACATCAAGCAGGACATCCCGGGGTCGCTGTCGCTCGCCGACGCCCTGACCCGCCCCGAGATGGCCAACCCCGGCGCGATCAGCGGCGATCAGGCCCGCGACCTGACGCTGAAGCGGCTGACGTTGCAGACCCGCTGGCGGCTAAACGATTCGACCGTGTTCGAAGGCGCTGTCTGGGGCTGGGAGAAGGAGCTGTGGCACCCGATCTTCCAGGTGCTGAACACCAATAGCGAGACCGTCGGCCTGTTCGGACGCTTCGACTGGACCGGTCAGGTGGGCGGCCTGCGCGCCGACCTGTTCTATGGCCTGAGCTATCGCGATGGTGAGATCGACAGCCAGCGCTACCTAAACATCGGCGGCCAGGCGGGCGCCCTGACCGCCGACAACCTGCAGAAGGCGACGGGACTGGACGTCTTCGCCGAAGGCCGGCTGTTCGTGACCGACCGGCTGGCGCTGGTGGCGGGCGGCTCGTTCGGCCGGGCCACGCGCGACTACTCGGATCGCGTCAACGCCGCCAACAACGACGACATCGACTACGACTGGTTCTCGCCTCGCCTGGGCCTGCTGTGGGAGACCGAGGACGGCGCCCAGGTGTTCGCCAATGTGACCCGGTCGGTCGAGCCTCCGACCTATGGCGCGCTCGTTCAGGCGCCGCTCGTCGGCTTCACGCCGGTGAAGGTGCAGGACGCCTGGACCGCCGAGATCGGCACGCGCGGCCGTCATGGCGCCCTGGCCTGGGACGTGACCGTCTATCGCAGCGAGATCGAAGGCGAACTGCTGAACTTCATCACCGGCCCTGGTATTCCGGCCGCGACCTTCAACGCCGGCGAGACCGTGCACCAGGGGATCGAAGCCGGACTGGACTGGCGCCTGCCGACCGGGCCGGCGCAGGGTTCGCTGCTGGTGCGCCAGACCTATGCCTGGAACGACTTCCGCTTCGTGGATGACGCGCGCTGGGGCGACAACCGCCTGCCGGTCGCGCCGGAACACGCCTATCGGGCCGAGCTGGCCTGGCGGCATCCATCCGGCCTGTCGCTGACTCCGTCGGTCGAATGGCGGATCAGCGACGCCTGGGTCGACTACGCCAATACGATGAAGGCGCCCGGCTATACGCTGCTGGGGCTGAACGCGAGCTGGGAGGTAAAGGACGGGCTGACCGTGTTCGCGGACGCCCGCAACCTGACGGACGAGCGGCACGTGAACGAGTTCTCGGCCATCACCGACGCCCGCACCGCCTCGACCGTCGTGTTCAATCCCGGCGAGGGGCGCGCGGTCTTCGTCGGCCTGCGCGTGGCCCTGTGAGTCCGATGACCGAGATTCAGACCCCGTCCGCCACGCCCCTGTCCGGCGCCTACCGCGCCGTCTGGCGCTGGCATTTCTATGCAGGCGTGCTGGTCATGCCCTTCCTCATGCTGCTGGCCGTGACCGGCGGCCTCTACCTGTTCAAGGACGAGATCGACGGAGCCGTCTATCGGCGGATGGCCGAGGTGACGCCCGCCGCGGCCCGCGCCGCGCCGGACGCCTGGCTGGCGGCGGCCGCGACGGCCGGCGAGGGACGCGCGGCCAACATCCTGATGCCCGCGCGGCCCGATCAGGCGGTCCGCGTCCGCGTCGATCAGGCCGACGGAACTCAAAAGACTGTCTTCGTCGACCCCTACAGCGCCCGGGTCACCGGCGTGACCGCGTACGGCGGCGTCATGGAGACCATAAAGGGGCTGCATTCCCTCAGCCTGTTCGGGACCGGGATGAACATCCTGGTGGAGATCGTCGCCGGTTGGGCCATCGTGCTGTTCGCCACCGGTCTGTACCTGTGGTGGCCACGCGGACGCAGGGTGGCCACCGTTGTCCTTACAGCGACGGACGCCCGACGCCGTCCCTTCTGGCGAGACCTGCACGCCCTGATCGGCTTCTATGTCGGCGGGGTCATCCTGTTCCTGGCGGTGACCGGCATGCCCTGGTCCGCTGTCTGGGGCGACCGCTTCCTGAACATCGTGCGTGAGAGCGGACTGGGCCGTCCCGCCGCGCCAGCCGCAGCCAGCGCCTGGAGCCACGCCAAGCCCCACGACACGCCCACCGGCGTAGGCTGGACTATGGAGCACGCCGTCCTGCACGGCCAAGTCGCCCATGACCCCAGTCTGGCGCGCGTGCTGTCGGTGGCGCAGTCAAACGAGCTGCCCCTGCCCTACACCGTCAACATCCCGGCCACCCCGGACCTCGCCTGGACGGTGGCGCGTCAGACCCGCAAGGCCGAGGAGGCTCGCACCCTTTACGTCGACGGCCAGACCGGCGCCGTGAAGGCCGACATCCGTTGGAGCCAGTTCGGCGTGGGGGCCAAGGCGTTCGAATGGGGCATCGCGGTCCATCAGGGCCAGCAGTACGGCCAGCTCAACCGGATCATCATGCTGGCCGGCTGCATCGGGGTCTGGCTGCTGGCCGTCAGCGGCCTGCTGATGTGGTGGAAGCGCCGTCCGCCGCGCCTGTCGCGGGGCCTGATCGGCGCGCCCCCGGTCCCGGACGGCCCGCGCCTGCGCGTCGCGGTTCTCGCCATCGTTCTCCCGCTTTGCCTTCTCTATCCCCTGACCGGAGCCAGCCTGATCGTCGCCCTGGCGACCGACCGGTTGATCCGCAGCCTTTTCCGTTCCAGACCTGCCGCCGCCTGAGAGACATCCGACCCATGAACCGCACCCTGATCCCCATCGCCGCCTTCGCCCTGCTGGCCGCCTGTTCGAACGAGCCCAAGCCTGTCCCGGCGGGTGAACAGAGCGCCGTCGCCGTGACCGACGCCGTCTGCCGCCCGACGCCCGCCGGCCGCAAGATGACCGGCTGCTACCTGACGCTCACCGCCGGGGCCGACGACCGGCTGCTCAGCATCGCCACCCCCGTCGCCGGGCGCGTGGAGATCCACGAGAGCAAGATCGAAAGCAATATGATGATGATGCGCGAGCTGAAGGAGGGCCTGCCCCTCCCGGCCCGGCAGGTGGTCGAGCTGAAGCCCGGCGGCAACCACATCATGCTGCTGGCCGTCGAAAACCCCCTCGTCGCGGGCCAGACCGTGCCCCTGACCCTGACCTTCGCCTCGGCCCCTCCGGTCGTGGTGCAGGCCGCCGTCGGTCAGCCGAAGACCACCGAGGACGACGTCTACGCCGCCCACTAGAGCCGTTCGACGCGCGCGAGCCTGACAAACGGGTCCGGACCCGCTAAAGGCTCGCGCTCATTGAAAGCTGCTGAGACCCATGGCCCTTAAAGTCGCGATCGTCGGCCTGCCCAACGTCGGCAAGTCCACCCTGTTCAACGCCCTGACCAAGACGGCGGCGGCCCAGGCGGCCAACTACCCGTTCTGCACCATCGAGCCGAACACCGGCGACGTGGCCGTGCCCGAGCCGCGCCTGGAGGCCCTGGCCGCCATCGCCGGGTCGAAAGAGATCATCCCGTCGCGGATCACCTTCGTGGACATCGCCGGCCTGGTGCGCGGCGCGTCCAAGGGCGAGGGCCTGGGCAACCAATTCCTGGCCAACATTCGGGATTGCGACGCCGTGGCCTTCGTGGCCCGCTGCTTCATCGACGACGACATCACCCACGTCGAAAACCGCATCGATCCGATCTCGGACCTCGACATCATCGAGACCGAATTGATGCTGGCCGACCTCGAAAGCCTCGAGAAGCGAGTCGTCAACGTCGAGAAGAAGGCCAAGGGCGGCGACAAGGACTCCCAGCAGACCCTGCGCCTGATCAACATGGCGCTGGAGCCCCTGCGCGCCGGCAAGCCGGCCCGCGTGGTCAAGGTCGACAAGGAGGACGAGAAGGCGTGGCACATGCTGCAGCTGCTGACCTCCCTGCCCGCCCTGTACGTCTCCAACGTCGACGAAGGCTCGGCCGACAAGGGCAATGAGCTGTCCGACCTGGTCGCCAAGCGCGCCGCCGAGGACAACGCCAACGCCGTCGTCATCTCGGCCAAGATCGATTCCGAACTGGCCGTCCTCGACCCCGAGGAGCAGGCCGAGTTTCTGGAAAGCCTGGGCCTAGCCGAGCCGGGCCTGAACCGCCTGATCCGCGAGGCCTACAAGCTGCTGGGCCTGCAGTCCTACTTCACCGTCGGTCCCAAGGAAGCCCGCGCCTGGACGATCCACGTGGGCGACACCGCCCCGCAGGCCGCCGGCGTGATCCACACCGACTTCGAAAAGGGCTTCATCCGCGCCGAGACCATCGCCTACGAGGACTTCGTCGCGCTGAAGGGTGAAGCCAAGGCCCGCGAGGCCGGCAAGCTGCGGGCGGAAGGCAAGGCCTATGTCGTCAAGGACGGCGACGTGATGAACTTCCTGTTCAACTGATCAGCCGGCCGGCTGGCCTTCGTCGACGACGGGGGCCGCCGGGCAGCGCCTGAGCAACAGCACCGCCTCGTTCCGGTTCAGCCAGGTCAGGCGCAGCACATCATCCTGCACCGACAGGCGCACGCGCTCGCGCGAGGCCCCGCCCTCGGCCTGGCAGGCCAGGGTGACCTCGTAGCCGTCCACCACCTGGTCCAGCGAGGTGATGGCGCAACTGTTCTCATAGCCTTCGAACCGCAGCGGCGTGAGGAGGACGGGCTGGTGTGCGCCGCTGGTGTTGGCGCACCAGGCCAGGTTCCCGGCCCAGCGGCCGACGAAGCTGGCCGGTCCGGCTCCAGGCATGACCGTGCCGACCCCGGGCGGCTTCGGGGCGGGCGGAGCGGCCTCGGGCGTGGCGATCGGCGCGGCCGGTTCGGTGGGCGGATTGACGGTCTGGCGATCACAGGCGGCGATCAGCAGGACGGCGGCGAAGGCCGGGATCAGAGCTCGGGTCATGACGGAAGAACGCCGTGCGCCCACAGGGGCTCCCCCGCTCGCCCTGATCACGAATTCGCGGTCACGCTTGCATCCCACGCAGGTTTTTGCGACCGGTTCGCCAGTGTTGAGAACAAGGGGTGTCCCGCATGGCTCAGAACACCAATCCCTGGAGCAAGGCCGTCGATCCGCTGGCCCTGGATATCGCCGCGGTGCTCAAGCGCATGGGCGGTTCGGCTCACCAGCAGGACGTGGTCCAGTGCGTGGCCGCCATGAAGCGACAGCGCGGCGAGACCGTCGCCCAGGACCTGGCCTCCAAGATCGTCGAGGCGTTCGAACGCTACCGCGACCTCTTCTTCCGTCCGTTCGGCGAAGGCTCGATGCGCTGGGCCCTGCAGCCCGGCGTCGCCTGACCCCTGTCAGGGACCACGAAAAAGGCCCGCGGCTTGCGCCGCGGGCCTTTCGTCTTTTCAGGACCTAGTCGTCTTAGAAGCGACGAACGTAGCCGAGGCCCCAGGTGTCGGCTTCGATGCCGTCACGGCCGCGGAAGTCCCGACGGGTCCAGTCGGCGCGGACGCCGTTCTGGCCGTCGAAGAAGTAGTTGGCGCCGGCGCCGTAGTTGACGCTCTCGGTGCTGTTCGACCCCGAGAGGCCGGCCGCCGAGGTCTTCAGTTCGGTGGTGCCGTAGCCGAGACGGCCGAAGAGCTCGAAATTCTCGGTCACCGGCAGGGTCGCCACGCCATAGGCGGCGGCGTCATAGCGGTGCTCGACCTTGCCCGGGATGGCGCCGAAGTTGACGTCGTCATCCTTGACGCCGACCGACAGCTCGGCCTCGGCCCCGAAGTAGCGGCTCAGCTTGGCGCCGCCGCGCGCGGTGATCGCGCCCAGGGTCGCGCCGTCGGCGTCGATGCCCGTGTAACCGATCGACCCTTGATACTGAGGATTCGAAATGCTTTGCGCCATAGCGGGCGCCGAAATCAGAGTAAGAGCAGCGGTTGCGAGAAGAAAGTTACGCATAGTTTATGTATCCTCTAGATGCGGTGACTTCTGCGGTCACCGGCCCCATCCAGCGAGGATACAAATGGGGTCAGAACGGTCGAGTTCCAGACCGCAAACGCGACTTGCCAACGACTGTGGACCAACAGGCACAGACGTCGTTCTACTAAAAATGACTAAATATTGGCGATTCCAAGGACGCCGAGCCACATCAGCAGGACGGCAACCGTCGCGACGGCCAGCCGCCCCAGCCGGCCGATCGCCGAGGCGCGGAAGCTGAACGCAAGACAGATCAAGGCCACCGGCGTGCCGATCAATCCCCAAGCCAGTCCATCTATCGCTGTCTCGGCATTGCCGGTCTCAGCCACCCGAATGCAATAGCCGCCCACGGGCGCGATAACCGCAGCCGCGGAGAGCAGGCCCCTGACGATCCAGGCCTTGGCTACGGCCCAGCGTTACCGGTCTTTTTCGCGCTCGGTCCCCGCACGGGCGTGCAGGGCGGCTTGCGCCGCGGCCAGCCGGGCGATCGGCACGCGATAGGGCGAGCAGCTGACGTAGTTCAGGCCGACCTCCTCGCAGAAGGCGATCGAGGACGGGTCGCCGCCGTGTTCGCCGCAGATGCCCATCTTGATGTCGGACCGGACCGCCCCGCCCCGCTCGGCGGCGATGCGGATCAGGTCGCCGACGCCCTCCTGATCCAGGCGGACGAAGGGATCGGTCTCGAAGATGCCCTTGTCCATATAGGCCTGCAGGAAGCGGCCGGAGTCGTCGCGGCTGATGCCGAACGTGGTCTGGGTCAGGTCGTTGGTGCCGAAGCTGAAGAACTGGGCGTGTTCGGCTAGGTCGCCGGCGCGCAGCGCGGCGCGCGGCAGTTCGATCATGGTGCCGACCAGGTATTCGACCGTGTCGCCGGCTTCGGCGAAGACCGCTTGGGCCGTGCGGTCGGTCAGCTCGCGCAGGTATTTCATCTCCAGCCCGAGGGCGACCAGCGGGTGCATGATCTCCGGAATGGGGGCCACGCCCGAGCTCTTCTTCACCTCCAGCGCGGCCTCGATGACCGCCCGGACCTGCATCTCATAGATCTCGGGATAGGCGACGCCCAGGCGGCAGCCGCGGTGGCCCAGCATCGGATTGGTCTCGTGCAGCTCCTTGGCGCGGCGCTTCAGCTTGGCGGCGTCCAGGCCCGACCCGGCGGCCAGGGCGTCGATGTCCTCGTCGGTGTGCGGGATGAACTCGTGCAGCGGCGGGTCCAGCAGGCGAACCGTCACCGGCAACCCCGACATGATCTCGAACAGCTCGACGAAGTCGGCCTTCTGGAACGGCGCGATCTTGGCCAGCGCCAGGCGGCGTCCGGCCTCGTCGTCCGCCAGGATCATCTCGCGCACGGCGGCGATCCGGGTGTCGTCGAAGAACATGTGTTCGGTCCGGCACAGGCCGATGCCCTCGGCGCCGAAGCCGCGCGCGGTGCGGGCGTCCAGCGGGGTCTCGGCGTTGGCGCGGACCCGCAGGCGGCGGACCTTGTCGGCCCAGGCCATCAGGGTCTGGAAATCGCCCGTCAGCTCCGGCTCGATCATCGCGACAGCGCCCTCGAGCACCTCGCCCTTCGAGCCGTCGATGGTGATGATGTCGCCCGCCTTGAAGGTGCGCCCCCGGGCCGTGAAGGTCCCGGCCTTGTCGTTGATCGACAGCTCGTTGATGCCGCAGACGCAGGGACGACCCATGCCGCGCGCGACCACCGCCGCGTGGCTGGTCATGCCGCCGCGCGCCGTGACGATGCCCCGGGCGGCGTGCATGCCGTGGATGTCCTCGGGGCTGGTTTCCTCACGCACCAGGATGACCGCGTCGCCCAGCTGGGCCAGGCGTTCGGCCTCGTCGGCGTCGAAGACGATCTTGCCCGTGGCCGCGCCCGGCGAGGCCGGCAGGCCGGCGGCGACCACCTTGCGCTCGGCGTTCGGATCCAGGGTCGGGTGCAGCAGCTGGTCCAGGGCGGCGGGCTCGACCCGCGACACGGCCTCTTCCTGCGAGATCACGCCTTCGCTGGCCAGATCGACGGCGATCTTCAGCGCCGACTTGGCCGTGCGCTTGCCGTTCCGGGTCTGCAGCATCCACAGACGGCCCTGCTCGACGGTGAACTCGATGTCCTGCATGTCGCGGTAGTGGCTTTCCAGCCGCCCGACGACCTCGACGAACTGGCCGAAGACGACCGGCATGGCCTCTTCCATCGACAGCGCCGTCTCGCCCATCTCCTCGCGACCCGCCTTGGTCAGCGACTGCGGCGTGCGGATGCCGGCGACCACGTCCTCGCCCTGGGCGTTGATCAGGAACTCGCCGTACAACCGGGCTTCACCGGTCGACGGGTTGCGGGTGAAGGCCACGCCCGTCGCCGAGGTCTCGCCCATATTGCCGAACACCATCGACTGGATGTTCACCGCCGTGCCCCAGCTTTCGGGGATGTCGTGCATGCGGCGATAGAATTTGGCCCGGTCGTTCATCCAGCTGGCGAAGACGGCGCCGACGGCGCCCCACAGCTGGTCGTGCGGGTCCTGCGGGAAGGGCTGGCCCAGTTCGCGCTCGACCACAGCCTTGTAGTCGGCGACCACCTTCTCCCAGTCCTTGGCCGTCAGGTCGGTGTCGACCGTGACGCCCAGGCGATCCTTGTGATCGTCCAGCACGCCCTCGAAATCGTCATGGCCGAGGCCCAGCACCACGTTGGAGTACATGGTGATGAAGCGGCGGTAGCTGTCGAAGGCGAAGCGGCGGTCGCCGCTCAGCGCGGCCAGTCCCTCGACCGTCTCATCGTTGAGGCCCAGGTTCAGGACCGTGTCCATCATCCCCGGCATCGAGGCGCGGGCGCCCGAGCGGACCGAGACCAGCAGCGGGTTCTTCGCGTCCCCGAAGGTCTTGCCGACGATGCCCTCGACCTTGGCCAGCCCAGCCTTCACCTGGGCGGCGAGGTCGGCGGGATACGATTGCCCCTGCGCATAATAATGATTGCAGGCTTCGGTGGTGACCGTGAAGCCCGGCGGGACCGGCAGGCCCAGCGAGGACATCTCGGCCAGGTTCGCGCCCTTGCCGCCGAGAAGGTTCTTCATCGAAGCGTCGCCGTCGGCCGAGCCGCCGCCGAAACCGTACACCCACTGCGTCATAGACAGCCCCTGAACCGTGGTCTGTGCGCGGCGGATTCGCTCCGCTCGCGGCGTATGCGCCCCGCTTACCCCGCAAGGCGCGGCAAGGCGAGGCCGAGCGCGTAACAAAACGTGAGCGCCTGTGACGGTTCCGCCCGCAACGCGGTTCGCCCGCACTTTCCCGATACGGTGAAGATGCGGGCTTCCGCGCGGCCTCAGGCGAGCATGCGCACCTTGGGCTCGCGTTCCCATTGGCGGGTGCGCGCGGGTTCGAGCCAGGCGTCCACGCCATCCGCCAGATCGATCACCCCCGCATCCGCCACGACGCCGGCCTTGTCCAGCAGCGGCTGGGCTTCAGCCGTATGCCCGATCGCCTTCAGGTGACCGAAGGCATGGGCCGCGAAATCCACGGCGGCGCCTTCGTTCAACAGCGCCGCGCAGCCCGCCTCCGACAGCACCAGCGCAACGGCGTCGAACACGACGGACGGCGTCCCCGCCAGCTGTCCGTCGGCCTTCAGTTTCTTGCCGCCCTTCAGCTTCACGCCGCCGATCTTGGGAGCGACGATCTTGACCGTCGCACCCTCGGCCTCCGCCGCGGCCTTGACCGCGTCGATCACGGCGCCGTCCGCGCCGTCGGTGACGAGGATGCCCACGGCTCGCCCCTTCAGAGTATCGGGATATTTGCCGACGATGCGCAGGGCGGGCGAAGCGTCCATGTCGAACGGCGCGCTGGCGGCGTCATTGGCCCCCGGGAGCGGAACGTTCAGACCATCCGCGACCCGCGCGGCCAGGGTCTCGTCGATGTTGCGCAGGTTGCCCAGCACCCGATTGCGAACGTGGTCCATCGTTACCTTGGACAGTTCGAAGACCAGCGCGCTGGCGAGGTGGGCCTGCTCGATCTCGGTCTGTGACCGGAAGAAGAGGCGCGCCTGGCTGTAGTGATCGGCGAACCTGTCGGCCCGGATACGGATCTTGGCCGCCTCGACCGGCGCCGCGAAGCTGCGGAAGCCGCCCTTGGGGTCCTCGCGCGGGCCGCCCTCTTCCCCGGCGTCCGCCAGGCTATTGGGCTCATAGTTGGCGCGCCCCTTGGGCACGAAAGTCTGCATCTGACCGTCGCGCTGCAGGTTCTGGAACGGGCAGCCCCGGGCCTGATTGATCGGAATCTGATGGAAGTTCGGCGTGCCCAGCCGCGACAGTTGGGTGTCCTGATAGGAGAACAGCCGCCCCTGAAGCAGCGGATCTTCCGAGAAGTCGATGCCCGGGACGATATTGGTCGGCAGGAAGGCGACCTGTTCCGTCTCGGCGAAGAAATTATCGGGGTTTCGGTCCAGCACCATCCGGCCGACGATCCGTATCGGATAAAGCTCCTCTGGGATCAGCTTGGTCGCGTCCAGCACGTCGAAAGGCAGGGCGTCGGCCTCTTCCTGCGTCAGCAACTGGACGCCGAACTCCCACTCGGGGAAGTCGCCCTTGTCGATGGCCTCGAACAGATCGCGGCGGTGGAAGTCGGGATCGGCGCCGGCGATCTTCACCGCTTCGTCCCAGCAGGTCGACTGCGTGCCCAGCTTGGGACGCCAGTGGAATTTGACCAACGTCGCATCGCCCGCCGCGTTGATCAGACGGAAGGTGTTGACCCCGAACCCCTCCATCATGCGCAGCGAGCGCGGGATGGTCCGGTCCGACATGGCCCACATGATCATGTGGCTCGATTCCGGCATCAGGCCGACGAAGTCCCAGAAGGTGTCGTGGGCGCTGGCCGCCTGCGGGTAACCCCGGTCCGCCTCCATCTTCACCGCATGGATCAGGTCCGGAAACTTGATCGCATCCTGGATGAAGAAGACCGGGATGTTGTTGCCCACGAGGTCCCAGTTGCCCTCGACCGTATACATCTTGACCGCGAAGCCCCGGACATCGCGCGGCGTGTCCACCGATCCGGCCCCACCGGCGACCGTCGAAAAGCGGGTGAACAGCTCCGTCTTCTTGCCGACCTCCGTCAGGATCTTCGCGGTGGTGAAGTCGGCGAGGCTTTCCGTCAGTTCGAAGAAGCCGTGCGCGGCCGAGCCCCGAGCGTGGACGATCCGCTCGGGGATCCGCTCGTGGTCGAAATGCTGGATCTTCTCGCGCAGGACGAAGTCTTCCAGCAGGGAAGGCCCCCGCGGACCGGCCTTGAGGGAGTTCTGGTTGTCGCTGACCGGCACGCCGTGATTTGTGGTCAGGCGAGTCTCGGGCGTGGACGCGGATTGATGGGTCTCGCCCCCGGTTCCGGGCGAGAGGGTTTTCGAAGCGGCCATGTCGAGAAGTCCTGACGGTAAGGGATGAGCTGACAGCCCAACGCCCCCGCACCGGCAAAGCCCCAGCTTGGCCTTGGCTTATTTCGAGGCGACGAGCCGACTCGCCGGTTACCCCGCCTTAACCGTAAGGATTCACCCTGTCGGTTCTCATTGTGCCGGGGCCGCGTTTCCATGTCCGAACTCAAGACCGACGTCATCCACCGGGGCGACTGCATCGAGGTGCTGCGTTCGCTGCCGGACGCCTCGGTCGACATGGTCTTCGCCGACCCGCCCTATAACCTCCAGCTGGGTGGCGACCTGCTGCGCCCCGACAACTCCAAGGTCGATGCGGTCGATGACGACTGGGACAAGTTCGACAGCTTCGCCGAGTACGACGCCTTCACCCGCGCCTGGCTGAAAGAGTGCCGCCGCGTGCTGAAGCCGGAAGGCTCCATCTGGGTGATCGGCAGCTATCATAACGTCTTCCGCCTGGGCACCGCGATCCAGGACCTGGGTTTCTGGGTGCTGAACGACATCATCTGGCGCAAGTCGAACCCGATGCCGAACTTCAAGGGCACCCGGTTCACCAACGCCCACGAGACCCTGATCTGGGCCGCCCGTAGCCGCGAGCAGAAGCGCTACACCTTCAACTACGACGCCCTGAAGGCCTTCAACGAAGACACCCAGATGCGCTCGGACTGGACGCTGGCCCTGTGCACCGGCGAGGAGCGGATCAAGGACGCCGACGGCAAGAAGGCCCATCCGACCCAGAAGCCCGAGGCCCTGCTGCACCGCGTTCTGCTGTCGGCGACCAAGCCGGGCGACGTGGTGCTGGATCCCTTCTTCGGCACCGGCACCACCGGCGCCGCCGCCAAGCGGCTGGGCCGCCACTTCATCGGCATCGAGCGGGACGAGACCTACGCCGATGTCGCCGAGAAGCGCATCAAGGCCGTCATCCCGGCCGCGCCGGAAGACCTGGCCGTCATGGGCTCCAAGCGCAACGAGCCCAAGGTGCCGTTCGGCGCCCTGGTCGAGGCCGGCCTGCTGCGTCCGGGCGACCGCCTGTACTGCCCCAAGGGCGAGCGCGAGGCCCGCGTCCGCGCCGACGGCTCGCTGGTCTCCGGCGAACTGAGCGGCTCGATCCACAAGATGGGCGCCCTGTTCGAGAACGCCCCGGCCTGCAACGGCTGGACCTACTGGCGGTTCAAGTCGGACCAGGGCCTGCGCTCGATCGACGCCCTGCGCGCCGAAATCCGCGCCGGGATGCAGTAGGCCGCTCGCGCCGAGCCGCTCCGGAAACGGGCGACCCGCGTTACGAGACTGTAAGTTGACCGGTCGTCGCGGCGAGCGCCTGCTCGCCGCGGGAGGACGACATGGACAAGGTCTCACTGTCGCGGCGCGCGTTCGCCGCCCAGGCTGCTGCGCTGGGCGCGGCGCTGGCGTTCCGACCGACGTCCGCGCGGGCTGCGCCGGTCCCGCGCGGCGAACGTCGCGACCTGTTTCCCCACGGCGTCGCCTCGGGCGATCCCCGGGCGGACAGCGTGATCCTGTGGACGCGCCGCCAGCCGGACGAGGGCGCGGCGTCCCACCGCCTGACGGTCGAGGTCGCCGACGATCCCGCGTTCGCGCGGGTGGTCGCGCGCGGCGACGTCGCCGTGACCCCGGCGACCGACTGGACCTGCCGCTTCCTGGCCGCGGGACTGAGGCCGGCGCGGGAGTACTGGTACCGCTTCATCGACGAGGCGGGGAACGCCAGCCGCGTCGGGCGCACCCTGACGGCGCCGGCGGACGACGACGACCGGCCGGTGACGTTCGCCTTCGTCAGCTGCCAGGACGTCACCCAGGGCGCCCTGAACGCCTATCGCCGCATGATCCACGAGGACGCGCGCCGACCGCGCGCCGAGCAGCTGGGCTTCGTCCTGCATCTGGGCGACTTCATCTATGAACTGGTCTGGTATCCCGAGGAACGGCCGAACGGCGTGGAGCGCGGCCGGCGCCTGCGCGACATCGTGCGTTACCCGACCGGCGAGAAGGTCAGCACCTTCCACATCCCGGCGAACCTTGACGACTACCGCACGGCCTACAAGGGCTATCTGTCGGACCCCGACCTGCAGGACGCCCGGGCCCGGTGGCCGTTCGTTCCCGTCTGGGACAATCACGAGTTCAACTGGCGCTCCTACCAGAGCCAGCAGATCATCAACGGCGAGATCCGGCCGGCCCAGACGCTGAAGGTCGCGGCCAGCCAGGCCTGGTACGAGTACCAGCCCGCGCGCGTCCGCAAACCCGGCGCCGGCGACGTCTTCGAGGCGCCGCCGGTCGAGAACAAGCCGCTGGCCGAGCTGGACGCGCGGGGCGTCGGGCTGGAGCCCAACAATCTGGCCGCGATCAGGGCGCTGCAGATCCAGCGGGCGTTCCGGTACGGCAAGAACGTCGACATGATCCTGACCGACAATCGGTCGTTCGGGTCGCCGGGCGGCAGCTATGAGGGACTTCCGGCGATCAAGTTCGGCGCCATGCCCGAACAGATGCTTGAAGCCCTGGATCAGGCCCGCGACTACGCGGGCGGCCATCCGCCGGCCGTCATTCACGTCGGCGACGATATCGAGTTTCCCAATCCGCACATGGATGCGCCGCCGGAAGCCTACCTCGGCCTTGAGCAGATGGCCTGGTTCAAGGACCGGCTTCGCGCCGCCCAGGCCCCGTGGAAGATCTGGGGTCATTCCTTCGGCACGCTGACGGGCCGCACCGATCCCCAGAACCTGCCCGAAGCGTTCGCGGACCAGTGGCCGAAGGGCGCAGGGTATGGCGTGACGACCGGCGCCTACGGCCTCGAGCACGGCGAGGTCTTCGACATGGTCCGCCAGGAAGGGATCACGGGCTTCACCATCGTCGCGGGCGACCGGCATGCCTTCTGGGCCGGCTATCCCTCCAAGACCCTGCCGCCGCGCGCCTTCGATCCGGTCGGCGTGGAGTTCGTCACCGGCTCGATCTCGGCCCAGACCCTGAGCGAGGTCCAGCAGCTGACCATGCCGAAGGACCGTCCCTTGCGGGCGCTCAATATCCACGACCGGCCCGACGGCGCGATGGAGTGCAGCTGGAACATGACCCTGATGCACGGGGTGCGGTCGTCGCTGGTCCTGAAGGAGACGGGAGATCCCGCCCAGGCGCGCGCGGCGAGCAATCCCGAGCTGGCCCCGCACCTCGAATTCCTGGACTACGCCGGCCACGGCTACACGACGGTGCGGGCCTCGCCGGATGAACTGGAAACCGAATTCGTCTGCATGCCCATACCGCTGGAGCGCGCCGAGACGGACGACGGCGGACCGCTGCGCTATCGCGTGGTTCACCGCGTCTCGCTTTGGAAGGCGGGGGAACGTCCAGAGCTGAGGCAGGACGTCCTGGAAGGCGACCCGGGGCTGGCGGTCTAACCGTCGGAGAAATGTGCGGTATCCGACATTGAGCGCGCCGTAACCTGCGCAGTTTGCACAGGAAAAATCCGCGTTCGCGGAACTTCGCACTTGCGAGACAGTTGGACAATCCGGCGCCCCGTCGGGTGTCGGGAACCTGAGCCATGAAGATCGCGCAAGTCACGCCGCTGTACGAAGCCGTGCCGCCCAAGCTCTACGGCGGAACCGAACGGGTCGTCGCCCATCTGACCGACGCCCTGGTCGATTTGGGGCACGACGTCACCCTGTTCGCCTCCGCCGAGGCCGAGACCCGGGCGCGGCTGGTCCCGGTGCGCGACCAGGCGATCCGCCTGGACCCCGCGCCGCTGAAATCCGACCTCGCCGCCCACATGACCATGCTGGCCGAGGTGCTGAAGCGCGCCGACGACTTCGACATCATCCACTTCCACACCGACATGATCCACTTCCCGTTCTTCGAGCGGTGGGCGGACAAGACCGTCACCACCCTGCACGGACGGCTGGATCTCAAGGACCTGGCCGGGGTCTACCAGCGCTGGCCGCAGTTCGGCCTGGTGTCGATCTCCGACGACCAGCGCCGCCCCCTGCCCTTCGCCGGCTGGAAGGCCACGGTGCATCATGGCATGCCGGCGGACCTCTACGTCTTCAACGACAGGCCCGAGGGCTATCTCGCCTTCCTCGGCCGCATCTCGCCCGAGAAGCGCCCGGACCGGGCCATCGAGATCGCCACGCGGCTGGGCAAGCCGCTGAAGATGGCGGCCAAGGTCGACGCCGCGGACGCCGCCTATTGGGAAACCGTCATCCGGCCGATGGTCGAGGCCAACCCGCTGGTCGAGTTCATCGGCGAGATCGGCGACCACCAGAAGTCGGCCTTCCTGGGCGGGGCCGAGGCCCTGCTGTTCCCCATCGACTGGCCCGAGCCCTTCGGCCTGGTGATGATCGAGGCCATGGCCTGCGGCACGCCGGTGGTCGCCTTCCGCTGCGGCTCGACGCCCGAGATCATCGAGGACGGCGAGACCGGCTTCCTGGTCGACACCCTGGAGCAGGCCGTGGCCGCCGCCGGCCGTGCGCACCTGCTGGATCGCGAGGCCATCCGGGCGCGGTTCGAGCTGCGCTTCTCATCCACAGCCATGGCCCGCCGCTATCTGGACGTCTATGGCGACCTGCTGGCACGCCGCCCCTTCGCGGAACCGCCGCTGGACGACGTGGTCAGGCCCCTTCGCCTGACCGAGGACCGCACTTTCGCGGCCTCCGCCTGAACCCCGACGCGGGTTCGTCCATTATCCCAACCAGAGCCTGATCGGGTGAGAGGGATCGCTTCGCGGTCCATCGATGCCGTGAATCAGGCTCTCGCTTGATGCTGGAGCGAAATCTGAACTCGGATGCGAACGCATCCGAACCGATTTCGCTCTGGCGGCCATCAAGCGCCCGCATTCGGATGGAAGGCTCGGGCCTGACCTGAACCGCCGTCGAGGAGCCTCATGGACGACGCCTATTCGGTCCAGACGACCGCCGCCGACGGCGGGGAAGCCGACGGCCTCGAGCAGTTGATGGCGCTCAAGGACGCCGACACCTTCTGCGTGGCCGATCACTGGGGCGACCTGAAGGGCGGGGCCGACGGCCTGTTCGACCATGACACCCGCCTGCTGTCCCGCTTCGTGATGACCGTGGGCGGCGTCCGGCCCTCGCGGCTCAGTTCGGGCGTCAGCCAGGACAACGTCTTCTTCATCTGCCACACGACCAACCGTCCCCTGCCCCCCATGGGCGGGCGTTCGGCCCCGGCGGGGGTGCTGCACATCGAGCGACGGCGCTTCATCTGGGACCGGCGGCTGTTCGAACGGGTGCGGATGGTCAACCACGGCGTCGAGGACGTGCTGCTGCCGCTGGGCTTCGAGTTCGGCGCCGACTTCGCCGACATCTTCCAGGTGCGCGGCACGCCCCGGCTGAAGCGCGGCGCGTCCGAGGCCCCGACCCACGACGGCCGCCGCGTCACCTTCGCCTACACCGGGTTGGATAAGGTCGAACGTACGAGTTGCCTCGCCTTCTCCGAGCCGCCCGCCCGGCTGACCGGCGCCCGCGCGGACTTCATGTTCAGCCTGCCCATGGGCAAGCGGGTCGATCTCTACATCGAATGCGGCCTCGACAGCTGCGACCAGCCGGACGAGGCGCGGTTCCGCCTGAACGCCATTGAGGCGCGGCTGGCGATGCGCCGCCGCCGCCGCCGGGGCGCCTCGCTGCGGGGCCCACGCAGCCCACGCTTCAACGACTGGCTGGACCAGAGCCGCGCCGACGTCGCCCTGCTGACCACCGACCTGCCCACCGGCCCCTATCCCTATGCGGGGGTGCCGTGGTTCTCGACGCCGTTCGGACGCGACGGGATCATCACCGCCTGGCAGATGCTGTGGCTGGACCCGTCGCTGGCCAAGGGAGTGCTGACCTATCTGGCGAAGCGTCAGGCGACCGAGACCTCGGCCTTCCAGGACTCGGCTCCCGGCAAGATCATGCACGAGACCCGCGGCGGCGAGATGAGCGGCCTCGGCGAGGTGCCGTTCGGCCTCTATTACGGCGGGGTCGACACCACCTGCCTGTTCGTCGCGCTGGCCGGGGCCTACGCCCGCCGCACGGGCGATTTCGAGCTGATCCGAACCCTGTGGCCCAATCTGATCGCCGCCATCGGCTGGATGAAGGACTACGGCGACATCCAGAAGAACGGCCTGATCAGCTACCAGCGCGGCGCCGACACCGGCCTGTCCAACCAGGGCTGGAAGGACAGCGAGGACTCCATCTTCCACGCCGACGGCCGCTTCCCCCAGGGGCCCATCGCCCTGCTGGAGGTGCAGGGCTACGCCTACGCCGCCTGGCAGGCCATGGCCGATCTGGCGAAGACGCTGGGCGATGACCGGCAGGCCGAATGGGCCGCCCGCGCCGAAGATGTGCGCGCCCTGGTCGAGGACCGGTTCTGGATGGAGGACGAGGGCTTCTACGCCATCGCCCTGGACGGCGACGGGGCGCAGTGCCGGGCCATCGGCTCGAACGCCGGGCACCTGCTGTTCACAGGCCTGCCGTCCCGGGAAAGAGCGCTGAAGGTGACGAAGCGGCTGCTGTCGGCCGAGTTCCGCTCGGGCTGGGGCGTTCGGACTCTGGCCACGGGTCAGGCCCGCTTCAATCCGATGAGCTATCACGACGGCTCGGTCTGGCCCCACGACACCGCCATGGCGGCGGCGGGCATGGCCCGCTATGGCGAGCGCCGCGCGGTTGCCCTGCTGCTGGGCGAGATCTATGCGGCGGCGGCCCATTTCCGTCTGCGCCTGCCCGAGCTGTTCTGCGGCTTCGAACGCGCGACGGGAGAGCCGCCCATCGCCTATCCGGTCGCCTGCCTGCCCCAGGCCTGGGCGGCGGGCTCGGTCTTCCTGATGCTGCAGGCGGCGCTGGGAGTGAACATCGACGCCGTCGAGGGCGTGGTCGAGATCGACGATCCGGTCCTGCCCGCCGGCATCGACCGGCTGAACGTCACGGGCCTGCAGGTCGGCGACGGCCTCGTGGACCTGACCTTCCAGCAGCTTGGAAACCGGACGGTGGCCATGCCCCGTCGGCGCGAGGGCGCTGTGAAGGTGCGGACCCTGGGCTAGGCGGGCGGGCCGAAGACCACCTCGTCCGCCGCGCCCGGGATCACGATCTCGTCGCCCAGCGACCATTCGGCGGCGCGGGCGGCCAGGGCCGCGGGCACGCCGGGCGATCCGCCGGGACCGGGCGGCACGTCGTAGGTCGCGTGCGCGTCGTGGGGCAGCAGCACCGTGAAACCGCGGTCCAGGGCGGCGCGCGCCGTGGCCGCCACGCACATCTCGGACAGCACGCCGCACAGGGCGATCGCCTCGACGGACCGTTCCCTCAGCAGGGCTTCCAGCGCCGTCCCTTCGAAGCCGTCGTCGTCCGTCTTGCGCAGCACGATCTCGCCGGGCCGGACGTCGAGGGCCAGCGCCCAGCCGTCGGTCCCGGGCTGATCCGGCGCGCCCTCGGGGCCGTCGTTCTGCAGGAAGATCACCGGCGCGCCCGCCGCGCGGGCTCTCTCCAGCAGCACGCCCACCGCCCCCATGAGCGCCTGATGCCCGGGAACGGCGTCGGCGCCGATCACAAAGGCCCGCTGGACGTCGATGACGATCAGGGCGTGAGCGGTGTCGGTCATGGTGCGCCCAATCCTCTCTCCAGCGCCTTCCGGAACACGGTCGGCAGCGCGCCCAGCGCCTCCTCCACCGGCGTCCAGACGAAGTCACCGCTCCCCTCAGCGACCCGCACCTCCAGCGTCAGGCTGAAATGGGTGAAGACATGCTCGACGAACCCCGCCTCGCGCCAGTCCGCCGCCACCGGCGGCGCCAAGCCCGGCGCGGCGCTCCAGTCCGAGGTCGGCAGGCCCAGCATTCCGCCCAGCAGTCCCTTGTCCGGCCGCCGGACCAGCGCCACCCGCCCCCGCCCGTCGCGCAGCACCCAGGCGACGCCGGACCGATGCGGCCGCTCGGCCTTCTTCAGCTTCAGCGGATAGCGCTCCGGCTGACCGGAGGCATGGCCGGCGCACCAGGCCGTCACGGGACAGTCCCCGCACAGCGGCGACTTCGGACGGCAGATGGTCGCGCCCAGGTCCATCAGGGCCTGCGCCCAGTCGCCGGGCCGTTGGTCCCGCACCAGCGATCCGGCCAGCCTTCGCAGTTCGGGGCGGGCGGCGGGCAGCGGGGTCTCCACCGCGAACAGGCGTGACGTCACCCGCTCGACATTGCCGTCCACCACATTGGCGGCTTCCCCGAAGGCGATGGCGGCCACGGCGGCGGCGGTATAGGCGCCCACTCCCGGCAGGGCCAGCAGCCCCGCCTCCGTGTCCGGGAAGGTCCCGCCGTGCGCCCCCGCCACCGCCCGGGCGCAGGCCAGGAGGTTGCGGGCGCGGGCGTAGTAGCCCAACCCCGCCCAGGCGGCCATGACCTCGCCGTCCTCGGCCGCCGCCAGATCGGAAACGGTCGGCCAGCGGGTCGTGAAGGTCAGGAAATAAGGCGTGGCGTGCGGCGTCGTGGTCTGCTGCAGCATCACCTCGGACAGCCACACCCGATAGGGATCGGGCCGCGCCGCCGTTCCCGGCGGCGACCGCCAGACCAACGCGCGCGCATGGGCGTCGTACCAGTCCAGCAGGGCGCGGCGGATCTCGGGAACGTCTGCGGGGACGGAAGCCATCGTCCGCGCTATAACCCGGAAATGCGCCGCCCGCTGCCCACCGAAGCCGAAGCCCGGGAAATCCTGTCCCGACGCCGCACGCGCCCGGCCCCGCGCCCGGCGCCCAAGGCGGGCCGCGCGCTGCAGGGGCTGATCAAGGAGCTGGACGGCAAGCTTGGGCGCGGCGCCGGCGCGCTGGAGCCCCGCTGGCGCGAGATCGTCGGTGAACGACTGGCCCGCGTCACCCGCCCGCAGAAACTGACCAAGGGCCGGGGCGAGAACGGCGGAACCCTGGAACTCCGCGTCGCCGGTCCGGCGGCCCTGCTGGTCCAGCACCAGTCCGAAGAGATCCTGCAGCGGGTGAACCTGTTCCTCGGGCCGGGCACGGTCGAGAAGCTGCGCATCGCCCAGGGGCCGGTGAAGCCCCTGCCCGACAGTCCAGTCCTCCCCGCCCGCAAGGCCGCGGCCGCAGCCCCCCTGCCCGCCCATCAGGAAGCCGAGCTCAAGGCCTCCGTCGCCGCCGCCCCCGACGCGCTGAAGGGCGCGCTGGAAAGGCTGGGCCGCGTCATTCTTGGGGATCGCGGCGAAGGGCGGCGTTGACAAAACTTCGCCGCACCTGTTCTCGAAAACCACGGCAGCGCGACTTTGCGGGGAATCGCGCGATGCTCCGAAATCCCGTCGAGGTGAGGAAGATCCCATGAAGCTCCGTTACGCCGACATGAGCCGCCGCGCGGCGATGACCGCCGCGGCCCTCGCGGCCATGGCGACCCTGGCCGGCTGCACCGGCAACGCCGGCGCCCCCGCCGACGGCGACATGGCCCTGGGCGCCGCCGAAGGCGCCAAGGTCACCGTCATCGAATACGCCTCGGTCACCTGCCCCCACTGCGCCGCCTGGCAGCAGGAGACCTGGCCCGGCTTCAAGGCCAAGTATGTCGACACCCAGAAGGTCCGCTACGTCTTCCGCGAACTGCGCACCCCGCCGGCCAACGTCGCCGGCGCCGGCTTCTCGGTCGCGCGCTGCGCCGGCGAGGACAAGTATTTCGACGTGGTCCACGAGCTGATGGCCAACCTCGCCGAACTGCAGGGCCCGGATCCCCGCAGCACCCTCTACCGGATCGGCAACGGCGCCGGCCTGTCGAACCAGCAGATCGAGGCCTGCATCAAGGACCCGGCCAACCTGAAGGCCGGCGACGACCGCGACCGCGCCGCCCAGCGCAACGGCGTGACGGGCACCCCGACCTTCCTGGTCAACGGCGTGACCGTGATCACCCCCGGCTCGAACAGCGGCGCCTCGCTGGCCGACCTCTCGACGGCGATCGACGCCGCCCTGGCCAAGTAAGGACAGGCCGTGACGGCGCTCCGGCGATCCCTGCTGCTTGCGGCGCTGGCTCTGCTGGCGCCCATCGCGACGGCCTCCGCGCCGTCGCGGGCGGCGGCGACCGAGCCGGTGCCGCCCGTCACGGCGTCCGACCGCGTGCTGGGCCGGGCCGACGCGCCGGTGACGGTGATCGAGTACGCCTCCTTCACCTGCCACCACTGCGCGGACTGGCACCAGTTCGTCTTCCCGCTGTTCAAGCAGCGCCTGATCGACACCGGCCAGGTGCGGTTCGTCTTCCGCAACCTGCCGACCGATCCGGAACAGCTGTCCATGCCCGCCGCGGCCCTGGCCCGGTGCGCGGCGACGGACAAATTCTTCGACGTCGCCTCGGTCCTGATGAGCGGCCAGGCCGCCCTGCTGCGCGGCGGCAAGCAGGAAGACTGGTACGACCCGGCCATCGCCGCCAGCGGCCGCACCCGGGCCCAGATCGACGCCTGCGTGAACCTGCCCGCCACCCGGACGGCGCTCCAGCGCGATATCGACGGCGCCATCGCCGCCGACGCCACCACCACCCCGGCCTTCTTCGTCAACGGCCGCCGCGTGACCGACCGCTCCCTGGGCGGTCTGGAGGTCGCTGTCCGCGCGGCCGCCGCGGCCCGCTAGAGCCCCGCCGCCGGTGCAATTCCAGCGCCTCAGGCTTGTCGGTTTCAAATCCTTCGTCGACGCGTCGGAGTTCCATATCGAGCCTGGCCTGACCGGCATCGTGGGGCCGAACGGCTGCGGCAAGTCGAACGTCCTGGAAAGCCTGCGATGGGTCATGGGCGCCAACTCGGCCAAGGCCATGCGCGGCCAGGGCATGGATGACGTCATCTTCGCCGGCGCCGCCAACCGCCCGCCGCGCAGCCACGCCGAAGTCCAGCTGACCATCGACAACGCCCAGCGGCGTGCGCCCCAGCCCTTCACCGACAGCCCGATCCTCGAGGTCTCGCGCCGCATCGACCGGGGCCAGGGCTCGACCTACCGCATCAACGGCAAGGAGGTGCGCGCCCGCGACGTCCAGCTGCTGTTCGCCGACGCCTCGACCGGCGCCAACAGCCCCGCCCTGGTCCGCCAGGGCCAGATCAGCGAGCTGATCGCCGCCAAGCCGCAGAACCGCCGCCGCATCCTGGAAGAGGCGGGCGGCGTCGCCGGCCTGCACACCCGCCGCCACGAGGCCGAGCTGCGCCTCCGGGCCGCCGAGACCAATCTCGAACGGCTGGACGACATCGGCCGCGAGCTGGAGACCACCCTGACCCGGCTGAAGCGCGAGGCGCGGCAGGCCGAGAAATACAAGAAGATCTCCGCCGAGATCCGCGCCCTGCAGGCCTCCCTGCTGTTCGTCCGCTGGAACGACGCCCGCGTCGCCGCCGAGACCGCCGCTCAGGAACTGGCCGAGGCCGACCGCGCGGTGCTGGAGGCGACGACCGCCTCGGGCCGGGCGCAGACGGCGTCGCTCAACGCCCAGGAAGCCCTGAAGCCCGCCCGCGAGGAGGACGCCGTCGCCGGCGCCCTGCTGCACCGCGCCAGCCTTGAGCGCGATCGGCTGGACATGGCCGAACAGGCCGCCCGCGCCGAGGTCGACCGCCTCAAGGCCGAAGGCGTCCGCATCGCCGCCGACATCGAGCGCGAGACCGGCATGGCCGGGGACGCCGAAAGCGAGCTGGCCCGCCTAACCGAGGCCTTCGAGACCCTGACCGCCGAGATCGCCGCCGCCCCCGCGCGCGGGCCCCAGCTGGACGCCGCCCTGACCGCCGCCGAGGACGCCCGTAAGGCCGCCGACGCCGAGGTCGAGCGCGTCGCCGGCGCCGTCGCCGCCGTCGAGGCCCGCGTCTCCGCCGAGAACGCCCGCAAGCGCGACGCCGAAGCCCGCGTCGAACGCGCCAAGGCCCAGTTGGCCTCCGCCCAGCGCGAGCGCGAGGCCCTCGGCCCGCTCGAAACGCCCGAGATCGAGGCCGCCAGGACCGCGCTGGAGCAGGCCCAGGCCGCCCTCGCCGCCGCCCGCGCCGCCGTCGAGAGCGCCGAGGCCGACCGGGGCGACAAGGCCCGAGTCGAGCAAGAGGCCCGCCAGACCGCCCGCGCCGCCGAGGACCGTCTGGGCCGCCTGCAGACCGAGGCCCGCGGCCTCGCCCAGCTGCTGGTGCAGGGCAAGCGGGAGCATCCGCCCGCGCTCGACAAGGTCCAGGCCGACAAGGGCTATGAGGCCGCCCTCGCCGCCGCCCTCGGCGATGATCTGGACGCCGCGCTGGACGCCCGCGCCGCCGCCCACTGGGCCGGGGCCGAGGTTCCCGCGCCGTCTTGGCCCAAGGGCGTGACGCCCCTGGCCGACCACGTCTCGGCGCCCGACCAGCTGAAGGCGCGTCTCGCCCTCTGCGGCGTGGCGGACAAGGGCGAGATCGCGACGCTGGCCAAGACCCTGCCCGTCGGCGCCCGCCTGGTCACCACCGGGGGCGACCTGTGGCGCTGGGACGGCTTCGTGCAGCGCGCCGAGGCCCCGCGTCCCGCCGCCGTCCGTCTGGCGCAGCGCACCCGGCTGTCGGAGCTGGAAGCCGAGATCGATCAGGGCAAGCCCGCGCTGGAGGCCGCCCAGACCGCCCTGAAGACCGCCGGCGACGCCTTACGTGCCGCCGAGGAGACGGTGAAGACCGCCCGCGCCGCCCCCTTCCCGCTCGACAAGGCCCTGACCGCCGCCCGCGACCGCGTCGAGGCGCTGGGCCGCGAACAGGCGCGCAAGGAGGCCCGGGCCCAGGCCCTGGATGAAACCCTGGTGCGCCTGACCACCGAGGTCGAGGCCGCCGAGACCGCCCTGGCCGAGGCTCAGGGGACCGAGGCCCCGTCCGAGACCCTGGCCGCCCTGCGCGACGACCTGACCGCCGCCCGCGCGTCGGCCGACACCGCGCGCGGCGCCGCCGCCACCGCCCGGGTCGAGCGCGACGCCGAGGCGCGCGAGGTCGCGGGCCGCCAGTCGCGCATCGAGGGGCTGAAGCGCGAGCGCGACGGCTGGGCCGCCCGCGCCAGGGACGCCAAGGCCCGCATCGTCGCCCTGGAAAAGGACGCTGGCGCCACCGCCGCCAAGCTGAAGCAGGCCTCCGACGCGCCCGAGCAACTGGCCGCCCAGCGCTCGACCCTGCTGGACGCCCTGACCGTGGCCGAGACCCGCCGCAAGACCGCCGCTGACGCCCTGTCCGTGGCCGAGGGCGCCGCCGGCGAGGCCGACCGCACGGCCCGCGCCGCCGAGAGCGCGGCCTCCCAGGCCCGCGAGGCCCGCGCCGGCCTGGCCGCCCGCGCCGAGGCCGCGGCCGAACGCCTGGCCGACGCCACCGCCAATGTCCGCGAGACGGCGCAGATGTCGCCGGAAGAGCTGGGCCAGAAGCTGACCGACGACGCCATCGCCCGGCCGCCCGACGCCGCCGGCGCCGAGAGCCTGCTGTTCGGGCTGGAGCGCGAGCGCGAGCAGCTCGGCGCGGTCAACCTGCTGGCCGAAGAAGAGGCCAACGAATACGGCGACCGGCTCCAGACCATGAAGGTCGAGCGCTCGGACCTGACCAGCGCCATCGCCAAGCTGCGCGACGGCATCGACGAGCTGAACGCCGAGGGCCGCGAGCGTCTGATCGCCGCCTTCGACGTCATCAACGACAACTTCAAGGCCCTGTTCGAGGCCCTGTTCGGCGGCGGTCAGGCCGAGCTGAAACTGGTCGAGAGCGACGATCCGCTGGAGGCCGGCCTGGAGATCTTCGCCTGCCCACCCGGCAAGCGTCTGGCGGTCATGAGCCTGATGTCCGGCGGCGAGCAGGCCCTGACGGCGGCGGCCCTCATCTTCGCCGTCTTCCTGGCCAACCCTGCGCCCGTCTGCGTGCTGGACGAGGTCGACGCCCCGCTGGACGACGCCAACGTCGACCGCTTCTGCCGGATGCTGAACGAGATGCGCAACCGCACCGACACCCGCTTCATCGTCATCACCCACAACCCGGTGACCATGAGCCGCATGGACCGCCTCTACGGCGTGACCATGCCCGAGCGCGGCGTGTCGCAACTGGTCAGCGTGGACCTGACGCAGGCGGAAACGCTGGTGGCTTAGGCAACCGAGTTCCTCCCCCTGTCGCTACGCTCGGGCGAGAAGCTACCGCTGCCCCAGCACTTCCGTCCTGACGAACCATCCGAAGATCGCCGGCCCCTCGACCACATAGCGGCGGAACATCCGCTTGGGCTGGTTCAGCAGCCGGTGCAGCCATTCCAGCGACAGCTGCTGGAACACCTTGGGCGCCCGCTGCTGCCTCCCGGTCAGGAAGTCCACCGACGCTCCCACGCACAGGGTCACGCCGAACGGGCGGCCGGCGGCGCGCAGGGCGTGGGCGAACCGCTCCTGCTTGGGAAAGGAGACGCAGGCCAGCAGCACGTCCCAGTCGGCCTTGCAGGCGGTCTTCACCGCCGCGTCCCACTCGGGCGTGCCGGGCGTCAGCATCGGCGCTTCGATGAAGGTGAAACGGCGGCTCGGATACCGGGCCTTCAGATCATCGAAGGCCGCGCGGTCCGGACCGAACACGCCGAAGGTCAGGTCGTGGTCCGAGGCCAGCAGGTCCGCCGTCATGTCAGAGCCCGGATAGACCGACAGCCGCTTGCCCCGCAGCCGCGCGAGATGGGCCAGGATCCGGCTGTCGCAGGTCATCAGGGCCGCGCCGCGATAGACCTCGGCGTCCACCCGTCCGTCCATCAGCTTGATCACGTGGTCGACGTTGGGCGTGACGACATAGCCGTAGGGCGCGCGCGCCAGGGCGGCGACCTGCCCCAGCAGTCCGGCCCGGTCCCCGTCGGCGAAATCCAGCGTCATGAAGCGCGTCATGCCCGCCTTGTACTCGCGGCGCGGTCAACGTCCGGTTACGATGGCGGGATGAAACATCTCCTGCTGAAGGCCGCCCTGACCGCCGCCCTGCTCGCGACCTCGGCCCTTCCCGGCCAGGCGCGGGACGGCGACGAGGGCGAGCACCGCTTCGTCCTGATCAGCGTCGGCCGGTTCGCCGTGCTGGCCGACATGGTCTCGCTGGAGCGCGACGGCGAGGCGGTGCGCCTGCGCGCCTTCCAGGTGACGGAAGAGGATTTCCACGTCGGCGACCAGGCCTATTGGGGCGGCTGGTCATGGTGGCGGTTCGACTGCGCCGCCCGCACGGCGGACCGGCTGGACTTCGCCGCGGTGAAGGCCGGCGGCGCGGAAGGCCCCGCGACGCCCGACCCCGCCCCGGCCTATGACGCCGTGCCGGGCGGCGATGCGGCCGAACTTCTGGCCGCCGCCTGCGACCCGGACTCGGTCGGCCCCTACGGCGTCCGGACGCTGGAAGACGCGGTCAGCGTCGGCCGCGAGGCGCTCAAGGACTAGAGATGGAGCGACGCCCATCCCGACGGCGTACTCACCGTCGCGCCAGAGCCGCTCGCGGATGGACCAGCTCCTCGATCGTATAACGGTCCTCATCGTCGGCGGCGCGGCACATGATCCGAAGCTGCTCCGCAACGCCGGTACTCGTCGCCCGGGGTGGTTCGAAGTTGGTCTGTACCGGATCGCGGTTCGAACTGTACTCAGTCCGCGCCCGGACTGACCGAGTCTGCCGCTCGCAATCATAATCCGCGATCAACACCGAGTATGAGGTCCGACCTGAGCGGCTCCTGGGAACAAGGACCACCTCGCCCTGAACAATCCCGTCTACCGGCCGCAGTCGCTGATTGACCGCCACGACCGCCCCACCTTCCGTGCCGGCCCGAACATAGGTTTGGGCATGGGCGGAAGGCGCCATGATCCCGGCCATGCCGATTGCCAGAATAGAGATACGCATTGCTCCTCCTATTCCTGACAGGGCGCCCGGCTACGGCTCAGCGCGCCACCCCGTCTTCACCCAGCCCCGCGTTCAGCTGCCGCTGCTTCGGCAGGGCCTCCGGGCACTGGTCGCGCATGAAGGCCAGCATCTTCTCGCGGATCTCGCAACGCAGGTCGAAGGCCGTCGGCGCGTTGCGGGCGCTGGCCAGGCAGCGGATTTGGGCGACCCGGTCGGTGACGTCGGTGACCTGCAGATTGACCACGTCGCCGTCCCAGTAGGCGCTGGCCCGGCAGATGCGCTCCAGCTCGGCCCTCAGCCGGTCGATCGGCGCCTCATAGTCCACGTACAGGAAGGCCGAGCCGATCAGCCGGGCCGTCTCGCGGGTCCAGTTCTGGAACGGCTTGGAGATGAAATAGCTGAGCGGCAGGATCATCCGCCGCCAGTCCCACAGCTTGACCACCACATAGGTCGAGGTGATCTCCTCCACCTGCCCCCATTCGCCCTCGACGATCACGGCGTCGTCCAGCCGGATCGGCTGGGCCGTGGCGATCTGCACCCCCGCGATCATGTTGGTCAGCAGCGGCTGCAGCGCCAGGCCGGCGATGATGCCGACCACCCCCGCCGAGGCCAGCAGGCTCATGCCCCACTGCCGCACCGCGCCGATGGTCATCAGCGCCAGCCCCAGGGTGACGATGGCGATCAGCAGGGCCGCCACCCGCTGCAGGATGCGCGCCTGCGTCACATGCTTGCGGGCGATGAGGTTGTCTTCCTCGGCCATGTTGAAGCGGCGCAGATAGACCACCGCCCACATGTCGCTGGCCCCGATCAGCATCCAGCCCAGCGTCAGGATGAAGCCGAACCACAGGGTCTGGCGGATCACCAGCGACGGGCCGGGATCCAGCGGAGAGATGGTCACCGCCAGCGCCATGGCCGCGATCATCACCGCGATCCGCACCTTCAGCCGCGCCCGTCCGACGGACCCCCGCCAGAACAGGCTGCGGTTCTTCACCGCCAGCTGCAGCAGCCAGAACACCAGCTGGTTCGCCGCCCAGCCGATGAAGACGCAGCTGACGACGATCACGCTGATCACCACCCATTCGGGCAGCCAGTAGAACTCCCGCCACAGACGGAAGACCTCGTGGGTCAGATCGGTGATGAAGGTCGGCATGGTGAAGCTGTAACGCGCGAAGCTGCCGATCAGAACCGTTCAGGTGATCGCGGCGGCTTCCACCATGTCCGCCAAGTCCGCCGTCGCGTCCGGCAGGGCGGCGGAGCGGGCCCCGGCGCTCATGGCCGTCAGGCGGGCGGGGTCGGACAGGATGGCGTCCAGCGCCGCCGTCATCGCCTCCACCGTCACCGCGTCCTCCAGCATCACCTCGGCCCCGCCGGCGTCGGCCAGGCTGGCGGCGTTGAAGCGCTGGTGGTTGTCCATGGCGATCTTCAGCGGGATCAGCAGCGACGGCACGGCCGCCACCGCCAGCTCGGAACAGGTCGAGGCCCCGGCCCGGCCGATGACCAGGTGCGCCGCCGACAGGCGGGCGGCCATGTCGCGGAAGAAGGGGGCCACCTCGGCCTCGATCCCGGCCTCCAGATAGATCTGGCGCGCGGTTTCCAGCGTCTCGGGCCGCGACTGCTGCTGCACCTTCAGGCGGCGGCGCAGGGTCTCGGGCAGGGCCGCCAGCGCGCGTGGCGCGGTCTCGGACAGGATGCGCGCGCCCTGGCTGCCGCCGGTGACCAGCACATGGATGGGGGCCTCGCCCGCCGGGGCGACGAAGGGCCGGTCGAACAGGGCGCGGATGTCCGGCCGAACCGGATTGCCGATCAGGGTCACACGCGCGCCCACCGCCTGCGGGACCTTCTGCAGGTTGGGGAAGGAGGAAGCGATGGACCCGACATAGGGCGACAGCCAGCGGTTGGTGCGGCCCAGCACCGCGTTCTGCTCATGCAGCAGGGTCGGGCGCTTCTGGCTCAGCGCCGCCAGCAGGGCGGGCGCCGACGGATAGCCGCCGAAGCCGACCACGACCGAGGCGTCCAGCCGGGTCAGGGCCGCGCGCGCCTGCATCACCCCCCTCAGGATCGCCACGCCGGCCTTGGCCATGCCGATGGGCCCGCGCCCCGTGGCGGCGTCCAGCGCCAGCCGCTCCTCGGCGGGAAAGCCGTGGGCGTACTGCTCGCCGCGATGATCGGTGGCCAGCACGATGCGCCAGCCGCGCCCCGCCAGTTCGCGCGACAGGGCCTCGGCGGGGAACATGTGCCCGCCGGTGCCCCCGGCGGCGACGACACAGACTTTCACCGGCATTCAGACAAGCTGGTCATCAGCCCCACACGCAATCCGCTTCAGGCTCGGATGGCGGGCCTTAGGCTCAGTAAAAGAAACAGGTCACGCCCGGCTGGGCACAGTTGAACTTGTACCAGTCGGAGATCAACAGATCGTAGTCGATACCATTATAGCACCGGTGACGCGTGGTTTCCGTGAAGGCCGTCACCGTGCCCACCGTCGTGCGACGACCCGAGCAGAATTCGACGTAGGTCCCCGCCTGCTCCTGATGCGTCGCATCGGTGTAGTAGTCGATGATGGTCATGTCGCGCGGCAGGGCCACGCTGGCGGTGGCCGCAAGGGCCGGAATCGCCGCCACGAGCCCGATGATGGAGAGCCTGTTCAGTCGCATTACATCCCCCAATGGTTGTGTCGAAAAACAACCATGGATTCAGAACTCACTCAAGCCATTCGCGCTGGGTGAGTCCTAAGGCAGGATGCGGCGGCGGGCGCCGAGGGTGGTTCCGGGCTCATAGGCGCCGGGGCGGCGTCGGGTCAGGCTCAGGGCGAACCCCATGGTCAGGCCCATGGCCAGCATGGACGAGCCGCCGTAGCTGATGAAGGGCAGGGTCATGCCCTTGGTCGGGATCAGGTTCAGGTTCACCGCGATGTTGATGCAGGCCTGCAGCCCGATCAGCATGAACAGGCCGGCGGCCGCCACCTGCTCGAACGGGTCGTTCAGCTTCATCGCCAGCCGCATCCCGCGGATGACGATGAAGGCGTACAGGCCGATCATGGCCAGGCTCAGCACCAGGCCGAACTCCTCGGCGCCGACGGAATAGATGAAGTCTGTGTGCAGGTCGGGCACCGAGCGCTTCATCACGCCCTCGCCCACGCCCCGGCCGACCAGCCCGCCCGCCCGGATGGCCTCGGACGCGCGGTCGATCTGGTAGGTGGCCCCGGCGTCGTCCGAGCCGAAGCGGCTCAGGCGGTCGCGCATGTGGCTGAAGGTGAAGAACAGGCCCACGACGCCCGCGCCCCCGGCGGCGGCCAGCGCCATCACCCACTTCAGCGGCACCCCGGCCATGAAGAAGACGGCCATGAAGGTGGTGGTGATCAGCAGGGTCTGACCGATGTCCGGCTGGATCAGCAGCAGGCCCACGGTCAGGGCCCAGGCCCCGAAGGCGATGCTGACGCCCGGCACCCCCTGCCCCTTCTGCGCCTCGGCGAACATCCAGGCGGCGAAGACGATCAGGCTGGGCTTGGCGAACTCGGACGGCTGCAGGCTGAACGGCCCCAGATTGATCCAGCGCGCCGCGCCCTTCACCGTGTCGCCGATGAAGGGCAGCAGGGCCATGATGCAGATGGCCCCCAGCAGGACCAGCACCGCGATCCGCCGCACGCCGCGCGGCGACAGCAGGGACATGGTCAGCATCGCCCCCAGCCCCGCGCCCGCGAACACCATCATCCGCCACGAATAATGGAACGGGTCCGAGATCGACTGGTCGGCCAGGATGGCGGCGGGCGACGAGGCGAAGCTCAACGCCACCCCCAGCCCCATCAAAGTCAGGGCCGCGGCCAGCAGGCCCCGGTCCACGGTCCAGAACCACTGCGCCAGCAGGCTCTGGTCGTTGCGCGAGAAGGCGGGATTGTAGCCCTGCTGGCTCATGAGGCGCTCGCGGGGATCGCGCCGAGGGCGAGCACGGCGGCGCGGAACGCCTCTCCCCTCGCCTCGAAGTCGGGATACTGATCGAAGCTGGCGGCGGCGGGGCTCAGCAACACCACCTCCTCTCGACCGGTCACGGCGGCGGCCTCATAGGCCTGCTGCACAGCACTGGCCATGTCGCCGCTGATCCGGTGCGGCGTCTCGCCCAGCCGCGCGGCGAACGGCCCGGCGGCCTCGCCGATCAGGAAGGCCTCGACCACCCGGGGGAACAGGTCCTCCAGGTCGTCGATCCCACCGGCCTTGGCCCGCCCGCCCGCGATCCAGAAGCTGCGGTCGTAGGACATCAGCGCCTGCCGCGCCGCATCCGCGTTGGTGGCCTTGGAGTCGTTGACGAAGCGGACCTTGCCCAGCTGGCCCACGGTCTCCATCCGATGCGCGAGGCCGGGGAAGGAGAGGAGGCCATCAACGGCCTTGTCCTCCGCCACATCGAGCGCCTTCGCCGCCGCCCACGCGAACGCGGCGTTCTGGGCGTTATGCCTGCCAGGAAGAGAGCGGGCCTTAGCCAAATCTGCGATCGGTCGCCCGTCATCAACAAGCACGCCGCCGAGGACGTCGATCGCCCGGGACGCTCCGGAGAAGTTCGCTCGCCCATCGGCGCCGTGTGGCGCGTCGGTCACTTCAACAGCGATCACTTTGGCCCCAGCCGCGATGACGTCTCGCGCGACCTTCCGCGCCCAGTCGTCATCGGCGCTGATCGCAGCCACCGCGCCCGAGTGCAGGTTCGCGAATATCCGCCGCTTCGCCGCGACATACCCCTCCATCCCCCCGTGCCGGTCCAGATGGTCCGGCGAGATGTTGGTCAGGATCGCCACGTCCGGCGCGAAGCGTGTCGTCAGGTCCAGCTGATAGCTCGACACCTCGATCACATAGACCGCGTCCTTCGTCGGCGCCGGCAGGGCCAGCACGCCGATGCCGATGTTGCCGCCGACATGCACCGTCAGCCCGGCCTTCTTCAGCACCCAGCCGATCAGGGCCGTCGTGGTCGACTTGCCGTTGGTGCCGGTGATGGCGATCACCGCCGGCCGCTCGCCCTCCGGCACCGCCGCCAGCGCTCGCGAGAACAGTTCGATGTCGCCGATCACCTCGACGCCCGCCGCCTTGGCCTTCTCGACGGTCCAGTGCGGCTTGGGGTGGGTCAGGGGCGCGCCCGGCGACAGCACCAGCGCGGCGAAGCCCGACCAGTCGGCGACCGTCAGGTCCTCGACGGCGAACCCTTCCGCCTCCGCCTGCATCCGGCTGGAGACGCTGTCGTCCCACAGCACCGGCAGGGCGCCGCCCGCCTTCAGCGCGCGCGCGGCCGTCAGCCCCGACCGTCCGAGGCCAAAGACCGCGATCCTCCGCCCTTCGAAGCCGGGAACCGGGATCATGGCGTCAGCGCAGCTTCAGGGTGGCGAGGCCGGCCAGGGCCAGCATGCCCGCGACGATCCAGAAGCGGATCACCACGGTCGATTCCGGCCAGCCCATCTTCTCGAAATGGTGGTGGATCGGGGCCATCAGGAAGATGCGTTTCTTGGTGGCCTTGAAGTAGGCGACCTGGATCATGACCGAGGCGGCCTCCACGACGAACAGGCCGCCGACGATGCCCAGCACCAGCTCATGCTTGGTGGCCACTGCGATGGCGCCCAGGGCGCCGCCCAGGGCCAGCGAACCGGTGTCGCCCATGAAGATCTTGGCCGGCGGGGCGTTGTACCAGAGGAAGCCCACGCCCCCGCCGATCATGGCCGCGCAGAAGATGGCCAGCTCGCCCGAGCCCGGCACATGGTGCACGCCCAGATACTGGGAGAAGATGAAGTTGCCGACCAGGTAGGAGATGATGCCAAAGGCGGCCGCCGCCATCATCACCGGCACGATGGCCAGGCCGTCCAGACCGTCGGTCAGGTTCACCGCGTTGGAGAAGCCCACGATCGTGAAGGCGGCGAAGGCCACATAGAACCAGCCGATGTTCAGCAGCACCGCCTTGAAGAAGGGGAAGGCGATCGACGTCTCCAGCCCCGGCGAGGTCGGCGACACCGTCATCCAGGCCACGGTCATCACGCCCGCGATCACCGAGACGATCACCTGCGCCACCAGCTTCTGTTTCGACGTCAGCCCGGCCGAGGTCTGCTTGGTCACCTTGGCGTAGTCGTCGATGAAGCCCAGCACGCCGAAGGCGGCGGTGACGAACGAGACGATCCAGATGTAGGGGTTGGTCAGGTCGCCCCACAGCAGCACCGCCACCGCGATGCCCGCCAGGATCATCAGCCCGCCCATGGTCGGGGTGCCCACCTTCGACAGGTGGGTGACCGGGCCGTCCGAGCGGATCGGCTGGCCCTTGCCCTGCTTGACCCGCATCCAGGCGATGAAGCGGCTGCCCATGGCCACTGCGACGATCATGGCCGTGACCATGGCCAGCGCCACCCGCACCGTCTGGTACTGGATCAGGTGCAGCAGCGGATAGTCTTTCGCCACGTCCTGGAAGTAGAGATACAGCAGATAGAACACGCTCTTATTCCCCCAGCGCGGCGAGAGCCTTCGCGATCAGCGAGGCCTTCGATCCGTTCGATCCCTTGACCATGACGATGTCGCCCGGGCCTGCAAGCGTGGCCGCGTCGGCGGCCAGTTCGGCGGCGGTCTCGCGCCACTCGCCCCGGCGGGCGGCGGGCAGGACGTCGTACAGCCGCTTCATCTCCGGCCCGGCGGCGTGGACCAGGTCCAGCCCGGCGGCGGCGATCGGCTCGGCCAGCCCCTCGTGCAGGGCGTGCGACTGCTCGCCCAGCTCCAGCATGTCGGTCAGCACCACGATCCGGCGGCCGCCCGTCGCGACCGGCCTGGCCCCCAGGCTGCGGAAGCCCGCGGCCATCGACAGCGGATTGGCGTTGTAGCTTTCGTCGATCAGGGTGAAGGCCCCGCCGGGCGCGCGCACGGTGATCGTCTCGCCCCGTCCCGCCAGCGGCCGGAACCCGGCCAGCGCCTGCAGCCCCGTCTCCAGCGGCACGTCCAGCGCATCCAGCATCAGCAGGACGCACAGGCTGTTCAGCCCCCAGTGGAAGCCCGACTGCGCCAGTTCGAAGTCCAGCGGCCTGCCGTAGAGCTCGGCCCTGACCCGCGCCCCGCCCTCGAACGGCTGGAAGTCCAGCAGGCGGGCGTCATGCCCCATGTCGGTCCCGAAGGTGACCAGCCGCGCGCCCAGCGCCCGGGCCCGGTCGCACACGACGCCGGACAGGGCCACGTCGCCGTTGGCCACCGCCGTCCCGCCGGGGACCAGCCCCTCGAAGATCGACGCCTTCTCGGCCGCCACCCCGGCCTCGCCGTCCGCGAAGGCCTCGATATGCACCGGCCCCACCGTGGTCACGCAGGCGGCGTGCGGCCGGACGAATTTCGACAGCGGCGCGATCTCGCGCGGCGCGTTCATGCCGATCTCGAACACCGCCCGCTCCACCGAGCGCGGCATCCGGGCCAGGGTCAGCGGCACGCCGATATGGTTGTTGTAGCTCTTGATCGAGGCGTGGGCCGGCCCCGCCAGGTCGAGGCCCGCCTTGATCGCCTGGGTCACGCTGGTCTTGCCGACCGAGCCGGTGACCGCGCCCCGCTTCACCTGCGGCGCCCGCTCGCGCGAGAAGACGCCCAGCGCCTCCAGCGCATGCAGGGTGTCGCCCGTGATCACGGCCGAACCGTTCACCGCCCGCTCGACGATCGCGCCGGCCGCGCCGTTGGCGAAGGCCATGTCGGCGAAGTCGTGCCCGTCGCGCGCGCCCTTCAGCGCCACAAACAGGTCGCCCGGAACGATCTCGCGGCTGTTGTAGGTGATCCCGGTCGCCGCGAAGGGGGCGCCGGACAGGCGTCCTCCGGTCGCGGCCTCGATCTCGGCGGACGTCCAGAGGGGTTCGGAATCAGGCATGGATACGCAGGGCTTCGGCGGCTTCGGTGGCGTCGTCGAAGGGATGGGTCACCCCGCCGACGATCTGGCCCTGTTCATGCCCTTTTCCAGCGATCACGACCACATCTCCTTCGCGCATCAGGGCGATGGCGTGGTGGATGGCCTTGCGGCGATCGCCGATCTCCTGCGCGTCGGGACAGCCCTCGCGCACGGCCTTGCGGATCGAGGCGGGGTCTTCCGAGCGGGGGTTGTCGTCGGTGACGATGGCGATGTCGGCCAGACGGCCCGCGATCTCGCCCATCAGGGGCCGCTTGGCCCGGTCCCGGTCGCCGCCGGCGCCGAACACCACGATCAGCCGGCCCGTCGCGTGCGGACGCAGCGCCTTCAGCACCGTCTCCAGCCCGTCGGGCGTGTGGGCGTAGTCGACATAGACCTCGCCCTGCCCTGCGCCGCCCGGAATGCGCTCCAGCCGGCCCTGCGCGCCCTCGATCTTCTCCATCGCCGCCAGCACGCGTCCGGCGCTCTCGCCCGCGGCGATGCACAGGCCCGCGGCGACCAGGGCGTTCGACGCCTGGAAGGCCCCGGCCAGCGGCAGCAGGATCTCATGCAGTTCGCCCTGCACGTCGATGGTCAGGCGCTGGCCTTCCGGAACCGCCCGGCGGGCGACCAGCGCCAGGTCCCGCCCGCGCTGCCCCACGCCCATCACGCCCAGCCCGGACATGATGCTGGCCGAGGCGAAGCTGGAATAGGCGTCGCTGTCGGCGTTCAGCACGGCGGTCCGGCCGCGCGGCAGCAGGGTCTCGAACAGGCGCAGCTTGGCGGCCCGGTAGCTCTCCATGTCGCCGTGGTAGTCCAGGTGGTCCTGGGTCAGGTTGGTGAAGGCCGCCGCCTTCAGCGTCACCCCGTCCAGGCGGCGCTGGTCGATGCCGTGCGACGAGGCTTCCAGCGCCAGATGGGTCACGCCCTGGGTCGCCAGTTCGGCCAGCAGGCGCGCCGCGTCGGCGGCGTCCGGGCTGGTCAGGCCGGGGCCGGTCAACGCCTGATTAACGTTACCTGACTGTTTCAAAACCCCAAGCGTGCCCATGCTCGCGGACGTCAGGCCCAGCGCCGCCCAGATCTGGCGGCAGAAGGCGGCGACCGAGGTCTTGCCGTTGGTTCCAGTGACCGCGACGCAGTGGGCGGGCTGGGCGCCGTAGAAGCCGCGCGCGGCGATGGCGTAGGCCCGGCGCACGTCGCCGGAGGTGACCAGCACCGGGGCCAGGGCCGCGTCGGTGTCGGCGGGGGCCAGCACGGCGGCGGCGCCCTGCGACAACGCCTGGGGGATGAAGGCGCGTCCGTCGGCGGCCGTGCCGGGCAGGGCCACGAACAGCGAACCGGGCGCGACCTTGCGGCTGTCGGCGGTGACGCCGGTGATCATCGGATCGGACGACACGTCGCGGCGCAGCAGGTCGGACAGGCGGACGGCGCTCATTGGGGCGCCGCCGGAGCGATGACGGGATCGGCCACGCGGTCGACGCCCAGGAAGCCGGCGATCCGGTCGATGACGCGTCCGACCGTCGGGGCCGCGACCGCGCCGCCCAGCTGCGAGCCCTGGGCCGGTTCGTCGATCAGCACGAACACCACATAGCGGCGGGTCGTGTCCGGACCGTCCGCCGGGAAGACCGAGGCGAAGGAGCCCACGCCGTGACGCGGGTCATAGCGGCCGTTGACCAGCTTGTTCGCCGAGCCGGTCTTGCCGCCGACGCGCAGCCCCTGCGCGTTCGCCGACTTGCCCGAACCGCGCAGCACGTTGGCGCGCATCAGGTCGCGGATGCTGCGCGAGGTTTCCGGGCTGACGACCTGGCGGCCCTCGGCGCCCGAGCCGCCGCGGCGCAGGGACAGCGGGCGGTAGACGCCGCCGTTGACCAGGGACACCGTCGCCGCCGCCATCTGCAGCGGGGTGATCATGATGCCGTAGCCGAACGACATCGAGGCCCGGGTCGAGTCCTCCCAGTTGGCCGGACGGCGCGGCCGGGCCGACTCGTGCAGCTCGATCGGCGCGGCGTCCAGCAGGCCGAACCGGCCGAAATAGTCGCGCATCACGTCCGGCCCCAGCTCCACCGCCATCCGCGAGGTGCCGATGTTGGACGAGTGCAGGTAGACCTCTTCCAGGCTCAGGATCTTGTTCGTGGCGTGGAAGTCGGTGATGCGGCGGTTGCCGATCATGTAGGGCTGCGAGGCGTCGAACATGGTGTTCATGTCCGCCTTGCCGGTGTCGATGCTGGCGGCGATGGTGAAGGTCTTGAACACCGAGCCCATCTCGTAGTGGGCCGAGGTCACGCGGTTCAGGGCGTCGGTCGTGGGCCAGCTGGACATGCCCAGCACCTCGCCGGTGCTCGCATCGACGACCACGCCCACGGCGCCCTTGGCCCCGACCGCCGAGGCGGCGGCGCCCAGTTCGTTCTCCAGCACGCCCTGCACCCGCAGATCGATCGACAGCGGGAAGCTTTCGCCCCGCGCCCCGGCGGCGCGGATGTCGGCGTTGAAGGCCAGTTCGGCGCCGGTCAGGCCCTGGCCGCCGCTGTCGGCCACGCCCAGCACGTGCCGCGCCGAGCTGTCCAGCGGATAGACCCGGCGATCCTCGGGCTCGAACGTCACCCCGCCCAGCGCCAGGGCGTGGACGGCGGACTTCTCCTGCGGAGTCAGGCCCGGCAGGGCGATCAGGCGGCGGTCGCCCGCCAGGATCCGCCGCAGCTTGGCCGTCGAGATGCGCGGCAGGGCGCGCTTGATCTGCTGCGCCGCCAGCGTCGGGTCCCAGACCTCGCGGGGATCGATGTACAGGCCGTAGTGGGTGATGTTGGTCGCCATCAGCGCGCCGTTGCGGTCGACGATGTCGGCGCGGGCCACGGCGTTCGGATTGGCCGCCGAGCCGATCACCCCCTTGGGCGTCATCAGGGCCGCATGCGCCGCGCCGAGCGCGAGGCAGCAGAACACCGCCGTGAAGGCCGAGGCGATCACGAAGATGCGGACGCGGGTGTCTTCCTCGGGCCGGGCGTCGGCGCGGGCGCGGCCGAACGAATGCTCGACCCACCACATGGCCTCGGCCAGCCAGCGCCATGACGGCAGCAGGCGGCGGATGCCGTAGACGACAGGGCGCGGTCCGCGCGGGGCGGCCCGGTCCCAGGCGTGGGGATCGTGGACGCTCATCGCGCGCCCTCCCCTGCCGGAGCGGTGGGCGCGGCGGCGGGAACGAGGGCCGGGGTCGGGGCGACGATGATCACCGGCTTCGGCTCCGGGATCGGCTGCAGCTGGGCCAGGTTGTCCTCGCTGGCCTGCCGCTTCATGTCGACCGGACCCAGGCCCGCGCCGCGCGACAGGGCCTCCAGCCGGCCCGGCTGCTCCAGCCGCGCCACCTCGGCCTTCAGCAGGCGGACGCGCTGGCCGCTGATGCCGATCTGGCGCTCCAGGTCGGCGATCTCGGCGCTCTCGCGCGCGGCGGCGGCCTTGGCCAGATAGACCGAGAAGATCATGGCCGCGACCATCAGCACGCCGATGATCTCGATCCAGCGGATCCCGCGCACCTTCCAGGCGAACAGGCGGTTGAAGCTCCGGGCGACGACCGCGGCGTTCATGCGGCGATCCTCCCCCAAGGGGCCGCGTCGGTGCGGACGGCGGCGCGCAGCTTGGCCGACCGGGCGCGAGGGTTGGCGGCGAGCTCGGCCTCGCCCGCCTCGACCGCGCCCTTGAAGCTCAGGGTGAAGCTGGGCTTGCGTGTCTCGACGGCGACGGGCGCATGGCGCGAGCCGCCCGGCGCATTGCCGGTCCGCTCGGTCAGGAAGGCCTTCACGATCCGGTCTTCCAGCGAGTGGAAGGTCACCACGACCAGCCGCCCGCCGGGCGCCAGCGTCGCCTCGGCGGCCTCCAGCCCGGCGCGCAGCTCGCCCAGCTCGTCGTTCACGGCGATGCGCAGGGCCTGGAACACCCGGGTCGCCGGATGGATCGGCGCGCCGCGGCGGCCGCCCAGCGCCTTCTCGACCACCTCGGCCAGATCCAGCGTGCGCTCGAACGGCTTCTCGACGCGGCGGCGCAGGATAGCGGTCGCCACCCGGCCAGACTGACGCTCGTCGCCGTACAGTTTGAAGATATGGGCCATGGGACCGTGGTCCCAGGTGTTGACGATGTCGGCGGCGGTCTCGCCTTCATCGGACATGCGCATGTCCAGCGGCCCGTCGCGCATGAAGGAGAAGCCGCGCTCGGCCTGGTCCAGCTGCATCGACGACACGCCGATGTCGAACACCACCCCGTCCAGCTTCGCCTCATCCGTCTGGGCGAAGGCGTCGGCCAGCCCGGAGAACGGCGTGCGGATCAGGCGGAAGGTCTCGGGATAGTCGTTGGCCACCGCGTCGGCGTGGGGCTGCACGGTCGGGTCGCGGTCCAGGGCGATCACCGTCGCCCCGGTCTTCAGGATGGCGCGCGTATAGCCGCCCGCGCCGAAGGTCGCGTCGATGATCACGTCGCCGACCCGCGGGGCCAGCGCCTCGATCACTTCATCGATCAGGACGGGGGCGTGCGGCGACGTCATGCGCCCTCCCCGCCCGGACGGCGTCCGGCCAGCAGCGCCTTGCGGCCCGCCTCGCCGCGCTCTCGCACGGCCTGCCGCGCCAGCGCACGGCGCTCGTCGCGGCGCGCGGTCCAGCGGGCGCGGTCCCAGATCTGGAAGCGCGAGCCCAGGCCGACGATGACCACGTCCTCGCCCAGATCGGCTTCCTGGCACAGGCTTTCCGGCAGGGTGATGCGGCCGCCGCCGTCGTAGGCCAGCGGACGCTGGCCGGCGTAGAAGGTCTCTTCCAGGGCGGTGCGCAGGTCGTCGCCGAAGGGCAGCTCCTCGATCATCGAGACGTACTCGGCCATCAGCTTGTCGCCGCCGGCCTCGAGGCAATCGGACTCGATCGAGAAGAAGCAGAACACGCCGTGCTCGGCGCCGTTGTCGGCGGTGCGGAACTCCTGCGGGATCAGCAGGCGGCGCTTGCCGTCCAGTTGTTTCTCATAGGTCGAGAGAAACACGCCCTGCCCACTCGAGCCCCTGAAGGCCCGCTCCCCTGAATCCCGTTGACGCCAGCCGGCGCACCCACACCCTTACTGAGGTTCTGGGATAGCATGGGATTGAGTGGGTCTCAATGGGATTAGTTGACGATCGTTAACCGTCAGACCCGCTCAAAATTGAACGAAAACCGGAACATACAGTGAACTATGCACATGTGGACGGACGGTGGATCGATGCTGACAGCCCTTTCGATCCAAGCGGTTAAGACCCGGCGAAACCACTGGGATCGAAACCCTTCCGCCGATCCCACCCGGTGATGAAAATTTTCGAGCCGACACGCGGCTTGCGCCGATTACCAAAGCTTCACTGGCGGACCGGAACCCGAAGTGGTCGCCTGCCGGCCCGCGACTGGAGCCGCCATGACGTTTCGACCCCTGATCTTCGCCCTGGCGATCACCGTCGCCCTGGCCGGCGCGCCGGTCGCGGCCTCGGCCCAGCCGTCGCCCCCGCTCTCCAGCCAGCCCTCGGCCCGCGCTGACCTCGACGCCTGGGTCGGCCGGCAAATGAGCCTGCGTTCAATCCCGGGCATGCAGGTCGTGGTCGTGAAGGACGGACGGGTCGTCTTCTCGGGCGCCTATGGCCTGGCCAATCTGCAGACCCCGGTCCCGGTCACCCCGGACACCGTCTTCTCGATCAACTCCGCGACCAAGACCTTCACCGGCGTCGAGATCCTGCGGCTGGTCGAGCGCGGCGAGGTGGATCTGGACGCCCCGGTCTCGACCTATCTCGCGGACCTGCCCCAGGCCTGGCGGCCGATCACCGTGCGCCAGTTGCTGACCCACATGTCGGGCCTGCCTGACATCATCACGCGCGACGGCGGCTATGTCGGCCAGGACCGGACCTCGGCCATCGCCGCCCTGGCGGACCAGCCCCTGCGCGCCGCGCCCGGCGAGCGGTTCGCTTACAACCAGACCAACTATCTGCTTCTGCAATGGGTCATCGAGCAGGCGCGCGGCCGCGCCTTCGAGGCCGTGGTGGGCCAGGACGCCTTCGCCGCGCTGGGCATGACCCATTCCGGCTTCGGCGACTCTCTCGACCTCATCCCCGGCAAGGCCGACAGCTATCGCTACAATCGCCCGACGGACGGACAGCCGCCTCGCCTCCAGAACGTGCACGAGCTGTTCCCGCCCTTCACCCGCGCCGCGGCGGGGATCAACAGCTCGGGTCAGGACCTGGCGCGCTGGCTGATCGCGCTGCAGGCCGGCCAGATTCTCAAGCCGGCGACGCTCGAAGCGCTGTGGACCCAGGGCCGCTTCAACGACGGCCGGACCGGCGAATGGGCCAACGGCTGGGTCGTCGTCGACCGCCCCGAGCACCGGTCCGTCGGCATGAGCGGCGGCGGCCGGTCCGCCTTCTCCGTCTATCCGGACGATGGCGTGGCGGTGATCATCCTGACCAATCTGGCGGGCGCCTATCCGGAGGAACTGACCGACCCCGTCGCCGCCCGCTTCATTCCCGGCATGACCCTGACCGGCGTGACCGCCCTGCGCGAGCGGCTGGAAGCGGAAGGCTTCGACCAGGCCGAACGGATCGCGGCGGAGCTCGTCGCGCGGGACGGCGCCGCCTCCCTGTCCGAAAGCGATCTGAACAACTGGGGCTATCGTCTGCTGTCCCGGGGCCAGGTCGCGGACGCCCTCACGCTGATGAAGCTGATCGTCAAACTCCACCCGGACAGCGGCAACGCCTACGACAGCCTGGCCGAGGTGTACGCCCGCTCCGGCGACCGCGCCCGCGCCATCGAGAACTACCGGCGCGCCCTCACGCTCGATCCCGCCAACGCCAACGCCGTCGAACAGCTCAAGACGCTGGAGGACGGGCGCTAGCGCGGCGAGCGGCGGCCCCGTCCGCGCTCAAGGAGCGAGCGCCCGCGGCGCAAGCGCTAGAGCAAGAAATATGGTCAGACGGCCTGTAAGCCGGGTTCTGTTCCGCCCCCGAACCGAAGTCTGGGGACGGCGACGATCATTCCTCTGGACCGGCCATTGCTGACCGGTTCTCGCGACCTACCCGGATGCTCTCGGGCGGTGAGCCCTGCAGGCCGAAACCCACGCGACATCCCTATTCGGTCTTGCTCCAGGCGGGGCTTGCCATGCCGGTCCTGTTGCCAGTCCCGCGGTGGGCTCTTACCCCACCCTTTCACCCTTACCGGCCTCGCGAGGCCGGAGGTTTGCTTTCTGTGGCGCTATCCCTCGGGTCGCCCCGGGCGGGCGTTACCCGCCGCCTTTTCACCGTGGAGCCCGGACTTTCCTCGACGAGAGCATAACCCCCGCCGCGACCGCCCGGCCGTCTGACGGGGGCTAGGTGAGCTTTTCGAGGGACGGCGTCAAGGAACGGGTCGGCAGGCGATCACATAGTCATGCCCGTGGCGCAGCCCGCCCTCGGCCGCGCACAGGGCCAGGCCTTCGGCCCTCAGACGCTCGATCTCCCGCGCCAGGCTCTCCGCGACCCCGCGGTCCCGGATCCGCTCCAGGCGCCGCACCGCCATGTCGAGCTGCCCGTTCACCCACTTTTCGCGGTACCGATTGGCGAAGCGGCGCGAGGCGGTGATCACGAATCCCGACCGGGCCAGGGACGCCTCGACCCATTCGGCGGGATATTCGCGATAGGGCGTCTCATCGGCCAGCAGCAGGACTGCGTCCCGCATCCGGCCGATGGCCTGAACCAACCGTCCCGCGTCGCTCCCGGCCGCCCCGACCACATACGGATCCAGCCCGACCACATAGAGAACCTCCCCCACCAGCGGCCTGAGGCGGGCGAACAGCTCGCCCTGGAAATAGGGTGAGAAGCCTTCGACGGCGCCCAGCAGATAGTCGGCCAGCACGGTCTCGAACCGCTCTCCCGCCAGCAGCGCCGGATCGGTCCAGTTGCCGACGATCAGACGGTCCACCGGCCGCATCCGGTCGCCGACCGCGCGCGAAACCTGGGCGGCGTGACCCGGCGATCCCGTCACCCCGCACCAGCGGTCCGTCGGCAGGGCCGTGCTCCAAAGGCTGGAATTGACCCCGGTCCCCGCGTCCAGAAACCCGCCCCAGGGGCGGCCCGCCTGAAGCGCTTCGATATGGGTGAACAGAGCCGAGGTCATTGGGGGAAACCGTCTTGATTGTTGTTATAGTATAACATAACAGACCCCTCTTCAATCGAGCCGGGGGCTGTCATGCACACCAGAACCATCCTTCTCGCCGCCGCCGGCGTCAGCGCGCTCGCCGGCGCGGCCCAGGCTCTTCCCGACACGCCGCCCCAGTCTGGCCCGACGACCCAGCTCGACGAGGTCGTCGTCACCGCCGACCCCCTGGGCCGAGCCGGTCGGGACGTCATCTCCAATGTGGCGGTCGTCCGCGGCGACGACCTGGTGCACCGCCGTCAGGCCACGCTCGGCGAAACCCTCAGCGGCCTGCCCGGCGTCAACTCCGACACCTTCGGCGGCGGAGCCGCCCGCCCGGTCATCCGCGGCCAGACCGCGCCGCGGGTCAAGGTGCTGACGGACGGCGCCGCCATCCTCGACGCCTCCGAGGTCTCGCCCGACCACGCCGTCTCCGGCGACCCCCTGCTGCTGGAGGGCGTCGAGATCCTGCGCGGCCCCAGCGCCCTGATCTACGGCGGCGGCGCCATCGGCGGAGCGGTCAACCTGCTGGACAAGAAGGTGCCGACCCGCCTGCCGGCCGGCGGCCATGACGGCGTCGCCGAACTGCGCCTGGGCGGCGCGGACGACGAGCGCAGCGCCGTCGTCGGCCTGACCGCCGCCCTGGGATCATTCGCGGTGCGGATCGAGGCGGCCGGCCGCCGGTCCAACGACTACGACGTCCCCTTCTACACGCCGACCCACGCCGATCATGAGCATGCGGAAGACGAGCACGAGGAAGACGAAGGCTTCGACCGGCTGGAGGGCTCCTTCAACGACACCCGCACCCTGACCCTGGGCGGCTCGTGGATCGGCGCGCGCGGTTACCTCGGCGCCGCCTTCACCGAACAGCGCAGCGAATACGGCCTGCCGGGCCACAGCCACGAGTACGAAAGCTGCCACCCGCACGGCTCCAGCCTGCATTGCGGCGGCCACGACCATGGCGAGGACGACCATGATCACGATCATGACCATGAGCACGAGGGCGCGCCCACGGTCGATCTGGTCAGCCGCCGCGTCGATGTGCGCGGCGAGATCAACGATCCCTTCGCCGGGGTGGAGCGCATCCGCTTCCGCGGCGGCTTCACCGACTATCGGCATCACGAGATCGACGACGGCGCGATCGCGACCACCTTCTCCAACGAGGGTCACGACGCCCGCATCGAGGTCCAGCACGCGCCGATCGCCGGCTTCCGCGGCGTGGTCGGCGTCCAGAACGGGCGCAGCGACTTCGCCGCGGTCGGAACCGAATCCTTCATCCCTGAAAGCCGGATCGAGACCAACGCCCTGTTCGTGGTCGAGGAGTACCGGCTGGGCGACTGGCGGTTCGAAGGCGCGATCCGCCAGGAATGGCAGGACGCCTCGGCCAAGGGCCGCGCCGCGCGCAGCCATGACCCGTTCTCGATCTCGGCCGGCGCCAGCTGGGCCGTGGCGCCGGGCTATGTGATCTCGGCCAATGTGGCGCGCTCGCAGCGGGCTCCGACGGCCCAGGAGATGTACGCCCGGGGCGTTCACCTGGCGACCAACACCTATGAGATCGGTTCGGTCGACCTGGACGTCGAGACCGTGCGGTCGCTGGAGCTGGGCCTGCGCAAGACGACGGGGACCGTGACCTTCTCGGCCGGCGCCTACCGGTATGACTATGACGGGTACATCTACGCCGACACCCTGGACCGGTTCGAGGACTTCCGGCTGATCCGCTACACCCAGGCCGACGCGCGCTTCACCGGCGTCGAGGGCGACGTGACCTGGCGGGTTCGTCCCGACCTGTCCTTCACCGTCTTCGGCGACATGGTTCGGGCCGAGCTGAAGGACGGCGGAAACCTGCCGCGGATCCCGGCGGCGCGGGCGGGGGTCCGCGCGGACGCCCGGCGCGGCGACCTGTCCGGCGATCTGGAATACGTCCGCGTCTTCGAACAGGACCGCATCGCCGACTACGAACGCGAGACCCCCGGCTATGACATGGTCAACGCCACCCTCGCCTACGACGTCTCCGTCGCGGGCGCCGACGGACAGGTCTTCGTGCGCGGCACGAACCTGCTGGATGAGGTCGCGCTGAACCACGCCTCGTTCATCAGCAATCTGGCGCCGCTGCGGGGCCGCAACCTGGTGCTCGGCGTGCGCGCCCGCTTCTGAGGAAACCGGTCCGGAGGGCCTTGGGTCCTCCGGACACCCCGTTACTGCAACACGCCCGTGACGCTCTCCGCTGTCGCCAGTTGCAGCACCCCCATCAGGGTCGCGCGCGTCTCGCCGTCGGCGACGCCGTCCACCTGCGAAGGCCGCCAGTGGCGCTGGAAGGCCTCGACGGTCAGGCGGGTCGCCTCGTCGTAGTCGCCGCCCGGCGGCAGGGTATAGCCCAGCCGGTGCAGGCCGGCGCGCAGGACAATGACGCCCAGCCCCTCGTCGCCCGGCCCCAGCGGCGCGCCCAGGGCGGCGATCCGTTCGTGCGCGGGCTCGAACCACAGGCCGTGGCCGACCCCGGCCAGCCGTTTCCAAGGGAAGCGCTCGCCCGGATCCTGCTTGCGCTCGGGCGCCATGTCGGAATGGCCGATGATGCGGGCGTCGGGGATGGTCCAGCGGGTGCGGATGTCCGAGATCAGGCTGATCACGGCGTCGACCTGGACCTCGGGGAAGTCGCGATAGCCGAACTCATGGCCCGGATTGACGATCTCGATGCCGATCGAGGCGGCGTTGCAGTCGGTCTCGCCCTGCCAGCCGCCGCGGCCCGCGTGCCAGGCCCGGCGCGCCTCATCGACCAGCCGCAGGATGGAGCCGTCCTCGTCGACGACGTAGTGGGCCGAAACCCTGGCGTCCGGATCCCGCAGCCGCGCGACCGCGGCCTCGCCCGTCTGCATGCCGGTGTAGTGCAGCACCAGCATGTCCGGCGGGGCCCGGCGCATATCGAAATTGGGGGATGGCGCGTCCTTGACGACCAGCATGGCGGCGCAGCCTTACCGGCCCGTCCGCTCCCAGCCGTAGGCGACCCAGGCGTCGCCGACCTTGCGGGCCTCGATGACGCCGTCGTCGGCGCGGCGGTCGCGCCGGGTCATGGTCCGGCGGGCGCGCATGGCCAGGCCGGCCACGAACACCAGCACGGCGGCGATCACGGCGATCACGGCCACGGCGGCGGCGGTCACCACCGCCAGCACGGCGCCGATGGCCATGGCGGCCAGGGTGGCGATCAGGCCGAACAGCCACACCACGGGGGCGAGCAGGCCATTGGAGGGCCGCCGGGCGGCGGGGCCGAAGATCAGGCGTTCGGACTCGGTCATGACTTCACCTTCAGGGGCGCTGCGTACAACGCCGAACCCCCAATGTCGGTCCATAGGGTCGGCCGGTCAATGATGGGCCGCTTCACAGGCGAGTGTCCGGGCCGGTCAGTAGGGCTGCTCAGCCAGCACCGACGCGCCAGAAGCCCGTGCGCGGTCGGTCTGGATGCGGCGAACGGTCGCCTCCGCCTGCGGGTCGTTCATGACCCCGCCGATGCCGACCAGCACCCGCGCCGCCTCGCCCGAGACGCCGAACATCTTCGACAGGGCCTCGAACGTCGAACCGGCTTCCGGATAGCGCTTGAAGCGCACCTCGGTCCCGGCCGCGATGCGGGCCAGTTCCTTGGCCTTGGCGACGGCTTCCTCGATGCCGCCCAGCTGATCCACCAGGCCGATGCCGCGGGCCTGGGCGCCGGTCCACACCCGGCCTCGGGCGATCTCGCGCACCCGGGCGGGCGGCAGACGGCGACCGGCCGAGACGCGGGCGATGAACTCTTCATAGGTCCGGTCGATCTGGGCCGCGAAGGCGGCGCGCTGGGCCGGGGTGAACTCCTGCGAGGGGGAGAAGGCGTCGGCGTATTCGCCGCCGACGGTCAGGTGGCGCATGTCCACCCCGAACCGGCCCAGGGCGTCGGCCAGTACGAACTTGCCGCCGAACACCCCGATCGAGCCGGTCAGGGTCGTCGGCTGGGCCACGATCCAGTTGGCTTCCGAGCTGATCCAGTAACCGCCCGAGGCCGCATATTCGCCCATCGAGACGACCACCGGCTTGCCCGCCGCCTTGGCGGCGCGAACGGCGGCCAGGATCTGCTCCGAGGCCTCCGGCGAGCCGCCGGGCGACGACACGCGGAAGACGATGGCCTTCACGTCCTTGTCCTCAATCGCGTCATAGATGGCCTTGGCCGTGTCGTCCGAGGTGATGGACGAGCCCTCGCCGAACGGGCTGGCCCCGCCGCTGCGGCCGGTCACGATGGCCCCCTCGCCGCTGACGATGGCGATGGCGTCGCTGCCCGAGCCGGCGCGCTCGCCGATCGAGGCCGCGTAGTCGTGGAACTCCATGATCTCGGCGCCCTTGCCGGCGCGGCGCTTGACCTCGGCCTCGGCCTCCTCGACCTGGCCGATCTTGTCGATCAGGCGGCGCTGCAGGGCGTCGGCGGCCGAATAGGGCCCGGCCTCGATGACCGCCTTCAGCTGCGGCAGGGTCGTGCGGCGGTCCTGCGCCGCATTGTTCAGCGCGCTGTCGTAGATGGAGGTCATCCACGCCGTCATCGCCTCGCGGTGGGCGGCGGTGAAGTCGCTCTGCGTGTATTCGTTGACCGCGTTCTTGTACTCGTAGCGCTGCTCGAACTGGGCCTCGACGCCGTATTTCTCGAAGGCGCGACCCAGGAAGACGCTCTCCGCCGAGAAGCCCGCCAGCTGGAAGCTGGCCGTGTTCTGCATCCACAGCTCGGACGCCGCGGCGCCCAGCATGTAGCTGGAGACCGTCGTGCCGATGGGCTGGAAGCCCTGGCTGTGGGCGATGACGACCTTGCCCGAGCGGCGGAAGCGGCGGATCGCCTGACGGATCTCGTCGGCGGCGGCCGGGGTGACGCCCCCTTCCGGCAGGCGGATCAGCAGGGCCTTCACCCGGGTGTCGGTCTCGGCCTGGGCCAGGGTGTCGACGATCTGCATGGTCGACAGCCCGCCGCCGCCGAACACGGCGAACGGATTGGTCGGCGCCTGGTCAGTCAGCCCCTCGCGCAGGTCCAGCTCCAGCACCGTATGGCCCGGCGTGGGCTCCTTGGCGCTCAGCGAACTGATCGCGATCGCCAGGAAGACGAAGGGGATGATGACGAAGAACAGGAACAGCCCGGCGAAGACGCCCGCCATCGTGAGGAAGAATTGCTTCATGGGGGCGACACGTCGTCCGGAGCGCGGGCCGGGTCATGGCCACATTTTGACCATAGGGCGGCAGGGCTTGCGGTCAAATGAATGTCCCGCAATGGGAGAATGCGGCGCAGCATCGTCATGGTGCGCTGCCGAAAGCGAGATTGATGCGCCGCTCCGAAATCCCTATATGGGCGGTCTGCGAGCGGGGGCCTATCGCCCCGCGTCATGTTCGGACCGCACTCCCCATGCTGGTCACCCTGATGAAGGCCAAACTGCACCGCGCGACGGTGACCCAGGCCGACCTCGACTATGAAGGCTCCATCGCCATCGACATGGACCTGCTGGACGCCGCGGGCATCTTCCCGCACGAGCAGGTCGATGTGCTGAACATCACCAACGGCGCGCGCTTCACCACCTACGCTATCGAGGCCCCGCGCGGGTCCAAGGTCATCGGCGTCAACGGCGCCGCGGCCCGCCTGGTGCAGAAGAACGACAAGGTCATCGTCGTCACCTACGGCCAGCTCCCCTCCGAAGAGGCGCGCCAGTGGTCCCCGACCGTGGTCCTGCTGGACGACCAGAACAACATCAAGCCGGCGGCCTGATCCGGTCGGCTTGACCTGAGCCGCGCCGAAGCCTTCCCTCTCCTTCCGGAGGAACGGTCATGACGCGCACGATCATCAGGGTTCGCTGGGTGCTGTACGGCGCCTGGGTGCTGGCCGCCCTTGTGGCGCTGATGATGGCGCTGACGCCGGGACTGGAGCTGCTGGGCCTGCCGCCGGAGCGCGTGACCTTTCTGCCCGGCATGATCACGGGCCTGCCGTGGACCCTGCCGCTGTTCCTGTTCGACTTCGATTCCGTCACCTCGCTGGCGATCATCTTCGTCGCCCATCTGCTCAGCGTCTCGATCGGCCTGATGCTGGTGCGGTCGGTCGATTGAAAAAGGCTCCGGCGCGGACGCCGGAGCCTCGTTCATCTCAGCCTGTCCGCCGGATCAGCGGTTCAGGTCGTAGACGCCAGTGATGTCGATCCGGATCGTCAGCTCGCCGGCCGCGACCGGGGTGCCGCCCCCAGCCGAGTCCATGGCCATGGCGCGAGCGTACATCGGGGCCGGTTGCGGGCCGCCGTAGCCGCCGCCTTCGGTCAGCGAGCGGATGCCGCCCAGCGGGGTGTTCAGGGCCTGCGAGTACAGGGCCGCCTTGGCCTGCAGGTTGCGCACCGCGATCTGGCGCGCCTGGTTCTCGGCCGCCGACGGATCCTTCAGGCCGAAGCTGATGCCGTTGATCTGGTTGACGCCGGCCGAGACCACGGCGTCGGCGGTGGCGCCGACCTTGGTCAGGTCGTTGATGACCACGGTCACCTGGTTCGAGGCCTGGTAGCCGCGCAGCTTCGGCGGCTCGTTCTGAACGTAGTCGTACTGGGCCGACAGGTTCAGACCCGAGGTCTGGATGTCGCGCTCGGCGATCCCGGCGCGGCGCAGGGCGGCCATCACCTGGTTCATCCGCGTGGCGTTCTGGCTCATGGCCTCGGCGGCGGTCGTCGCCTCGGTGACCACGGCGAAATTGATGGTCGCCATGTCCGGCGTGGCCTTGACCTCGCCATAGGCCGACAGGTTCAGCGACGGGCGCTCGGTAACGGCCTGGATGGTCAACGGAGCGCCTCCTTGCGGCTGGGACTGGGCGTGGGCGGACGGCGCGGCGACCGTCAGAGCGACTGCGGCCATCAGGGCGCCGCCGATCATCAGGGCGCGGTTGGAGACGGCGGGCAGCACGGCGGCGCCAGAAGCTGCGACGGGGCGGATCATCGGGGGAAACTCCGTGAGAGACGATGTTGTCGTTGCGAACACCGTCGTCGGCGTCCGTGTTCCAACCATGACCGTATACGCCTGAACGGGCGGCTTGGCTCCGCTGGCAGAAACCGTTCATGTGCGTGACAACGCCGACAGGTCGAAGGCGCGGGCAAGGCGTGCTTGGCAACTCGCCGCCCCACCTGCTAGGCCGGGCGTCCTCCGCTCCGGGGGCCCGTAGCTCAATGGTTAGAGCCGACCGCTCATAACGGTCTGGTTGCAGGTTCGAGTCCTGCCGGGCCTACTGGTCGCCGACGCGTCCCGCGTTGACAGCCGGACAACCGTAAGCTTCGCTGCCGCCCGGCTCGACCGCCCCGCAAGCCCGTCGAACCCTGCCGCCGGGAGCGGTTCCCATGTCCAGCACGCCCCTCACGCTCAGCAGCCTCGCCGAGGCCGTCGCCGCCGCCATCACAGAGGCCCAGGCCCGCATCGACGCAGCCCAGCGCGCGGACCTCGAACGTTTCATCGACGAGAACGGCCGTCCCCGGGCGCTCACCGTGCGCCTGCCCGGTCCGGACGGGGAGAAGGTCGTGGACATCCCCCTGCTGAGCTTCGCCGCCCCGACCGCCCTGCGGGTCACCGAGGCCACCCTCGCGTTCGAGATCGATCCCGCCGATCTGGTCCTGATCGGAGCGTCCGGCGCGCACCTGACCCCGGACGGGTTCGCCGCCCACGCCACGGTCACGCCCGGCGCCGACGGCCGCAAGCCCGCGACGATGACCCTCCGGCTCGAGGCGATCCCGGCCCCCGCGGCGAACAGCTGACCATGAGCGAACCCGACCCCGCCCCCGAAAGCCGGCCCCTCGCCGACCTGCTCGCCGACCCGTTGATGGCGGCGCACGCGGCCAGGGTCGAGATATCGCAGGCCACCCTCGACTACATCCGGACAGCGGGCTTCGAGCCGACGGCGGACGGCGACGCCCTCCAGGCGCGCACGGTCGAATTTGAATTCACCCGGCCCGCCGGACCCGGCCCGGACGGCCAGATTCTGAGCGAAGCGGTGAAAATGCCCATCCCGGCCCTGGCCATCACCGAGATGTCCCCGCCAACGATCAAGGATGTCTCGATCGACTTCGCGCTGGAGATCACCGCCCTGACGCCGCCCGACAGCGACGGCGGAGCCATCCGCCTCTCCGGCCTCGCCCACGCCTCGGACGCGCTCCCGCCGCCCGGCGCCGCGCCCCGCGTCCACATCACGCTCAAGGCGCAGGACGTCGGCGTCTCCGCGGGGTTGGATCAGGTGATCCACATCATGGCCGACGCCATCCCGCACGCGCCGTCCCGAACCTGAACGCTCAAACGAAAACGGCGCCCCGATCCGGAGCGCCGTTTCATGTTTCGATATCAGCGAAGCCCTACCGCCCCCAGCCGCCGCCCCGGCTCCAGCGGTCGTCGCCGCGGTACCGGCTGTCCGGCACATAGCGGCCGTCGCGGTCGTACCAGCCTTCGCCGTCCTGATAGTCGTCGTAGCCGTCCAGCTGATAGCCGTCGTCGGCGTAGGCGACGCCCAGCAGGCCGTCTTCCTGGCTCCACCAGTCGCGCGGATACGAGCCGCGCGCGCACTCCCAGCCCTCGCCCGGACGCCAGTAGGGCTCGTAGCGGCCGCGGTATCGGTCGCGGAACTGCGGGCGGCAGGCGTATTGCGACCAGACCCGGTTCCCGCTGGCCTGCACATTGGCGCGGGGCTCGCGATAGATGACCTCGCGCATGCCGGCGAAGGCGTTGTTGACGATCACCGCATTGCCGGCGGCGGCGGCGACGCCGACCGTGGTGGCGCGGACCCGGCTGTCGGCCAGGCGCAGCTCGCCGCTGTACAGCACCACGCCCTTGTCCGAGCGGCAGACGCGACTGTTCTTGATGTCGACCGAGGCCCCCTCGACCACCACGCCCTCGACGAAGCCGCAGACCGCGGTGTTGTCGATCTCGACCCTGCCGTAGTCGCGGCCGGCGCGCACGATCACGCCGATGCTGCGCGGGCCGAAGGCGTTGGGCGCATTGGTCCCCTTCAGGGTCGTCGAGGTCAGGCGCGAGGCCGGGCCGGCTGCGGGGGTGATCTCGATGCCCGACTGGGCGCCCGACACCACCGTCTCCCAGGTGTTCAGCACCGCGCCGTCCGACACGATGGCCGGGGCGATGGTCTGGGCCTCGATCACCGCGTTGCGGATGTCCAGAAGGCCGCCGTCGGCGTAGATCGCCGCCTCGTCGCCCGCGTGGTGGAAGCCGACCCGGTTCATGACGATCTCGGCGCCGTAACCGACGATGCAGGCGGCGTCGCCGGCGCGCGGCGAGGCGAAGACCATGTCTCGGATCTCGACGCGCACGCCCTGGGCCACCGTCATGCAGGGCAGGCCGTCCGGGGCCTGCAGCGTGGGCTCGGACGCCCTGGCCCAGTCGCGCGGGTCGAAGCCGCCCTCGCCGATGATGGTCATCGGCTTGTCGATGTTCAGCCAGCCGACGCAGGCGCCGGCCCGGGCGCGGATCACCAGCGTCCCGCCGGGGCGCACCCGGCGCACCGCATCCTCGACGGCGCCCGTGCCGGGATTGCCGCCGCAGTCGACCAGCACGATCTCCTCCCCGCCCGGACGCAGCGGCGGATAGCCGGGGCGCCAGTCGGGCCGGTGACGGCGATAGTCATAGCGGCCGCGGTCGCGGCGCTGGCTGTACGACCGGGTCGGCGGGTCCAGCAGGACGCCGAAATTCGGACGCGTCTGGCTCTCCACCTTGGCCGCCACCTGGGCGTGGGTCGGCGGCGCGCCCAGGGCGAAGGCCGCGACGGCGGCGGCGATCGCCGCCGCTCCGCCCAGAAGGCTCAAGGATGTGCGGGTCGTCATGGGTTCACGCCCTCCTTAGCGGCGCTGCGAACGGGAAACCTGCGCCAGCACGGCCTGCAGGCGGCTCGCCGACGGGCCGAAGCCTGACAGGGCCGAATCGATGCGGAAGGCCACGGCCTGGGCCTTGTCCTGGTCGGCCACGCCCGAGACGCCCAGCGCGAAGTAGCTCGACATGGCGAACTTGGCCTCGGGGCTGCCCTGACGCGCCGCCTCCTCGAACCATTTGAAGGCGCGGGCGTAGTCGGCGGGCAGGCCGATGCCCTCGGCGTACATCACCGCCAGCACCAGCTGCGCTTCCGAAGACCCGTTCACCGCGGCCATCTGAATGGCGCGCACACGCTCCAGATAGGACAGCCGGCCCTCCATCGGATGGCCCAGCATGGCCTCCAGCGTCTCGATCTGGCGCTTGGACAGGTCCTCGGGCCGCTGCGCCGCCGTGTCGGTCACGCCCAGATAGCGCAGGGCGCGGCCCACGTGGATGAAGGGCAGCTCGCCCGCCATCCGGCCCAGCGCATATTCATAGGCGTCGCCGCGCGGGCGGCTTTCGTCCGAGAAGGGCACGCCCGACTGCGGCGCGGTGTTGGGATAGAATTCGAACGGCGGCGTCCACTGGCGCGCCTTCACCTCGACGAACCGCTGGTACTGCGCCCGGCTCGGCGCCGACCGCTCGAAGTCGCGCATCAGCACATAGGCGCCCACGTCCCCGGTCTGCACCGCCAGGTAGTTGTACAGATAGGCGTCCACGTCGTTGCGCTGGAACAGGCTGGTCGCCGCCGGATAGCCGCGGCGGTTGCGCTCGCGCCCCTGGCCCCGGTCCGCATTGCCGCGTCCCCAGGCCTCGCGCGCCTCGCGGTTGTCCTCGGGCTCGCCGAACGGGCCATACAGGCTGTCGTGCAGCCGGGCCAGGGTGCGGTACCCCTCGGCGTCCTGGGTCGACAGGATGTAGATGACCCGGTCGCGCACCGCCCCCTGCTCGTCCAGGGTCATCGACCCCAGCAGCCGGTCCAGCTTGCGATAGGCTTCGTGCCGCTCGAAGGCGCGGCAGTCGTCATAGCGGGACAGCGGGCGCCAGCCGCCCCAGCCGCCGCGATTGACCCGGTTGATCGGGGCGTAGCCCTCGTCATTGGCCAGGGCCATCGCCAGCCAGGTGGCGCTCTCGATCGGATCTTCGATGTTCTTGTCGGTCGCGCGCACCGCCGAATAGCGCGCGCCCAGCTCCAGCTGGGCGAAGAAGTCGTTCTGGAAGGCCGCGCGGCGCAGGGCGCGCAGGCCGGTTTCCTGGGCGTTGAATTCGGACCCGGTCATCAAGGCCGGACGCGGGCAGCTGTTGGTCGCGGCGTTGTCGCCGCCCTGCCAGAAGCGCACGCCGTTTCCGCGATCGCCGCACGACGCCATGCCCAGGGCGGTCAGCCCCAGCAGGCCCGCGACGGCCACCACGGCGATCGGGCCGCGCGAAGCCCCGAAACGCGAGCGTCTTCCGTGATCGCGTTCGCCGTCCGCCATAACCCCTCGCACACCCATGTACCGGCGCCACCGCCCCCGGGCCGTTAACCATTGCGGGACTTCGACAGTCCGATCCAGTTAACAACCTGTCAAGGTTAACGCCGTTTCGCGACAAAGCGTTGCCGCAACACGGCCATTTTGTGTCCTTTCAGGAGTTGTCCACGGGAATCAGCAGCTTGCGAACTCGCCTGTCAGGCGAAAAGTCGCGGCCTCGCTTCCCGTTCGCCATCGACCTATATGCGACCGACGCCCGCCGGAGCCCTGCCCCCATGTCCTACGTCGCCCGCGACGATCGCCCCGCCGACAAGGCCGCCCGCTATGCCGAGGTCGAGGCCGAGATCCTCGCCGTCCTGGAGGGAGAGCCGAACCGCGTCGCCCGCATGGCCACCGTCTCGTCCATGCTGGCCGACGCCTTCCCCGTCTTCTTCTGGACCGGCTTCTACGTCGTCGACGAGACCAAGCGGGACGAGCTCGTGGTGGGCCCCTACCAGGGCACGCTCGGCTGCCTGCGAATCGCCTTCGGCCGCGGCGTCTGCGGCGCGGCGGCCGCGACCGGGACCACCCAGATCGTCGAGGACGTCCACGCCTTCCCCGGCCACATCGCCTGCGACGCCCGCTCGGCCAGCGAGATCGTCGTCCCGGTCTTCGACGCCTCGGGAGCCCTGATCGCCGTCTTCGACGTGGACGCGACCGAAACGTCCGCTTTTGACGCATCGGACGCCTATGCTCTTGAAGGACTGCTGGCCAAGGTGTTCGGCTAGGCCGGGTCCGAACCGTCTGGACTTTCTACCCGGATAATTTCTCAGGGCTTCTTTGTTTTCGTAGCGTTTTCCCGAATTCGATCCGAACGCATCGGACGGTTCGGACGGTGTTTTTCAGTCCCCGTTTCGCACTCTTCGCACCCAAGTTTTTTTCATTCGCCGGAGTTCCCATGTCTGATCGCGTCATCGCCGTCACCGGAGGCCACGGGGTCCTGGGCCGCGCCGTCGTCGAAGCCGCCCTGGCCGACGGCCTGAAGGTCGCCGTCATCGACCACGCCTCGGGACACGCGGTGCCGGACGGCGTGCTGGAGTTGGGCGGGGTCGACCTCACCGACCCGGCCTCGGCCAGGGCGGCCGTCGACGCCGCCGCGGCGCATTTCGGCCGGCTGGACGCCCTGCTGAACGTCGCCGGCGGCTTCGTCTGGCAGACCACTGACGACGACGCCCCCGCCTGGGACAGGATGTTCGCCCTGAACCTGTCCACCGCGCTCAACGCCAGCCGCGCCGCCCTGCCCCATCTGAAGGCCTCGCCCGAGGGCCGGATCGTCAACGTCGGCGCCAACGGCGCGCTCAAGGCCGCCGCCGGCATGGGCGCCTACGCCGCCTCCAAGTCCGGCGTCCACCGCCTGACCGAGGGGCTGGCCGAAGAGCTGAAGTCGACCCCCGTCACCGTCAACGCCGTCCTGCCCTCGATCCTCGACACCGAGCAGAACCGCAAGGACATGCCCGACGCCGACCCGTCCAAATGGGTCCAGCCGTCGGACCTCGCCCGGGTCATCCTCTTCCTCGCCTCGCCCGAGGCCCGCGCGATCACGGGCGCCCTGGTGCCGGTCACGGGGAAGGTCTGACGTCCTTGAATCCGCTCATCCCGGCGAAAGCCGGGACCCAGTTCTGTCCAGCTTGACGCTGCCGCTCAGGGATTGGCGGATGAATGTCGAACCTCAACACCGGTCATCCAAAACACTGGGTTCCGGCTTTCGCCGGAATGAGCGGAGAATGAGACCATGAGCAGATCCGCCCTCTTCCTCCCCGCCAGCAATCCGCGCGCCATCGAGAAAGCGCGGACGCTGGATTGTGACGTGGCCGTCCTCGACCTGGAGGACGCGGTCGCGCCCGAGGCCAAGGCCGACGCCCGCGCCGCCGCCGTCGAGGCCGTCCGCGCCGGCGGTTTCGGCCCGCGCCTCGGGGTGCGGATCAACGGGCTGGACACCGGGGACGGCGCCGACGATCTCCGGACGCTCGCAGACGCCGGCGTCGGCCTGATCGTCGTCCCCAAGGTGGACGCCCGGATCGCCCAGATCCTGAACGCCCTCCGGCCCCAGGGCATAGCCCTGTGGGCCATGATCGAGACGCCTCGCGCCCTCGCCCAGCTGGACGCCATCGCAAGCCTCCATGGGCTGGAGGCCCTGATGCTCGGGGTCAACGACCTGGCCGCCGAACTGCGCACCGGCCCCTCCCCCGATCGCGAACCGCTGAAGCCCTGGCTGGCCGCCACCGTCGCGGCCGCCCGCGCCCACGGCCTGCTGGCCATCGACGGCGTCTACAACGCCTTCACCGATGCTGAGGGCTTCGCCGCCGAATGCGCGCAAGGGCGCCTCTACGGCTTCGACGGCAAGAGCCTGATCCATCCGTCCCAGATCGCGCCCGCCAACGCCGCCTTCTCGCCCTCCGAGGCCGAGATCGCCTGGGCCCGCGCCGTCGTCGCCGCCTTCGCTTCGCCGGATTCCCGGGGCAAGGGCGCGATCCGGGTGGACGGCCAGATGGTCGAGCGGCTGCATCTTTCCGTCGCCGAACGTGTTCTCGCCCACCTCGACCGGCGAACCTGACAGGCCTATCTAGTCAGTCCAGAAACAGAACGGGCGCGCCCCTCATGCAGCGAGGCGTCGCACGCCGAGCGTTAGGGGCGCTTAGAGAAAACCATGACCAACGCCGTCATCGCCGCCACAGGGCTGTTCACGCCCGACCAGTCCATCTCGAACGAAGAACTGGTGGCCGCCTACAACGCCTACGCCGAGCGCTTCAACGAACGCCACAGCGCCGAGATCGCCGAGGGCGACGTCGCCGCCCTGACCCCGTCGTCGGTCGAGTTCATCGAGAAGGCCTCGGGCATCAAGTCACGCTTCGTCCTGGACAAGGCCGGGGTGCTGGACCCCGAGCGCATGGCCCCGAACATCCCCGAACGCTCCAACGAGGAGTTGTCGGTCCTGGCCGAGATGGCGGTGAAGGCCGCCCGAGACGCCATCGCCGCCTGGGGCAAGCCGGTGTCGGAGATCGGCGCCGTCCTGTGCGCCGCCTCCAACATGCAGCGCGCCTATCCGGCCATGGCCATCGAGGTCCAGCAGGCCCTGGGCATCGACGGCTTCGCCTTCGACATGAACGTCGCCTGTTCCTCGGCCACCTTCGGCATCAAGACCGCGGCGGACTTCATCGCCTCCGGCTCGGTCAAGGCCGTCCTGATGGTCAACCCGGAAGTCTGCTCGGCCCACCTGAACTTCAAGGACCGCGACAGCCACTTCATCTTCGGCGACGTCGCCACCGCCGTGATCATCGAGGCGGAAGACCAGGCCGCTCCGGGCGGCTGGGAGATCCTCGGCACGCGCCTGAAGACCACCTTCTCGAACAACATCCGCAACAATTTCGGCTTCCTGAACAACGCCGCCCCCGAGGGCATCGGCGCGCCGGACAAGCTGTTCGTCCAGCAGGGTCGCAAGGTCTTCAAGGACGTCGTGCCGATGGTCTCGGACATGATAGTCGATCACGCCGCCGAACTGGGCGTCGATCCCACGGGCCTAAAGCGGATGTGGCTCCACCAGGCCAACATCAACATGAACCAGTTCATCGGCCGCAAGGTCCTGGGCCGCGAGCCCGAGGCGGACGAGAACGTCATCATCCTGGACGAATACGCCAACACATCCTCGGCCGGCTCGATCATCGCCTTCCATCTGCACCAGGACGGTTTCGCGCCCGGCGACACCGGCCTGATCTGCAGCTTCGGCGCCGGCTATTCGGCCGGCACGGTCTTCGTCCGCAAGCGCTGAGCCGTCTCCTCCCCGTTCGCGTCGCGGGTGGGAAGGGAAACCTGCGACTTATTCGCATCACGTCACGACTTCGCCCGATCTGAGATTGATTGTGAGAGTCGTTCGCAGTAATTGCCCCGCCACCTCTTCAAGCGGGACCATACATGCGCACGCTTCTCCTCTCCGCCGGGCTCGCCGCCCTGACCGTCGCCGCCGCTCCCTCGGCCATGGCCCAGACGGCCCCGGCCGCCCAGCAGGACGCGACCGAGCTGGCCCCGGTCAGCGTGCTGGCGACCCGCACCGAGGTCCGCCCCGACGAAGCCCCGGCCACCGTCACCGTCATCACGGCCGCCCAGATCGAGAACGAGCTGGTCACCGACATCAAGGACCTGGTCCGCTTCGAGCCGGGCGTCAGCGTCGTCAGCCAGCCCCAGCGCTTCGGCGCCGCCCTGGGCACGACCGGCCGCGGCGGCAATGAAGGCTTCACCATCCGCGGCATGGGCGGCGACCGTGTCCTGATGCTGGTCGACGGGGTCCGGGTGCCGGACGGCTTCACCTTCGGCGCCCAGAGCGTCGGCCGCGGCGGCTACGCCGACCTCGACCTCATGCGCTCGGTCGAGATCCTGCGCGGCCCGGCCTCGGCCCTCTACGGCTCGGACGGCCTGGCCGGCGCAGTGGCCTTCACGACCAAGGACCCCGCCGACCTCATTCGCAGCGGCGAGAGCTTCGGCGCCCGCGCGCGCGTCGGCTATAACTCGGCCGACGAAGGCCTGACCAAGTCCGGCATGATGGCCGCCCGCAGCGGCGCCTTCTCGGGCATGCTGGCCTGGACGGGCCGCGACGCCCAGGAAACCGAGAACGCCGGATCCGTCGGCGGCACGGGCTCGACCCGCACCCAGGCCAACCCCATGGACGTCAGCTCCGACGCCTTCCTGGCCAAGGGCGTCTGGGACTTCGCGCCGGGCCACAGCCTGCGCCTGACCTACGACTACTTCGAAAGCGAGATGACCGCGGACGTCCTCAGCGGCCGCAGCCTCACCGTGCTGCAACTGCTGGCCGACGACACCACCACCCGCGAGGGCTGGAGCGCCGGCTGGCGCGGCAAGGACGTCCTCGGCTTCGACAGCGGCCGCCTGACCGTCTACGGCCAGACCGCCGAGACCCGCCAGTACACCTTCGAGGACCGCACCCCGGCCGTCGACCGCAGCCGCGACAACACCTTCGACAACGAGGTGTTCGGCGTCTCGACCGACTTCACCCGCACCATCGGCGTCAACCGCCTGACCGTCGGCGGCGACTGGTCCGAGACCACCCAGGAAGGCGTGCGCTCGGGCACCGTGCCGCCGGCCGGCGAGACCTTCCCGACCAGCGCCTTCCCCAAGACCGACTTCTCGCTGGGCGGCGTCTATGTCCAGGACGAGATCACCCTGCTGGGCGGCGACCTGCGCATCGTCCCGGCCGTCCGCTGGGACACCTATGACCTGAGCACCGCCAACGATCCGCTGTATCCGGGGCCGCGCGCCGACCAGTCGGACGACCACGTCTCGCCCAAGCTGGGCGTGGTCTGGTGGGGACATGACAACTTCGGCCTGTTCGCCAACTGGGCTGAGGGCTTCAAGGCCCCGACCCCCAGCCAGGTGAACAACTACTTCGCCAACCTGGCCTTCGGTTACACCTCGCTGCCGAACCCGAACCTGAAGCCGGAAACCAGCCAGAGCGTCGAGTTCGGCGTCCGCGTCCGCGATATCTCGCTACTGGGCGGCACGTTCGCGGGCCAGGCCGTGGTCTTCCAGTCCGACTACTCGGACTTCATCAGCCAGCAGGTCGTCTCCGGCGCCGGCACCCCGGCCGATCCGATGGTCTACCAGTGGATCAACTTCACCGACGTCGAGATCCAGGGCTTCGAGGCCAGCGCCAACGCCTTCTGGGACAACGGCATGAGCGCCCGCTTCGCCTTCGCCTATGCCGACGGCGAGACCACCAGCGCCGGCGTCACCCGCCAGCTGCCGACCATCGACCCGATCAAGGTCGTCTTCGGCCTCGGCTATGAAGAGCCCCAGGGTCGCTTCGGCGGTCAGGCCGTTCTGACCTGGTCGCAGGCCAAGGACGCCGGCGATACGGACGGTCTGGGCTGCTACAACGCGGCCAACCCGGCCGCCGGCTGCTACACCGGCGATGACTTCACCCTGGTCGACCTGACCGCCTGGTTCGCCCTTACCGACCGCGTCACGGCCCGCGCCGGCCTCTTCAACGTCCTGGACGAGAAGTACAGCTGGTGGAGCGACGTCCGCGGCGTCGCCGCCTCGTCGGCGGTCAAGGACGCCTACACCCAGCCCGGCCGCAACTTCGGTCTCTCGCTGGCCTTGCGGTACTGAAACCAGAAGACGATAACGCGACTGACTCGCATTCGAAGGAACGCTCCATGCGCCGCGCACTGCTGCTGACCACCGTCCTGGCCGCCCTCGCGGCGACCGCCCCGGCCCAAGCCTCGAGTGGCGCCGAGCCCGCCGCCGCGGCGGCCTCGGTCGACGCGCCGGCGGCCAGCCAGTTCGAGCGGGATCGCCAGTCGATCCTCGCCCAGGCGGGGCAATGGCGGGTCCGTTTCGACATGCGCGAGAACGTCAGCTTCCGCGAGGGATATGAGCCGCTGGAAGAGAAGCTGTCGGCGGGCGACGAGATCGTCCGCGTCGTCTACGACGACGGCACGCGCATCAGCCTGCAGCACATCCTCGTCATGGGCGACGACGCGGGCAACCACTTCGTGATCAAGCACTGGCGCCAGGACTGGGTCTATGAGCCCGAGACCGTCCTCACCTACGCCGGTCCGAACCGCTGGACCGTCACCCCGGTTTCGGCCGGGGAACGCCGGGGCGCCTGGTCGCAAACCGTCTGGCAGACCGACGACAGCCCCCGTTACGGCGGCGTCGGCCACTGGGACTACGACCACGGCCTGGCCGAGTGGACCAGCAACGCCACCTGGCGCCCGCTAGCCCGCCGCGACGCGGTCCGCAACCCGATCTACGACCGCTACCTGGGCGTCAACCGCCACGCCCTGACCCCGCAGGGCTGGGTCCACATCCAGGACAACATGAAGATGGGTCAGGCCGAGGGCGACGCCGGCGATCCTGTCGCCATCGTCCAGGAAGACGTGATCAACACCTACCGCCGCGTCGACAACTATGACGCCAAGCCCGGCGACGACTACTGGGCCGCCACCAAGGACTACTGGGCCGGCGTCCGCGCCGCCTGGGACGCGGTCGCGACCGCCAACGGCGGGATCTACCTGGAAGAAGAGGCCAACCGCGGCGCCGTCACCGGCAAGCCGCTGATGGACTGGGCCGAGGAAATCCAGGCCGGGACCCTGACCACCGAAGCCGGCATCGCCCAGGCGCGCGACCTGATCGCCCGCGCCACGGTGGCGCCGACGAGCTGAGCCCTTCTCCCCCAAGGGGAGAAGGATCAGGCTTCCCGCTCCAGCCAGCCCCGATACCGCACCAGCCGCCCGATCAGCGGCGCGGTGATGGTCACGTCGAAGACGAAGCGGCCCTGCTCATCCACCTCTTCGAAGGCCTGCGTTGATGGGCCCAGGGCGCGGGGCAAAGGGATCGGACCCGCCCGCCAGCCCTCGACCCGATAGACCAGCCGCCCGTCCTCGGGCGTCAGGCCCAGGTCCATGCTCAGTGGCCCGAAGCGCTCGCGCACCCGCCCGCCGGGGCGAGGCCGTGACAGGACGCTGGCGAAGGCATGGCCGCCAATGCGCCGCCGCCAGACCGACCGGTCGCCGTCCGCGTCGATGGCCACCTCCGCCGGACAGTCGGCCTGCGCCTTCGGAAAGCCGACGATGCGGGCGACCAGCGCCGCCAGCGGGCTCGACGCGCCCTCGGTCGTCGCCCGTCCCCGCCACAGCGACCGCCCCGGCGTCTCATGCAGCGCCCGGATCGGCGCGGGCAGGCCGTCGAACGCCGGGCCGATGGCGCGGGCGTAGATCGCGCCCCGCTCCGCCAGCCTCTCCGTCGCCAGTCCGTGCGGCGCCATCTCGTCCACGATCGCCTCCAGCGGCAACACGCCGACGCAAGGACCCGCGCCCGGCGCGACCTGTCCGGCCGCGATGGCGCGGATCGCCGCCAGCGCGGGCAGGCTGGGCGTCACCGGCCCCTCCCCCGGTTCGGCCACCAGCCGCCAGACCGCCCGCGCCGCCCGGCCCTCGCCGTCCACGCCATAGGCCTGCACCCGCATCGCGCCCCGGTCCGAACCCGTGACGGAATGCAGCCCGGCCAGCGCCAGCAGAGGCTTGGCCAGCGGTACGGGATCGAAGCGGAACAGGCTGACCAACCAACCGAGAAGCCAGCCTTCCAGATGCAGGGGCCAGGGCTCCATTCCCGCCAGGAACAGCGCCTGCTCCCGCGGTGCGAACCGGACGGGGAACAGGTCCAGATCCGGCGTCTCGCACAGCGACACCCGCCGCGCGCCCGCCTTGCCGAAGTCCCGTTTGTAGAGCCCGCTCCACCCCCGCCGCATCGTCCAGACGCCGCCGTCGAAGACCATGACCGGCCGTCCCAGCCACGACAGGATGGCCTGCATCACCGACAGGCCCTTCGGCGCCCGCGCGCCCGGCGAGATGGCGGCCTCGACCGAGACCACCTCGCGCCAGCCCTCGGTCAGCCGGTCCAGCACGGCGTTGGACAGGGCCGGGGTCGAGCTGCAGCCGGTCAGGGCCACGACGCCCGCCGCCTTCGCCGCCTGGTCCAGCGTGGGGAAGGCCTTCACGAAGTCCCGGCCGTCAGCGAGGTCGACGTAATTCAGGCCCGCCGCGATGGCGGCCCGCGCCGTCGTCGGCTGCGCGCCCTGGAACGGCCCGGCCATGTCGGCGACGACGGTCGCCCCCGTGGCCTTCAGCGTCTCCGGGGTCAGGGTCGCGGTGTCCATGACGGCGACCTCGACCCGCCCTTCCGGGAAGGCCGCCCTCAGCCGCGCGGCCACGCCTTCGGCGCGCGCCCGGTCCCGCCCCGCGACCACCACGCCGAAGCCGTGCCGCAGCAGCCCATCGGCCAGCCGCGAACCGAACACCCCGCCCGCTCCGATCACGAGAACTGTGGTCATGCGAGGAAGCGCGCCCGGTCGGCCGCCGACGGCGCCATGCAGGTCTCCGTCCGCCCGAAGATCGCGTAGCGGTTCTTGGCGATCAGGTCGTAGACGGGATCGCGCAGCGCCCGGGGCGCCGCCTTCAAGACCGCCAACGGCCGCGTGTCCCTGAGTACGCCGAGCACACTCAGCGCCGCGTCCGACTTGAAGAAGATGCGTCCGTCCAGGACCACGGCGTTGGTCTGCGGCGCCTCCGGGTCGATGCCGTACCGCATCGCCAGCGCCCGCCCGGCCTCGGACTGGATCGGCAGGAAGCGGAACCGCCCCTCAGGATCATGGTCGATCACGAACCGCACCCAGCGCGAGCAGAAGACGCAGACCCCGTCGAACAGGATCAGGCCGTCGGGTTCCTGCGGTGCGGGCTGCGGCGACCAGCGGCTCATGGGGCCGACTGTGGGGCGATTGGCGAAGCCCCACAAGGCGACCTTACGCCGCCGCCACGGCCTCGATCTCGACCAGCCAGGCCTCGTCGAAGATTCCGGTGACGATGACCGTCAGCGCGGTCTGGCGACCGCCCAGACGGCGGATGCGCACCTCGCGGTTCTCCAGGGCGTAGGCACGGTCGGACAGGAAGGTCGTGACCTTCACCAGATTGTCCAGTGTCATGCCGGCGGCGCGCAGCTGGGTCTCCAGATTGTCCCAGACCTGCTCGCACTGGCCAATGAAGTCGGGCGCCAGCGACCCGTCCGGCGCGACCGGGATCTGGCCGGACAGATAGAGCCAGCGGGTCGCCCCGCTGACTTCACAGGCCTGGGCGTATTCGCCCTCCGCCGGCGGCGAGCCGTCGCCGGTCAGAGGGCGGATGCTGACCGTCACTGGCGAGCGGCGTCCGAACGGGCGCGCACCTGGGCGAACTCGGAGGTCGGCTTCCAGCCGGGCCAGTCGTTGCTGTTCGCGAGGTCCAGACCCAGGTGGTAGAGCAGGGTCAGGTTCTCGACCGCCGACGTCAGGTTCCAGTCCGCCGACCATTCGTCCGAGGGCTTGTGATAGTCGGCCGCGAACTTGGCGCGCCAGGCGGCCTCGCCGGCTTCACGGCCGCCCTCGACCCAGTCCCAGCCGTGCCACGGCATGATCGCCGGCACGCCCATGCGGGCGAAGGGGAAGTGGTCCGACCGGTAGTAGAAGCCTTCCTCGGGCATGTGGTCGTCCGAGACGTAGCGGCCCAGCGGTGCGGCCAGGGCCTCCAGCCGGTCTTCCAGATCGTTCTGGCCCTTGCCGAAGATCGGAATGTCGCGCGTCGAACCGGACAGCGGCAGCATGTCGATGTTGATGTCCGCGACCGTCGTCTCCAGCGGATAGACCGGATCGGCGGCGTAGCCGTAGGCGCCCAGCAGACCCATCTCCTCGGCCGCCATGTGGGCGAAGACGATGGAGCGCTTCGGGCGCGGGGCCTGGCTGAGCTGACGCGCCATCTCCAGCACGCCGATGGTGCCCGAGGCGTTGTCCCAGGCGCCGTTCCAGATGTTGTCGCCGGTCACATTGGGGTGCTGGGCGGCGCCGCCGACGTGGTCCCAGTGGGCCGAATAGATGATGGTCTCTTCCGGATGCTCGGTCCCCGGAATGCGGGCCAGCAGGTTGTGGGTGACCAGGGTGTCGATGGTCTCCGAGATATCCAGCGACAGGGTGACGCCGTTCAGCGGCACGGCCTTGAACGACCCGCCGGCGGTGTTGGCGAAGCTGTCCATGCCCAGCCCGGCCGCCGCGGCCAGGGCGAAGGCGAGGTCGTGGTTGATGGCACCCGAAAACTCCAGGTTCGCCGCGCCGGGCGTCAGGGTGCGAGTGCGACCCGCGCCGCGCATGGCGCCCTGCCACTGGGGCGACGAGGCGGCCATGGGGACCAGGGTGACGACACCGACCGCGCCGCGGCGGAAGGCCTCGTCGGCCTTGTAGGCGCCCGACTGATAGTTGGTGGCGTACTCGCCGTTGAACCGCTCGCCGTCCGGCTCGCCGGCGATGACCACCACGACCTTGCCGCGCACGTCCAGGTCGCCGTAGTCGTCCCAGTTCCGCTCGGGAGCCGTGATGCCGTAGCCGGCGAAGACCAGGCCCGCATTGCGGATCGAGGCGCGACCGTCGTTGGTGACGGCGCGCAGGACGATGTCGGTTCCGACCGTCAGCGGGTGCGACTGGCCGTCCGGGCCGGTCCAGCTGGCCGTGCCGCCGGCGACCGGGGTGTAGCGCTTCAGCTCGACCGGCTGCAGCCACTGGCCGTTCGGGCCGCCGGGCTGCAGGCCCATGGCCTCGTACTGCCCCTGCAGCCAGGCCAGCACCATGCGCTCGCCCTCGGCGCCGGGATACCGGCCCTGGTATTCGTCCGCGCTGATGGTGCGGATGTCGTTGCTGATGCGCTCGGCCGAGAAGCTCTGGGCCCCGGCGGCGCCGGCCGCCAGAAGCATGGCGGCGAGGGCGATGCCGCCCGTCAGTTTGCGAAACATTGAGTAGGCTCCATCCCCCGATTTGATGGCGCGCACTCTAGGGCGGCCCCGAAGGACCGCTCCTTACATTTTTGTCATGTCAGCGCCGTCTCCCTCCCCTTCTGGGGAGGGTGGCTCGCGAAGCGAGACGGGTGGGGAACCGAGCGCTCGGATATGGACCCCACCCTGTCGTCGCTGACGCGCCGACATCCCTCCCCACAAGGGGGAGGGAAACGCGGGGTCTCTACCGCCGCTGGGCCGCCGTCGCGGCGCGGGCCGGTCCGAACTCGGAGCCGTCCTTCCACTGCGGCCAGACGCGGCTGTTCGCCAGGTCGCGGCCGACCGAATAGAGGACCTGCAGATCCTCGACCTGGCCGCGCAGATCCCAGTCGGGCGACCATTCGTCGGCGGCCTGGTGATAACGGCTGCGGCCGTACTCGGACCGGGACGCCTGGCGCTCGGCGATCGGCTCATCGCGGAAGTCGCCGGTCGAGCCGCCGTAGGTCATCGGCACGCCGCGCTTGGCCAACGGGAAGTGGTCGGAGCGGAAGTAGCCGCCCGAGGCCGGGTTGGCGTCCGGCTGGATGGTGCGCCCCTGGGTCTCGACCACGGCGGCGATGCGCTCGTCCAGGTCCGACTGGCCGTAGCCGGTGATGCCGTAGCGGTTCACCCGGCCGTAGACGTTCATCGAATCGACGTTGAAGCCGCCGACCGTGGTCGCCAGCGGGTAGACCGGGTTGGACGCATAGTATTCCGAGCCCAGCAGGCCGCTTTCCTCGGCGGTGAAGCTGATCATGACGATCGAGCGCTGGGGCCGCGGACCGGCGCCGAAGGCGCGGGCCAGCTCCAGCAGGCCGGCGGTGCCGGTGGCGTTGTCGACCGCGCCGTTGAAGATCGTATCGCCTTCGGCGTCCGGCGCGCCGACGCCGATGTGGTCCCAGTGGGCGGTGAACAGGACGGTCTCGTCCGGATGGGTCGTGCCCGGCAGGCGGGCGATGACGTTGTGGGTCGTGACCTGGTTCGAGGCGACGTCGAACATGCCGCTGAAGGCGGCCCCGGTCAGTTCGACCGGGCGGAAGTCACGGCTGCGGGCGGCGACCTTCAGGGCCTCGAAATCCTGGCCGGCGGCGCGGAACAGTTCGACCGCGACGTCGCGCTGCAGCCAGGCCTCCATGGGCACGCGCTCGGCGGCGGCGTTGGCGCGGACGATGTCGAACTGCGGCCCCGACCAGCTGTTGGTCACGGTGGCCCAGCCATAGGAGGCGGGCGCGCTTTCGTGGACGATGATGACGCCGGCGGCGCCCTTGCGGGCCGCCTCTTCGTATTTGTAGGTCCAGCGGCCGTAGTAGGTCATGGCCCGGCCGCCGAAGGTGTTGAGCTCCGGCTGTTCGAAGTCGGCGTCGTTGACCAGGACGACGATGACCTTGCCGCGGACGTCCACGTCCTTGAAGTCGTTCCACTGCCGCTCGGGCGCGTCGATGCCGTAGCCGACGAAGACCAGCGGCTTGTCCATCAGCATGGTGTGCTGGCTGGGAAGGCGGGTGGAGATGACGATCTGCTGGCCCTGGGTCAGCGGGATGGCGGTGTCGCCGACTTTGAAGCCGGCGCGGATGTTGGAGGCGGTGAAGCGGTTCAGCGTCACGTCCTGGGTCCACTGGCCGTTCGGCCCGCCCGGCTGGAAGCCGGCGGCGGCGTACTGGGCGCTCAGGTAGTCGATGACCTTCTGCTCGGCGGGCGTGGCGATGCCCCGGCCCTCGAAGCTGTCGTCGGACAGCACGCGGACATGCTCGGACAGCCGGCCGGTGTCGAAGGTCGGGGTCTGGGCGCCGGCGGCGCCCGCGACGGACAGGAGCGCGCCGGCGACCAGCGCGGCGACAGAGACGGACAAACGCATGCTCGGGACACCCTCAGCCTTTTGAACAGGGGGCGGACCGTAGGGCGCCGTTCGGGGGCTGTCGATCAGGCGCCGCCTACTGCGGCGACACGGCCCCGCCCGCGGGCCAGGTCGTGTCGCCGACGCGGGTCAGGCGCATCTCGATGAAGCGGCGGGGCGGCTGACCTTCGGCGACATAGTCCCCGACCTCATGCCAGACGCCGTCGCGGACGGTGGCGACGTACTGGATCTTCGCGTTCGGCCCGGCGGGCGTTTCCCAGCGGAATCCGTCCTCGGTGCGCTCGAACGGATAGTCGCCGCTGTAGCCGTTGGCGTAGCTGCGGAAGCCGTAGCGTCCGGCCCGCTCGTCCCATGAGAGGATCGCGAGGGCGTTGAAGCCGGTCGCGCCGTCGGCGGCGTAACCCCGCCCTTCGATCACCTTGACCGAACCGCCCAGCAGGGAGCCGACGCGTTCGGTCTGGGTCAGGACCAGGCGGCCGCCGGGCATGTTGATCACCGCCTCGCCGCGCCATTCGCCGTCCAGGAAGTCGAGCGCGCCGACGGCGGTCCGCTGGGCCTGGCTGCCCGTCGGGCTGGGCGCGACCTGGGCGGCGGCGGGAATCGCCGTGGAGAGGGCGAACACGGCCAGGGCGGCGGCGGACGCGGAGCGAAGACGGCGGATCATGGAGACCTCCCTTGATTTCACTTTGTGTTCTAAAGTTCTTTTTCAGTCTTGGCAACGCACTGGAGACGGAAATGAAAAACCCGCCGGAGCGCGGGCTCCGGCGGGTCGATCATGTCAGCCTGTGGGGGCGCCTTAGTGGGCGACGCCTTTCCAGATGCGGCGGTAGGACAGGTAGGTCACGCCCGCGAACAGCAGCAGGAAGATCAGCGTGCCGACGCCGGCCCGCTTGCGCGCCACCTGCTTGGGATCCGAGGCCCATGCGATGTAGGCGGCGACGTCCTTGGCGTAGTTGTCGACCGTCTGGGCCGTGCCGTCGTCATAGGTCACCTGGCCGGCGCGCAGCGGCGCGGGCATGGCGATGAAGCCGCCGGCCGGCACGTGCTTCGCGTCGCCCGTCCAGAACGGGGTCAGGTCGCCTGCCATGTAGGCGTTGTAGTTCTGGCCCGGACGGATCGTGAGACCCTCCGGCACGGCGTGGTAGCCGGTCAGCAGCGAGTAGATGTAGTTCGCGCCGCCGTGACGGGCCTTGGCCATCACCGACAGGTCGGGCGGAGCCGCGCCGCCGTTGGCCGCCGCGGCGGCCGTGGCGTTCGGATACGGGTGCGGGAAGCGGTCGGCGGCGGTGCCGTCACGCATCACCGGCTCGCCGGTTTCCGTGTCGATGTCCGCGATCTGAACTTCCTTGGCCAGCGCCTTGACGAAGCGGTTCTCGGCCGGGCTGGCCTGGTGCGCGTCGTAGAAGGGGCCGCCCGGTTCCGCGAGCGTGCGGAAATGCATCAGGTCCATGCTGTGGCAGGACGCGCAGACCTCGCGGTAGACCTTGTAGCCGCGTTGCAGCTGGCCCTGATCGAAGGTCCCGAAGGGACCGTCGAACGAGAAGCCGCCGTCACGCAGGTGGTGGCCGCCGCCTTCCGCCAGCGCGGGGCCGGCGGCGAGGGTCAGGCCGGCCGCCGCGGCGATCAGGACCAGGGTCTTCTTCATGGAGCGCATCGGAGTCTTGAGGGTCATCATGGTCGCGATCAGCCCTTGTGCTCGTCACTGCCCGACAGGACGGGTTCCGAAATGGTCGCCGGGATCGGGAGCGGCTTCTCCTTCAGACCCACCAAGGGGAGGATCACGAAGAAGAAGGCGAAGTAATAGAGCGTCGCCAGGCGGGTCAGCCACAGGTAGCTGTTCAGCTTGCCGTCGATCAGGGTGAAGCTGGGCATGCCGGGGACGACCGCGGCGTCCGGCAGCTGACCGCCGCACCAGCCCAGGATCACGCCGACGACGACGAAGATCACGAAGAAGATCTTCATGGTCGGGCGGTAGCGCATCGAGCGCACCTTCGAGGTGTCCAGCCACGGCAGGATGAACAGCACGCCGATGGCGCCGAACATCGCCAGCACGCCGCCGAACTTGTCCGGGACCGCGCGCAGGATCGCGTAGAAGGGCAGCATGTACCACTCGGGTACGATGTGCGCCGGGGTCTGCAGCGGGTTGGCCGGGATGTAGTTGTCGGCGTGGCCCAGGGCGTTCGGCATGAAGAAGACGAACACCGCGAACAGGATCAGGAACAGGATGATGGCGAAGCCGTCCTTGACCGTGAAATAGGGGTGGAAGGGAACGGTGTCCTTCTTCTCGCGGTCCTTCGGGATCAGGATGCCGACCGGGTTGTTCTGGCCGGCCGTGTGCAGGGCCCACAGGTGCAGCACCACGCAGCCGGCGATGACGAACGGCAGCAGGTAGTGCAGCGAGAAGAAGCGGTTCAGGGTGGCGTTGTCGATCGCCGGGCCGCCGCGCAGCCAGATCAGGATCGGCTCGCCGACGACCGGGATGGCCCCGATCAGGTTGGTGATGACCTCGGCGCCCCAGTAGGACATCTGGCCCCACGGCAGGACGTAGCCGAGGAAGGCGGTGGCGATCATCAGGAAGAAGATCACGCAGCCGACGATCCAGATCATCTCCCGCGGCGCCTTGTAGGACCCGTAGTAGAGGCCCCGCAGCATGTGCAGGTAGACCGCGATGAAGAACATCGAGGCGCCGTTGGCGTGGGTGTAGCGGATCAGGTCGCCGCCGTTGACGTCACGCATGATGCGCTCGACCGAAGCGAAGGCCAGTTCGGTGTTCGGCACATAGTGCATGGCCAGGATGATGCCGGTCGCGATCTGCGTGACCAGGCAGAGGGCCAGAATGCCGCCGAAGGTCCACCAGTAGTTGAGGTTCTTCGGAGTCGGCAGCGACATGTAGTCCGCGCCGAAGCGGACGATCGGAAGACGGGTGTCGAGCCACTTCTCGACGCCGGTCTTGGGGACGTAGGTGGATTCGTGATCGCTCATCGTTCTCTTATCCGTCCTCAGCCGATCTTGATGCGGGTGTCGGACACGAAGTCATACTCCGGCACCACGAGGTTGGCCGGAGCCGGTCCCTTACGGATGCGGCCCGAGGCGTCGTAGTGCGAACCGTGGCAGGGGCAGAACCAGCCGCCGAAGTCACCGGTGCCGAAGGTCGGGACGCAGCCCAAGTGGGTGCAGTTGCCCAGCACGACGAGATACTTCTCGTGGCCCGGCTTGGTGCGTTCCGCGTCGGTCTGCGGCTGCTTCAGGTCGCTGGCATGATCGTCGGCGATCACGCGCTGCAGTTCGGCCGGGCTGCGATAGCGCACGAACACCGGCTTGCCCTGCCACTTGATCACGACCTGCTGGCCTTCCTGGACCTTAGTCATGTCGAATTCGATCGACGCCAGGGCCAGGGTATCGGCCGCGGGGTTCATCGAATTGATCAACGGCCAGACGACCATGGCGGTCGCGCCGACCGCAGCCGCGCCGGCGGCGATATGGATGAAGTCCCGGCGGGTGGCGTCGCCGCCTTCGCCTTCAACGACCGATTCGGCCACGTCTCACTCCTCGTACGCCGCATTCCACGCCCGGGAAGGAGCATGGCGGTCACGGCATGAATGCATTAGCGGAAACCCGGAAATCTCGCCCGGCCCGAGTTTGCGGCGGAAAGCCGCAAGTTGCTGACGCTTCTTGCGAAACGGTCGCAAAACAGGCCGCGACAAGCCCCCGGGCCGCGCGTATGAGGGCCTTAGAATGCGTCTCGCCCTTTTTCAACCGGCCATTCCGCAGAACGTGGGCGCGTGCATCAGGCTGAGCGCCTGTTTCGGCGTCGAACTGCACGTGATCGAACCCACCGGCTTCCGTCTGGATGACCGGGCGATGAAGCGTGCTGCGCTGGATTACGGCCCCCTCGGCCATATGACCCGGCACGCCGGCTGGGACGAATTCCAGCGCGATCGGGGCGCCGGGCGGCTGGTGCTGTTTACGACGAAGGGCGCGACGCCCCTGCCCGGCTTCGCGTTCAGGCCGGACGATGTGTTGCTGTTCGGCAGCGAACCGACGGGCGCGCCTGATTTCGTGCACGCGGCGGCCGACGAACGGGTGGTGATCCCGCTTCGGCCCGAGGCCCGGTCGCTGAATCTGTCGGTGTCGGCGGGAATCGCCCTGTTCGAAGCGCTGCGGCAGACGGACGGCCTGCCCTGAAGCGTCTGGACGCGCGAGCCGGAACAGCCAATACAATCTGCGGGCATGATCGACCGCTTCCGGCTGCCCCTCACCTTCGACGCCGCGGCCCTGACGGCCGATCTCGACGCCCTGTCGGCCGAGGGCTGGATTCCGCATTTCAATCGGGGCTTCTACGACGGCGACTGGAGCGGACTGGTGCTGCGCGGTCCGGCGCAGGGCGCCGACAGCCTGGTGGCGACGGCCGAGGCCTTCGCCGACACGCCCCTGCTGGATCTCTGTCCCGGTGTCCGCGCGGTGCTGGCGACGCTGGACTGTCCGCTGCGGTCGGTGCGGCTGCTGCGGCTGGGGCCTGGCGGGGTCATCCGGGAGCATCGCGACTACGACCTGGGCTACGACCGGGGCGAGGCCCGGCTGCACGTGCCCGTGGTCACGAACCCCGACGTCAGCTTCCACCTGCGGAACCGGCGGGTGGTCATGGCGCCGGGCGAGACCTGGTATCTGGACCTCGGCCAGCCGCACCGGGTGTTCAACGGCGGCGCGACCGACCGCATCCATCTGGTCATCGACGTGGGCGTCAACGACTGGCTGCGCGACCGGATCCCCTTCGAGGCCGACGATCCCTTCCGGTCCGTGGAGCCGGAGGTCGGGGCCGACGAGGCCAGGGCCAATCTGGAGCGGTTCCGGGCGCTGGTCGCGGCCGAGCCCGCCCTGCACGGCGACCTGCGCGACACCACCGACCGCGAGTTGTTCGTCGAGGAGACCGTGCGGCTGGGCCTGGAGCATGGCCTGCCCTTCACCGCCCAGACCGTGCGCGAGGCCATGGCGACCGAACGCCGCCGCTGGAACGACCAATGGATGAAGTAGGCGCGCTGGACGGCTGGTTGCCCGGCCGCATCTTCTGGGACGACGCCGATGTCGAGGCGTCGGTCGTGGAATGGATCTGGTGCGACGCCCCGCGCTTCACCGAGGCCTTCCTGGACGACACCTTCACCGGGCTGATGCGCCATCCGGCCAACACGCTGTTCCGGCGGCGAACGACGCTGACGGAACTGGAGACCTGGGTCGGGCGCAGTCCGGGCGTCCCGCCGACCGGCTTCATCTTCCATGTCTCGCGCTGCGGTTCGACCCTGCTGGCGCATCTGCTGGGTCGGCTGGACGGGGCGCTGGTGCTGTCGGAGCCGGGGCCGGTGGACAGCCTCATCCGGGCGGGCGAGCGGCTGGGCCGCGAGCGGCAGGTCGCCCTGCTGCGCGCCATGGTCGGAGCGCTGGGTCAAGCGCGGGCGCCCGGGCAGAGCCGGCTGTTCGTCAAGTTCGACGCCTGGAACACCCTGCAGCACGACCTGATCCGCGAGGCCTTCCCCGAGACGCCCTGGGTCTTCCTGTACCGCGATCCGGTGGAAGTGCTGGTCAGCGCCCTGGGCCAGCGCGGGGTGCACACCGTGCCGGGCCTGTTGCCGGCGTCCCTGTTCGGGATCGACGCCGAGCCGGATGCGGACGCCTACGCCGCCCGGGTGCTGGGTGCGATCTATGCGGCGGGGCTGGAGGCGCACGGTCGGGCGCCCGGGCTGCTGATCGACTACAGCCAACTGCCCGGCGCGACCTGGGGTGAGGTCGCCGCCCATTTCGGGATCACGCCGACGCCCGACGAGATCTCGCGCCTGACCGCCGCCTCGGGCCGCAATCCCAAACAAGGCGACCAGCCGTTCACCGGCGACGCAGAAGCCAAGCGCCAGTCCGCGCCGGAGGGCCTGCGCGCGCTGGCGGAGCGGTGGATGCAGCCGGCCTACGAGCGGCTGGAGGACGCGCGCTCGAACTAGCTATTCCGGCGCCCCGCCCGCCAGCGGCGCGGCCAGGCTGGGGCGTTCGGCGCGCTTGGCGGCGGCCACGGCCTCGACGGCGCGCATGGTGCGCAGGACGTTCTCGCCCGCCAGCTTGCGGATGTCGGCCTCGGTCCAGCCGTTAGCCATCAGGGCGGCGAGGATGCGCGGATAGGCGTCCACCCCGGTGATGCCGTCCGGCAGGCTGTCCACGCCGTCGAAGTCGCCGCCCAGGCCGACATGGTCGATACCCGCGACGTCGCGGACATGCTGGATGTGGGCGACCACGTCGGCGATCGTGGCGCGGGGCCGGGGGTGGGCCTCGGCCCAGGCGAGCAGGCGCGGGTCAGGGGTCTCCGCCCCCGGATCGACGCCCAGACGGTCGGCCTCGAGCGCGAACTCCTGGTTCCACGTCATCTGGGCGGCGCTGACGAAGCCGGGCACGAAGGTGACCATCACCACGCCGCCGTCCTCGGGCATCAGGCGCAGGACATTGTCGGGCACGTTGCGGGTCCGGTTGGTCACGGCGCGGGCGGAGGAGTGGGAGAAGATCACCGGCGCCTCCGAGACCCGCATGGCGTCCAGCATGGTGTCCTCGGAGACGTGGCTGAGGTCGACCATCATGCCGATGCGGTTCATCTCCTTGACCACCTGCTCGCCGAACGGCGACAGGCCGCCCCATTTCGGCGCGTCCGTGGCGCTGTCGGCCCAGGTCGTGGTCTTGGAGTGCGTCAGGGTCATGTAGCGGACCCCGGCCTCCTGGAACTCGCGCAGCAGGCCCAGCGAATCATCAATCGAATAACCGCCCTCGATGCCGATCAGGCTGGCGATGCGGCCCTCGCCGTGGATCCGGACGACGTCGTCCGCCGTGGTCGCCAACTCGAACACATCCGGATGGGCGGCGACGATGCGGCGGACCGTGTCGATCTGCTCCCAGGTCTCGCGCGCGGCCACGGTCGGGCTGAGGTCAGCCGGGACGTAGACGGACCAGAACTGGCCGCCCACGCCGCCGGCGCGCAGGCGGGGAATGTCAGTGTGCAGCTTGGTCGTGGCGCGCAGGTCGTGGGTCAGGTCGACGGCGTAGGGGTCGTTGCCGTGGCTCTCGCGCAGGGCCCAGGGCAGGTCGTTGTGGCCGTCGATCAGCGGCGTGCCGTCCAGGATGCGCCGGGCGCGCGCCTCGCCAGGATCGGTCTGCGCCGCCGACTGGGCCAGCGCCGGGAGGGCGACGGCGGACAGGGCGACGGCGGCCAGAAGCACGGTGCGGATCATGGACGGTTCCCCAAAAACGAAGCGGCGACAGTGGCAGAGTTGCGGGGGCGGTCAACGGGCCGCACTTTCGTCGAAGGCGACGGGGGCCTAGAGCGAAATCGGTCGAGTTGGACGAAGTCCGGCTCGGCTCAGATTTCGCTCCAGTTTGATGCTGGACCATTTTTTGGATTCAGGTCGAAGCGACCTGAAGCAAAAATGGTCTAGGAAGCCGCCATGACCGACGCCGCAGATCCCCTCGCCCAGAAGAAGACCGAAGCCCGGGCCTGGTTCGAAACCCTGCGCGACCGCATCCACGCCGGGTTCGAGGCCCTGGAAGACCAGGCGCCCGCCGACCTGTTCCCCGGCGAGCCCGGCCGCTTCGTGCGCACCCCGTGGGAGCGCAAGGAGGGCGGCGGGGGCGTCATGGGCATGATGCACGGCCGCCTGTTCGAGAAGGTCGGCGTCCATGTCTCGACCGTGCACGGAACCTTCCCGGCGGACTATGCGAAGACGGTGCCGGGCGCGGCGGAGGACCCGCGCTTTTTCGCCACCGGCGTGAGCCTGATCTGCCATCCGGTGAGCCCGCGGGTTCCGGCGGTGCACATGAACACCCGCTTCATCGCCACGACCAAGAGCTGGTTCGGCGGCGGGGCGGACCTGACGCCCGTGCTGGACGTGGACCGGCGCGAGGATGCGCCCGACACCCTCGCCTTCCACGCCGCCATGAAGGCCGCCTGCGACGCCCACGATCCCAGCTGGCATCCCAAGTTCAAGGCGTGGTGCGACGAGTATTTCTTCCTGCCCCACCGCAACGAGCCGCGCGGCACCGGCGGGATCTTCTACGACCATCACGACAGCGGCGGCTGGGATCGCGACTTCGCCTTCACCCGCGACGTGGGCGAGGCCTTCCTGGACATCTATTCGCGGATCGTGGCGGGCCGGATGGGCGAGGCCTGGACGGCGGAGGAGCGCGAGGAACAGCTGGTCCGGCGCGGGCGCTACGTCGAGTTCAACCTGCTGTACGACCGGGGCACCACCTTCGGCCTGAAGACCGGCGGCAACGTCGATTCGATCCTCAGCTCGATGCCGCCCGTGGTGAAGTGGCCCTGATCTGACCGCTCGGCCCCTCGGGGTCCAGGGCGCTGCGGATCGCCTCGAACAGACTGGCCAGGGTGACCGGCTTGGTCAGGTGGCCGTCGGCGCCGGCGGCGCGGCCCGCCGCGACATGCTCGGCCATGGCGTTGGCGGTCAGCATCACCACGGGCGTGCGCGGCAGCCCCTGGTCGGCCTCCAGCGCGCGGATGGCGCGGGTGGCGCTCAGACCGTCCATCACCGGCATCTGCATGTCCATCAGCACCAGGTCGAAGCCGCCTTCCGCGAAGGCGTCCAGCGCCTGACGGCCGTCCTCGACGGCGACCATCTCCATGGCCGTGGCGGCCAGCATGATCTCGACCACCTTGCGGTTGGCGGGGTGGTCGTCGGCCAGCAGGATGCGCAGGGGCGTGGCGGCCACGTCGATCGTGTCGGCGGGCGCGACCGCCTCGGCGGCGACCGGCTCGGCCGGCGGCAGGGCGATCTCGAACCAGAAGGCCGCGCCCTCGCCCGGCGTGCTGTCGCAATCCAGCGCGCCGCCCATCAGATCGACCAGGGCGGTGGAGATGGCCAGGCCGAGGCCCGTGCCGCCGTAGCGCCGGGTGATCGAGCCGTCGGCCTGCTGGAAGCGGGTGAAGATGCGGCCCTTCTGCTCGGCGTCGAAGCCGACGCCGGTGTCGCTGACACGGAAGACGGCGCGGCCGTCCTCGACCGCCTGCACGGCGATCCGGACCTCGCCCTCGGCGGTGAATTTCAGGGCGTTGGAGACGAGGTTGTTGAGGACCTGGCGCAGGCGGACCGCGTCGCCCTCGACGAAGCCGGACAGGGCCGGGTCGAAGTCGACGTTCAGGGCGACGCCCTTGTCCTCGGCCTTGACCCGCCACAGGGCCGCCACGTCGCCGACGGTCTGCTCCAGATCGAAGGCGACCGGTTCGAGGGTGACCTGCCCGGACTCGATCTTGGCGCTGTCGAGGATGTCGGACAGAAGGCGCTCCAGGGTCGCCCCGGACGAGCGGATCAGCTCGACCATCTCGCGCTCCTGAGCATCGAGATCGCGGCGCGCCAGCGAGTCGGCCATGGAGACCACGCCGTTCAGAGGCGTGCGGATCTCGTGGCTCATATTGGCCAGGAACTCGCTCTTGGCGCGGTTGGCCTCCTCGGCGCGGCGGCGGGCGTCGCGCAGGAACCGGCCCAGCCGCCACTGCCACGCCAGCGCCGCGGCGGCGCACAGCAGGAACAGGACGACGATGACGGTGACGGTCAGCTGCAGCCGGGTGTTGGCGCGGGCCATCTCCAGCTGGCGGCGGCGCTCGGCCAGTTGCTGCTGCATGTTGCCGGTGACCTGGTGGATGCCGGCGCTGAAGCTTCGGGCCGCCGAAGTCTCCTGGGCCGCCATATGGGCGCGCAGGATGCGGAAGGCCTCTTCGGGTCGGCCCTCGGCGAACAGCACCTCGGCCTCGACCTGATCCACGTTCGACTGTTCACCGACGCCGGCCTCGAGCCGCCGCAGCGTCTCCAGGTCCCGGCGGGCGGCGGCGGCCTGGCCGGTGCGGGCGCGGGCGACGGCGCGCAGCGGCAGGGCGTCCCGGGCCAGGAAGGCGGCCTCGCCGAGGTCCTCGCCGTAAGGCTCCAGACAGGCCAGCACCGCGCGCGGCGCCTGGCGGGCGTCGGCGACGGTCGCGCACAGACTGGCGTCATAGATCTTCAGCGTCGGCAGGTCGGAACGCAGGGCCAGCCGGTTGTGGGCCGCGTAGAAGCGGGCGGCGCGGTCCATCTCGCCCACCTTCACCGCCATCATGGCCAGGTTGTAGAGGCTGTCGAAATCCGGACGCGGATAGGCCGGGGTGGAATAGTCGATCTCGAACTTGCGGAAGGCGTCGGCGGCGCCCTTGACGTCGTTGAGCGCCTTCAGACCCATGCCCGCCACCTCCCAAATGCCCGCGCGGGCGGTGGCGGCGAAGGGGTCGTTGGCGGGAATGTCGGCCTCCGCCTGGCTCAACAGCTGCAGGCCCTCCCCGACGCGGGCGTTGTCGATCATCCACAGGGCGGTCAGGCGGGCGGCGTGGGCGCGCACGAACCAGTCGCGGCCGGAGGCGGCCATGCGGTTCATCTCCGCGGCCACGGCGCCCTCGCCCTGGTCGTAGCGGATGGTCAGGGCGTTCAGGTGGGCGATGTCGATGTACCGAGCGTCGCGGCGACGGCGGGCGGCGGCCTCCAGCCGGGCGTTCCACACCGCCGCGCGCTCGAACTCGCCCTGGTTCAGGATGGTCCAGGTGACGTGGTAGAGCCGGTTCAGCCCCTCACGGTCGGTGCGCCGCATGGCGTCATGGCCGAAGGCCTCCAGCGCCGCGAAGGTGGTCGAGGAGGCCCGAGCCTCCACGAACGCCGCCAGCTGCATCCCGTCGTCCGTCCCCCTGGCGTCCGGCTGTGCGAACGCGGGAGCGGCGCCGAGGACGGCGAACACTGCTGCAATCGTAAGCGCGAACCGGGAAAGGCACATGTCCCTCCGTATTCGCACGCATTCCTTGAGTAAGATTTACAGCGCGAGAAAGCCGCGAATCCAGTCCGCGACCAGGGCCCGGTCGTTCGGCTGGGCCAGGGTCTCCAGCGCCCGGTCGACCAGCACCGGATCGATCCGCCCGCGCCGCCCGGCGGTCAGGTCCGAGGCGTAGGCGGGGGTGAACTCGGGGTGGCCTTGGAAGCTGATGGCGTCCTCGCCCCACGCCAGGCCGGCGTAGGGGGTGAAGGCGCTGCTCAGGGTGACAAGGGCGTCGCCGGGAATGGCGACCACCTGGTCCTGATGCGAGACGGGGATGGCGACCGTGGCGGCGGCGGGGGTCATCCACGGCGCCGGCGCGGCCACTTCGTAGCGATGCAGGCCGACGCCCCAGCCCCGGTCCGACTTCTCGACCCGGCCGCCCAGGGCCTGGGCCATGGCCTGGTGGCCGAAGCAGACGCCCACCAATCTCGTCTCGCCCCGGGCCAGACGGATCCAGTCCAGCAGGGCGCCGATCCAGGCGTCGTCCTCATAGACCCCGGCCGCCGAGCCCGTGATGACGGCGCCGTCGAAGCCGACGGGATCGGGCCATTCGCCCTGCCGCACGTCGAACACCGTGGTCTCGAACCCGTCGCCCAGCAGGGTCCCGAACATGGCCGGATAGTCGCCATGGGTTTCGGCCAGGGCCGGCGGCGGCGCACCGGTCTTCAGGATGGCGATACGGGTCATTCGGCTCTCCACGGGCCACCCGATATGGCCTCGCTGGCCGGACAGACAAGACGCTGCTCCCGTCGTTGGCGAGAGAGGATTCTTTAGGTTCGGACCGTACAAACCTGAAGCAAAACTGGTCTAGAGGACGCGCCATGTCCGATGCTGATCCCATAGTGCTCATCAACGTCTATCGCTGCGATCCTGAAAAGCAGGCGCTGCTGATGGAACATCTGGCGGTGATGGTCGCCGCCCAGCGCGGAGCCGAGGGCTTCATCTCGGCGACCCTGCACCGGGGCCTGAACGGCAAGGTAGCGGCGGTCTATGCGGTCTGGCGCACACGCGAGGACTGGAAAGCCATGGCCCGGACCGCCGGCGTGGCCAAGGCGATGGAGCCGATCATGGCCATCGCGACCTTCGAGCCGCACCTGTACGAGCCCGGCGAAGTGATCGACTAAATTACGCCGTCCAGACCTCGGCCTTGGCCCCGGCCTCGCCCAGCGTACCGGCCACCCAGTCGCAGATCTGGCGCGCGGCGTCTTCCGCCCCGGCGGGAGCATTCAGCACGACCATAGCGCAGCCGTTCATCTTCATCGGATTGGTCAGCGGCCGCAGGCGCGCCTCGGCGACCAGCACCCGCTTGGCGCCCGCCTCGTCCAGCCGGCGCAGGAAGCCGTCGAAGGTCTCCAGATCCTTCAGCGGAGTCCAGACCGCGACCATGGCGCGGGGATCGGCGCGGACGATGGCGGCGGCGGTGTCAGCGGCGCGCTGATAGTCGTCGGGCCGTTCGAACGGCGGGTCGATCAGGACCAGGGCGCCGGACGCATGCGCCGCCTCGGCCCGCGCCTGATCATAGCCGTCGCCGCCCCGGGCGGTCGCCTGGGGGAAGGGCTCCAGCGCCGAGGTCAGCAGCTCCAGCACCGGCGGGTTCAGCTCGAAGCCCAGATAGCGGTCGTCGCGGCCGAGCCGGTGAGCGATCAGCAGGGGCGAGCCCGGATAGAGGCGCGCGCCGCCGTGCGGATTCAGTTCGCCGACCGCCCTGGCCAGGGCCTCGATCAGGGGCGGACGATGATCGGCGGCCATCAGACGCGCGATGCCGGCCTCGGCTTCCTTCGACCGGACGCCGTCGCCGCTGAGGTCGTAGACCCCGGCCCCGGCATGGGTGTCGATCACCGTCACGGGGCCGGTGGCGCGACGGCGGTCGAGCAGCCAGAGCACGAGAGCGTGCTTGACCAGATCGGCGAAATTTCCGGCATGGAAGCTGTGGCGATAGTTCATGCCCCCTGCCCTCCGCCTCCGCGCCCGCGCGGTCAAGAGGAACCGCCTTCGTTCGCTCGTCGTTGGAGTTCGCCATGATCGAACACCCCGTCCTGTCCGACGAAAACCGCCCCCCTCCGAAGGCCGTCGCGGACGCTGCGGAGCGAGGACTGGAGCTGCGCCGCGAGCACAAGCGCGGCGGCGCCGAGGTCGGCGCGCGCCGGGCCGAGCAGCTGATGAGCCAGGAGATCCTGAGCGATCGGGACATCAGGTCGACGTACAGCTATTTCGCCCGCCACGTCGTCGACAAGCACGGGCGGGACTGGAACAACAAGGACAAGCCCTCGGCCGGCTATATCGCCTGGCAGGTGTGGGGCGGAGACGCCCCGCGGGATTGGGTCCACGGACTGCGCGAAACCTTGCGCGAGGTCGGGGTGTGACCCACGTCGATGTGCCCGAGGGCCTGACCTGGTGCAGCGACGAGGCGACCGGCTTCTCTCGCCGGAAGTCGGGAACAGGGTTCCGGTATCTGGATCGCGACGGCAAGCGCATCACCGACATCAAGGCGCTGGACCGTATCCGGATGCTGGCCATCCCGCCGGCGTGGACCGACGTCTGGATTTGCCCGCGCGCCAACGGCCACATCCAGGCCATCGGCTGGGACGTCAAGGGCCGCAAGCAGTACCGCTATCACCCCGACTGGAGCCGCCACGCCTCGGAGAGCAAGTTCGACCGCCTGCCCGCCTTCGCCAAAGCGCTGCCGAAACTGCGGGCGCGGGTCGAGGCTGATCTGACGAAGCGCGGCATGACCCGGGACAAGGTGCTGGCCACCGCCGTACGGCTGCTGGAGATCACCCTGATCCGGGTGGGCAACGCGGAATATGCGAAGCAGAACCGGTCCTACGGTCTGACCACCCTGCACAAGCGGCATCTGGAATTGGAGGGCGCCGCCCTGACCTTCGCCTTCAAGGGCAAGAGCGGGGTGGAGCATGAGGTGAAGGTGCGCGACCGGCGGCTGGCGACCGTGGTCCGGTCGTTGCGTGACCTGCCGGGCCAGCAACTGTTCAAATACCGCAACGCCGATGGCGACCTGTGCCCTATCACGTCGGACGATGTAAACGCCTATATCCGCGACGCCATGGGCGAGGCCTTTTCAGCCAAGGACTTCCGCACCTGGGCGGGGACCGTGTCGGCGGCGCGGGCGCTGAGGGAGGCGGAGACCCCGACCTCGCCCACCGACGCCAAGCGCAAGATCACCGTCTGCGTGAGGGCCGTTTCCGGCCTGCTGGGCAATACGCCGACGGTCTGCCGGTCGTCCTATGTCCATCCGAAGGTATTCGAGATGTTCGAGGCCGGAGGCCTGGCCGCCCTGCCCGGCCCGGACGCCAAGGGATTCGAAGCCGCCCTGATCCGGGCCCTGCGATGAGCGCTCAGGCCGTCATCCAGTAGCCGCGGCTGCGAAGACTGACCGGCGCGCCGGTCGTCGTCACCTTCGCCAGGATGGCCGCGCGGAAGGCCTCCGCCTCCTCGTCGCCGCGCAGGCGGCGCAGGGCGCGGATGATGCGGGTGATGCGCAGGTGGTTGTGGTCCGCCGCTTTCAGCCAATGGTCGTTGTTGCGGTAGAAGGCGGCGATCCGGTCCGTGGCCGCCGCCAGGGTGCACTGGGCCATGACCGAGTCGCAGATGGCCGTTGCCTCGTCCTCGGTGAGCACGGGCGATTCCGGCACGGCGGACGAGGGCTCGGTCAGCGGGAACAGCCACTGGATGAAATCGTGGGTGTTCTCCAGCGCCGCATCGTCGAACGCCAGGACGTCGAAGATCGTGCGCCCGCGCGCATCGGTCCCTTCGCCCTCAAGGAAGGCGAGGACGGAGGGCGTCGATGCGGTCAGCGTCGCCTCCTAGGCCGCCTTGTCCCAGTTGAGCACCACCTTGCCGGACTGGCCGGACCGCATGGCCTCGAAGCCCTCGCGGTAGTTCTCGTACGACATCTGGTGGGTGATCAGGGGCTGGAGGTCGAGCCCGGCCTTGAGCAGGCCCAGCATCTTGCGCCAGGTGGTGAACATCTCGCGGCCGTAGACCCCCTTGATGGTCAGGGCCTTGAGGATGATCTGGCCCCAGTCGGTCTCCATCGGCTTGGACGGAATGCCCAGCAGAGCCATGCCGCCGCCCATGATCAGGGTGTCGACGCATTGCTTGAAGGCGATGGGCGAGCCAGACATCTCAAGCGCCACGTCGAAGCCGACCTTGAGGCCAAGCTCATGCATGACGTCCTTCAGGTCTTCCTTGGTGGTGTTCACCGTGCGGACCCCGGGGGCGACCTTCTGGGCCAGGTCCAGGCGGAAGTCGTTGATGTCGGTCAGGACCACGGTGCGCGCGCCGGCGTGGCGCGCGACAGCGGCGGCCATCATGCCGATGGGCCCTGCGCCGGTTACCAGCACGTCCTCGCCCAGCAGGTCGAACTGCTGGGCCGTGTGCACGGCGTTGCCGAACGGATCGAGGATCGAACCGATCTCATAGGGAACGTCGTCCGGCAGCTCGATCACATTGAAGGCCGGGGCCACGACGTATTCGGCGAAGGCGCCCTGACGGTTGACGCCGATGCCGCGGGTGTCGGGGTCCAGGTGGAAGTGGCCCGCGCGGGCCGCTTCGGAGTTCAGGTCGATGACGTGCCCCTCGGCCGAGACCCGCTGGCCGACCTTCAGGCGGCGATCCACATCCTTGCCGATGGCGACGATCTCGCCGGCGAACTCGTGGCCGGTGATCATCGGGACCGGCACGTTCTTCTGGGACCACTCGTCCCAGTTCCAGATGTGGATGTCGGTGCCGCAGACGGCGGTGCGCTTGACCTTGATCAGCACATCCTCGTCGCCGGCGACCGGGATCGGGGCGTCGATCAGCTCAAGGCCGACTTCGGGACGGGTCTTGGCCAGGGCCTTCATGGTGTCGGTCATGCGATAACTCCCAATTCCTTGCCGGCCGTCGTGAACGCCGCGACCACTTGATCAATCTGTTCGAAGGTGTGCGCCGCCGACATCTGGGTGCGGATGCGAGCCTGGCCGCGCGGCACCACCGGGAAGCTGAAACCGATGACGTAGACGCCCAGCTCCAGCAGGCGGGCGGCCATGTCCTGGGCCAGCTTAGCGTCGCCCAGCATGACCGGGATGATCGGATGCTCGCCCGGCTGCAGGGTGAAGCCCGCTTCGGTCATCGCCTTGCGATAGCGGGCGGCGTTGGCGAACAGCTGTTCGCGCAGCGTGTCGCCTTCTTCGCCGGCGGCGATGCGGATGGCTTCCAGCGACGAGCCGCAGACGGCGGGGCTGAGCGCATTGGAGAACAGGTAGGGCCGGGCGCGCTGTTTCAGCAGGGCCACGACGTTGGACTTCGCACAGATGAAGCCGCCCATGGCGCCGCCCAGCGCCTTGCCGAAGGTGCCGGTCACGAAGTCGACCTCGACCCCGTTCCAGGCATAGGAGCCGCGCCCCTGCGGGCCGAGGAAGCCGGTGGCGTGGCAGTCGTCGACCATGATCAGGGCGTTGTATTGGTCGGCCAGCGCGCGGATGTCCTTCAGCTTGGCGATATAGCCGTCCATCGAGAAGGCGCCGTCGGTGGCGATGATGATCTCTTTGGCGCCGTCGGCCCGGGCCTGCTTCAGCTGGGCCTCCAGATCGGCCATGTCCGAAGTGGCGAAGCGGTAGCGCTTGGCCTTGCACAGGCGCACGCCGTCGATGATCGAGGCGTGGTTCAGGCTGTCGGAGATGATGGCGTCGTCGGCGCCGAACAGGGGCTCGAAGATGCCCCCGTTGGCGTCGAAGGCGGCGGCGAACAGGATGGTGTCTTCAAAGCCGAGGTAGTCGGCGATGGCCCGCTCCAGCTCCTTGTGGATCTCCAGCGTGCCGCAGATGAAGCGGACCGAGGCGGTGCCCGCCCCCCACTTTTCCTGCGCCCTGATGCCCGCCTGGGTCACCCGCTCGTCGCCGGCGAGGCCGAGGTAGTTGTTGGCGCAGAAGTTCAGGACATCGCGCCCGCCCACCTTGATGACGGGTCCCTGACGGGAGGCGATCACGCGTTCGGGCTTGGTCAGCCCCTGGGCGTCGATGTCGGCGAGTTCCGCGGAGACGCGGTCGTAGAAGGTCGCTGTCATGCGCGCTCCGCTACGCCGAATCCGTGACGGTTTGAACCCCCTAAACCGTGGGCTCGGGCGCGGGCGTTCCCGTGGGCGTCAGCGGACGGATCGGGCTGACCCGCACGCGGTTGCTGCAGGGACTGAACGCCATGTCCATCGAAACCGCCGCGGTGTCGCCCGGCGCAGTCACCCGGAGGCGCGTCACATTGGGGCAGGAGGTCTGGCCCTCGGCCTCGTTCGGCATGACGTTCCAGGCGATCTCGAAGGCGGCCTTGGCCTGCGGGGCCAGCAGCACAGGCGACGGCGCCTGGCCCTGTGTGAAGTAGCTGCCGGGGCTTTGCTCGCTGCGGATGGCGGTCAGGTTGCGGCCCTGGCGATCCTGAAGGACCACGCCGGGATAGCCGGTCAGGCTGCAGGCCGTGGTTCCGATGTTCTGGACGCCGATGTTGGAAACCCGGTTGCCCGCTCCGGCGTCGCCGCCCTCGTTGGACAGCTTCAGCTGGGGACCGCGGCAGGGCGCGGCGGCGGGCAGGACGCCGCCGGGCGCCGGCTGGGGCGTCGGAACCGGACCGGGCGCGACGACCGGGCCGGGGGACGGACGGCTGCAACGCTCCAGCACCGCCGTGCCGACTTCCTCATTTGGCCCCAGACGGCTGAGAGTGGCGCTCTCGGCGCCGTCGCGGGTGGCGGTCCACCATTCGACGCCCGAGCCGACGTAGCGCGCGCCCGAGGCCGACTGGGAGATGCGCAGGGCGTAGGCCTGGCCCTTGTAGGCCAGCTGGGCGGTCGAATCGTCCGGGTAGGCGACGGTGATCGACTGGCCGCTTTCGCAGGCGTAGCTGACTGGCGGCGCGGCCGGGGTGGTCGGCGCGGGCGACGGCGGGATGGGGGCCGGCGGCTGCTCGGCTTCGGGTGAACAGGCCGCGACGGCGAGGGCCAGAATGGAGACGGCGGTGGTGCAGGCGGCTGTCAGGCGCATGGAGAAGTCCCTTTTCCCGGTCGCAGTTAACGCCACCGAACGGCAAAGGCTCCGCTTGCGCAAGCCTGCGCGGACCGGTCAGGCCTGACCCATGATCGCCGGGCCGCCCATCAGAGGATCACTGACCGAATCCGCGCCCGTCTCGAGCCGGCCGGCCAGCCTGCGGAAGTAACCGCCGCCGCCGGAGCGGCCCAGGGAGAGGTCGTACCAGCCCTTGGTCGGAGCGACGAACCGGGGCCGGCTGACCGTCGAGCCCGCCGCGATCTCGCCGAGCCAGGGCGGCGCATCGGGACGATAGGCGTCCATGATCTCAACCGCCTGCGCGACATCGCCGGGATTGGAGATGGTCAGGACCAGCTCCCGGCGATCCGGATGTTGGGCCAGGGACAGGCGAAGCTCGCCGCCGGCGGCGTCGCCGATCAGATGGCGGTGGAAGCCGTTGGGTCCGAGGATCCACAGATCATAGGCGCCCGGCTCCCAGACGCCGCGCAGGGCGCCGCCGGGGCCAACGGTGTAGCGGCGGGGCGTGCGGTCGAGGCGCAGGCGGTCGTAGACATGGAAGACCGCGCCGACGCCGCCGTGATTGCGGAAGGTCAGGGCGATGGCCCCGCTCTCGCGGTCCTCGTCGACGCCGAGGACGTACGGGAGGGCGCGGGAGGGGCGGAAGCCGGCGGCCTGGACAGGGATTTCCGGCCGGGCGGGTGTCGTCGGCGTGGTCTGCCCGGGCAGGGCGGCCGCGCGGGCCGCCGTTTCGCCGGTCGGCGGCAGGGCCGTGGGGAAGACGGCGTTGGGCGTGTGGAAATCGAAGGCGCCGGTCAGGTCGCCGCAGACCGCGCGCCGCCAGGCGGAGATGTTGGGCTCCATCACGCCGAAACGGCTCTCGAGGAAGCGGATCACCGAGGTGTGGTCGAAGACCTGGGAATTGACCCAGCCGCCCCGGCTCCAGGGCGAGATGACGTACATCGGCACGCGGGGGCCCAGGCCGTAGGGCCGGCCGACGAACTCCGGGCGTTCGGCGCGGGCTTCGCTCGGCGTGGTCGCCAGATGATATTCGCCGGCCGTATTGACCGTGGAGCCGCCCATGGCGGGCGAGGCCGCGCCGCCGTCCAGCGCCGGGGGCGCCGGCGGGGGAACGTGGTCGAAGAAGCCGTCGTTCTCGTCGAAGGTGACGAACAGGGCGGTGCGGGCCCAAACCGTCGGATCGGCGGTCAGGGCCTCAATGACCCGGGCGGTGTAGTCGGCGCCCTGGGCCGGGCTGGATGGTCCCGGGTGCTCGGAACCCGCGGCCGGGGCGACGATCCAGGAGACCTGCGGCAGGGCGCCGGCGAGGACGTCTTCGCGCAGGCCGTCCAGATGTCGGGTGCTGAGGGCCAGCGCGGCGAGGCGGGGGTCGGCGCCGGGCGCGCCCGCGTGGCTGTCGCGGAAGGACTGGAACCCGGCGGTGGGGTTGTCGGTGAAGTTGTCCGCCATGTCCTGATAGATGCGCCAGCTCACCCCCGCGGCCAGCAGCCGCTCGGGATAGGTGGTCCAGCGGTAGCCGTCGGGGTGACCGCCGTCCGTCGCCAGGGCGTCATGCGAATTGGAGATGGAGGGCCCGCCCCGCGTCCCGGCCGGATCGTTGGTCCCGCTCCACAGGAACAGCCGGTTGGAGTTGGTGCCGGTCTGGATCGAGCAGTGGTAGGCGTCGCAAACCGTGAAGGCCTCGGCCAGGGCGTATTGGTAGGGAATGTCCTCCTGGCGGAAATAGCCCATGGAATGTTCGGTCTTGGCGGTCGGCCAGGCGGCCATGCGGCCCTCATCCCAGGCGGCCTGGGCGTCGGGCCAGCTGTGGGGCGTGCCCTCGACCCGCATGAGCCGGAAGTCCTCGGCCGTGTTCAGCGGGAAGGGAGAGACCAGGGACGGCCGGCCGGGCTTGCCCGGATTGGCCTGGACCCAGCAGGTCCCGCCCTTGCGGTCGGCGGTGTCCGGCAGCGGGATGGGGAAGCGGTCGCCGAAGCCGCGAACGCCGCGCAGGGCGCCGAAATAGTGATCGAACGACCGGTTCTCCTGCATCAGGATGACCACATGGGCGACGTCGGTGATGTCGCCTGCGCGGACGTCGGCGTCGATGCCCATGGCCCTGGCGATGGCCGGAAGCATCAGGGCTCCGCCGCCGGCGGCGAGCAGAAGGCGGCGGCGGTCAGCGTCCATGGTCGGCTCCCGGTTGATGCCGCACCGAAGCACAGCCGTGCGAACCCAGGATGACGGCCTGCGTCAGGCGGTCAGGACACGCGGCAGCTTGAAGGTGACGGTCTCGCGCTCGCCGTCGTCCTCGACCACATCGGCGTCGAAGCGGTCGCGGACGGCCTGGACCAGATCCTCGATCAGCCGTTCGGGCGCCGAGGCCCCGGCGGTGATGCCCAGGGTCGACACCCCGTCCAGCCAGGTCCAGTCGACGTGGCTGGCGTCATCCACCAGCCGGGCGTCGCGGGCGCCGGCCTTGATCGCCACCTCGACCAGCCGGACCGAGTTGGACGAATTCTTGGACCCCACCACCAGCACCAGGTCGCAGCCGTCGCCCAGCCGCTTCACGGCCTCCTGACGGTTGGTGGTGGCGTAGCAGATGTCTTCCTTGTGCGGATCCGGCAGCTCCGGGAAGCGCCGCTTCAGCGCCGCCAGGATCTCGGCGGTGTCATCCACCGACAGGGTGGTCTGGGTCGCATAGGCCAGGGGGGCGTCGCCCGGACGCTGGAAGGTCTCGGCGTCCTCGACCGTCTCGACCAGGCTGATAGCCCCGGCCGGAAGCTGGCCCATGGTGCCGACGACCTCAGGGTGTCCGGCGTGGCCGATCAGGATGATGTGCTTGCCGTTCGCATGATGGCGCTCGGCCTCGACATGGACCTTGGAGACCAGCGGGCAGGTGGCGTCCAGGAACAGCATCTCGCGCGAGCGGGCGGTGGCGGGCACCGACTTGGGCACGCCGTGGGCGGAGAAGACCACCGGACGGTCGTCGGGGCAGTCGTCCAGTTCCTTGACGAAGACGGCGCCCATGGCGCGCAGCCGCTCGACGACGTGGCGGTTGTGCACGATCTCATGCCGCACATAGACCGGGGCGCCGTACTTCTCGATGGCGCGTTCGACGATCTGGATGGCCCGGTCCACGCCCGCGCAGAACCCCCGCGGGGTGGCGAGGCGCACGGTCAGGGGACGCTTGTCCGCCGGTCGGATCGGCTGATGAACGGTCATGGGCCGGAACCTAGTCGTTCGGACCGTTCGCCGCCACCGTCGTTTCCGCGTCCGGCGGGTTTGCCGCGCCTCGGTTTAGCCGCTATCAGCGGCAAGCGTGCGGACGGCGTCGGGCTGTCGCCGCCTCCTCGTGATCTGGAAGAGCATTGATGCGTCGCGTCCTGAAGGTTTCCCTGGCCTCGGCTCTTGTCGCCGCCACCCTCGCGGCCGTCGCGCCCGCCGCCGTCGCGCAGAGCCGGCCGGGCGGACGCGGACAGGATCCGGCGGGCCGCGACCGCCCCGAACCGGGCGAGCAGACCGGCGACCGGGCCCGTCGGGTGCGCATCGCCCCGCTGCAGCGCCGCTCGGCGGCCGGCCCCTGCCCCTATGTGAAGATCCTCTACGACGCCGCCCGCTACGTCGAAATGACCGGCGACCGGGTCGCGGCCGCCAACGTCGGCTACACCGGCGAAATGGAGGGCCTGGTGTCCGACTGCGCCTACCAGGGCGACGGGCCGATCCAGGTCGAGACCCGCGTGCTGTTCAACCTCGGCCGCGGACCGCAAGCGCAGGGCGACGGCCGCACCTACCGGTACTGGATCGCCGTCACCGAGCGGAACAGCGCCGTGCTGGAGAAAACCTATTTCGACCTGCCGGTGACGTTCGAGAACGGCGCCACCACGACGACGGTCACCCAGGACAACACGATCGTCATCCCGCGCGCCTCGGCCACGACCGCGGGCGACCATTTCGAGATCCTGGTCGGCTTCGACATCACGCCGCAGATGGCCGAGTTCAACCGATCGGGCAGCCGTTTCCGCGTCAACGCGGGCGCCGCCGCCCCCACGACCCAGCCCCCGGCCCAGTAAATGACCGATCTCAGAACGGAACTGGGCGAAGCGGTCGGGGCCGCCTTCGCCGCCGAAGGCGTGGACCCCGCGCTGGCGCGCGTCACCCCCTCGGACCGGCCCGACCTGGCCGACTTCCAGTCCAACGGCGCCCTGGCCGCCGCCAAGGCGCTGAAGGCTAATCCGCGTGAGCTGGCCGGCAAGATTGCGGCGCGCCTGGAAGGCGATCCGCGCCTGGCCTCGGTCGAGATCGCGGGCCCGGGCTTCATCAACCTGAAGATCGCCGACGCCGCCCTGGCCCGGCGCGCGACCGAGGTGGCCACGGACGCCGAACACGCCGGAGCCGCGGTCGTCGCCGAAGCCCGCAAGGTGGTCATCGACTACGGCGGCCCGAACGTGGCCAAGCCGATGCACGTCGGCCACCTGCGCAGCGCCATCATCGGCGAAAGCCTGAAGCGGCTGTTCCGCTTCCGCGGCGACGACGTGACCGGCGACGCCCACTTCGGCGACTGGGGCTTTCAGATGGGCCTGCTGATCGTCGCCTGCGGCGACGAAGGGCTGGCCGACGCCTTCATGGCCGAGGGCGACGGTCCCTTCCCGGCCGAAAGCCCGGTGACCCTGGGCGACCTGGACCGCCTCTATCCGCTGGCCGCCGGCAAGGCCAAGGAAGACCCGGCCTTCCGCGACCGCGCCCGCAAGGCGACGGCGGAACTGCAGGGCGGCCGCCCCGGCTATCGCGCGCTGTGGAAGCATTTCGTGGCGGTCAGCCGCGAGGCGCTGAAGCGCGAGTATGGCGACCTGTCGGTCGATTTCGACCTGTGGAACGGCGAGAGCGACGCCGATCCGCAGATGCCCGAGATGCTGGAGCATCTGAAGGCGACCGGCCTGCTGGTCCCCGACGACGGGGCCCAGGTGGTGCACGTCGCCCGGCCCGGTGAGACCCGCAAGAAGAAGCTGGCCGACGGCTCGGTGATCGAGGCTCCCTCCCCGCCGCCGCTGCTGGTGATCAGCTCGGAAGGCTCGGCCATGTACGGCACGACCGACCTGGCCACGATCCTGGACCGCAAGAAGTCGCTGGCGCCGGACCTGGCCCTGTACGTCGTCGATGAGCGCCAGGCCGAGCATTTCGAACAGGTGTTCCGCGCCGCCTATCTGGCGGGCTACGCGGCCGAAGGCGCGCTGGAGCACCTCGGCTTCGGCACCATGAACGGCCAGGACGGCAAGCCCTTCAAGACCCGCGCGGGCGGCGTCCTGAAGCTGCGCGACCTGATCGACCAGGCGACCGAAAAGGCGCGCGAGCGCCTGCATGAGGCCAAGCTGGGCGACGACCTGCCGCCCGACGCGTTCGAGGCCATCGCGCACAAGGTGGCGATCGCCGCCCTGAAGTTCGCCGATCTGTCGAACGCCCGGACCACCAGCTACGTCTTCGACCTCGACCGATTCATGAGCTTCGAGGGCAAGACCGGTCCCTACCTGCTGTATCAGGCCGTGCGCATCAAATCCCTGCTGCGCCGGGGCGAGGAACAGGGCGCCCGGCCCGGAGCCATCGTCATCGCCGAACCGGCGGAGCGCGACCTGGCCCTGACGTTGGACGCCTTCTCGCAGGCGGCGGCCGAGGCCTACGACAAGCGCATGCCGCACGTGATCGCCGAGCACGCCTACCGGCTGGCGCAGTCGTTCTCGAAATTCTACGCCGCCTGCCCCGTGCTGGTGGCGCCGGACGAGGCGACCAAGGCGTCGCGGCTGGCCCTGTCGAAGGCCACGCTGGATCAACTGGTCCTGACGCTGAGCCTGCTGGGAATCGACACGCCGGAGCGGATGTAGGCTAGACTGGCGGGGCCTTTCAGGAGCCCCCTCATGTCGCTCGACGCCTATATCGCCGGCCTGCCCAAGGCCGAGCTGCATCTTCACATCGAGGGCTCGCTGGAGCCCGAGCTGATGTTCGAGCTGGCGCAGCGCAACGGCGTGGCCATTCCGTTCGACAGCGTCGAGGCCGTGCGCGCGGCCTATGACTTCTCGAACCTGCAGGACTTCCTGGACATCTATTACGCCGGGGCCAACGTCCTGCTGACGCGCAAGGATTTCGAGGACCTGGCCTTCGCCTATTTCCAGCGCGCCGCCGCGGACAACGTCCGCCACGCCGAGATCTTCTTCGATCCCCAGACCCACACCGACCGGGGGGTACCCTTCGCCGTGGTGGTGGAAGGCCTGATCGCGGGCATGGAGCGGGCGAAGGCCGAACTGGGCGTGACCAGCGGCCTGATCCTGAGCTTCCTGCGTCACCTGAGCGAGGAGGAGGCCTTCGCCACGCTGGAGATGGCCAAGCCCTACCTGCACCACTTCATCGGGGTGGGGCTGGATTCGTCCGAGGTCGGACATCCGCCGTCGAAATTCGTCCGCGTTTTCGCCGCCGCGCGTGAGCTGGGCCTGAAGCTGTGCGCCCACGCCGGCGAGGAAGGCCCGCCCGCCTATGTGCACGAGGCGCTGGACCTGCTGCACATCGACCGCATGGACCACGGCAACCGCTCGATGGAGGACGAGAGCCTGATCGAGCGGCTGGCCGCCGAGCAGATGACCCTGACCGTCTGCCCCCTGTCGAACCTGAAGCTCTGCGTGGTGAACGACCTGAAGGACCACCCGGTCCCCGAGATGCTGCGCCGGGGCCTGCACGTCACCCTGAACTCGGACGACCCGGCCTATTTCGGAGGCTATGTGAACGCCAACTACGCCCGTCTGGCCGAGGCCGTGGGCCTGACCCGCGAGCAGGTGACCCAGATCGCCATCAACAGCTTCGAGGGCAGCTTCCTCGATGAGGCGGACAAGGCGGCGCGGATCGCAGAAGTGAAGGCTTACGCGAGCGTCTGAACCTCACCTTCCCGTCGCCCCTTCAGGATGACGGGGTCGGTTTACGGGCACGGATACTGGCGCCGGATGACCTCGCGCAGGCCATCGGTGATCGTCATGCGCCGGCGGCGGGGTTCGGGGATCGCCTTGAGCTGATTCAGGACGGTCTCGGTATTGAACGTGAAGGTCTCGGGTAGACACGTCTGAGGCGGCTGGTTCGCCTCCCGCGCCCGATACTGCGCCGTGGCGATGAGTATCAGGCCGGCTTCGACCTCGCGCTTGAGGCGACGATAGTCGGACCGCAGAAGAGCCAGCGGATTGCGTGGAATGCGGTCGGCCGTGGCGATGAACTCGTTCAGCGGCATGGTCTGGGCGGAGGCCGAGCCCGGCAGGGCGGCCCCCAGCATCACGACACCCACGATGATCCATACGATCCGCCACATCCCCCACCTCCCTTGTACAGCACAGCTACAGGATGTCGTTTTAGCTGAACGCGAAATGAACGCCGCCGCCGCACGGATGGGGGCGCGCTCGCATGGCGTGAGCACCCGCCGCCACCGCCCCGTCATTGGCGGCCCGATCCGCCCGCCCACGCTTGACTTCGCGCCGGAGTCGGGGCCTAGGTCCGCTCGCTCTCGCGGGAGAGATCGGGGTCCGGAAACGGAGCCCGGAGCCGAAGGCGCAACCGCCCCGGAAACGCTCAGGCAAAAGGACCGCGAAAGCGCACGGACGCTGGAAAGCCGCCGCATGGCGCGCCGACGGAGCAAGTCCCGGATCACGTCCGGGGCGGAATCTCTCAGGCTTCAGGACAGCGGGGGCGCGAAGACGGCGGAGCTTCCGCCAAAACCCGCGACCGCGAGAGTCTTATGACCGATCAAGCCTTGAAGACCACTCCCCTGAACGCCGCGCACCGCGCGCTGGGCGCCCGCATGGTCGGCTTCGGCGGCTATGACATGCCGGTGCAGTATGAAGGGGTGCTGGCCGAGCACCGCTGGACCCGCGAGCACGCAGGCCTGTTCGACGTGTCGCACATGGGCCAGTGCAAGATCACCGGCGCGGACGCCGTGACCCAGTTCGAACGCTTCGTGCCCGGCGACTACCAGGTCCTGAAGTCCGGCCGGCAGAAGTATTCGCTGCTGCTCAACGAGAGCGGCGGCATTATCGACGATCTGATGGCCGGCAAGCCCGACCACGACGGCCTGTTCGTCGTCGTCAACGCCGGCAACAAGGACGAGGACTTCGCCTTCTGGGAAGCCAACCTGCAGGGCGACGCCAAGCTGACCGTGCTGGACCGCGCCCTGATCGCCATCCAGGGGCCCGAGGCCGCCGAGGTCATGGCCGCCCACGATCCGGTCTTCAACGATTTCGGCTTCATGGACAGCGCGCGGCTGATGCTGTTCGGGGTGGACTGCTACGTCTCCCGCTCGGGCTACACCGGAGAGGACGGCTACGAGATCTCGGTCCCGGCCGCCGACGCCGAGCGCATCTGGAACGCCATCCTGAAGGACGCCCGCGTCAAGCCGATCGGCCTGGGCGCCCGCGACAGCCTGCGCCTGGAAGCCGGCCTGCCGCTGCACGGCCATGACATCGACGCCTCGACCAGCCCGGTCGAGGGCGCGCTGACCTTCGCCCTGTCCAAGTCGCGCAAGGAAGCCGCTGACTTCAACGGCGCCGACCGCATCCTGAAGGAACTGGCCGACGGCCCGAGCCGCGTCCGCGTCGGCCTGAGCGTCAAGGAAGGCGCCCCGGCCCGCGAAGGCGCCGAGATCGCCGACCTGGACGGAAACATCATCGGCACGGTCACCTCGGGCGGCCCCTCGCCGACGCTGGGCCGCAACATCGCCATGGGCTATGTGCCCCCCGCCTTCGCCGAACTGGGCACGGACCTGAAGGTCCTGGTGCGCGGCAAGCCCGCCGCCGCCGAGGTCGTCGCCATGCCCTTCGTCGCCCAACGCTACTACCGCAAACCCAAGGTCTAAGGATCACTCCCATGCGCTTCACCAAGGATCACGAGTGGGTCAAAGTCGACGGCGACATCGCCACCGTCGGCATCTCCAAGCACGCCGCCGACGCCCTGGGCGACGTGGTGTTCGTCGAGACCCCGGACGCCGGCAAGGCCGTCTCGAAGGGCGACAGCTTCGCCGTCGTCGAGAGCGTCAAGGCCGCCTCGGACGTCTACGCCCCGGTGTCGGGTGAAGTCGTCGAAGGCAACGCCGTCCTCGCCTCGGCTCCGGAAACCGTCAACGCCGACCCGGAAGGCGAAGGCTGGTTCGCGAAGATCCGCGTCTCGGACGCCTCGCAACTGGACGCCCTGATGGACCGCGCCGCCTACGACGCCTTCCTCGCCACCCTCTGACGCGGTGTTCACGGTCTACTTCAGCCACGCGACGACGACGCCGTTCCAGCCAGGCCTGCGCCAGCTGGTCGAGGCGGCGCTCGTAGACAGCGGGGCGGAGCGGACCGGTCTGGAGGCTGAAGTGCGGCTCAACGACGGGGCGCTTCTGTATCTGTTCGGGGAAGACGAGACCGACGGGATGCTCGCCGAGTACCCCGTCCTCACCCCGACGGTCGCCGAGGCGCTCCTGACGATCCTGTCGCGGACCAACAGCTTCCTGCTCGGCGATCCCCGGGGCGCAGCCCTGGTGCGCCTGTCGGGCGTCGTGGGCGAGCCCCGCGCCCCCCTGATCTTCGCGCCGCAGATAACCGAGTTTGAGTCCGCCGACGACCTCCTGGAACTGCTGAAGCAGATCCACGAAAGCCGCGAGGACTCCGAACCCGCCTCCCGTCCGACGCCCGCCCCGGCGGCGCGACGCCCTTCAAAGCCCGGCCCGGGCTCCTTCATCCTCGATCTCCTCTTCGGGAAAGCTGTCTAGATGCGTTACCTCCCCCTGACGCCCGACGACCGTGAGGCCATGCTGGCCGCGATCGGCGCCAAATCCATCGACGACCTGTTCGTGGACGTGCCGCAGGCGGCGCGCCGCGAAGGCTTCGTCGACCTGCCGCGCGTGGCGGGCGAACTGGAAGTCGAGCGCACGCTCTCGGCCATGGCCAACAGGAACGCCTCGGCCGGTTCGGTGCCCTTCTTCTGCGGCGCCGGCGCCTACAAGCACCACGTCCCGGCCACCGTGGACCACGTGATCCAGCGGTCGGAATTCCTGACCAGCTACACCCCCTACCAGCCGGAAATCGCCCAGGGCACGCTGCAGTACCTGTACGAGTTCCAGACCCAGGTCGCGAACCTGACCGGCATGCCGGTGGCCAACGCCTCGCTCTATGACGGCTCGACCGCCATGGCCGAGGGCGTGCTGATGGCGACCCGCGTGACCCGCCGCAACAAGGCGGTGATCTCGGGCGGGGTGCACCCGCACTACGTCCGCGCCACCGAGACCGTGGTCCACGCCGTCGGCGTAGAGACCCTGGCCCTGCCCGCCGCCGTGGACGCCGAGGCGGACGTGATCGCCCAGATCGGCCCGGACACAGCCTGCGTGGTCGTCCAGACCCCGAACGTCTTCGGCACCGCCACCGACGTGACCAAGATCGCCGAGGCCGCTCACGCCGCCGGCGCCCTGCTGATCGTCGTGGTCACCGAGGCCGTGTCGATGGGCCTGCTGAAGTCGCCCGGCGAGATGGGCGCGGACATCGTCGCGGCCGAGGGCCAGTCGATCGGCAACGCCCTGAACTTCGGCGGCCCCTACGTCGGCCTGTTCGCCACCCGCGAGAAGCTGATCCGCCAGATGCCGGGCCGCCTGACCGGCGAGACCGTGGACGCCGACGGCGAGCGCGGCTTCGTCCTGACCCTGTCGACGCGCGAGCAGCACATCCGCCGCGACAAGGCGACGTCGAACATCTGCACCAACTCGGGCCTGTGCACCCTGGCCTTCACCATCCACATGAGCCTGCTGGGCGAGACGGGGCTGCGCAAGCTGGCCCTGCTGAACCACGAGAAGGCCGTGGCGACCCGCGACGCCCTGGCCGCCATTCCGGGCGTCGAGGTCCTGACCCCGCGCTTCTTCAACGAGTTCGCGATCAAGCTGCCGAAGAACGCCGCCGAAGTGGTCGACACCCTGGCCGGACACCATGTGCTGGCGGGCGTGCCGTACAGCCGTCTGGCCCCCGACGCGGGCATGGATGACGTGCTGCTGGTCGCGGCCACCGAAACCACCCTGGATCACGACATCAAGTTCCTGGCGAAGGCTCTCGCCACGGTCCTGGCGGCCTGAGCGGAGATCGAACGATGAGCACCATGAACACCGTCGGCCGCCCGACCGCCCCGAACCAGGTTTCCGAGAAGCCCGCCACCCTGACCGGCGGCCGCGGCCTGCTGCAGAACGAAGCCCTGATCTTCGAGGGCGAAGGCTGGGGCAAGACCGGCGTTGACCTGCCGGAACCGAAGACGACCGGTTCGGACCTCGGCGATCTGGTCCGCAAGGATCCGATCGGCCTGCCGGGCCTGAGCGAGCCCGAGGCCATGCGCCACTATGTGCGCCTGTCGCAGAAGAACCACGCCATCGACCTGGCCATCTATCCGCTGGGCTCGTGCACGATGAAGCACAACCCGCGCCTCAACGAGAAGATGGCCCGCCTGCCCGGCTTCTCGGACATCCACCCGCTGCAACCGATCTCGACCGTGCAGGGCGCGCTGGAGCTGATGGACACCCTGGCCCACTGGCTGAAGACCCTGACCGGCATGCCCGCCGTCGCCCTGTCGCCCAAGGCCGGCGCGCACGGCGAGCTGTGCGGCCTGATGGCCATTCGCGCGGCCCACGAGGCCTCGGGCCAGCATGAGAAGCGCCGCAAGGTTCTGGTGCCGACCTCCGCCCACGGCACCAACCCGGCCACCGCCGCCTTCGTCGGCTATTCGGTCGTGGAAGTGGCCCAGACCGACGACGGCCGCGTGGACGTCGCCGACCTGGCCTCCAAGCTGGGCGACGACGTCGCCGCCATCATGGTGACCAACCCCAACACCTGCGGCCTGTTCGAGCGCGACATCCTGGAGATCAGCCGCCTGACGCACGAAGCGGGCGCCTATTTCTACTGCGACGGCGCCAACTTCAACGCCATCGTCGGCCGGGTCCGCCCGGGCGACCTCGGCGTCGACGCCATGCACATCAACCTGCACAAGACCTTCTCGACGCCCCACGGCGGCGGTGGTCCGGGCGCGGGTCCGGTGGTGCTGTCCGAGGCCCTGGCTCCCTTCGCCCCGGCCCCGTGGGTCGTGCACGACGACAACGGCTATCGGCTTGTCGAGCGCGAGGAAGACGAGGCAGCCCAGGCCTTCGGCCGCCTGTGCGCCTTCCAGGGCCAGATGGGCATGTACGTCCGCGCGCTGAGCTACATGCTGAGCCATGGTTCGGACGGCCTGCGTCAGGTGGCCGAGGACGCGGTCCTGAACGCCAACTACATCAAGGCCCGCCTGCAGGACCTGATGAGCCCGGCCTTCCCGGAGGGCCCGTGCATGCACGAGGCCCTGTTCGACGACGAATGGCTGAAGGGCACGGACATCACCACGCTCGACTTCGCCAAGGCGATGATCGACGAGGGCTTCCACCCGATGACCATGTATTTCCCGCTGGTCGTCCACGGGGCCATGCTGATCGAGCCGACCGAAACGGAATCGAAGGCCGAGCTGGACCGCTTCATCCACGCCATGCGCCTGCTGGCCGAGGCCGCGAAGGCCGGCGACGTCGACCGCTTCAAGGGCGCGCCGTTCCACGCCCCCCTGCGCCGCCTGGACGAGACCCGCGCCGCCCGCTCGCCGGTGCTGCGCTGGACCGCCCCGGATGGCTCCAACCAGGCGGCCTGATCCCGATAGCCTCCCCCGCCGCGCGGGGGAGGCCGTCACCCCGCGACGCGCCTGAGCGCCGCGAAAGCCGCGCGGCCGAAGACCTCCGGGTTCCCTGAAGGGTCTTTCAGCCAGGCCTCCGTGGACAGCTTCAGGATGCTGACGGCCGCGCCGGCGACCACCCGGCAGCTGATGTCGTCCTCGGGCAGTCCCTTGCGGGCCGCCAGGGTCTGCGCCAGCAGCCGTTCGATCCGCTCGTACTTGGCCTGATCGCCGGGCTGCAGGGACGGCGTGCAGCCGATCAGGGCGGCCACGGCGCGCATTTCCTCGGACCGATGGCGCTGCGCCAGATCGACGAAGGCGTTCTCCACCATCTCCAGCAGAGGCTCGTCCGCCGGTCGCGCGGCCACGGCGTCGGCGATCAACTGCGGAAATTCGGCCTTGGTCGAGAGGATGATCTCCTCCTTGGTGCCGAAATAGTTCAGCAGGGTCCGCCGCGAGACGTCGGCGGCCGCCGCGACTTCGTCCAGGGTCGTGGCCTCGAACCCCTTCTCGAGGAACAGCCGGACGCCTTCCGTCTGAATGCGGGCGTGCGTCTCCGCGCGCTTGCGCTCGCGCAGACCGGGCTCGCTAGAAGAATTGTGATCTTGCACTTCTTGCATATTTGCACCGGATGCAGATATGCAAGCCGGAGCCCTTCGAGGCGACTGGTTTCAGCGACAGGATAAAGCCAATGGCGACGTGGACCACAAAAGATATTCCCGATCAAAGCGGCAAGCTGGCCGTGGTGACCGGCGCGACTGGCGGGCTGGGGCTGGAAACGGCCATCGCTCTTGCGGGCGCAGGCGCGGAGGTGGTGCTGGCGGCCCGCAATCCCAGAAAGGGCGCGGAAGCCGAGCAGCTGATCCGCACGCGCCATCCGTCGGCGAATGTGCGCTTCGATCTGCTGGACCTGGGCGATCTGGCCTCGGTCACGGCCTTCGCGGACCGATATCTGGCCGCGGGCCGGCCGATCGACCTGCTGATCAACAATGCGGGCGTCATGGCCCTGCCGAAGCGGCAGAGCACGGCCGACGGGTTCGAGATGCAGTTCGGCACGAACTACCTGTCCCATTTCGCCCTGACGGCGCGCCTGCTGCCCCTGCTGACGGCGGCGAAAGCCCGGGTGGTGCAACTGTCCAGCATGGCGCACCGCGGAGGGCGCATCCGTCTGGATGACCTCAACTACGAGCAGGGCTATCGGCCCTGGCCGGTCTATCAGCAGTCGAAGCTGGCCATGCTGATGTTCGCCCTGGAACTGGATCGCCGCAGCCGGGCGAACGGCTGGGGTCTGACCAGCGTCGCGGCGCATCCGGGCTTCGCGCGGACCGACCTGATCACCAACGGGCCGGCCGTGGACGGCGGCGCCCTGTTCGCATGGGGCACCAGCCTGATTACGCCCTTCCTCAGCCATTCGGCGGCCCAGGGCGCCCTACCGACCGTGATGGCCGCCACGGCTCCCGGCGTCGCCGGCGGCCAGTATTTCGGCCCCCAAGGCTGGCAGGAGATGAAGGGCCCGCCCGGACGCGGCAAGATCGAATCCCAGGCGCTGGACGCCTCCGTCGCCAAGCAGCTCTGGGCCGCATCGGAGGAGCTGACCGGCGTCGCCTTCCCCTGACGCGTTCGACCTCGCTTCCTCCCGCACCTGCGAAGCACGCCAAAGTGAACGTCCTCTCCCGTCAGAGGCGTATGCTTGCGTTGCGTTGTCAGAACCGGAAACAGGCGTTGGAGGCGCTGCAGGTCATGATGTCACGCGTACAAAAGGGTCTGGTCGCGGGTTTTGCGGCCACCGTGGCGGTCTCGATCATCGAGGCCGTGAACATGACGGTCGGGCACTGGGCGGTGAGTTTTCCGCAACTGCTCTCCGTCATGCTGAGGACACCGGATATTCCAGCGGTCGGTTGGATCGCGCACATCGTGGTCGGCACCCTGGTGCTGGGACCGCTGTTCGCCATCCTCTGTCCCCGGCTGCCGACGGATACGCCTGAATCTAAGGGCATCCTGTTCGCCGTGGGCGCCTTCATCCTGATGGGCCTGACAGTCGCGCCGATCGCAGGCATGGGCATGTTCTTCATGCGCGGCGGCTTCGGCACCCTGGCCTGGATGATCGTCAGCCACGCGATCTTCGGCATCGTGCTGGGCAACGTCTACGGCCGGCTGGTGCGACGCGAGAAGCTGCATCCGCCGATCCACGCCGCCCCGGCCCACTGAGCAAGAAAAAGGCCCCGCCGGCGAACCGGCGGGGCCTGATTGTTTTGACCTGACGGCCTGATCAGTTCAGCCGCGTGCCCAGCTGAGCGATGGCGGCGTCGAGGAGCGGATCGCTCTTCTGGCCGGCCACACGGGCGGTCAGGATCTGTTCGGCGGCCTTGGCGGCCAGATCGGCGGCGGCGGCCTTCACCTCAGCGGCGGCCTGGGCCTCGGCCTGGGCGATGCGACGCTCGGCCAGAGCCTGACGGCGGGTCAGGGTCTCTTCCAGCTTGGCTTTCGCCTCTTCTTCCATGCGGCGGGCGTCGGCTTCGGCGGCCTTCAGCATCTCGGCGGCCTGGGCTTCAGCCTCGGCCTTCTCGGCGCGGATCTGGGCCAGCAGGGCCTCGGCCTCGGCGCGCAGGCGGGCGGCCTCGTCGAGTTCAGCCTGGATCTTGGCGGCCTTGGCGTCGAGCACGCCCGCGACCAGCTTGGGCACGCCGGCGATGGCGGCGATCACGAAGAAGATGATCAGACCGATGGCGACCCAAAGTTCCGGGTTGGCCAGGTCGTAGAGATGGGGATTGAAGAATTCCATCAGGCGGCGCCCTTCACGGCGGCGGCGGCTTCAGCGCCGGTCGGCGCTTTACCGGTGAGACGTTCGACAATCGCTACGGCGGTGTCCGACGCGATGGTCGAGACATTGGCCATGGCGGCGTCGCGGGTTTTGCCGATCGCAGCTTCCGCCTCGGCGATACGAGCCGAGACGACGGCCTCTTCCGCGGCGGCGCGTGCGTTGGCTTCGTCGGTCACGCGGGTCTTGGCGGCGGTGGCCGTGGCGCGCGAGGCGGCGCGGGCCTCCTCGACTTCGCGCTTGGCGGCTTCGGCCTGACCGGCGGCTTCAGCCTGCACCTGACGAGCCGTCTCGACCGCGGTCGAAATGGTCGAGGCGCGCTCATCGAACACGCGACGCATGCGCGGCGCGAAGATCTTGGCGATCAGGAGGTAGAGAACGGCGAACAGGAAGACCAGATAGACGATCTGGCCGACCCAGTGCTGGAACTCGAACTGGGGCAGGCCGCCCGACTCGTGTTCACCGCCGTGAGCGGCTTCGGTCGTGGCGTGCGTGTCCTCGACCGCGACCGGGTGGGTCGCGTCTTCGGGCATGACGGGGTGGGCTTGAGCGGTCATCGGTCGCCTGGAGAAGAGTCTGGAAGGTCGTCAGCCGGCGGCGCGGACCGGGTCCGCGCCGCCGAAGCCGATTACGAGATCCAGATCAGGATGCCCATGACGAAGGCCAGGATGCCCAGGGCTTCAGCCAGGGCGGCGCCGACGAACAGGTTGCCGATTTGCGAGCCGGCGGCCGACGGGTTGCGCAGGGCGCCCGCCAGGAATTGGCCGAAGATGTTGCCGACGCCGATGCCGGCGCCGATCATGCCGCACATCGCGATGCCGGCGCCAATGAGTTTAGCGGCTTGGGGATCCATGGTCTCAGTCCTGTTGGTCTAGGTTTTGGTTGGGTTGGAAAGAACTGGTCCGGCCCTAGTGGGCGTGGTCCAGGTTGACCACATCGTTGAGGTAGATGCAGGTCAGAACGGCGAAAACGAAGGCCTGAAGGAAGGCCACGAGGAACTCGAGGGCGGTCAGGCCGATGGTCATGCCCAGCGACAGCGGGAAGACCAGGATGCCGAACCAGCCGGCGCCGCCGATGATCGCGGCGGCGACGAAACCGGCGAACACCTTCAGGGCGATGTGGCCGCCCATCATGTTGCCGAACAGACGAAGCGTCAGGGTGATGGGGCGCAGCAGGAACGAGAAGAACTCGATCAGGCCGACGACGGGGCGCATGACCAGCGGGGCGCCGGTCGGCCAGAACAGCTTCAGGAAGCCGACACCGTTCTTGACGATGCCGACGATGACCACCAGCGCGAAGGTGATGACGCCGAAGGTGGCCGTGATGGCCAGCTGCGAGGTGGCGGTGAAGCTCAGGAACATGCCGAGCAGGTTCATCGCCAGGATGAAGGTGAAGATCGAGAAGACGAACGGGAAGTATTTCTTGCCGTCGTGACCGATGATGGACTCGGTCAGGCCGTCGATCATGCCGAAGAGGGTCTCGCCCACGGCCTGCATGCGGCCCGGGACGACCTTGGCGCCGTTGGTCACGAGCGTCAGGAAACCCACGACGATGACGAAGGCGATGGTCATCGCCAGGTGCGAGTTCGTGAACGCGAGATCGACCTTGCCGACGAGCGGCAGGGTGACGTCGGGCAGATCGACGATCTTCTGGATCTGGAACTGGTGTAGCGGATCGGCCATCGGTCGATCAGGCTCCTTCATCTTCGTCGTCGAAGGGAACCGACTTCGGCTCCCCACTCTTGTTGGCCTCGGCCATGAGACGCTGCGCCGTGCGCCACGCCATCCAGACCGAGAGGGCGAAGCCCAGAAGGACCCCGCCGATAATCCCCACCGGCGAGGTGCCGGCGAAATGATCGACCCCGAAGCCGATCGCGAGACCCACGAAGACGCCGCCGAACAGGTCGGCGATGATCTTCCAGGCCTGGCCCGCCGCCGCCTGACCCGCAGCCTCGTGAGAGAGCGGCGGCGCGGTGCGCGCCTCCAGGTCGGATGCGCTCTTGTTGAGACGAGCGATCGCCTCTTCGCGCGATTCCGGTGGCAGGGACATGGCGGCCTCAGCGCTCCTTGATCCGCCGGTTGGCGAACCCCGGAGGGGGTCTGAATTCGGCGCGGAACCTATAGGCGAGACCCCCGCAGGTCAAGGCGGCGCGAGGATGCTTTAGATCATTGAAAATGCGCACGATTATTTCGCCGTTTGAGCGGGCGTGGCGAACGGTCGCTGTGCTGCGCGAGGATTCGCGCACGGGCCGTCGAACCGGGCCGCATCAAAGTGACGGCGACGATCGCGCAACCGCGTCTATCCGCCCGGCGTCGGCGCCGGGATCGCCGGCTCCTCGCCGCAGCGCAGGCCGGTGTAGAGGCCGTTGAGGTAGTACCAGCGCTGCTCGATGGACCGCGCCCGGGCCTCGCGGCGCTCGCGCTCCGGCCGGGTCAGGGCGTCCGCGCCGGCCAAGGCCAGGCCCGCGCCGGGGATCAGCATGGAGGCGCCCGCGCGGCCGACGCCGACGACCGAACTGAACACTCCGCCGCCCTGCCCGCCCCCCATCTGCGCGCTGAGGTCGGCCGCCTCGTCGGAAATCTGCCGGCAGTTCATGGCTGCGTCGCCGGTGCGGAAGATATGCAGCTGCTCGGGCGGCGGCGATTCCGCCGGCGCCTCCTGGGCGAGCACGGGCCCGGCGGCGAGCGCCAGGGCGAGAGACAGGACGATGGATTTCATGACGACGCTCCGAACCGCCCCGGTTCAAAACGGCATGCCGGCCTCTAGGTTGCCTCAGGCCCGAACGGCGCGGGTCGCCTCGACGCCCAGGGCCTGCAGGGCCGTGGCGGCGATCTGCTCGGCGTTCAGGCCGGCCTGGGCGTACTGGACCGCCGGGCTGTCCTGGTCCTGGAAGACGTCGGGGAGGTGCAGGGTGCGGATCTTGAGCCCGCCGTCCAACGCGCCCTTCTCGGCCAGCATCTGGAGCACGAAGGCGCCGAAGCCGCCCATGGCGCCCTCTTCCACCGTAATCAGGCATTCATGCTCGCGAGCGAGACGCAGGATCAGCGCCTCATCCAGCGGCTTGGCGAAGCGGGCGTCGGCGACGGTGGCCGAGACGCCGCGCGCGGCCAGGGCGTCGGCGGCCTTGAGCGATTCCTGCAGGCGGGTGCCCAGCGACAGGATGGCGACGGTCGTGCCCTCGCGCACGACGCGGCCCTTGCCGATCTGGAGCGGGGCGGCCAGTTCCGGAATCTCGACCCCGACGCCGTCGCCGCGCGGGTAGCGGAAGGCCGAGGGGCGGTCGTCGATCTCCAGGCTGGTGGCGATCATGGCGGCCAGCTCGGCCTCGTCCGAGGCGGCCATCAGGACCATGCCCGGCAGCGCGCCCATGTAGCCGATGTCGAAGCTGCCCGCGTGGGTCGAGCCGTCAGCGCCGACCAGGCCGGCGCGGTCCATGGCGAAGCGCACCGGCAGGGACTGGATAGCCACGTCGTGGACGACCTGGTCGTAGCCGCGCTGGAGGAAGGTCGAATAGATGGCGCAGACCGGCTTCATCCCGTCGGCGGCGAGGCCGGCGGCGAAGGTGACGGCGTGCTGCTCGGCGATGCCGACGTCATAGGTGCGGGTCGGGAAGGCCGCGCCGAACAGGTCGAGGCCGGTGCCCGAGGGCATGGCGGCGGTGATGGCCACCACCGTCGGATCGATCTGAGCCCGCTTGATCAGCTCTGTGCCGAACACCTTGGTGTAGCTGGGCGCGTTGGAGACCGGCTTGGACTGCTTGCCCGAGACGACGTCGAACTTGACCACGGCATGCAGTTTGTCGGCGCTGCTTTCGGCCGGGGCGTAGCCCTTGCCCTTCTGCGTCACGACGTGGACCAGCACCGGGCGATCCGTGATGGCGGCGGCGTTCTTGAGGATGGGAACCAGGTTGTCCATGTCGTGCCCGTCGATAGGACCGACATAGTAGAAGCCGAGTTCCTCGAAGAAGGTGCCGCCGACGATCATGCCGCGGGCGTATTCCTCGGCCTTGCGGGCGGCGTTCTTGAACGGTCGCGGCAGGTGTTCGACGAATTTCTTGCCGATGTTGCGGACCTGGCGATAGGCGCCGCCCGAGACCTGGCGGGCCAGGTAGGCGCTCATGCCGCCGACCGGGGGGGCGATCGACATGTCGTTGTCGTTGAGGATGACCATGAGTTGGCCATTGGTCGCCTCGGCGGCGTTGTTCATGGCCTCGTAGGCCATGCCGGCGGAGATCGAGCCGTCGCCGATGACGGCGACCACGCGGTTGCTCTCACCCTTCTGGTCGCGGGCGGCGGCGAAGCCGAGCGCGGCGCTGATCGAAGTCGAGGCGTGGGCCGCGCCGAAGGGGTCGTATTCGCTCTCGGATCGCTTGGTGAAGCCCGACAGGCCGCCGCCCTGACGCAGGGTGCGGATGCGGTCGCGGCGTCCGGTCAGAATCTTGTGCGGATAGCACTGGTGACCGACGTCCCAGATCAGGATGTCCCTGGGCGTCTCGAACACATGGTGCAGGGCGACGGTCAGCTCGACCACGCCCAGGCCGGCGCCGAGGTGGCCGCCGGTCACCGATACGGCGTCGATGGTCTCGGTCCGCACGTCGTCAGCCAACTGCTTCAGCTGGGCGATGTCGAAGTCCCGCATATCGGCGGGGAACTTCACCTGGTCGAGGATCGGGGTATCGGGCATGCGGGCGGTTCGTACCTAGGCCTTTGGTCTTCCAACACGCAGTAGAGCATTTCGCTGCGGTCGAGGTCGATGCGATCTGAAAAATCCGTGCAGGACCAGTGCAGGGATCCGCTCCGTATCAGGACCGGCGCTGAAGCACAAAGTCCACGCTGGCCTTAAGGATATCCGCGTCGGGCCCGAACACGTCCAGATGGGCGCGGGCCTGGTCCGCCAGGTGCGCGACCCTGTGCCGCGCCTGGTCGACGCCCAGCAGGGTGACGAAATTGGTCTTGCCCTGGGCGTGATCCTTGCGGGCCGCCTTGCCCAGAATGTCCTCGTCGCCCTCGACGTCCAGTAGGTCGTCGACGATCTGGTAGGCCAGGCCGATGTCGTGAGCGAAGCTGGTCAGGGCCTGGCGGTGCACCTCGCGGGCCTGGGCGATGATCAGCGGGATCTCGAAGGCGAAGGTGAACAAGGCGCCGGTCTTGAGCCGCTGCATGCGGGCCACGCCGCCCAGGTCGTCGCGGACGCCAAGGAGGTCGATCATCTGGCCGCCGGCCATGCCGCGCGCGCCGGACGCCATCGACAGACGGGCCGCCAGCTCGCAGCGAATGGCGGGATCCTCGTGGGTGTCCTCATGCAGGATGATGTCGAAGGCGGCGGTCTGCAGCGCATCGCCGGCGAGGACGGCGGTGGCCTCGTCATAGGCGATGTGCACGGTCGGACGGCCGCGCCGGACATCGTCGTCGTCCATGCAGGGCAGGTCGTCATGGACCAGGCTGTAGGCGTGGACGCACTCCAGGGCGCAGGCGGCGCGCAGGACCGGGCGTTCCTCGATGTCGAACAACTGGGCGGCCTCGAGGGCGAAGAAGGGCCGCAGCCGCTTGCCCGGACCGAGCGCGGCGTAGCGCATGGCCTCGGTCAGGCGCGATTCCGGCCCCTCGGCGCGCGGCAGCAATTCATCCAGCGCCACGGTGACCAGGTCGGCGACCTCGGCCACCCGGTCGATGACGCCCTGCTCGGGCGAATTGGCGGCGTGAGGCTTGTTCAGAACAGCCTCCCGCCCACGGGAACGTCGCGATCGACCCCGACCAGCACCACGGCGCCGTTCTCGTCAGGGAAGCCGAGGGTCAGGACCTCGGACCGGACCGGCCCGATCTGGCGGGGCGGGAAGTTGACCACGGCGGCGACCTTGCGGCCCTCCAGCTCCTCGAGCGTGTAGTGCACGGTGATCTGGGCCGAGGACTTCTTGACCCCGATGTCCGGACCGAAGTCGATGGTCAGCTTGTAGGCGGGCTTGCGGGCCTCCGGGAACGGCTCGGCCTTCAGCACCCGGCCGACGCGAACATCGACCTTCATGAAGTCGTCGAAGCCGATGGTTTCGGCCGGTGCGGACATCAGTCGAACGCCGCCGGCTCGGCGCCGCGCGGCTGGCCGTCGGGACCCACGACGATCTTCTCGACGCGCAGTTGGGCGGCCTTCAGCCGCGCCTCGCAATGCGCCTTCAGGCGCGCGCCCTCCTCGTACAGGGCGATCGATTCCTCGAGCGGCGCCTGGCCGGATTCCAGCTTCTGGACGATCTGCTCCAGGCGCTGCAGCGCGTCTTCAAAACTCAGTTCGGCGGGGATGGGAGTGTCGGTCATAGGGCTTCCACGGACGAACACCTTCCTTAGTCAGTGGACCCCGTGGCGGCAATGCGTTGAAAGGGCGTTCCACATACCGTCGTTACCGACTACACGCGTTCAGGTTCGGGAAGAGCGGGGAGCGATCATGCGGGGATGGCTGATCATCGCGGGAGTGTGCGCCGGACTGGCGGGCTGCGCCTCCGTGCCTCGCGACCAGGCGGCAGATCTGGCCAAAAGCGGCGCGGAGGCCTCGGACCTTGCGGCGAAGGAGGTGCGCGACCTGTCGGGACGGCTGGACCGGCAGGAAGAGCTGATGGCCTTCACCAACACCTGGGAGACCTGCATCGAACTGGCCGATCCGAACCAGTGTGAGCCGGCGGACCAGAGCGACGCCAACGCCCAGGAGGTCGGCAAGCTGATCCGGGCGATCAACCTGAGGGCCGACGCGCTGACCGCCCTGGCCGACGCCTATCGGGCGCTGGAACAGGAGGCGCAGTACGACGCGGCGGGCGCGATGGAGGCCGTGGTCGGTCGCCTGACCACCAGCGTCAACGCCTATGCCGACATCCTGCAGCCCGGATCGGGCGCCCTGATCAGCGCCCCTCTGGGCAGCGCGATCAGTCAGGGCGCGGGGCTGCTGGCCGGCGACCGGCAACGGACCCGGCTGCGCAACGGCAGCGCCCGCATCCGCGACGCCGTCGTCCTGCTGCGCCGGTCGCTGGGGGCCGAGGTGCGGCTGTTCAACGCCCTGTCGGGATCGTTCGCTGATCAGGAAGGCGCCGCGGTCGAGGCCCTCTACAACGCCGGACTGATCTCGCGATCGCCTCTATTGCAGCCCATGGCCGCCGACCTGGGCGTGACCCTGGTCCCTGACGCCGAGCAGATCCTGGCGTCCAATCCCAGCGCGCGGGGCGCGACCCTGGCCTTCCTGCGCGGACAGGCCAATGACCGGGTGCGCCTGCAGGCCGCGCGCTATGACGCCATCCTGAACACCCTCGCCAAGCTGGAGACGGCCCACACCGATTTCGAGACCGTGGGCGCCGCCGACATCGCGGACCTGAACCGGGCCATCGCCGAGATCACAGCCCTGATCCCGGCGCCGAAGGAGGCCGCCCGATGAGCAGCACCCATGAGGAGCGCTTCGCCCTGGCCGCTCAGGCCTATTCGGATGCGTGGAGCGCCCGCAAGGCGGACCGCAAGGCCTGCGGCGGCGACGCGGTGAAGCTGAAGGCGATCAACGCCAACCTGGACGGCCTTCACACCCAGATGCTGCGCGCCGCCAACGCCTGGCTGGCCGAAACCGGCCCAGCGGTGGAGGCCGCGTTCAAGGCCGCGAAGGACGCCAAGGCCGCGGTCGACAAGGCGCGTCAGGACGAGGTGGACATCGTCACCCGGCTGGGAGCGTTCGCCGATCTGCTGGACGGGGTGAAAACCCTGATCGACAAGGCGAAGAAGGCGACGGAAGACGCCTGACCGGCTCAGGGCGCCGGCGTCTCGACTCGGCGGGCGGAGATGATGCTGACGCGCGGCTCCAGCATCTGGCCCTGCATGACACCTTCGCCTTCAGTCGGCGACTTGGGCGCCGCCAGGATGGTGCGAACCACATCCATGCCCTCGACCACATGGCCGAACACGGCGTAGCCCGGATCGTCGGGCGTGGTCTTGCCGGCGTCCAGCGAGGTCAGGCTGCCCACGATGATGAAGAAGTCGGCCGTCGCCGTGCCGGGCGCGTTCTGCGCCATCGACAGGGCGCCTTCGGTGTGGGTCAGGCCGGTCTGGCTGGTCGGTTCATGCGCCACGGGCGGCAGGATCCGGTCCCGGGCGCCGCTGGCGCCGCCCTGGATCAGGCCCGCGTCCGGCCCCAGTTGCATGGCGCGGTAGAAGGTCAGGCCGTCGAGACGGCGCTGGTCGACATAGCGGAGGAAGTTGGCTGAGGTCAGCGGCGCGCGCGGATCGGTCTCGACGAGGATGGTCCCCAGATCGGTGACGAGGGCCACGCGGACCCCGGCGGGTGCGGGCGTCGCGGCGTCCTGGGCCAGGACCGGGCCGGCGCCGAACAGCAGAAGAAGGCCGAGGAGGCCGGAAAGCAGGGATCGCCGGATCATGACGCCTCCGTTTCGCTTCAGCGCTTCTCGTAGCGGCGCTGGGACCAGTAGCGGAAGCCCTGGTTGTGAACCAGCTTCCACCCGTCGGCCTTCAGGCGGCGACCGACCATGTGATTGAAATAGCCGTGCGCCAGCACCAGCACGTCCTGACCGCTTTCGGCGCGTCCGATGAGGACCTGGGCGGCCTGCTCGGCGCGAGCCTCGGCCTCGTGCCGGGTCTCCTGACCCTCGTGGTGATTGAAGGCGTGCCACCAGAAACGGGCGACCGCGCCCCAGTATTTCGGCGGCAGCTTGAACCAGGCGGGGAAGTGCGGCGGCGGCAGCGGCGCCTCGATGAACAGGGCGTCGGTCATGACCTCCTTGCCCGCGGCGGCGGCGGCGGCCGTCTCCTGCGCACGGGGGCGGGTCGAAGCGTAGATGGCGCCCGCGCCCTCGGCGGCGGCGACCAGTTCGGGCGGAGGGGTCTGGCCGGCGCGCAGGCCGCCGATCTCATACTTCGCCCACCAGTCGCGGTACTGGTCCGAGGTCAGCATGCATTTGCGCGACAGGGCCGGTTCGCCATGGCGGGCCAGGATAATGGCGCCGGGACGCACCGCGACCAGCGCCGCCCTGACGCGATCTTGGGGCGGGACAGGCTCTGACGGCGCGGACGCGGGGGTATCGACCAAGGATGAGTCTCTAGCGGCGAGGGGCATAACATTGGAGGGCCAAACCTTTGGCAGACCGTCCTTATTCCTCCCCCAGGGCCTGTACATGGGCGACCGCCGAACGGCCCAGCCCTTCTAGGTCGTAACCGCCCTCGAGCGATGAGACAACCTTCCCGCCGCAGCACGAACGCGCGACCTCTATGACGGCGCGGGTGGCCCAGGCGAAATCCTCGGCCTCCAGGCTCTGGTGGGCCAATGGATCGCGGCGGTGCGCGTCGAATCCGGAGGAGATCAGAATCAGGTCGGGCCGAAAGCCCTGCAAGGCCGGCATCAGTCCGCTGGCGAAGGTCGCGCGCCACGCCTCGCGCGCCGCGTGGGGCGCGACGGGCGCGTTGACGATGTTGCCGACGCCGGTCTCGGAGGCGGCGCCCGTGCCGGGATAGAGCGGCATCTGGTGGATGGAGCCCAGAAACAGGCTGTCGTCGGTCTCGAACGCCGCCTGGGTGCCGTTGCCGTGGTGCACGTCGAAATCGATCACGGCGACGCGGACCAGGCCTTCCGACTGGGCCACGCGGGCGGCGACGGCGACGTTGGAGAACAGGCAGAACCCCATGGCCCGGTCGGGCTCGGCGTGGTGACCGGGCGGACGGACGGCGGCGAAGGCGCGGGTCAGCTCGCCCCGGGCCACGGCGCGCACCGCATCGACCACCGCCCCGGCGGCCAGGCGGGCGGCGCGGATGCTGCCGGGCGAAAGGACGGTATCGGCGTCCAGCGGGTTCAGCCCCTCGGCGGGCGAGGCGTCCAGCAGGCGGGCGACATAGGCCGCCGGGTGCAGCCGCTCCAGATCGGCGACCGAGGCTTCGGCGGCGGCGCGGCGGTCGCGGCCCAGGCCGGCGTCGTCCAGCGCGTCCAGCACCGCCTTCAGCCGCTCCGGGCTTTCCGGATGTCCCAGCCCCGGCTGATGGGCCAGCATATCGGGATGGGTGAAGAGAACCGCGCTCACGCGGCGCAGGCCCGGTCGGTGACGCGCAGGTGGCTTTCGCCCCACGCCTTCAGGGCGAGGACCACCGGCGTCAGGTCCCGCCCGGCGTCGGTCAGGCGATACTCCACGCGCGGCGGAACCTCGGCGTAGACGGTGCGGGAGATCAGGCCGTCCTCCTCCATCTCGCGCAGTTGCTTGGTCAGCATCCGCTGGGTGACGTCGCCGACCAGCCGCCGCAAGGCGTTGAAGCGCAGGTTTTCCTGCGTCAGCAGCTGATAAACGATCATGCCCTTCCACTTGCCGCCGATCAGGTCGAGCGAGGCGTCGACGACGCATTCCCCGTCACGCACACGACGCTCGACAGGGCGATGGTAGAAGTGAGAGGCGGTATCCATTCGGGTACTACATCCAGAAAATGACCGTACTTGCCGTCAATGGCAGGGTGCATCAGGTGGGAGTCCGTCGCAACGGAGATCACCATGAAAGCCATCGGAACCCTCGCCCCGCGCCCCTCTGACGATCCGGCCGCCCTGATCGCCTTCGACGCGCCCGAGCCGGCGCCGCGGCCCCGGGACCTGCTGGTCGAGGTCCGGGCCGTGGGCCTGAACCCGGTGGACGCCAAGGCCCGCGCCGGCCGGACCCCCACTGACGGCCAGCCGTCGATCCTGGGCTACGACGCCGCGGGCGTGGTGGTCGGGGTCGGCGCCGAGGCCAGCCTGTTCAAGGTCGGGGACGAGGTCTTCTACGCCGGGCAGATCGATCGGCCGGGTTCGAACGCCGAACGGCAGGCGGTGGATGAGCGAATCGTGGGGCCGAAGCCGAAGTCGCTGACCTTCGCCGAAGCCGCCGCCCTGCCCCTGACCGTCATCACGGCCTGGGAACTGCTGTTCGATCGGATGAAGGCCGGGAAGGACGAGGACGAGACCCTGCTGGTCGTCGGCGGGGCCGGCGGCGTCGGCTCGGCCCTGATCCAGATCGCGCGGGCGGCGACGGACCTGCGCGTCGTGGCCACTGCTTCGCGGCCCGAGACGCGGCAGTGGTGCCTCGAGCTCGGCGCCCATGCCGTCATCGACCACACCGGCCCCATCGACGAGGCGCTGGAGGCCGCGGGCGAACGCGCGCCGAAATACATCGCCGCCCTGACCCAGACGCCGCGCCATTTCGAGGCCCTGGCCCGCGCGATCGCCGTGCAGGGCGTGATCGGCTGCATCGACGACTTCAAGGGCCTGCCCATCGAACTGCTGAAGGGCAAGAGCGCGGGCTTCGTCTGGGAGTTCATGTTCGCCCGCCCGATGCACCAGACCGCCGACATCCAGGCCCAGCATGACCTGCTGACGCAGGTCGCCGCCCTGGTGGACGCCGGGAAGTTCCGCACCACCCTGACCGAAAACCTCGGCCCGTTGTCGGTGGAGGCCCTGCTGGAAGGACACCGACGGCTGGAGAGCGGATCGACCATCGGCAAGCTCGCGCTGGACGCCTTCCCACGCTAAGCGGGGCGGATGACCGACGCGATCATCCGCCCCGCCCGCACCGAAGACGCACAGGCGCTGGCCGACCTGGGCCGCCAGACCTTCATCGACACCTTCGTCGCCGCCGACGGCTTCGCCATTCCCTATCCGGAAGCCGACCTGACGGCCTTCCTGGACGCGAGCTTCAACGCCGACACGATCCGCACCAAGCTGGCGGAGCCGGGCGCGGCCTGGTGGGTGGCGGAGCGCGACGGCGACCTGCTGGCCTTCGCCAACACCGGGCCGAACACCCTGCCCCACCCCGAGGGCGAGGCCGGCCACGCGGAGCTGCGGCGGCTGTACGTCTCGAAGGCCGCGCAGGGGCTGGGACTGGGCACCCGGCTGCTGGCGATCTCGCTGGAGTGGATGCAGGCCAACACCACCGGCCCGATGTGGATCGGGGTCTGGAGCGGCAACCTGAAGGCCCAGAAGCTCTACGAGGCCTACGGCTTCGAGAAGGCGGGCGAGTACCGGTATCCGGTCGGCTCGTGGTTCGATGACGAGTTCATCTTGCGGCGCGGCTGATCGGCGATCAGGTTAGGGGCATGCTCCTGCCCTTCTTCACCGCCCTGCGCGACGCGAAAGTCCCCGTGTCGATGAAGGAATGGCTCCATCTGATGGAGGCCATGGACAAGGGCGTGGCCGGCGGAAAGGTGGATGACTTCTATCACCTGTCGCGCGCCGTTCTGGTCAAGGACGAGAAGCACTACGACCGCTTCGACCAGGTGTTCGGCAAGGTGTTCGCGGGGATCGAGACGGTCGGCGCGGGCGAGGACCTGACCACCGACCTGCCCGAGGACTGGCTGCGGCTGCTGAACGAGAAATTCCTCTCGGACGAGGAGAAGGCCCAGATCGAGGCCATGGGCGGCTTCGACAAGCTGATGGAGACGCTGAAAGAGCGCCTGGAAGAACAGAAGGGCCGGCACGAGGGCGGCAGCAAATGGGTCGGCACGGGCGGGACCAGCCCCTTCGGCCACGGCGGCTACAATCCCGAAGGCGTGCGCATCGGCGGCCCCGGCAAGCAGGGCCGGGCCGTAAAGGTCTGGGAGAAGCGCGAGTACAAGAACCTGGACGACCAGGTCGAGCTGGGCACGCGCAACATCAAGGTCGCCCTGCGCCGCCTGCGTCGCTTCGCCCGCCAGGGCGCGGCGGACGAGCTGGACATGGACGCCACCATCGACGGTACGGCGCGCCAGGGCTGGCTGGACATCCACATGCGGCCCGAGCGGCGCAACACGATCAAGGTGCTGCTGTTCCTCGACATCGGCGGCTCGATGGATGCCCATGTGAAGATGTGCGAGGAGCTGTTCTCGGCGGCGAAGACCGAGTTCAAGCACCTGGAATTCTTCTATTTCCACAACTGCCTCTACGAGGGCGTGTGGAAGGACAACCGGCGCCGGCACGCCGAGAAGATCCCGACCTGGGAGGTGCTGAACAAATACCCCGCCGACTGGCGCGCCATCTTCGTCGGCGACGCGACCATGAGCCCCTATGAGGTGACCATGCCCGGCGGCTCGGTCGAGCACTGGAACGAGGAGGCCGGCGCGGTCTGGCTGAAGCGGGCCACGCAGCAGTGGGACAAGGTGGCGTGGCTGAACCCGTCGCCGGAGCGGTACTGGAACTATTCGGCGTCCGTGGGCCTGATCCGCGATGTCATCGACGAACGCATGTATCCGCTGACGCTGGACGGGCTGGAGAAGGCGATGCGGGCGCTGGCGAAATAGGCTAGCGTGGCGGCGTACATTTCGGAGGCTCCCCCCAATGCTGACCGCCGCCGTGCTTTCCGCCCTGATGCTGCAACAGGCCGCGCCCGGCCCGGTCGTCTGGACCGCGCCCGCGGAGCCCGCTCCCGCCGTGACCGCGACAGCCGCCGCCCCCGCGATTCCCGACTGGGCCCGCGCCGATCCGTTTGGCTATGAGCGCTCGGAATGCAGCCCCCTGATCCGCGCGGCCTCGGAGCCGATGGAGGCATGCCAAAGCCGCGTGCGCCTCGCCCTGGCCGCCAATCTCGGCGACGCCCTGCCCGCCGGCCTGCGCCCCAGCGGATCGCCGGACAACTGCCGCCAGGAAGCGGCCGGCGACCGCTATGCGATGCAGTGCGGCGCGCCGAGCCGCAGCGTGCCCGCCGGCCCGGATCTGAGCGACCGGAACTGCACGACCCGACCCGCCGTCACGAACCAGGGCGCGGTCGCCTTCCGCGAGGAATGCACGGTCGGCGGCCGGGAGGTTCGCGAAGAAGGCCTGAAGATCAACCTCGGCCGCCGCGACTGAATCCCCTCAGGCGGATACGCGAACGCCGCGCTCCCGGAGGGAACGCGGCGCTTCGAAATGCAGGATCGGACGGTCCTAGCTGCGCTTGTCGCCGCGCAGGGTGTCCTTGAGGCCGCCGACGGCGTTCTGGATCTTGCCGGCGGCCTGGTCGGCCTTGCCTTCCGCTTTCAGCTTTTCGTCGCCGGTGATTTTGCCGGCGAGTTCCTTGGCCTTGCCGCCGATGTTCTTGGCGGCGCCGTCGATACGGTCTTGATCGGGCATCAGAGTCTCCTTGGAAGAGCGCCGAGGGGAGGACGGCGCTTCGATAGGAGAACGGGCGAAGGCGGAGCGATGTTCCCGCCCGCGTCACAGTGTGCGGGACCGTACGGAGATCAGCCCTAGAGCGAAATCGGTTGAGCTGGACGCTGTCCAGCTCGGCTCAGATTTCGCTCCAGTTTGATGCTGGACCATTTTTTGGATTCAGGTCGATCCGACCTGAAGCAAAAATGGTCTTGCGCCGCAACCACGCCGCCACCGCCCAGGCATGGGCGTCGTGGCGCAACTCGTTCAGGGCGGTGTGCGGATGCAGCCAGACCAGCTCGTGATCCGCCTCGACCTTGGCCGAGGGATCCAGCGAGACCTGTTCGGCGATCCAGTAGCCGCCGGTGTTGTTGAGAGGCTCGCCGGTCGATTTGCGGAAGAACTGGGAGGCCTCGGCGATGCGGGCGAAGGGGCGAACGGTCATGCCTGTCTCCTCCACGAACTCGCGGATCAGCGCCTGTTCCTCGTTCTCGTCGCCATCCACCGCGCCGCCCGGCAGGTCGTAATAGCTGCCCTCGCCGCGATCGACCCGAACACAGGCCAGCTTGCCGTCGTGGAAAACCAGGCCGAAGGCGGTGGGGCGCAGGACATAGTCGAGCCCAGGCTCCGCAACGCCGAACTGCAAGGCGGCGGTCATGTCAGAGATCGAAGGCCAGGCGCGCGCGAACGCCCTTGTGCGCCCGGTCGAACTCGACCGTCGAACGCAGGCCCGAGGCCATGGCCGAGATGATCTTGCCGCCCAGACCGGTGCCCTTGGGGGATCCGTCACCCATGCCCGGGCCGTCGTCCTCGACGGTCAGCAGGGCACGGCCGTCAGCGTCGGCGCGCAGGATGACGCGGATCTCGCCCCCTTGCCCGGGCGCGTAGGCGTACTTCACCGCATTGGTGACCAGCTCGGTGACCACCACGCCAAGGGAAACCGCCTGATCGGTCGACACCCGCAGGGGCTCGACCTCAAGCGTGATGGCGGGCGAGCCCGCGCCCGGTCCCACCGACTTGCCCAGCTCGTCGATCAGGCCCTTCAGGTACTCGTCCATGTCCACGGAGGTCATGTCGCCCGAGGTGTAGAGGCGGCGGTGGACGTGGGCGACGGCCTCGATGCGGGCTTGGGATTCCTTCAGCGCCGCCCGGGCGCCCTCATCGGCGAGGTGGCGCAGCTGTAGCGACATGAAGCTGGACACCAGCTGCAGCGAGTTGCCGACACGATGGTTGACCTCGCGCAGCATGGCCTCGGCGCGGTCGCGGGCGAGGCGGACCTGTTCCTGCGCCTCGTCATGCTCGCGCTGCAGGCGGCGGCGCCGCACCGCTTCCTCGACCGCGTTGCGCAGCAGGGCGGTGAAGTCCTCGGACACGTCCTTGATGACGTAGTCGGCGGCGCCGGCGCGCAGGGCGGCGACGGCGATACGCCCCTCCTGGGCTCCGGTCACATAAACCACCGGCGGCGGGTCGGTCAGAGCGACGATGTCCGGCAATACGTCCAGCCCGTCGCGGCCGGGCATGTAGTGGTCCAGGGCCACGGCGTCGAAATCGCCCGGACGCGTGATGAGAAGGTTCAGCCCCGCATCCCCGTCGGGGGCGCAGGAAACGGCGTAGCCGTGACGCCCGAGCTCCTTCTCGACCAACCGCGACAGTCCGCGGTCATCGTCGATGTAGAGCAGGCGGATGACCTCCCCGTGGGTCTTCACTCGATCTCCGGCGCCTGCATGACAGACAGGAAAAGCCCGAGCTGGCGGATAGCTCCCGCAAAGCTTTCGTAGTCGACCGGCTTGGTGATGTAGACGTTGCAGCCCAGATCGTAGCAGCGCTGGATCTCGACCTTGTCGTCCGTGGTGGTCAGGACGACCACCGGCGCGCGGCGCAGTCGCTCGTCGTTCTTGACCTTCTCCAGAATGTCCGTGCCCGACATGTCCGGCAGGTTCAGGTCCAGCAGGATCAGCAGCGGCCCGTTGGCCTTGACGGGGGCGCTGAACAGATAGTCCAGGGCGGAGCTGCCGTCGGCGAAGTGCGCGATATCATTGGCGATGTTGGCGCGGCGGATATTCTTTTCGATCAGCTTGGCGTGACCGAGATCATCCTCGATCATGACGATCTTGACGGAACTGCTCATCAATAATCTCCGGGGCCGGCAAGGGTCAGGCGTGTGGGGAATTTGAGAGTGAATGTCGAGCCCTTTCCGAGCTCTGAATCCACTGCGATATCTCCGCCGAGGCGGCGAACACTGTTGCGCACGAACGCCAGTCCCAGGCCTTCACCGGCCCGATCCTGGCGGCCCGACCGGCGGAACAGCTCGAAGATGCGCTCGTGATCCTTGGGCGAGATGCCCCGGCCGTTGTCCTCAATGCGGTAGACGTTCCAGTCGCCCTGCACCTCTCCCGAAACGACGATGCGGCCCGGGCGGCCCTGCTCGAGGTATTTGACGGCGTTGTCGATCAGGTTGCCGAACACCTGCTCGACCGACAGCCGATCGCTGTCCAGCCGGGGCAAGGGCTCCACGACGACCTCGGCATCGGCGGACTCGGTCTGGTGGCGGACGCTGTCGGCGATGCCCCGCACCATCTGCGTCATGTCCAGCAGTTCGGGGACCAGCGTCCGGCGGCCTTCGCGGGACAGCTTCAGGATGGCGTTGATCAGCCGGTCCATCTTCTCGGTCGAGGCGCGAATGAAGCCGATGGCCTCCGGCATGTCCTCGCGGACGGCCACGATGATCTCAGGGTCCACCTTCCGGCGGCTCTCGGCCTCGACGATCGCCTTGTCGATGACCTTGCCGACCTGTTCCAGCTCGGAGGTGTAACCCATGACGTTGACCAGGGGCGCGCGCAGGTCGTGGCTGACGATATAGGCGAAGCGCTGGATTTCCTCGTTGGCGCGGGTCAGGTCCGATGTCCGCTCGCGGACCTTGGCTTCCAGACCCGCGTTCATGCGATGCACCGCATCCCGGGCGGCCTGGATTTCGGCCACATAGCGGCGGATCAGCCAGGCGCTGACGCCGGCGAGGACGATGATCAGCACGCCGCCGATGGCGTTGACCAGAACCGTGATGCTGCCGGCCCATTCGGACTGGCGGGTCCGGAACTGCATCCGGGTATCCAGAATCTCGTCGATGCTGGACGCCTCGCTGCGGAAGGCGTCCATCGTCGCCTTGCCCTCATTGCCGCGCACCACCCCGAGGGCCTGCCCCAGACGCCCGGTGCGCGCCATGACGATGGTCCGTTCCAGCTCGGCGTCCTTGGTCTCCGCCAGCTGGCGCAGGTGGACGACGCGTGGCTCGATGTCCGGATCACCGCGCGACAGCTCGGTCAGCTCGGCCAGGATGTTCGGCAGGTCGCGGGAGGCCTCGTCGTTGATCTCGAGATATTCTGCGTTCCCGGTCAGCAGGAAGCCCCGCTGTCCCGTCTCGGCGTCGATCAGCCGGATCAGCACCGTCCGCGTCTGGCGGCGCAGCAGTTGCGCCTTCTCGACCTCGTCGTTGAAGGTCGCCGTGCGGCGGATCATCACGAAGGTGGCCGCGTTGCTGGCCAGCAGCAGGACAATCGCGAGCGCGAGAAGGCCCGCGACCCGACGACCCAGGGTCGGCGTCCGCAAAAACTGGCCCAGGGCCTCAAGCGTGTCGCGCAACGCCGAACTCATCGGATACGAGCATTAGCGTCGCGCTTTGCCCTGTCCAGTCGCGCGCAGGGAGAAACTCTCGCCGAGTTGAGGATTTAGGGTAAAGATCGTCGGGTCTTGTTCGGGGGAAGAGGCGCAAATGGTCTGGTGGTGGTGGATCGTACCGGCGGTCGTGGGACTGATCGGACTGGTGCTTTTGTTCAAGGGCCTGGGGGCCCTGTTCCGGGGCAAACTCCTCTCCGGCCTCCTGGGCGGCGTCGGCGGAGCCGGCTTCATGGCCGTGGCGGCGATCGCGGCGCTGCTGGCGCTGGACATCCAGACCTATTCGCGGCTGGTCTATGAGCGGCCGGTGGCGACCATCACCACCCGCCAGCTGGGCCCCCAGTATTACGAAGCCACTGTCATCCAGCCCGGCAACGGCGAGAACATGCCGGCGGCGACCAATCTGTATCCGCTGCACGGCGACGAATGGCGCATCGAGGCCCAGGTCCTGAAATGGAAGCCGTGGGCCAATGTCCTGGGCCTGAACACCCAGTACCGGCTGGACCGCCTGTCAGGCCGTTATCAGTCCATCCAGCAGGAGATCAACGCCGAGCGCAGCGTGCATCCGCTGTCGATGACCGAGGCGGACAACGGCCAGTCGTGGAAGATCAGCACCTGGGATACGGCGCGGAAGTACCGCAAGTACGTCGACGCCGTGGACACCCTGTACGGCGGCGCGGCCTATATGCCGATGGCCGACGGGGCGCGCTACGACGTGTGGATCACCCAGTCCGGCCTGATCGCCCGCCCCGCCAACGACGTGGCCCGCAACGCCTCGGCCGGCGGCTGGGTCTCGGTGGACTGATCTAGACCGAGCCGATGGTCCGCAGGCGCGCCTTGGGGTGCACCTCGTTCTGGCTCATGACCACGGTCTGGCCGCGGAAGCGCTCGATGATGGAGCGCACGTAGGGCCGCACCTGCGGCCCGGTCAGCAGCACCGCCGTCTCGCCCGCCATGGCGGCCCGCTCGAACACGTCGCGGACGGCGCGGATGAAGTCCTGCAGGCGCGAGGGGGCCATGGCCAGTTGCTTGTCTTCGCCGGGGCCGATCAGGCTTTCGGCGAAGGCGGCTTCCCACTCGGGCGACAGGGTGACGATGGGCAGGGCGCCGTCGTCGCCCTTGTGCTGCCAGCACAGCTGGCGGGCCAGGCGCGCGCGGACGTGCTCGACCAGGGTGGTGACCGAGCTGGTGTGCGGCGCGGCCTCGGCCAGCCCCTCCAGAATGGCGGCCAGGTCGCGGATCGAGACCTTCTCGCGCAGCAGGGACTGCAGGACGCGCTGCAGGGTGGTGACGGTGACCACCGAGGGGATCAGTTCGTCGACCAGCTTCTTCTCTTCCGTGCCCAGTTCCTTCAGCAGCTTCTGCACCTCGGCGTAGGAGAGCAGGTCGGCCATGTTCTCCTTGAGGATTTCGGTCAGGTGGGTGGTCAGCACCGTCGACGGATCGACGATGGTGTAGCCGCGGAAGGTCGCTTCCTCGCGCAGGCTTTCGTCGATCCAGGTGGCGGGCAGGCCGAAGGCGGGCTCGCGCGTGTGCTCGCCCGGCAGCTCGACCTGACGGCCGGCCGGATCCATGGCCATGAGGGAGCCCAGGCGCACCTCGCCGGTCCCGGCCTCCATCTCCTTGATCCGGATCGCATAGCCCTGGGTGCCCAGGCGCATGTTGTCCAGGATGCGCACCGACGGCATGACGAAGCCGTACTCCTGGGCCAACGAACGGCGCAGGGCGCGGACCTGGTCCGTCAGGCGGCGGCCCTCCAGATCGTTGATCAGCGACAGCAGGGAATAGCCCAGCTCGATCTTGACCTCGTCGATGGTCAGGGCGGTGCCGATGGGCTCCTCGACATCCTCCTTGGGACCGGCTGCGGCCTGGGCGATCTCGGCCTCTGTCGGCTGAGGCTTGAGCCGCTGGCGGCCCAGCCGCCAAGCCATGAAGCCCGCCCCCGCCGCCAGGGCCATGAAGGGGATCAGCGGCATGCCGGGGATGACGCCGATCAGGGCCGAGGCGGCCGAGACGACGCCCAGGCTGACGGGATTGGTGGCCAGCTGACTGACGAAGGCCTTGTCCGCCGTGCCCTCGACGCCCGCCTTGGACACCAGGAAGCCGGCGGCGATCGAGATGATGATGGCCGGGACCTGGGTCACCAGACCGTCGCCGATGGTCAGCTGGATATAGGTATTGGCCGCCTCGCTGATCGGCATGCCGTGCGAGATGACGCCGATCAGGATACCGCCGATGGCGTTGATGAAGGTGATGATCAGGCCGGCCACGGCGTCGCCGCGCACGAATTTGGACGCACCGTCCATGGCCCCGAAGAAGGTCGATTCCTGCTCCAGCTCCTTGCGGCGCAGCTTGGCCTGGTCTTCGGTGATCAGGCCGGACGACAGGTCGGCGTCGATGGCCATCTGCTTGCCCGGCATGGAGTCCAGGGTGAAGCGGGCGGACACTTCCGCGATCCGGGTCGAACCCTTGGTGATGACCACGAAGTTCACCACCAGGATGATCGCGAAGATGATCACCCCGATGATGAAATTGCCGCCCATCATCAGCTCGCCGAAGGCGGCGATGACCTGACCGGCGGAGGCGTGCCCCTCCTGCCCATGGGTCAGGATCAGGCGCGTGGAGGCCAGGTTCAGGCCCAGACGGAACAGGGTCGAGACCAGCAGCACCGTCGGGAAGATGGCGAAGTCCAGCGGCCGCTTCATCATCACGGCCGTCATCAGGATCAGCACGGACGAGACCAGCGAAATGGCCAGCAGCAGGTCCAGCAGGAATTTCGGCACCGGCAGGATCAGCAGCATGATCACGCCGATCACGCCGACGGCCATCAGCACCTCGCCGCGCATCAGCCAGCCGCGCATGTCCAGCGCGGTGGGACGGGCGTAGCCGTCCTTCATCAGGACGGGAGCGTCAGTCATGGCCGAGCGCCTTCAGCGTGATGCGGGTCGCCTCGGCGATGACCGCTTCGTTCTGCTCCGATGATGAAGAGCGGTCGGCGTGGTAGTAGATCGCCAGCGTGATCGGCGCGCCGGACGGGGGCGTAAGCACGCCGATGTCGTTGGTCGGACCATAGCCGCCGGTGCCGGTCTTGTGCGCCACGGTCCAACCGGCGGGAACGCCCGCCTTGATCCGGCCCGGACCGGTGGGGGTGTCGATCATCCAGCGCGTCAGAAGAGCCTTCGAGCTTGGGCTCAGCGGAGTCTCGGCCGAGACCAGCAGACGCTCGATGTTGTCCACGGACTGGGCCGGCGTAATCGTGTCCTTGTCGCCGTCCAGACGGTTCATTTCCGGCTCGAGCCGATCGACGCGCGTGCTGTCGTCGCCGATGCCCCGGTAGAAGGCGCGCAGAGCGTCCAGCCCCCCCATCTCGCGGATCAGGATGTTGGCGGCGGGGTTGTCGCTGAGCTCAACCGTCCCCTGCATCAGTTGCTGGACCGTCAGGGTCGAACCGACCGCCGGCTCCGTGGTCGGGGCATGGTTGAGCATGTCGGCGCGGGTGATCGGGATCGCCCGATCCAGACGTTCGTGACCGGCCTGCACCCTCAGCAGCGTCGCGGCGGCCAGGTACATCTTGAAGGTCGAGCAGTAGACGAACCGCTCACTGCTGCGCCAGACCACGCGACGACGGTTCGTGGTGTCCACGCCATCAAGGCCGATCCGTCCGCCATAGGCGGCTTCCAGGCCGGAGAGGTCGAGGTGCCGCGGCAGGCCGGCGAGCCTGTGGGGCGTGTCCGACTGAGGGCCAGCCGCCGCTTCAGGCGAGGGCCCGCACGCGGCCACAGCCAGCGCGCCGAGGCCGGTCAGGACGCTTCTGCGGTCCGTTCCCGTGGTCATGGATCAGGCGGCCGCGTAGCCGCTGGAGGCGACGCCCGACTGGGGCGCCGGGATCGACGTGCCCTCGTCGGCGTATTCGTTCAGCTTGTTGCGCAGGGTTCGGATCGAGATGCCCAGGATGTTGGCCGCGTGGGTGCGGTTGCCCAGGCAGTGCGACAGGGTGTCGAGGATCAGGGTCTTCTCCATCTGCGCGACGGTCTGGCCGACGTGCGAGCGGGTGACGACGTCGGCGGCGTGGGCCGCGCGGGCGGCGGGGCCGGCGTCAGCAGCGGCCGCGCCATAGGCGCCGGCGGTCAGCGGCTGGCCGTCCGGCAGGCGGATGGCCTCGACGTCGATCTCGGGCCCGACCGCCAGCAGCACCGCGCGGTGCATGGCGTTCTCCAGCTCGCGGACGTTGCCGTTCCAGCGGTGGGTGGTCAGGGCGCGCTTGGCTTCGGCCGAGATCGGACGCACCGGCACGCCGTTGGCGGCGGCGTATTTCTTGACGAAGTGGTCGGCCAGGGCCGCGATGTCGCCCGGACGCTCACGCAGCGCCGGCAGGCGCAGGTTCACGACGTTCAGGCGGTACAGCAGGTCTTCCCGGAAGGTCCCCTCGCTGACCGAGCGGGCCAGGTCGCGGTTGGACGTGGCGATGATGCGGATGTTGACCGGAACGGGCTTGGTGCCGCCGACGCGGTCGATGATGCGCTCCTGGATGGCGCGCAGCAGCTTGGCCTGCAGGCGGACGTCCATTTCGGAGATTTCGTCCAGCAGCAGGGTGCCGCCGTCGGCTTCCTCGAACTTGCCGATGCGGCGGGCCAGGGCGCCCGTGAAGGCCCCCTTCTCATGCCCGAACAGTTCCGACTCCAGCAGGTTGTCGGGGATGGCCGCACAGTTGACGCTGATGAAGGGGCGGTCGGCGCGCTTGGACCCGCTGTGCAGGTAGCGCGCCATGACTTCCTTACCGACGCCGCTTTCGCCGGTGATCAGGATCGAGGCTTCCGAGCGCGCGACCTGGTCGGCCAGCTGGATCACGTGCTTCATCGACGGATCGGCCGAGATCATCGGGCGCTCGTCGTCAGCGACCGCCGACAGCACCGCCGCAATCAGGTCGGCTTCCGGCGGCAGGGGGATGAACTCCTTGGCCCCCGCGCGGATGGCGTTGGCCGCGTCCGTGGCGTCGGCGTCGACGCCGCAGGCCACCACCGGCACGTGGATGCGCTCGTTCTCGTTCGCCGCGATCAGGGCGGCGATGTCCACGCGGTAATCGACCATCAGCAGGTCGGCCCCCTGCCCGCGACGCAGTTGCTCCGTCGCCTGATCGCCGCGCTCGACGTGCTGGACCTTGGCGCCGTGCGCCATGGCCATCTTCACCGCCGTCGCCAGCTGTCCGCTGAGCCTGCCAACCACCAGAAGCCGCATGGGTCTTCTCCTTCAAATCCTACGCACCGGTCCGCTCCGCGGGCCCGGGTGCAACACCATCAGGCGTTGCTGTCCTCGATCTTGATGATTTCCGTCATGGTCACGCCCAGACGGTCCTCGACCACCACCACCTCGCCGCGGGCGACGAGACGGTTGTTGACGAAGATGTCGATCGCCTCCCCGACCTTGCGGTCCAGCTCCAGCACGCTGCCGCGGTTCAGCTTCAGCAGCTGGGCCACGGACATGTGGGCCTTGCCCAGCACGGCGGAGATGTTGACGGGCACGTCGAAGACCGGCGCGAGATCGTGCGCGGTCTTGTCGGTGTGCTCTTCATGTTCTGCGAGGGCGGTGGAGTCCGGAAACTCCTCCAACGCCATGGTGTCGGTCGCCATCAGGACCTCCCGTTCAGGGTTTCAGCGTGCCCGGCCTCGGCGGCCAGGGCGGAGTTCAGCGCTTCGGCCATGCGGGCGAAAGCGTCGGCGGGATCGAAGTCGGCGCGTCCGTCGGCCCATTCCAGGCGGAAGGCGGCCGGGGGCAGGCCCGGCTCGTCGCGGAAGGCGACGATGCCCGAGAAGCCAGCGTCGGCGCCCAGTTGCTGCAGACGGGCGCGGGTCTCGTCGGTCAGGTCGCCGGTGCGGATGACCAGGCGCGGAGAGGCGTCGATCTCCTGCCCCAGGGCTTCCAGCGCAGCCTGCAACGGCGCCTCCGGGAAGCGCTCCAGAGCGGCCGCAGCGACGACCCGGGCGGCGGCCATGGCCAGCTCGGCCGACTGTTCGCGGTGAGCTTGGGCGATCTGGGTCAGGGCCGGCGCCGCGGCCTCGAGCGCCTGACCGATGCTCGACAGGGCCATGGCCTGGATGCTGGCGATCTCGGCCAGCGCCGTCTCGCGCGCCTCCACCGAAGCCTGCGCCACCAGCGCCTCGACCTCGCCCTGGGTCCAGGCGCGCTTGGTCGGACGCCAGCTCGAACCGCGCACGACCTCGCCGCCGGCGTCGAACTCGGTGTCGAAGAAGAAGGCTTTCGTTTCGGGTTGCGCGCTCATGTCAGTAAATCAACTCGTCGTCGCCGCCCTGGCCGACCAGCATGATCTCGCCCTTGGCGGCGAGATCCTTGGCGACCTGAACCATGGCCATCTGGGCCTGATCGACGTCCTTCAGACGGACCGGGCCCATCGACTCCATGTCCTCGCGCATGATCTTGGCCGCACGCTCGGACATGTTGGAGAAGAACAGTTCGCGCAGGGTCTCGGAGGCGCCCTTCAGGGCCAGCCCCAGCGAGTCCTTCTCGACCGCGCGCAGCAGGGTCTGGATGCCGCCCGGATCCAGCTTGGCCAGGTCCTCGAACACGAACATCAGGGCGCGGATGCGCTCGGCGGCCTCGCGGTTGCGCTCTTCCAGCGCGCCGATGAAGCGGGCCTCGGTCTGGCGGTCGAAGCTGTTGAAGATATCGGCCATCAGCTCGTGGCTGTCGCGCTTGGACGTGCGCGCCAGGTTCGACATGAACTCGGTGCGCAGGGTCTGCTCGATCTTGTCCAGGATGTCGCGCTGCACCGGCTCCATGCGCAGCATCCGCTGCACGCATTCCAGGGCGAAGTCCTCGGGCAGGCTGGTCAGCACGCGGGCGGCGTGGTCAGGTTTGATCTTGGACAGGATCACCGCGACGGTCTGCGGGTATTCGTTCTTCAGATAGTTGGCGAGAACGGCCTCGTTCACATTGCCGAGCTTGTCCCACATGGTCCGGCCGGCGGGCCCGCGGATTTCCTCCATCAGGGCGTCGACGCGATCGCCCGGCATGAAGGAGGCCAGCAGCTTCTGGGTCTGCTCATAGCTGCCCATGACCGCGCCCGAGCCGCTCATGCCCGAGACGAACTCGACCAGCAGCTCCTCGACGACGCTCGCGCTGACGGTGCCCAGCGAGGCCATGGCCTGGGAGATCTCCTTGATCTCCTCCTCATCCAGCCCCTGCCACAGCTTGGTGTGGTCCTCGCCCAGCGACAGCAGGATGACGGCCGCCTTCTCGGGGCCGGTCAGTTTCCTGATGTCATCGACAGCAGGCTTCTTGGTGACCATGCGGGCGCCGGACATCAGCCTTCATGCACCCAGCTGCGGAGGATCGAGGTCGATTCCTCCGGGTGCTTCTCGACGAAGTCGGCGACCTTCTTGACCGACGACGCCTTCACCTGGCCCTCGATCCGGGCGATGTCGAGCCGCTGGTCCATCTCGGACGGACCGCCCAGTTGCGGCAGGGCGGAGCCCGCGCCGCCCACGATGGTGGTCTGCAGCGAGGTGACCGGCTGGCCGCCGGGTCCGGCCAGTTGCGGCTGGCCGCCCGCGCCGGCGCCGGCGCCGGCCGTGGCGGCCTTCAGCAGCGGACGCAGGACGAAGAAGATCAGCAGCAGGCCGGTGATCAGCAGCACCAACAGCTCCACGCCGCGCATCAGGTCGTTCTTGGTGAAGTTGAACAGGGGCGAGCCGCCCTCCTCGCCGCCCGCGGCCGCGACATCGCGATTGAAGCGGACGTTCAGCACCTCGATCTTGTCGCCCCGGCTCTCGTCGATGCCGACGGCGGCGGCGACCAGGGACTTGATCTGGGCGATCTCCTCGGCGGTGCGCGCCGCATAGGTCGGCTCGCCGCCGTTGGCGCCCGGGGTCCACTTGCCGTCGACCGCGACCGAGACGGCCAGCTTCTTGATCTCTCCGGCTTCCTTCACCGTGGTCGTGGTGGTGTTGGAGATCTCGTAGTTGGTGGTCTCGGTGTTCTGGGTGTCGCGCGAGCCCTGCGGAGTCAGGCCCGGAGCCTGACCGCCCGGAATGTTGTTGGTCGCCGTCGCGCCGCCGTCGGTCGCGCCGGTCGTGTCCTGGCTCTCCGAGCCGTTGGTCGAGGTCGAGCGGACGACCTGGCCGTCCGGATCGTAGCGCTGCTCCTGAGTGGTGGAGCGGGCGTGGTCGATCTCGGCGGTGACCTGCACCCGCGCGCCGCCGACGCCCACGACGCCCTCGACGATATCCTTGATGCGCGCCTGAAGCTGGGACTCGGTCTGGCCGCGCGCCTCTTCCGCCGACGCGGAGCTGAAGCCCTCGCCGGCGTTCCCGGCCGCGAGGGTGCGGTTCGAAGTGTCTGTCAGGGTGACCTTCTCAGGCTTCATATTGGGCACCGAGGAGGCGACGACGTTGCGGATGGCCTGGACCTGGGCGCCGGTCAGCTGGCCGCCCGTCACGCCGACGACTACCGCGGCCGTGGGCTCGGCGGCCTGGGACTGGAACAGTTCGCGGCGCGGCAGGGCGATCATGACCCGCGCCGACTGGATGCCGCGCATGGTCTGGATCGTGCGGGCCAGCTCGCCTTCGAGGGCGCGCTTTTCGTTGAGGTTCTGCTGGAATTCGGTCTGACCCAGCACCGACTGATTGTCGAAGATCTCGTAGCCGACGCTGCCGGAGGTCACGAGCCCCTTGCCCGCCACCAGCATGCGGGCTTCGCCCACCTGGTCGCGGTTGACGAAGATGGTCGAGCCGTCGCCCTTGGAGCTGTATTTGATGCCGGCGCCGTCCAGCGCCGTGGTGACTTCCGAGGCTTCGCGCAGGTCGAGGTTGGAATACAGCAGCGCATCCGGCGCCTGGCCGATCCGCAGCATGACGAAGACCAGCATGGCCGCGACGCCGGCGGCGACGCCCAGCACCACGGTCAGTCGACCGATCCCGAATCTCTGCAACGCCGCCGTGAAGCCGCCCACGCGCTCTTGCCCCGATACTCACGCGACTCTGGAACGACCCGCTGGGCAGAAAATGCCGGGCGCGTGGTAAACGCCGCGTTAAGGACGTTGACCAATCAGCGTTTCTTGCGCTGTCCCATGACGAAGCCGATCACTTTCGCCGCGGCTTCGAAATGTTCGCGCGGGATCGTCTCGTCCACATCGACGGCGGCGTAGAGGGCGCGGGCCAGCGGCACGTTCTCGATGATCGGCACATTGTGCTCGCGCGCGAGCTCGCGGATCCGCAGGGCCAGGGCATCGACGCCCTTGGCCACGCAGACAGGCGCGGCGTCGCCCTCGGTGGGCTCGTAGCGCAGGGCGACCGAATAGTGGGTCGGGTTGGTGACGATGACCGTGGCCTTGGGCACGTTCTGCATCATCCGCTGGCGGCTGCGCTGGGCCCGGATCTGCTTCAGCTTGGCCTTGACGTGCGGGTCGCCCTCGGACTGCTTGTAGTCTTCCTTCAGTTCTTCCTTGGACATCTTCATCCGCTCGTTGAAGCGGTAGCGCTGCCACAGATAGTCGGCGCCGGCGGTGAAGCTGAGGAAGATCAGGGCCGCGCTCATCAGGGCGATGGCCAGGTCGCGTGCCAACGGCAGGATGGCGGCGGGCGGCATGGCCGCCAGGTTCTCGAACTCCCGGATATGCGGCTTCATCACCATCCAGCAGATGGCTCCGACGGCGATCAACTTGAGGAAGGTCTTGATGAACTGCACCAGGCCGTCCGGGCCGAAGATCCGCTTGAAGCCCGCCATGGGGCTGACGCGCTCCCACTGCGGCTTCAGCTTTTCGGCGGTGAACATGATGCCGGACTGAGCCAGGTTGCCGCCCGCCCCGCCGATGATGGTGGCCAGCATGACCGCGCCGAGGAAGGGGGCGATGGCCCACAGGGCCTGGGCGCCGATCTCGACGCCGGCGCCCGTCTCCAGCCCGCCCAGCATGGTGTGCGGCGCGGCGATGAAGGGCAGCAGCTGCTCGGCCATCGAGGTGGCGAAATAGCCCCCCATCCCCAGCAGGACCGCCGAGGCGCCGAGCAGGGACGCGGCCGAGCCCACGTCCATGGACTTGGCGACATCACCCTTCTTTCGCGCGTCCGCTAGTTTTCGCGGTGTCGCCTCTTCTGTCTTCGACTCGGGATCGGCGCCTTCAGCCACCGGCGCCTCCCGCGAAGATCTGGGCCAGCGCCCGGTAGCGGTCGATGAAGACCGTGCCGAGCACGCCGAGGCTTAGGGCGAAGATCGACAGGCCCAGGATGACGCTGAGCGGAGCCGCGGCGAAGAAGACCTGGAACTGGGGCATGACCCGCCCGACCAGCCCCGAGGCGAGGTTGAAGATCAGGGCGAAGACCAGCAGCGGCGCCGACAGCTGGACGCCCAGCGCGAAACTGTCGCCCAGCGTGCGGATCGCCAGGGTGGCGAAGTCGCCGGTGACCAGAGGTCTGGCCGGAGCGATCAGCTCGTAGGAGCCGACCAGGCCGGCGATGAACAGGTGATGGGTGTTGGTCGCGAAGATCAGCGTCGTGCCCAGCAGCATCAGGAAGGCCGAGATGGTCGAACCGGGCTGGGCCTGTAGCGGGTTGGCCGTCTGGGCGAAGCTGAGGGTGGTCTGCAGCGAGACGATCTCGCCCGCCGTCGACAGGGCGGTCAGGAAGCTGCGCAGCAGGGCGCCGATCATCAGGCCCACGATGACCTCACGGATGATCCAGCCAGCCATGGCGCCGAGGGTCTGCGGCAGGGCCGGAAGCGCGCCCGCCACCACCGGCCACAGGGCCAGGGTCACGACGAGGGCGAAGGCCAGGCGGATGCGCGGCGGCACATAGCTTTCGCCGACGCCGGGCAGCATTAGCAGCACGGAGCCGATCCGCGCGAAGATCAGCGCGCCTTGCCAGACCTGATCAGAAGTGGCCCAGGGCTCCACCGGCCGGTCACATGCCGGCGATGCGGGCGGCGATCGTGCGCATGAAGCCGCCCAGCAGGGCGCCCATCAGCGGCAGAAACAGCAGCAGGGAGATGAAGATGGCGATGATCTTGGGCGCGTAGATCAGGGTCTGCTCCTGGATCTGCGTCAGGGCCTGCACCAGGCCGATGACCACGCCGACGACCAGCCCGACCAGAAGGATCGGCGCGCACAGCTGGATCGTCAGCCACAAGGCGTCGCGGCCCACATCCAGAACTTCCGCGCCGTTCATTCCACGCTCCACAGGCCGCAGGACGCGCAGCCGAACTGGGCAAGAAATGCCGGGAGTGTGGTTAACAGGGCGCTAACCGGAGGCGCCGCACCTCAGCTATGAGGACGATCGGCGACGAAACGGGCCACCGAGTCCCGGAACGCCTGAACATCCTTGTTCAGCTGCACCAGCTTCTGGACGCTGAGGCCGGCGGAGGCGAACAGGGTCTCGCCGAGACAGGTGCTGCGCGCCTGCATGTCCCGCCCCGCGTTCGTAAGGCGCACCACCACCTGACGTTCATCGGCCGGATTGCGGATGCGGGACACCAGGCCGGCCCCCTCCATCCGCTTCACCAGAGGCGTCACATTGCTTGAATCCAGCCCCAGCCTGCCCGCGATCTCGCCGATGGTCAGGCCGTCGGCCTCCCAAAGGGCGCCGAGCACCAGATACTGGGGATAGGTGATCTCCAGCGCGTCCAGCAGCGGTTTGTAGGCGCGATTTATCGCCATGCTCGCCCCGTACAGCGAGAAGCAGAGCTGCTGGTCCAGGGTCAGGGTTGGGGCAGGATTGGGCAAAACGACTCCTCAGACGGCTCCCGAAGCGAATCCGGGCCGCCTCAAAACATATCGCGACATATAATCCCTGGACAGAGGCGAGCCACCTCGATAGTTATTATATGTCACGACATATTATGTCGCAGCATATCACACCCTCCTCGCTTCCTCATTCCCAAGGATTTCGCATGGCCGCCACCGCTCCCAGCCCCGAACGCGCCGCCGCATTGACCCGCTACTACTTCCTCAGGGCGGGCGTCGCCGCGGCCTGGGTCGCGGCGGCCTTCACCATCGGCGGGGCCAATCCCCTCATCGGAGGCGCGCTTCTGGTCCTCTATCCGGCGTGGGACGCCGTCGCGAACGCGCGGGACGCCCTGGCGAACGGCGGCCTGCGCGCGAACCCGGCCCAGGCCCTGAACCTGGGAGTCAGCGCCGTCGTCGCGCTCGGCGTCGCCCTGTTGATGCAGGTCGATATGGCCCGAGTGCTTCAACTGTTCGGGGCCTGGGCCATCCTGGCGGGCCTGCTTCAACTGCTGGCGGGCGTTCGCCGCTGGCGCGTCTATGGGGCGCAGTGGGCGATGATTCTGAGTGGAGCCCAGTCCGCGCTGGCGGGCGGGTTCTTCATCCAGCAGTCCTTCGCTCCCGTGGTTCCTTCGGTCCTCACGACCGTCGCGCCTTACGCCGCGTTCGGCGCCTTCTACTTCCTCGTCTCGGCCATCGCCCTGACGATCCGGAACCGGCGGCGGAAAGCGTGAAATCAGGGGGAGGTTCGTTTCGTCGAGCCTCCCCTTTCGCGTTCTCCCCCTCTATGAAGGCCCCATGACCAAGCCGACCATCACCCAGTCCGACGCCGAAGCCGCCGTTCGCACCCTGATCGAATGGGCGGGAGACAATCCCGACCGCGAGGGCCTGCTGGACACGCCGGCGCGGGTGGCGCGCAGCTACAAGGAGCTGTTCGAGGGCTATGAGGTCGAGCCGCGCGCCTATCTGGAGCGGACCTTCGAGGAGGTCGGCGGCTACAACCAGATGGTCGTGCTGAAGGACATCCGCTTCGTCAGCTTCTGCGAGCACCATATGCTGCCGGTCGTCGGCGTGGCCCACGTCGGCTACCTGCCGACCGACCGCGTCGTCGGCATTTCCAAGCTGGCGCGCGTGGTCCGCGGCTATGCCCGGCGGCTGCAGATCCAGGAGAAGATGACCTCCGAGATCGCCCTGGCCATCGAGGAGGTGCTGCGTCCCCAGGGCGTCGGCGTGGTCATCGAGGCCGAGCACAGCTGCATGACCCTGCGCGGCGTCAACGCCCCGGGCGCCAGCCTGACCACCAGCCACCTGAGCGGCGTCATGCGCGACGATCCGCGGACCCGGGAAGAGTTCCTGCGGCTGACGCGGACGTAGAACGCTGGTCTTCGGTCGAGCGATCGACCACTGTCCCCCGGCAACGCGCGGGGGATGACCATGGGACTTTTCGACTTCCTGACCGGAACGCGCTCGCCGCCCGCCGGGGCCAAGCGCCAGTCCACGACTGACCTGCGCAAGCGCCTGATGGCCGTCAACCGCGCGACGGCGCCCTTCGTCATCCGGGACGGGAAGAAGGAAGGCGTCGACATGGTCGCCGAATGGCGGATCGTCGACGCCAAATGGTACGAGTTCTTCGCCAAGGCCGGCATCAAGAAGGTCTTCAAGGTCCTGATGAAGTTCGACGAGGCCAAGGGCGAGGTCCGGTCCGTCGATGAGTTGTGGGAAGTCGAATGGCGCGCCGGCGTGCCGACGCTGAGCGCCCGAGGCAGCGCCTCGCGCGGCCAGACGTTCGAAAAGAGCTTCGAGACCGTCTACGCCTTCCGCGAGGACGGATCGTTCGGCGAGGTCTACGACTACGCGTTCGACACCACCGAAATCAAAAACCCGGTGCGGGCCGCCGTCCTTGAGGCGGGCTGGCGCTGGCGCGGCGTCGCCTTCGGCAAGCTGTAACCCGGGGCCGTCACGGCCCGGTCCTTGCGGAATTCGCCTCGAAGGAGGCCCTTCCCATGGCCTGGACCGCGATTTCGACCCGAAATGAAACACCCCCCATCGTTCGGGGCGGCTGGCTCGACGCGTTGCGTTTCATTGTGGCCAGCCTGATCATCCTGCATCACTTCCAGATGTCGGCCCCCGTGCCGCTGGCCGAAGGGCTGCATCCGGTGTTCGAGCGGGGCGGCTTCCTGCTGACCAACTTCTTCCTGATCGACAGCGGCTATGTGCTGATGCGGGTCTACGGCGCCTCGGTCGCCAAGGGCTCGATGTCCGCGGGCGACTTCTTCCTGAAGCGCTATCTGCGCGTGCTGCCCGCTCACCTGATCATGGGCCTGTCGCTGGTCGCGCTGGTCGTCGTCGGCGGCGCCCTGGGGTTCGCGCCCCGGGCGCCCGAATGGTTCCGCTGGGACCAGCTGTGGGCCCAGCTGACGCTGACCCAGGCCTACGGCGTTCCGGGCGGCTACGGCTGGAACGCGCCCAGCTGGTCGATCTCGGCCCTGGTCGGCTGCTACCTGGCCTTCCCGTGGATCCTGCGCCAGCTGATCAAGCTCGGCCCGTGGAGCGTGCTGGGCCTGGGCGTCGGCCTATATCTGCTGGCCAACCAGATCACCTGGACCTTGCTGGGCTATCCCGTCTACCAGATGCCCATGGGCTTCGGCTTCTTCCGCGCCCTGCCGCTGTTCGTGCTGGGCATGTCGCTGGCCTGGTTCGCCCAGAAGGTCTGGATCGCGCCGAAGCTGGCGGGCTGGGCCGGGATCGGCGCGGCCCTGCTGCTGGCCTTCGTCCAGTATTTCGACAAGCACGCCCTGATCTCGCTGGCCTGCATCTCGACCATCATCCTGGCCGCCGGCGCCACGCCGACGCCGCGCGCCTCCAAATTCGTAGAGAAGGCCGCCCAGGTGTCATTCTCGATGTTCATCACCAACGAGGTCGTGCGCATCGCCTGGTTCGGGATCGCCAATGTGCTGATCGCCAAATTCGCCCTGCCCTCGCCGGTGCAGTGGGCCCTGTGGTTCGCGGGCGTGGCGGCGGCCTTCGTCTTCGCCTTCCTGTTCCACCAAATCATCGACACCCCGATCCAGGACCGCGTCCGCGGCTGGCTGAAGTCGCGCCGTCGGTCGGCCCCGGTCGTCGGACAGCCGGTGGTGTCGCTGGAAGGCTGAGTCCCGGCTACATGTAGCCGGTGATCGCCGGCGCCCTGCCCCATTCGTCGGCGGCGCCGTCCTCGTAGCGGATCGGCGCCTCGGCCAGTTCCTCGGGGCTTACGTCGTCCAGCGCGGCGACGTTCACGCACACGAAGTCTCCGCCCATCACCGGCTCGCTGGCGAGGACGAACGCGTAGATCCCGCAGGTCTTGCAGAACGTGTGATCGATCCCGCCTTCGCCGAACCGGTAGTGGGTCAGGTTGTCCGCGCCCTCCAGCAGCCGGAAGGCCTCGGACGGCACGTGGTTCTTCCACATCCGGGTCTTGCGGCAGATCGAGCAGTTGCAGCGCAGCGTGGTCGCGTACCACGGCCCGGGCCGAAGCTGCGGCGAGCGCTGTCCCTCAGGCGCCAGATCGATCTCGCACTCGAACTTCACCGCTCCGCAATGACAGCTGCCGCGCCTCGTCCGGATCATTTCATGCCCTCGATCAGATGAAGAATATTGCCGTCCGGATCCTTGAACCAGACCAGCTTCATGGGGCCAGCCTCGTGGATGTCTCCGTTCAGGGTCAAGCCCATGTCGGGGTAGTGCTCGAACGTCACGCCCTTCGCCCTCAGGTCATCCACCACCGCGAGGAGGTCGCCCTTCATGTCCCAGGTGACGGCGTTGGCCTTGTTCGTCCCGGCGAAGTCGGACCTGTAGACGGTCAGATGCGTCGCCCCGGTGCGGAACCCCAGCACGCCCTGGTCCTCGCTCCCGCCGTCGCGGGTCAGGCCCAGGGTATCCTCGTAGAACGCCCGGGCGCGGGCCAGATCGCTGACGGCGACGATGGCGGACGCGTTGCGGTCCTTCAGCATGACGGTCTCCTTTTCGATATGGGAGAGGCAGCGTCCGGGCCGCGGGTCCGGTTCCCGGCTCAGCTCGAACAGGCCGCCGCCGTCAGATCGGCATCCGCATGATTTCCTGATAGGCGGCGATCACCTGGTCGCGGACGGCCATGACCGTTTCCAGCGAGGCCTCGGCCGAGCTGACGGCGGTGACCACGTCGATCAGGCTGCCCTGCCCCTGCACGGCGGAGGCCATCTGGCCCTCGGCGGCGCGCGAGGTCTGGGTCATGTCGCCCATGACGTTGGTCAGCATCTCGGCGAAGCCGGACTGCTCGGGCGCGGCGGCCGGCGCGGTCGGCATCGCCCCGCCCTGGATCGCCGAATAGGCCTTGGCCGCCATCATGGGGTTCATGGGTCAGCCCTACTTCTTGATGATGTCGAGGGTGCGCGCGTCCATCGACCGCGCCGTCTCGATGACGTTCAGGTTGGCCTCATAGGCCCGCTGGGCCTCGCGCATGTCCATGGCCTCGACCAGGGTGTCGACGTTGGGCCGCAGCACATAGCCCTCGGCGTTGGCCGCCGGGTGCGATGGGTCGTACTCGGAGCGGAAATCGCCCTGATCCGGTCGGACCTCGGCCAGGGTCACGCCGGTGGCGCCGTCGATTTCGCGCGCCTGGAAGACGGGGATCTGGCGGCGATAGGGCTCGCCGCCCGCAGTCTGGGCCGTCGACTGCGCGTTGGCGATGTTCTCGGCGATGATGCGCATGCGCGACTGCTGCGCCTTCAACGCGCTGGCCGCGACAGCCATGGCGCTGTTTCTCGGGGGGACGGGATCAGGCATCAGCTATTCCCTGTTTATCAACGGCCGGGCGCGCGGGCGGCCATGCGGAGCATCTGCATCGACTTCTGATAGAAGCCGATGGCGGCGTCGTAGGACATGCGGCTCTCGGCCATCTTCAGCATCTGCTCCTCGACCACCACCGCGTTGCCGTCGAGCGTGGTCTCGGAGTCCGGCGCGGCGACGGCGTTGAAGCGCGCCCGCTGTCCCGCCGGGGCGATATGCATGGCGCTGGTCCGGGTCATCTGCAGGCCGCCGCCGCTGCGCAGGGCGGCGGCGAAGTCCTTCGGCGCGTTCAGATCGCGGCCGACGTAGCCGGGCGTGTCCGCATTGGCCACGTTCTCGGCGATGACGCGCTGGCGCTCGTCCAGCCAGGACAGGCGGCCCTTGATCTGGCTTAGCAGCGGAAGGTCGGTGAAGCCCACGGGCGTCAAAGTCTCCGGGCGCGGATCGCCCACGGTTCGATGGGCAGAAAATGCCGCCTCCATGGTTAATGAGACGTTATCTCAACGAGACGTTAACCATGATCGCCGAAGTCTGACGCGCCGGAATCAGTCTTCGGCGGGGCCCGTCGCATGAACTTCCTCGATCTGCTCAGGGCCGTGTTCGCCCTGGCTTTCACCCTCGGCATCATCGGCCTGGCGGCCTGGGCGGCCCGGCGGTACGCCCCGCAGCTGCTGGCCAAGCTCAGCGCCGAGCGCGGCGAACGCCGCATGCAGGTGGTCGAGACCCTGGTGCTGGACCCCGCTCGCCGCCTGGTGCTGGTCAAGGTCGATAACGAGGAACGCCTGCTGCTGCTCGGCGAAGGCCGCGAGCTTATTGAGCCGCGCGGACCGGAGGCGGGCCGGTGAGCGGACGAGCCGGCCTGAAATCCATCTTCGTCATGCCGACGCGCGATGAGTGGAAGCGCGCGGCCCTGCTGTCCCTGCTGACCACCCTGCTCTGCCTGTGCTGGCCGCTCGCGGCCCTGGCCCAGGATGTCGCCGCCGGCGGCGCGGCGATCAATGTCGACCTGGGCACCGGCGCGGGCCTGACCGAGCGGGTCGTCCAGCTGGTCGGCCTGATGACCGTCCTGTCGCTGGCGCCGTCGATCGTGATCATGACCACCAGCTTCGTGCGAATCGTCGTGGTGCTGTCCCTGCTCCGCACCGCCCTGGGCATGCAGCAGTCGCCGCCCAACGCGGTGCTGGTCTCCCTGGCCCTGTTTCTGAGCGCCATCGTCATGGCTCCGACGTGGCAGGACGCCTATGATTCGGGCATCCGACCCCTGCTGGACCAGCAGATGGAGCTGCCTCAGGCCTTCGATGCGGCGTCGGAACCTGTGAAGACTTTCATGCTCGGACAGGTCGATCAGGACGACCTCGCCCTGTTCACCCGACTGTCCAACATCGAGGCCCCGGCGCAGGCCGTGGACCTGCCCCTTCGGGTGGTCACTCCGGCCTTCATGATCAGCGAGTTGAAGCGGGCGTTCGAAATCGGATTTCTCCTTTTCGTTCCGTTTCTTGTGATCGATTTGGTGGTCGCCAGCGTGCTCATGTCCATGGGCATGATGATGCTCCCCCCGGTGGTGATTTCACTGCCCTTCAAACTGATCTTTTTCGTGCTCGTGGACGGTTGGAGACTGGTCGCCGGAAGCCTGGTCGAGAGCTTCCAGCGGGCGTCCGGAACAGGGTAAATCCCCAGCCCGTGGGGCTTACAGCGGCGATCCCGCTTGCCATCCCGAGAAAAAGCGGCGTTGATCCGTCCGTCATCGCCCTTGAATTGGGGGGCGAGCTTCAATCGGGAAACGACCCACAATGACCACTCAAGCCGAACTCATCGCCGCCGTCGCCAAAGACGCGGGCGTCAGCCAAGCCGACGCCGGCCGCGTCCTGGAAGCGATCGTGAAGAACATTCACAAGTCGCTGACCTCGGGCGGCGACGTCCGCATCTCGAACCTCGGCGTGTTCGACACCGCTGCCCGCGCCGCGCGCGAAGGCCGCAACCCCGCCACCGGCGCGACCATCAAGATCGCCGCCTCGAAGGCCGTCCGCTTCCGCGTCTCGAAGCCGCTGAAGGACGCCGTCAACGGCTAAGCCATTCGGCGACGGAGCCTGACGGCTCCGCTGCCAGGGCTATTCAGGAACGGGCGGGAGTCGCAGGGCGATTCCCGCCCGTTTTCTGTCTGAGCTCGGCTTTCATCTCGTTGACCCAGCCGGCGAAGGTGTCGGCCGAGGCGCTGAGCGCGGCGAAGTCGCCCGCCGAGGCCATGCCGTCCGGACCGTCCAGCGCGATCGACAGGGCGACCTTGGACCGGGCTCCGGCCACGAACGGACGATAGTTGCGCGACAGCCGGCCCAGCGCGGCCGTGTCATGCGCCAGCGAATAGCCGACCCCCGCGCGGATCAGCCGGGCTTCCTCGTCCTGGGTCAGGGCCGCCGGGTTGCGGTAACGCTCGCCCATCGCCGCTTCGTACAGGGCCGCCGCGCCGCCCCAGTTCTCCTGTTTCCAGAAGATCTCGGCCTTCACGGCCTTGGCGTCGGACGAGGCGTCCGCGCCCAGCACTTCCAGCGCGTGGTCGTAGCGGCCCAGGTTCATCAGGGCCCGGGCCTCCAGCGCCCGGCGCTCGGCGTTCAGGGGCGTGGGCAGCAGGGTCGAGCGCGAGCTCCAGATCGCCTGCAACGCCTGCTCGGGCTGACGGTCCATCAGATAGACGGTGGCCAGATCGGTCGCGACCTGGGCCTTGGCGACGCCCTCCAGTCGGCTGTCGACCTGGTGCTTCAGCAGTTCGGCGGCCTGGTCCAGCAGGTCGACGTCGATCAGGCGGCGGGCCAGGCGGCGGACCATCTCGTCGCCGTCGGCGCCGATGGGGGTGAGTTCGCGGAAGTCGTAGAACAGGCCCAGCGCCTGCACCGGCTGCAGGCCGTCGGCGCCGCCTTCGAGGAACAGCATGCGGAAGGCGTTGTTCAGATCGATCGACAGGTCCGCCGCGCCCGGCAGGCGGCTCATGCGGCCGCCGGCGCCCTTCAGGGCCGTCAGCGCCTCGCGGTACAGCCCCTGCGACAGGTACAGCTTGCCCAGCTGACGGATGACGGCCAGCTCGGTGGCGTCGCCCCGCCAGCGCCAGCGCAGGGCTTCCAGCTCCTTGGCCGCCTCGTCAGGCTTCATTGTCCCGCGCTCGAGCGACAGGCGGATCAGGCCCAGCTTGGCGGGCACGGCGACCTTGTCCAGCGGCGCGCGGCCGACGGCGCGATAGACGGCCAGCGCCCGGTCGCCCATGCCGTCCTGCTCGAACAGCCGGGCCTGCACGTTGCGGGCGGCCAGTTGGTCGGCGGCGGGCGCGTTCTGGCTGAAGGCGTAGGACAGCAGGGCGCGGGCGGCTTCCGGGTCGCCGCTTTCCAGCGCGGCCTCGGCGTGGGCGGCGCCGAAGCGGGCGCGCCAGATCGGCGGGAAGTCGTCGACCGCCCCGGCGCCGGCGTTGAAGGCCTGGCGCGCGGCGGCCCAGTCGCCCTGTTTCGAGGCGATATAGCCGCGCCACACCGCCGAAGCCGGATCCCCGGCGACCGCGGCCGAGGCGAAGTCGCCCTGGGCTTCGTCCAGACGACCGATGGAGGCCCGCGCCGCGCCGCGCAGACCGCGCACCTCGGGCTCGCCGGCCATGTTCGGCGCCTGGGCCACGATGGCGTTCAGCACGCCGATGCCCTCATAGGACAGGCCCGAACCGACCAGGAAGCGGGCGAAGGCCATGCGCGCCTCGATGGGCGCGCGCGGGTTCTCTCCGGCAACGGCGGACTCCGCGCCCGCCGCGTCCTGAAGCTCGCGATAGCGGGCGGCGAAGGTGGCGTGGCCGGTGCTCTCCCAGCCCTCGACGATGAGGCCCGGATACTTGGCCTTGCGCGGCGCGCCCGGCTCGTCCTCGGCGGTCTCCAGCGCGGCCGAGGGCGCCGACAGGGTCAGGCCGCCCGGGCGGCTCAGGGTGACTAGGTCGCCGTCGGCCCGGATGGCCAGGTCGGACACCAGGGTCTCGACCGCCAGACCGTGCGCCGTCGGCAACAGGGACATGTCGAGGCTTTGCCGGCTATCGGCGAAGCCCTTGCCGGGCGCCAGGGCGGTGACGGCGGCGAAGCGGTCGCCGGCCATCGGATCGGTCAGCCAGATGGCCTTGGTCGCCCCGGCCATGCGGGCGACCAGAGCGGGCTCCCCCGTATCGTCGCGATCGACGGTGACGCCGCCGGCCGAGGCCGCCGGGCCGCCGATGCTGACGGTCCAGGTCGAGCCGTTCGAGGTCGCCGACACCCGCAGGGCGCGCGGCGCGGCGATACGGACGGCGACGTGGTCCGGACCGGCGGTCCAGTGGGCGCCGGTGGCCGGGCCCAGCGCCTTGGCCCCGCCCATGTCGAGGCGGGCGGGGGTGTCGAACACCACCCATACCGCGTCGCCCCGGCGGAAGACCGCGGCGCCGACCGGCTGTTCCCACTTGAAGTCGAGGCTGACCTTTTCCGGGCTGACATGCGAGACCACCGGCACGACCGCGGCCTGGGCGGCCGCGACCGGCGCTACGGGCGCCTCGGGGGCGGTGGCGTACAGGTTGACGAAGACCGCGCCGTCGGCTGAGCCGGTGCGCACATCGGCGCCCTCGGCCAGGGTCAGGACCAGCTCGGTGCCGCCGCGCACGGCGTGGGTCTCGACCTTCTCGACCCCGCGCGGCGGATCGACGCGCAGACGTGAAACATCAGGGGCGGCGGTGGCGCCGATGCGCACGATGACCGTCCGGCCCTCACGCCGGACTTGCGACCGGGCGCCGATGACGCCGGCGAACTCCACCCGGGTGAAGACCTCATTGGCGCCGATGCGAATGGTGACCGGATCCAGGGCCGCGCCGGCTTCCTGGGCGTAGAGCGGCGCTAGCGGGGCGAGCACCACCGCGCCGGCCGCGGCGGCGGCCACGGTCGACTTCAGGATGCGCTTGCTGGAACGGGCCCCGGACATGCGCGCGCACCCTCGCGCGACGCCCCTTTAAACGCGGTTAACGGATGGTGACTGGACCCCGGCGCGCCACCGGTTTCCACGCCGCGACAAACGGCCCCGGTTGCACCCGTCCCTCAACAGGCCGACATGCAGGCCATTGAGGAACCGGAACGCCATGAGCGACCCTGTCTATCCGCCGCTGAGCACCCTGAAGACCGGCCTGCGCTGCCGCTGCCCGCGCTGTGGCGAGGGTCCACTGCTGCGGGGCTTCCTCAAGATCCGCGACAACTGCCCGAAGTGTGGACTGGACTTCAGCTTCGCGGACCCGGCGGACGGCCCGGCATTCTTCGGCATGAGCCTGGTCGGCGTCATCGGCATGGCCCTGTTCATGTGGTTCGAGTTCACCGTCCACCCGCCGGTCTGGGTGCATTTCGCGGTCACCATGCCGCTGCTGGTCCTCGCCTGCCTGGCCGTGCTCCGCCCGCTCAAGGGCTGGCTGGTGTCGGAACAGTACATCCACAAGGCGGCCCCGCCGGAGTGGGAAAGCATCGGCAAGCACGGCGACGGGTCGAAGTGGCGCTGAGCGCCTTAGCGTTCCGCCACCGGTAGTCCGATCTCGAACACCGCCCCGCTCTCGGACGGCGCCAGGTCCAGCGTCGCCTGATTGGCGGCCAGCAGGGCGCGCGCGATCGACAGGCCGAGGCCGGCCCCTCCCTCGCTGCGCCGGGTGGTGAAGAAGGGCTCGAAGATGCGTCGTGCATCCGCCGGCGCCACGCCGGGGCCGTCGTCCGACACCGACAGAATGACCGAGTCGCCCGCCACCCGCGCCGCGATCCGAACCGCCTTCGCTCCTGCCTGGCGGCTGTTTTCCAGCATGGTCGAGACCACCACCTCCAGCGTCGCGGCGGGCGCCGCCACCGGCGGCAGGTCCCCGGGCAGGTCCAGGGTGATGTTCAATCCCGGCGAACAGGCGTCGACGGACTTCAGCAGGGGCGGCCTCAAGTCGACCGACAGCCCCGCCTCGGGCCGGGCCATGTCGGCGCGGGCCAGGTCCATCAGCCGCGTCACCAGCCCCGACAGCCGCCGCCCGTCTGCGGCGATGTTGTCCAGGAATTTGCGCCGCCGCGCGGGCTCCATGTCCTCGTGATCCTGCAACAGCTCGACCGCGCCCTGGATGCCGGCCAGGGGCGTCTTGAACTCGTGGCTGACGGCGGCGGCGAAGTCGCGCAGGTAGCGGGAGCGACGCTCCACCGCCTCGGCCATGATGCCGAAGTCCTCGTACAGGGTCCGGATCTCGACGGCGGCGGTGCTGGGCGGCGGCGGCACCGACCCGCCCCCGCTGGCGACCTCGCGCGTGACCCGGCTGAGCGCCTCGATCGGCCGGGCGATGCCCCGCGACACCAGCACCGCCAGGAAGGCGATGAAACCCAGCACCCCGACGATGCCCAGCGCGATCTTGATGCGGTCCTGGTAGATGCCCCGGAACAGGGCGCGCGGCGACCGGGAGACCAGGATCACCCCCTCGACCTGTCCGTCCACCACTACCGGCCGGGCGTGATGGATGCGCAGGGCCGAGGCGCGGCTGAGCCACTCCCACGAATAGCGTGGATGATAGGCGGCGTTCCGGCGCAGCATCGTCGCGGGTCGCCCGGACAAGGCCGCGCGGACCTCCGGGATGTCCTTCCAGCTGCCGCCTTCGCCGAAGCCGCGGACCACCACCCCGTTGCGGTCCAGGAAGATGATCGAGGCCAGCGTCGTGCGGCTGGTCTCCTGCATCACGACGTCCAGACGGCGGCCGACGATGACGGCCTCCGGAGTCGGCGGGCCGGAGGGTCGAGCGGGCGGACGGGCGGGCAGTATCGGGGTCGAACCCAGGTCGATGGTCGCCGCCTCGGGCTGGTACCAGCCGGGCGCCAGCCGCTGCGCCGCGGTCGGCGTGGTGAGGCGCGAGCCCGGCCACAACGCCTCCGCCGTAGCCGACAGGGCGGCGGTCTGCGCCACCAGCTCCGCCTCGGTCTGGCGCACCAGGGTGTTCTCGTAGACCCGCAGGAAGATGGCCGCGAAGCCGGGCAGAAGGGCCGCGAACAGCAGCACCGACAGCAGGATGGTCCGCAGCCTCAGGGCCGGCCAGTGCCGCCGCACGAACAGCCGGAAGCGCCCGGGCGGCTTGTCGCTCACGCCGCCGCGCCGACGCAGGGTCCGAGCTGGTAGCCGAGGCCGGGCCGGGTCTCGACCACGTCGCCGCCGCCCACCGCCGCGAACTTGCCGCGCAGGTTGCGGACATGGCTGTCGATGGTCCGGTCGGTCATCGCGAAGCCGGGGCCGTGCACCCGGTCGATGATGGCGTCGCGGGTGAAGACCATGCGGGGCTGGGCCGCCAGCACCCGCACGATGGCGAACTCGGTCACCGTCAGCGGCACCTCGGCTCCGCCCCAGGCGGCGCGCCAGCCTTCGGCGTCCAGCGTCAGCCGGCCGTAGCTCACCGCCCCCGACGGCAGGGGCGCCGGCGTACGGGCCGTGCGCCGCAGGATGGCGGCCACCCGCGCCACCACCTCGCGCGGGCTGAAAGGCTTGGTGACATAGTCGTCCGCGCCCAGCTCGATGCCCAGCACCCGGTCGAACTCGTCGTCGCGCGAGGACAGGAACAGCACCGGGACGTCGCCCTTCGCCCGCAGGCGGCGGCAGGTCTCGATCCCGTCCATGCGGGGCATGTTGATGTCCAGCACCACCAGATCGGAAGGATGGGCCTCAAGATCGCTCAGGGCCGCCTCCCCGTCCGCCGCCTCGCGCGTGGCGAGGCCGGCCTTGCGCAGGGCGAAGGTCAGAAGATCGCGGATGTGGGGGTCGTCATCGACCACCAGGACAGTGCGCTGCATGATCGCCATGTTCAGACTCCAGAGGCTGAGGTCAACCGGGCCGGGACGGCCACGGTCGGGGGAACGGTCGCCGAGGGTGCGAGCCGGGGCGGCGGCGGGGGCCTCAGGCGGCCGTCCCACATCCGTTCGCCGGGCCTCGGAACCAGCAGAGGCCGATGCGCGGTCAGGGCGTCGATCCGCTGCAGCCGCCGCGCATTGCGCCAGGTCCAGCCGCGCCATTCCGACTGATCCTCCTGCAGGCGCGCCATCAGGTCGCGGCGCACAGCGGCGGCGCGGTCGCGCAGTTCCGGATCGTCGGTCGCCTGTTCCAGCTCGACCAGCGACACCAGCGCCGGGGCGCCGAGATCGCGCAGGTAGCCGAGGTCCAGCTGGGCGCCGGTCCCGTCGATCTCGCGGGCGTGCCTGACATTCCAGGCCGCGGCGACGGCGCCCAGATCGACCGTGCTGACGACGGCCAGAACCACCAGCGCCAGCTTCACATTGGCGCCGATGAGCCAGTCGCCGTCCTTGTTCTTCAGCAACCGCCAGCAGATCAGCAGCAGGCCGAGTCCGACCATGACCATCCAGATCATGGCCACGATGCGGAAGCGGGTCAGGGCGTAGCCCTCGATATAGTCCGCCGTGCGCAGCAGGGACGAGGCGACCAGCACCATGTTCTGGGCCACCCACAGGACCACGAGTCCCCGCACCAGCGGACGCCGCGCCGTCTCCGATCCTGGCCGCAGGGCCACCAGCACGAACAGGCCGGCCAGCAGCGCCGTCGCGATCAGCGGATAGGCGCCGCGATGGGCGTAGTCCGCCAGGGTCATCTCGCCCGGCAACGGCGCGCCGCTCCACAGGAAGGCGACGTCCAGTCCGTTCTGGAGCGCGAACAGGGCGTTGAAGACCAGCAGGGACAGGGTCACCGAGGCCGTGTTCACGCCCGGGATCCGGCGCTCGCCCAGGGACGGCAGAGCGATCAGCTTGCGATACCAGCGCGGCCGCAGGGTCGTGCCGACCATCACCGCCACGATCCCGCAGCCGATCAGGCGCAGCACGGTCGATCCGGACGGCGCCGGGATCCGCGCCGTGTCCAGAACGTCGGCGATCAGGGGATTGGCGCGCGCGAACAGCAGCAGGAAGATCAGTCCCCCGGCCGCCGGCAGGGCCAGCACCTTCAGCACGGCCGCCAGCGACACCCGGGCGGGTCTGCGCCGTCGCAGCCGCGCCAGCCGGACCAGATCGAGGATCGGCCCGACCAGCGACACCACGCCATGAATGACCAGACGTTGGGCCCACCGCCAGACGGCTTCCCCCTCGCGCACCCGCGCCGACAGGGCCGCGACGGTCAGCATCAGGCCGAACAGCAGCCATGACAGCGCATCGGGCCGCTCGATCATCACCGCCGCCATGGCCCCCGCCGCGACCACCGCGAACTGCGCCCGGCGGTCGCGCGCCAGGCCCTTTCGGATCAGCAGCAATCCGCCGATCCACGCCGCCGCGAACCCGCCGACGACCGCGCCCCATGGAATGGACTGGAAGAACAGGGCGTCCGCCAGAACGGCCAGGCCGGCGGCGACCCCCGCCTTCAGCCAGAACGACGATCGCGTGAATGGATGAGTGCTGAGCATGGGCCTCCCCTCAAGTGAGGGGGCCCTTGTCGCGCGGTGCGGTTCAGACGTGCGGGGCGGCCCGGGGAGCTTCGGCGCAGACGGCGTGCAGAAGCGGTGCAGCGCCCCGTCGGTCACGTCTTCCATCAATCACAGGTTGAGCGCCGCCCGCCCGGCCGAAAGATCAGCCAGCCAATCAAGCAAGAATATATTCCTGCCTACGTCCATTTCTGACGCATCCGTACTGTAGGATTTATTTCCTGCCCGCGCTGGGCAGACCTATAAACGGAGGGACACTTGCGAACACCCATTCACGTCCTCGCCTGTGCGGCGAGCCTGCTCGCAGGCTCGGCGACGGCCCAGGACGCCCAGACATTCCTGTACGACGCCAACGGCCGCCTCACGGCGAACACGACGGCGCGAACGACCGGCGATTCCGTGCGGTCGTATTACATCCTGGACGCGGCCGACAACCGCTTGGGCCACGGGGCGGTCCCCGTCAGCCCCCCGCCGGCCGGCGATACCTTCACCTTCCCCTACACCCTGGTCCCGACCCAGAAGCTGACCTCGGCCAACGGCCAGTACACGATGACGTTCGAGCCGAGCGGCGACCTGGTCATCCGCAACACGTCCGGCGCTCAGGTCTGGAACAGCTGCACCGGCCAGGGACGCTCCTGGTTCGTGCGGGTCTCGTCCGACGGCCAGCTGGCCATCTTCGACACCACCGGCGCTCCGTTCTGGACCGCCGGCGCGTCCGGCAATCCGGGCGCCGTTCTCACCCTTCAAAATTCCGGCGTCGCGATCCTGAAGAGCGCGGGCGGAACCACCCTCTGGACATCGAGCACCCCATGCGCCTGAGCCATCTTCTCGCATCAACCGCGCTGGGGCTCGGCCTCATCGCCCCGCAATACGCCGCCGCGCAGACGCTCCCGCCCGCGCGCTATACGCTCGATCCCCGAGGCATCGATCTGGTGCGGAGGGAATGGACGCCCATCAGCGCCCAGGTGGCGATCGGCGGCGAGACCGGCCTGTCCTACAGCCGGGTCCAACTGGCCTATGACCAGCCGTGGTGGGACAACGCGATCGCCGCTGTCCGATACACCGACACCGGCGTCATCATCACCGCCGATGGCATTTCCGAAGCCTTCGACGGCCCGTTCGGCGGCCCCTGGACTCCTGTCGAGAACAACGGGTCCACGCTGGTCTACGACTCGGTCGCGAACGCGTACACCTATGTTCGCGCCGGCACGTCCTATCGAATTGAGCCCGTCGGCCCTGAAAACCTGTTGTCCGCCCCGATGCTGACGCGGCGCGAGCAGCCGAACGGATTGCGGACCGACTACACCTACACCATCGACAAATACTGCCTTCCGGAGAACCCCGGCGATCCTTGCGGCTGGTGGAATGAAACGCATACCGCCCGGCTCCAGTCCTATCAGACAAACACCGGCTATCAGATCCACTATGACTACGAGCAGAACACAGACCCGATGGCTCTCAGCTGGGGCAGGGTTGCAAAAGTCACCGGGCTGAATCTTGCGGTGGACTTCTGTGACAAGGCCGCCTTCACCTGCACGGGTCTGACTCGCACATGGCCCAGCGTAACATTCGGCTACGCGGAGGGGCCGGGCTACCAAGATCAGATCCTGGTGGATCAGGCCGGCGTCGAGACGCGCTATCGCTACAGCACCCTGCTCGACGGCGACCGGTTGGTGGAACTCTCGGTCGGAGCCAGCACCACCCCTCTCGTGTCGGTCCAGTACGACCATATCAACCATTGGGTCGAGGCGGTGACCGACTCGACCGGCCGGTGGGAATACGGTTTTCAGGATACGGGCGCGACCCGCACCGCCCATGTCTACGGTCCGCTAGGGCAGAAGACGGAGGTCGTCTCGGACCTCGACACCGGCCTCGTCACCTCCGCGACCGAAGTCACGTCGACGTCGCCGACGACGAGCCGCACCTGGGCATGGACGTACAACGCCGGGTCTCGTGTCGACGCCGCCACGGGGCCCGAGGGTGAAACCGCGGAATACGTCTATGACGGCCGCGGCAACGTCACCCAGGTGACCCTGTCGCCCAAGACCGGTGGAACGGAGGCGGACATCGTCACCAGCGCCGCCTACCCGGCGACCTGCGCCAACCCTGTCACCTGCAACCGGCCGACCTCGACCACCGATGCGACGGGCGCCGTCACCGACTACACCTGGGACAGCACCCACGGCGGACCGCTGACGGTCACCCTGCCCGCACCGGGCGTGGGCGCCGTCCGGCCGCAGACCCGCTACGCCTATGCGCCCCAGACCGCCCAGTTCAAGAACAGCGCGGGCGTGATCGTGGCGGCCTCGACCCCCGTCACCCTGCCGGTCGAGACCTCCGCCTGCGTGACCGGCGCCACCTGCGACGCCACCGCTGACGAGGTCCTGACCACGGTCGATTACGGCGTCGCCAGCGGCGTCGCCAACAACCTGCTTCCGGCCTCGATCAGCCAGGGCTCCGGCGCCGTCCCCGCCATGGCGGTGACGGCCCTGACCTATACGCCGGACGGCGACGTCGCCTCGGTCAACGGTCCGCTCAGCGGATCCGACGACACGACCACCTACCGCTATGACACGTCGCGGCGTGTGGTCGGCGTGATCGGTCCCGATCCGGATGGGGTCGGCGCAGGCCTGAATCGGGCCCAGCGCGTGACCTACAATGACCGCGGTCAGACGATCCTCAGCGAGGTGGGAACCACCGCCGGCCATACCGATCCGAACTGGGCGGCGTTCTCGCCACTTCAGAAGAGCAGCGCCGTCTACGACGACTTCGGCCGACCGGTCGAAACGCGTCAGATGTCCGCCGCCGACGCCGTCTCCGGCGTCCAGCAGACCAGCTATGACGCAGCCGGACGGGTCACCTGCGCGGCGGTGCGGATGAACCCCTCGACATTCGGCGCCCTGCCGTCCTCGGCCTGTACGGCCGCCACGACCGGCGCTTTCGGCCCGGACCGGATCACCCGGGTCACCTATGACGTCGCCGACCGGCCGCTGTCGGTGACCACGGCCTACGGCACCGGAGACGCCCAGCCCCAAAGCCAGACCTATACCGCCGGCGGACAGCTCGCGTCCTTCACCGACGCCAAGGGCAATGTCTCGCTGTTCGAGTACGACGGCTTCAACCGCCAGGTGAAGCTGCGCTATCCCAACGCGACGGGCGGCGGAACCTCGACCACGGACTATGAGCAGACCGTCTATGACGCCGTAGGCCGCCCCTACAGCGCGCGGAACCGGGCGGGCGAGCTGACCTATTTCGGTTACGACGCCCTGAACCGGCTGGTCACCCTGAACCTGCCGTCCGGCACCCCGGACGTCAGCACGGCCTATGACAATCTCGGGCGGGTGTTCAGCACCAGCGACGGAACGATCACGGTCAACACGACCTGGGACGCCCTGTCCCGCCCGGTCAGCGAGACCTCCAGCGGCGTCGGCGCCATGGCGTATCAGTATGACGCCGCGGGCCGTGTGACCCGCATCACCTGGCCGGACGCCTTCTACGCCGATTATGAGTACGACCTGTACGGCGGCCTCAAGACGGTGCGGGAGAACGGCGCCACGTCCGGGGCGGGCGTCCTGGCCAGCTACGGCTGGAACGACTTGGGCCAATCCACGTCGATCACCCGCGCCGGCGGAAGCGGGGCCTCGACCACCTACGGCTACGACGCCTGGGGCCGGCTCTCCAGCCTCGCCCAGAACGCCGACGGCTCCACCAACGACGTGACGTACGGCTTCAGCCACAATCCGGCCGGTCAGCTGGTCACCCGCATGGTGTCCAACGGCGCCTACACCCGGTCCGGCGGTGGCGCGGACTACACGGTTAACGGCCTGAACCAGGCGACGACCTCCGGCGGTTCGCCTGTGACCTATGACAGCAACGGCAACACCACCGGGATTTCAGGCGACACCTACGGCTACGACGCCGCCAATCGCCTGACCTCGGCCAGCGCGGGGGCGGGCGCCGCGGCCTTCACCTTCGATCCGATGAACCGTCTGGCGACCTCGACCGTCGGCGGCGCCACGACCCGGCGTCAGTACGTCGGCCAGCAACTGGCGGCCGAGTACAACGCCGGCACGGGCGCCCTGACGCGCCGCTACATCCCCGGCCTCGGCCTGGACGATGTGGCGGCGGCCTATGACGGGTCGGGAACGTCGAACCGCAGTTGGCAACTGGCCGACGAACGCGGCTCCGTCATCGCCCAGTCCGGCGCGACCGGCGCGGTGTCGGCCATCAACACCTATGACGAATACGGCGTCCCGGCCGCGGGCAACGTCGGCCGCTTCCAGTACACCGGCCAGCAATGGCTGCCGGAGGCGGGCGCCTATCACTACCGGGCGCGGACCTATCTGCCGCAGGTCGGGCGGTTCCTGCAGACGGACCCGATCGGGTATGCGGCGGGGGCGAACCTGTATGCCTATGTGGGCGGGGATCCGGTGAATAGGATCGATCCCATGGGCCTGGAATTCAAGGATCCCAAGTGGACTGACCGGGCAGAGTGTGAACGCGAGGGCTGGCAGGTCGTTCGGAGGTCAGACGGCCTTTGGTGTACGCCGAAAACAGTGACCGGCGGCCCTACCGTCGCCATCGGTGATCATGGGTCGTGGAACGATCCCAACTCCGCCGGTGGCGGTGGCGGCGTTGGAGGCGGCGTCAGCGGCCTGAGTCCGAGCGGCATGTCACGAGAGCGCTGCCTTAGCATGGTCCGTGGCGCTATGCGTCTGAGTGAGGCATCTTCGGTGATCGGGCGTATCGGGTTCGGAACAGCGGTTGTGGGTGGCGTCGCCTCAATGAGCACAGGACCTCTTGCAGTTTTCCTGGTTCCCCTTTCCGAGGGCGTCGGCGGTACATTGCTTGTGACTGGACTGGTGCTGAACGCCACCTCGGTAGGCTTCTATGGTGTAGCAACGGGCGACTGGGGTGCAGCTGCAGTTTACGGGCTACAAACAACTCTAACCTACGCAGGCCCGCTAGGAGGATTTGGCAGAGAGCTTGCCGGATGGGCCGGCGATGAGTTCGTCAATAAAGCAAATCTAATGGATGAAAGTGCTTGTGATGCAAGAGTCTGAAATGAAAGAGAGGCTTATATCAGGAACTGTGGGAGGATTTCTTGGAGGATCCCTACTGTATTATAACGCAACATCCTTTTCCAACGTCATTGTAAGTGTTATAGTTGCAGTTGTGGCTATAATGTTGTTTATGCGGTGGAGAATCGCTTTTCCGATACGAAATCGGATGCATGCGAGGTTGAAATCGCAAGGTATATACTCGTACCCAATGCCAACATGGGCCTACGTGATATATACAATCGCCTTGATAGCACTCTTGGCACTGCCCACCATCGTCTGGATGAACAAGCAAAACACAAACGATTACTTGTTAATTCTGGCGGCAGGGTGGGGAGTTTGGACAATCTTAGTTTTCACCATGTCCATTATGGCTCTCAAGGAAATCGGGATGATCTTCAAGTCTCCCCCCGAATCCTGAGGAAGCCGCCTCAAATTCGGAACTATCAAACCACCACGCACAAACTGGCGCCCCCGGCAGGACTTCAACCTGCGACCTCTGCCTTAGGAAGCGCTGCTCTATGGGCCATGGCCGGGTAAACTGTCGGAGCGCGAAGCGCCACGGAAGTGGGGCGGCGGGATTTCTTCCCGCCGCCCCGTTCTCGCAAGGGCCTGGCCTAAACCACCGCCGTCGCGATGACGCTGCCCAGCGGGGTCGGGTTGGGGTCGTTCTGGTGCTGCACGGCGTTGACCGCCCAATCCTCCAGCACCACCCGATCCTTCTGGAACACCATCATGTGGGTGGAGCCGCCGAACTCGAAATGGCCGATCTCCACGCCGCGGGAGACGATGACCGCCGGATCGCCGGGCCCGACAAGGAACTGCGGATCGATGACACAGGTCGAGACCTCGACCATGCCGATGCAGATCAGGGCGACATAGCCGCAGGCCGGGTGCTCGAAGATGAAGATCGCGCGCGCCGCGACGTGGCCGAGATAGGGCTGCGACTCCGTCCCCTCCCAGGTGCCGACATCCTCGCCCTGGCCCGGCCGCTGGGCGAAATAGGTGCCCGGCTGCACCCATGAGCGGACCAGCCGGCCGTCCAGGGGACAGTTCCAGCGGTGATAGTGGGTCGCCGACAGGAAGCCCTGGTACAGCTGGCCGCCCTCGAACAACGAGGCGATGGCGGTCTGTCCGGCGAACAGGTCGGTCAGGGAGTAGTTGACGTCCTTGATCCAGAACTCGGTCTCGAGCGCGACGCCGTTGCTGTACTCCCAGGGCGTGGTCTCGCAGCCGATGTTGATCTGGGTGGTCGGGTCGCCCTGGAAGGGCCGGGCGCCGGGAACGAACAGCCGGATGAAGAAGGAATTCCACGAGTCGAAGCCGTAGCCGGGCTGGGTCGCGTCGAACTGCATCTGGTTCCACACGCCCGCCGACCACGCGGCCTGCGAAATCCACGAGCCGGCCTTTTCCGGATCGTTGATATCCAGCTTGTCGAGCGAGGCCGGGCTCTTCAGGAAGGCGTTCCAGGCGTCCAGCACCGTGCGGAACTGCTCGTTGAAGGTCGTGTCGTGGAACAGGGCCAACCCCGCCTCGGTGGCCATGCCGATGGCCATCATCCCGTTCATGGGCGTGCCGACCTGGGCCGTCGTGTTGAACGAGGGCGAGGTGGTGATGATCTCGTTCAGCATGTCGAAGAAGGTGTCGAAGTCCGGGATCCATACGACGTCTCCGTCCTGGTCCTGGATCTGCTCCCGGGTCGCGGGGTCCAGCGTCAGGACGAAGGCGTTGGCCTGCTCGATCATCGAGTTGACCCACATCCGGTAGACGCTGTTCGAACTGACCCAGTCCTTGAGGTCCTGGACGGCGGAGACCATCGGCGTGAGCGTGCCCGCCGCCTTCTTCGCCGCGATATGGTCGCGCAGCGGCACGAGGAATTTCGCCGTCGCCCAGACCCGGTTGGGGACCCAGAACCCCATCTGGATCGGTCCCGCATTGTCGAGCGTCAGCAGGTTCGAACCCGAACCCTCAATCGGTCGCGTAGTCATGGATAGTCCCCCCAGATCGCGCCGGATGGCGCCCTGAAGGGGAATACAACTTAATATAGTGAAAGTGCGCAACCCAATTTCAGGTTGATATCGCCCGAGTTCACCACTCTCGACATCTCGCGACCTCACCGGCATTGAACGCCATGCCCTTCCTCCAAGCGACCAGTCGCGCGGCCGATGCCCAGCAGATCGTGGATGCGGCCATCGCCCATGCCGGAAAGGACGGCCTGCACAGCCTGACGATGCGCGACCTGGCCCAGGCGGTCGGCAAGAGCACGACCGTCATCGTCAATCTGTTCGGGACCAAGGCCGGGTTGATCCAGGCGGTCGGCGAGGAGGCCCTGCGCCGCGACGCGGCCTTCCACGCCGAATTCTTCCGCGCGGCGGATGGATTGAGCCCGGGCCGCGACAGCCTGCTGGCGCTGATCCAGCACTATCTTCACCGGCGCGCCGCGGACGACGCCGGCTTCGTGCGCATATGGGAGGCCCTGACGCTGGATGCGGACGCCGGCGCCGAGCGACGCGACCTGATGCGGCGCTGGCATGCCCTCAGGGTAGACGCGTGGCGCGGCTACCTCGCAACCGAAGATCGAACAGCTGATTTTTCCGAGCCTTTGGTCGCGACCCTGACCATCGAGCAGTTCTATGCCGGAGCGCTCGCGGGTCGCCCCGACTACCAGGTCATCGCGGCGGAGGGCCTGGGCGGTCTCGCCGACCGGATTCTGGGCCTTCCCGAAGGTCCGCCGACAGCCACCCTGTGGTATCGCCATCGCCTGATCCTGCCCAAGGCGCCGACGGACGGCATGGATCCGGACTCCATGCCCCTGAAGCTGCTGGACATCGCCGCGGACCAGATCCTCGCCGGCGGCCTCACGGCGATCACCAACCGGTCGGTCAGCGCGGTGGCCGGGACCTCGACCTCCACCCTCGCCTACCACTGGCCGGACATGCGCAGGTTCGTCCTCGACGCGGTCTGGCACGCGGTCTTCCGGGACATGCCGCGCTATCTCGCCGGCCAGAAGCCGGACGACGATCCCGCCCGCGTCGACCTGGATCGCTGGGCCTCCCGGATGATCCCGCTCGCCTCCATCCAGCCGGACGCCGAGGGGTTCTATGTTCGCTACGCGCGCCTGATCGCCAGCATCTGCGTGGAGGCCCGTCGCGACGCCTCCCTGCGAGATCTCGCCATGCTGCTGCGCGGCCCGGAGGGCGGCGGCACCTACTATAACCAGGCGGGAATCTGGCCCGCCGAGTTCGACCTCACCCGGCTGGCCGCCACCCGCTTCGCGCTCTGGTACAAGGGCGCGGCCCTCATCGCCCTGACGACCGGAACCCCGGTCAGCGCGACGGACCTCCAGACCGCGGCGGGCCAACTGGTCGCGCGCAAGACGCGGTAAAACAGGCGTTTTCTCCAGGGCGTCACAAAGCCCTAGAACATCTGACAAAAACACTTCAGGCGGGCGTCACAAAAGCATAGCTCGCCCATCCTACTGCCGGATCGTTGTCGAACGTTTGTTTTTCTTCGTCGCGACGGTGGCTCCAGCTCCTCCCCATTGCGGGAGCCGCCTCGATCCTCGACCGGACCAGCAGACGTTCGACGACATCCCAAAACACTCGGCTCGCGAGGGTGGGGGTACTCCGCGCGTCGCCCGATGGATGGTCAAAAATGCAACGTCTCCTCTTCGGCGCGTCCAGCGCCATTCTGGCCCTGGCGGCGCTGCCCGCCATGGCCCAGACCGCTTCCGAGCCGCAAGCGACGCACGGCGCCTCTGCGCTCGATGATGTCGTGGTCACCGCCCAGCGCCGCGCACAGAACAGCCAGGACGTAGGCATCGCCCTGAGCGTCATCGGCGGCGAGGAGCTCGACGAGAAGGGCGTCAACGTCGTCAACGACATCGAGAATGTCGTGCCCAACCTTGAGGTCGACAGCCAGTTCGGCAGCGGCCAGCCCAGCTTCCGCATCCGCGGCATCGGCACCCGCGAATACTCCAGCAACAACTCCTCGACGGTCGGCGTCTATGTCGACGAGGTCGCCCACCCCTATACGATCACCACCCAGGGCGCGATGTTCGACATCGCCCGCATGGAGGTCCTGCGCGGGCCGCAGGGGACTCTGTACGGCCGCAACACCACCGGCGGCGCGGTGAACATCATCACCAACGCCCCGACGGCCGACCTCCGCTCCGGCTTCACCGCGGAATACGGCTCCTACGACCGCTACAAGGTCGAGGGCTTCGTCTCGGGCCGGATCGCGCCGGGCCTGCTGGGCCGCCTGGCCGCCGTCACCGAACAGGGCGGCGCCTGGCAGTACCACCGCGACACCGGCCAGCGCCTCGGTGATCGCGACAAGACCGCCGTCCGCGGCCGCCTGACCTGGGACGCCGCCGAAAACGTCACCGTCGACCTGGCCGCGACCTGGGCCATGGACAAGTCGGACGGCCTCGGCTTCCGCCTGCGCGGACCCTACGCGGTCAACGACGGCAGCATCACCTATCCGACCGACACCGCCTGGCGGATCACGGGCTGGCAGCTGTCGCCGGAAATGGCCGCCGTCTCGGGCCGCGCGCTCGGCTCCAAGCCGGGCCGCGACAACGACGGTCTGGACCTGGCCGCGCGCGTCCAGGCTGATCTGGGCTGGGCGACCCTGAACTCGGTCACCGCCTACCAGACCTTCAACCGTTCGGAATACAACGACTGGGACGGCACCCGCTTCAACGAGTCCGACGTCTATTTCTACAACGACCTGGAAGTGCTGTCGCAGGAGCTGCGCCTGTCGAACGAGATCGGCCGCCTGAACTGGATGGTCGGCGCCCACTATGCCGATGAAAGCCTGGACGGCGGCTTCTACACCCAGTTCCGCGGCGCCAACCGCGAGCTGATCAACACGCCCTACGAGCAGTCGGTGCAGGCGATGGGTATCTTCACCCACAACAGCTTCGCCCTGACCGACCGCCTGACCCTGATCGCCGGCCTGCGCTGGGAACAGGAGGACCGCAGCCTGACCACCTCGGGCACCCGTCGCCTGAACGTGCCGGTCGGCCCGAAGGTGACTTACGAAACCGACCTGTCGGAAGTGACCGGCCGCTTCGGTCTGGAGTACGACCTGGCCGACAACGCCATGCTCTACGCCAGCGTGGCGCGGGGCGTGAAGTCCGGCGGCTTCACAACCTACAACGGCACCTCGGCGACCCCGTTCAAGCCCGAGATCGTCATCGCCTACGAGACCGGGTTCAAGTCGGACCTGTTCGACAACACCCTGCGCCTGAACGGCTCGGTCTTCTTCTACGACTATGAAAACCAGCAGGTTCAGGGCCTGGAGTACGACCGCGAGGCGGGTCGCCTCGGCAAGATCACCAACGTGCCCAAGTCGGAAATCTACGGCGGCGAGATCGAGCTGACCTGGATGCCGCTCGAAGGCCTGACGATCAGCCAGAACTTCGGCTACAAGGAAGGCGAGTACACCGAGTATTTCGCCATCGACGGCGCGGCGACGGACGCGGCCAACCCGACGAACGGGCCGTGGACCGTCATCATCTCGAACGACCGTTCGGGCGAACCGCTGCAGTTCCCGAAATACAACTACGGCGGTTCGGTCGCCTATGACTGGTCACTGGCCGGCTTCGACTGGCGGGCCGAGACCAACTACATGCAGCGCGACGCCATCTACAACGCGGCGTCCAGCTCGGTCCTGCCCGGCTACTGGCTGTGGAACGCCAACTTCAGCATGGGACCCTCGGACGCCAACTGGCGCGTGACCCTGTGGGGCCGCAACCTCTTCAACACCTACTACGAAGAGACCCGTAACGGCTTCAACGGCTCGGCCCGTCCGACCGCCTCGCCGAACCAGGGCCGCACGGTCGGCCTGCGCCTGTCGATGGACTTCTAAGCGAAGTCGCCCCTCCGGCGGGTCGGTCCTCCGACCCGCCGGTCCTTCCTTTCGTCTTCCCGGACGCCGCCGATGTCTCTGCTGATCGCCCCGCCATCCCTGAACCGCCGAGCCCTGATCGGCGGCCTGGTCGCCGCGCCGGTGGTGCTTCAGTTCGGTCGCGCCCACGCCGGGGGCGCCTATCTGTTCCCGCTCGGCGTCGCCAGCGGCGATCCCTGGCCCGACGGCTTCGTGATCTGGACGCGCCTGGCCGCCGACCCGATCGCACCGGACGGCTTCGGCGGCCTGTCCGCCCCCATCGATCTGTTGTGGGAGGTCTCCGCCGACGAGCGCTTCACCCGGATCGCGGCGGGCGGCCGGATCACCGCGGACGCCTCCAGCGCCCACGCCGTCCATGTCGAGGTGCAGGGTCTGCGCCCGGGCCGGCCCTACTGGTACCGCTTCACCGCGGCCGGCCAGCAGAGCCCGGTCGGCATGGCCCGCACCGCCCCGGCCCCCGACGCCGCCGTCGACCGGATGCGCCTCGCCGTCGCCTCCTGCTCGAACTGGGAGGTCGGCTATTTCAGCGCCTATGGCCACATGGCCGACGAGGCGCCGGACCTGACCCTGTTCCTGGGCGACTACATCTACGAATACAGCCGCACCGGCGAGCGCGCGGCCTCGAACGTGCGCCACTACGGCTTCGAGGAAGCCACCACCTTGGCCGGTTACCGCAACCGCTACGCCCTGCATCGCACCGACGCGGACCTGCAGCGCCTGCACGCCGCGGCCGCCTGTCTGGTCACTTGGGACGACCACGAGGTGCTGAACAACTATTCCGGCGTCTGGCCCGACAAGGACGGCGGAACGGCCGATTTCCGGCAGCGCCGCGCCGCCGGCTACCAAGCCTTTTACGAGGCCATGCCGATCCGCCGCACGCGCGTCGACGCCCGGCTGCAGATGCCGATCTACAAGCGCGTCCGCTATGGCCGGCTGGCCGAATTCTACATGCTGGACGGGCGGCAGTATCGCTCGCGCGGCGCCTGTACGGTCGAAGGCGGCGCCAAGGGCCAGATCGTCGCCGACAGCCAGTGCACCGACCGTCTGGATCCGTCGCGCACCTTCCTGGGCTTCGATCAGGAGACCTGGCTCTACGATGGCCTGGCTCGGACGGACGCCCGCTGGAACATCCTGGGTCAGAACCTCGTGATGGCCGGGCTGCGGTTCGAGAACCGGGGCGACGAGACCCGCTACTGGACCGACACCTGGGACGGCTTCCCTGCCGCGCGCGATCGCATGACCCGCGCCCTGCATACGCTCAAGCCGAACAATCCAGTCGTGCTGGCCGGCGACTACCACTCGTTCTGGACCAACGATGTCCTGCTCGACAGCCAGGATGAGTCCTCGCCGAAAGTGGCGACCGAGTTCGTCGGCACCTCCATCACCTCGGGCGGCCCGCCCTACGAGGGCCTGATGTCGGCCATGCCCGCCAATCCGCACATCAAATTCTTCGACGGCCGGGTGCGCGGCTACATCTCGATGGACGTCACGCCGGAGCTGATGACCACCCGCTATCAGCAGATCAGCGACGTCCGCGACCCGCGTGCGTCCCTGTCGACGCTCAACACCTGGGTGGTCGAGAACGGCCGCCCCGGCGCCCAGTCCGCCTGACCAACAAGCTCCAGAACGCCCATGATGCACCTTCCCAACGCCCCCCTTCTGGTCGGCGCCGCCCTCGCTCTCGTCCTCGCCGGTTGCGCCGCCGCGCCGGCGCGGGACCCGATCTTCTGGATCGGCTTCCGTGATCATCCGCACGGCTACCTGGATGAGGGCTCCGCGCCCAACGCCGCGAACTTCCTGCCCCCGCCGCCCCGGCCCGGCTCCCTGCGCGAACAGGACGACATCGCCGTCTACCGCGCCACCCGCGCCCTCAAGGGCACGGCGCGCTGGGCCCAGGCCGCCGCCGACAACGAGATCGAGACGCCGTCGGCGCCCCGCATCTTCGACGAGGCGCTCGGCATCGCCTTCGTCCCGGAGCGGATGCCCACCCTGACGCTGTTGCTGGGGCGCATGCTGGGCGATCTGGAGACCATCCAGACCCCCGCCAAGCGTAACTATTTCCGGCCTCGCCCCTTCGTCGTCGAACCAGCCGAGACCTGTTTCCAGCCGGAACCGTGGCTCGGGACCAGCGGCTCCTATCCGTCGGGCCACGCCGCCCTCGGCTGGGCCTGGGCCCTGGTGCTGGCGGAGATGGCGCCGGACCGCGCCGACGCCCTGCTGTCGCGCGGCGTCGCCTACGGCGAAAGCCGGATGATCTGCGGCGTCCACTACGCCAGCGACGTCGAGGCCGGCCGCATCGTCGGCGCGGCGATCGTCGCGGCCCTGAAGGCCGACCCCGAGTTCCAGGCCGACTTCACCATCGCCGCTGAAGAACTGGCTGAAGCTCGCCGCACCGGTCGCTGAGCGCGCCATGACGCTCCGCGGACGGGACAGTTCGACAATGGGTTTGGCGACCCCGGCAGGACTCCAACCTGCGACCTCGGCTTTAGGAAAGCCTTGCTCTATGCAGCTGAGCTACGGGGCCATGGCCGGGTGAACTACCGGAGCGCAAAGCGTGACGGAAGCGGGGCGGCGGGGATTTCTTCCCGTCGCCCCTTTTTCTTGCCCGCCCCGGCGCGAGCCGCCTCAAAATGATTGTGGTTAATCGCCCTTAAGATACAATATCTTGTAGGGAACAAACCCCGAATCGGGCCGTGTCGGTGATTCGGTCCTGATTCGTTTCGCCCCTGTTCCGCTGAGGGACAGCGTGACGTTTACGCCGGTCCCGAAGACGAGACTTCCGCTTGAGGAACCGTGCGGGACACGCCACCTTTCACCTGAGATGAGTGACCGCGGCACAGGCAAGGCCCCCTCGCGCGTGACGGCGATCCTGGGGCCCACGAACACCGGCAAGACCCACCTGGCGGTCGAGCGGATGCTGGGTCACGCCTCGGGCATGATCGGCCTGCCGCTGCGTCTGCTGGCGCGCGAGATCTATGACCGGATCGTCGCCCGGCGCGGGGCCGCCGCCGTGGCCCTGATCACGGGGGAAGAGAAGATCATCCCCGCCCGGCCGCACTATTTCGTCTGTACCGTCGAGGCCATGCCGCTGGAGCGGACGGTCGAGTTCCTGGCCGTGGACGAGATCCAGCTGGTCGCCGACCCGGAGCGCGGCCACGTCTTCACCCAGCGGCTGCTGCACGCCCGGGGGCGCGAGGAGACCATGTTCCTGGGGGCCGGGACCATGGCGCCGCTGATGCGGGCGCTCGTCCCCGACGTGGAGATCGTGGCCCGCGACCGGCTGTCGACCCTCAGCTACGCCGGCTCCAAGAAGCTGACCCGCCTGCCCCGACGCAGCGCCATCGTCGCCTTCTCGACCGACCAGGTGTACGCCATCGCCGAGCTGATCCGGCGTCAGCGCGGCGGGGCGGCGGTGGTGATGGGCAGCCTGTCGCCCCGCACCCGCAACGCCCAGGTCGAACTGTTCCAGTCGGGCGAGGTCGACTTCCTGGTCGCCACGGACGCCATCGGGATGGGGCTGAACATGGACGTCGACCATGTCGCCTTCGCCGGCCTGAGGAAGTTCGACGGCCGCCGCACCCGCTGGCTGCACGCCAATGAGATCGGCCAGATCGCAGGCCGCGCCGGCCGCCACCTGCGAGACGGCGCCTTCGGCGTCACGGGCGAGGCGCTGGAGCTGGACCCCGACCTGGTCGAACAGGTGGTCGAGCATCGCTTCGATCCGGTCCAGGGCGCCGAGTGGCGCAACGCCCGGCTGGACTTCGACACCCTGAACGACCTGCTGCGCTCGCTGACGGTGACGCCCAACACCTTCGGCCTGAATCTCACCGCCCCGGCGCTGGACGAGACCCTGCTGCGCCGGCTGATCAAGGACGAGGAGGTGGCCCGCATCGGCCGCTCGCGCGGGGCCATCATGCGCCTGTGGGAGGCGTGCCAGCTGCCGGACTTCCAGAAGACCACGCTGGATGAGCACGGGCGGCTGGCCAAGGACATCTTCCAGGCCCTGACCGGCAAGCGGGGACGCCTGACCGAGGACTGGATCGCGCCGCGCTTCGCCGAACTGGACCGCGACGACGGCCAGATCGATCAATTGTCGGCCCGGCTCTCGGGCGTGCGCACGCTCAGCTACATCGCCAACCGCCCCGACTGGTTGGACCAGGCCCAGGGCTGGCGCGACCGGACCAAGGCGCTGGAGGAGCGGCTCAGCGACGTCCTGCACGAACGGTTGACCGCCCGCTTCGTGGACCGGCGCACCACCGCCCTGATGCAGGCGCTGAATGTGCGCGGCGATGCGGTGGCCGAGGTCGAGGACACCGGCGAGGTCATCGTCGAAGGCCATTCGGTCGGCCGCCTGTCGGGCGTCGACTTCCAGATCGACAAGGGCTCCTCGGCGCTCGAAGACCGCGCCCTACGCCACGCGGCCCGGCAGGCGGTGACGCCCGAGATCGCCCGGCGCCTAGGGAAGCTGGCGGCCGAACCGGACGAAGCCTTCTCGGTCACCCCCGACGGGGCGGTCCTGTGGCGCGGAGTGCAGGCGGGCGTGATCACCGGCGGCGAACCGTTCACGCCGAAAGTCCGATTGCTGGGCGACCTCGGCGCCGTCGCCGCGCGCGAACGGGCGGCCAAGCGGCTGGAGGCCTGGCTGGCGGGCGAGGCCGGGCGCGCCCTGCGTCCCCTGCGCCGGCTGAAGACGGCCATCGAGAACGGCGCGTTGAAGGGCCTGCCGCGCGGGGTCGCCTACCGGCTGGTCGAGGCCGGCGGGATCATCGACCGGCGCGAGGTCGAACGTGATCTGGCCGCCCTCAGCCAGGCCGAGCGCCGCACGCTCAAGGAATTCGGTATCCGGGTGGGAGCCCATTCCGTCTGGCAACCCGCCCTGCTCAAAGACCGCGCCCGGATCACGGCCCAGGCCTTCGTGGCCCGCGAGCCGTTCCGCCCGAAGCCGGCGGGGCTCAGCGTCCTGCCCGACCCGCCGCCGTCTCCCCGCCTGCTGTCCGCCTTCGGCCTGCGCGCCGTCGGTCGCTTCGCCGCGCCGGTGGAGCTGCTGGAGGCCCTGCCTGAAAGACGGGCGGGCGGTGAACTCCGGCTGTCCGACAAGACCCTGCGTGATCTCGGCGTCACGGCCGACGAAGCCCGGGCGCTGCTGGCCGCGCTCAGGACCACCCGCGCCCGGCAACCCGACCGTCTGGACAAGGCCGTCAAGCCGATCAAGGATTCGCCCTTCGCCGCCCTGTCGGCCCTGACCGCGCCGCCCCCGGCGCCAGCGACCGCAAGGCCCGCCCGCCCACGCCGCCGCCGGACGAAAGAGGCCCGATGACGCCCTTTCATCATGTGCTCGCCAACAACGCCCTGGCCAGCATCACCAACTACACCGTGTGGTTCGCGCTCACCTTCTGGGTCTACATCAAGACGCAATCCGTCTTCGCCACCGGCATGATCGCCGGCCTGTATCTGGTGCTGACCGCCGCCTTCGCCCTGTGGTTCGGCAGCCTGGTCGACCATCATCGCAAGAAGCGGGTCATGCTGGGCTCCAGCATCGCTTCGCTGGTCTTCTACGCCGTCGCCTTCATGGCCTACGCCCTGGCGCCGGAGCAGGCGCTGGCCGACGTCGGGGGCGCGCCCCTGTGGCTGCTGATCGGCCTGATCATGCTGGGCGTCATCGCCGGCAATATCCGCGGCATCGCCCTGCCGACCTTGGTCACCGTCCTGATCCCCGAGGATCGCCGCGACAAGGCCAACGGACTGGTCGGCATGGTCAGCGGCGTCGGCATCCTGACCACCTCGGTGATCAGCGGCTTCCTTGTCGCCTGGGGCGGGCTGACAGCCACCCTGGCCTTCGGCCTGATCGGGACGGCCGTCGCCTTCGCCCACCTGCTGACGGTCCGGCTGGACGAGCCCGCGCCGACCGTGGAACCCGGAGGCGAACCCCGGTTGAGGAAGGTCGATCTGCGCGGGACGCTGCGGATCATCGGCGCGGTGCCGGGCCTGTTCGCCCTGATCCTGTTCGCGACCTTCAACAACTTCCTGGGCGGGGTCTTCATGGCCCTTATGGACGCCTACGGCCTGTCGCTGATGAAGGTTCAACACTGGGGCCTGCTGTGGGGCGCGGTCTCGGTCGCCTTCATCCTCAGCGGGATCGTCATCTCGCGAACCGGCCTGGGTCAGAACCCGTTGCGGACCCTGATGCTGGTCAACCTGATCGCCTGGTGCACGGCGGCGGTCTTCACCCTGCAGCCGTGGATCCTGCTGCTGGCGGTCGGCTGTTTCATCTGGATGTTCGTGGGGCCCTTCGCCGAGGCGGCCGAACAGACCACCCTGCAGAAGGTCGTGCCCTATGAGCGTCAGGGCCGGGTGTTCGGCTTCGCCCAGTCCGTGGAGATGTCCGCCGCGCCCCTGACCGCCTTCCTGATCGGACCGCTGACCCAGTTCGTGGTCATCCCCTTCATGACCGACGGCGCCGGCGCGGACGCCATCGGCGACTGGTTCGGCCGGGGGCCGGACAGGGGCATCGCCCTGGTCTTCACCATCGCGGGCGTGGCCGGCGTCCTGATGACCGTCCTGGCCTTCAACTCGACCTACTACCGGCGGCTTTCCGCGGCCTACGCCCGCACCCCGGATCCGGAATCCGGCGCGGCCGAATGAGCGAAACGGGCTGCCGCATCGATGTCTGGCTATGGCGTGCGCGGTTCGCGAAGACGCGGACGCAGGCCGCGGCGCTGGTGGACAAGGGCGCGATCCGGCTGACCCATCAGGGACGCCAGGTGCGCCTCGACAAGCCCGGCCGCACCGTCCACGTCGGCGACCGGCTGGTCTTCGCCCTCGGCGGACGGCTGATCGATCTGGAGGTGACCGGTCTGGGCGAGCGGCGCGGGCCCGCCGAGGAAGCCCGCGCCCTGTATGCGCCTATCGCTGAAGGGTGAACTCGCCCTCGATGTGCAGCTTCACCTCGTCGCCCAGGCCCATCTGGGTTCCGTAGGTGATGCCGAACTCCGAGCGCTTGATGGTCGCCTCGCCGTCGAAACCGGTCCGGTAGGCGTTGCCCATCGACGGGCCGGCCTGGTTGAACTCGACCTCCATCGTCACCGGACGGGTCACGCCGCGCAGGGTCAGGTCGCCGACCACGGTCGCTTCGTTGGCGTCGTCGGCGTCGACCGTCACCGAGCGCGAGACGAAGGTCGCGGTCGGATGGTTGGCGGTGTCGAAGAAGTCCGCCGTCTGCAGGTGGCCGTTCAGGCCCGCATTGCCCGAGGCCACGTCCGTCAGCGGTATGGTCGCCGTCAGGGTCGAGGCCGACGGATTGGCGGGGTCCAGCTTCAGCTCGGCCTGCACGTTCACGAACTGGCCGGTGTAGGTCGAGAAGCCCAGGTGGCTGACCGACCAGGTGATCTTGCCGTGGTCGGAATCCAGCTTGTAGGCGCCCGCGCTGACTTCGGCGGGAACGCGGGTCAGGGCGGACTGGGCGACCACGCCCCCCGCGGTCAGAAGGGCGACGGCGGCGACGCTGGAGGCGATGTAGCGGAACGGTGAGCGCATGGAGGGAGACCTGTGAGAAACTGCAATCGGATTAGATACAAATAGCCGGATAGCCCAGCTACGCAACCCCGAGAGGTCTGCTGCTGTTGACACCTGAGGCCCGCGGGGTCATCTGCGCCTCCCGCGCCCAACTGAACGCCCCGCCTCACCCCATGACCTACATCGTCACCGACGCCTGCGTGCGCTGCAAGTTCATGGACTGCGTCGAGGTGTGTCCGGTCGACTGCTTCTATGAGGGCGAGAATTTCCTCGTCATCGCCCCGGACGAATGCATCGACTGCGGCGTCTGCGAGCCGGAATGCCCGGTCGACGCCATCGTCCCGGACACCGAGGACGAACCGGACGGCAAATGGCTTCAGGTCAACGCCGAGTACGCCAAGGTCTGGCCGAACATCACGGTCAAGGGCGAGCCGCCGGCGGACAAGGAACAGTTCGAGCGCGAGACCGGCAAGTTCGAGAAGTATTTCTCGCCCAACCCCGGCAAGGGCAGCTGAGACTAGTCCCGCGCGCTGCCCTGATCCGGAGAGGATTTCCAGCCTTCTCCACACTGACGCTGTGGACGTTTTGAAATTCCGCAGATTTGTGATAGGTTCCTGTCATTGGGTCGGGCGGTATGCGATTTCTTCGCGCCGCCCGCGTTTGCGACAGAATCCCGTCCACGAAGACGGGATCGGCCAGAGGTTGGGTGATCCGTTTCCGCATTTGACGACTAGAAAGACATCACCGACGGGCGTGTTTCCGGCGGCTGTTTATCTATTGTCCTTGCGCCTTCGCCTCTCCCTCCCGCTGAAGCCGGGAAAGGAATGACATGACGAGCAAAACCGGTCTGGAATTCAAGGTAGGCGATGCGGTGGTCTATCCGGCGCACGGCGTCGGCAAGGTCGCGGCCGTCGAGACCCAGGAAATCGCTGGCATGTCGCTGGAGGTCTACGTCGTGACCTTCGACCACGAGAAGATGACCCTGCGCGTTCCGACCAAGAAGGCCAAGACCGCCGGCCTGCGCTCGCTGGCCGCCGACGACGTGGTCACCAAGGCGCTGACGACCCTCAAGGGCCGCGCCCGCGTGAAGCGCACCATGTGGTCGCGTCGCGCCCAGGAATACGAAGCCAAGATCAACTCGGGCGACCTGATCTCGATCGCCGAAGTGGTTCGCGACCTGCACCGCGCCGACAGCCAGCCGGAACAGTCCTATTCGGAGCGTCAGCTCTATGAATCGGCCCTGGACCGCATGGCCCGTGAAGTCGCCGCGGCCAACAAGATCGACAAGGACGCCGCCGTCGAACTGCTCGGCAAGTCGCTGAGCGCCAAGAAGGCCATCGTCGCGGCGACCGCCGAGGCCGAAGCCGCCTGATCGACGCGCATCGCTGGAATACGAAAGGCCCGGGAGCGATCCCGGGCCTTTTTGTTTGCCCTGTCTTGCGCGGACCGGCGGGCCCGACAAGACTCCCGGCGAGCGCGGAAGGTCGGGAGAGTTCATGGCGTTGCAACCGTTCGGCTATCCGTTCGAGATCCTGTCGCCCCTCTCGCCGGACGAGGCCAAGGCCCGCATTCGCCGCCGGGCGAAGGGCTGGTTCGAACAGAAGAACGGCGCCCGCGGCTGGATCCTCGGCTCCCTGGTCTGCCTGTGGTGGACGGGCATAACCCGAGGCCCCATGCTCATCGGCTGGATTTCCTCCGACCCCTCGGGCGCCCGGATCACCGGCCGCGCGGGCTCCGACCTGAACGGAGTCATTGGCGTGACCCTGATCGGCGTAGCCTTCCTGTTCGTCCCGCTCGTGGCGCTTCTCACTGGACGGGATGCAACCGAAGCCCTGCGGTCTATCCCGTTCATGGCCGCGATCTTCATCCCCCTGTGGCTGTTGGGCGTCTGGCTGCGGAACGCGATGCATGTTGAGGCCGACCCTCTGGTCCGCTTCCTGCGCAATGCGACGGGGCCGTCCAGGCGAACGCCGTCTGCAACCGCTCCGCTCCGGACGCTGACCCTGATCGTCAACGAGACGACGCGGACCGGTGTGATCTCCGCGGCCGAGTTGCAGGAGGCGCTTTCCGAAACCGGCCCGAACGACATCCTGATCCTTGAGGCCGCCCCCGAGGACTACATCCAGACCCGCTGGACCGACGGCGGCTTCACGCTCGAGCGCCGCGACGGCGGCGCGGATCGCCACTTCCGCGCGGAGACGGAAGGCGGCCTGACAGTTCTGGAATTCGAGGACATCCTGGGAGCGTTCACGGCCTGGGCGGAGGGGACCCGACTTCCGGCTGTGTTGAAGTGGAAGGCGCTTCGGTTGCCCGACTGACCGTCCAGTTGGACTGGAAGTGGGCACGAAACAGTTTCGTTCAAGGCTTGGCGCGCCGGCTTTTATGCGCAGAGTCCGGAACCCTCGGAATGGAGGGTGACCGAATGCGTATTCTGCTGACGACCTATGGATCGCGCGGCGACGTCGAGCCGATGGCGGCGCTGGCCGCGGCGCTTCAGGCGCAAGGCGCGGAAGCGGTGGTCTGCGCCCCGCCCGATCAGGAGTTCATCGACCTGCTGGCCCGCGCCGGCGTGCCGTTCGTCCCGGCCTTCATGGGTATCCGCGACTGGATCGCCGTCGCCGGCAAGCCGCCGGTGGACCTGCCCAAACGCGCGGCCGAAATGGCCTTCGCCCAGCTGGGCGCGATCTCCAGGGCGGCCGAGGGTTGCGACCTGATCGTGGCGACCGGCCTGATGCCGTCCTGCGCGGCCTCGCAGGCCGTGGCCGAGCAGAAGGGCGCGGCCTACGCCCACGTCTCCTTCTGCCCCCTGATCCTGCCGTCCGAGCATCACGCCCCCTTCCCCTATCCCGGCCATCCCCACCCGCCGGAGGTGACCGATAACCGCGCGCTGTGGGACCTCAACATCGGCGTCATGAACGCGCTGTTCGGCGAGGCGGTGAACGGTCTGCGCGCCTCCGTCGGCCTGTCGCCGACCGACAATGTCCGCGACCAGGTCTTCTCTGATCGCCCGCTCCTGGCCTCGGACCCGGCCCTGTGGCCCTGGGCGCCGACCGACCTGTGCGCCGCCGTCCAGACCGGCGCCTGGATCCTGCCGGACCCGCGCCCGCTGCCGGAGGGGCTGGACGACTTTCTCGAGGCCGGCGCGCCGCCTGTCTATGTCGGCTTCGGCAGCATGAGCATGGCCGCCTCGCAGGACGCGGCGCGGGCCGCCGTCACCGCCGCCCGCGCCCATGGCCGCCGCGTCGTTCTGGCCGGCGGCTGGGCCGGCTTCGCCCTGCCCGACGACGGAGCTGACTGTTTCCGGGTCGGCGACATCAATCAGCAGGCCCTCTTCTCCCGCGTCGCCGCCGTCATCCACCACGGCGGGGCGGGCACCACGACCGCCGCCGCCCGCGCCGGAGCGCCGCAGGTCATCGTCCCCCAGCTCGTCGATCAGCCCTACTGGGCCGCCCGGGTCGCCGGCCTGGGCGTCGGCGTGGCGCACGAGGGCCCAACGCCCACGGTCGAGACGCTGACGGCGGCGTTGGACGCGGCGCTGCGGCCCGAAACGACAGCGCGGGCTGCGGCGCTCGCAGGCGAAGTCCGGAGAGACGGGGCCGCCGCGGCGGCGCAATGGCTTCTGGACCGCCTGAGCCTCAGGACACCGGCGTCGGTATCCCCGTCCGGTCGACGGCGACCATGATGAACTCCGCCGTGGCCGAGTGGCGCCGGTCGCCGCTCACCAGCCCCTCGGCCCACAGCTGAACCTCGACGGCCAGCGAGCTGCGCCCCGTCATCTTCACCCGCGAGACCAGTTCGATCATGTCGCCGCCGTCGATGGGGGCCTTGAAGTCGATGCGGTTGGTGGCGGCCATCACCACCACGGCGCGGGCGGACCGCGTCGCGGTGACGAACGCCGCCTTGCCCATCAGCTTCAGGGCGTCGCCGCCGAACAGGGTGCCGTAGTGGTTGGTCGTGCCGGGGAACACCATTTCCACCGTTCGCAGCCAGCCATCGGCCTCCTCCGCCTCGTCCTGGACCGGCGACAGCGGCGTCTCGTCTCCGTCGCTGCGCAGGGCGACCATGTTGAACAGGCCGCGCGTGCACAGCCGCCGCTCGCCGGTCAGCAGGGCCTCGGCGTGAAGCTCGACCTCCACGCCCAGCGACGACCGGCCCGTGCGCACGACCCGGCCCGTGGCCTCCGCCATCTCCCCGATGCGGGCGGGGGCGGCGAAGTCGATCCGCTCGCACCCGGCCGTCACCACCGCCCGCCGCGCGTGGCGGCTGGCGGCCAGGAAGGCGACCTTGTCCAGGTGCGCCAGCCCGACGCCCCCGAACAGGGTGCCGTGGTGGTTGGCGTCCCCGGGGAACACCATGTCGATCAGGCGAACGGTCATGCCCGCACCGCTTTCGCCGCCGCCACCATGTTGCGCAGGGCGGCCTCGGTCTCGGGCCACTGGCGGGTCTTCAGCCCGCAGTCCGGATTCACCCACAGCTGGCCGACGGGCAGCTTGGCGGCCGCGGCCTTCAGCAGGGCCGTCATCTCCTCCACCGCCGGCACGCGCGGCGAATGGATGTCGTAGACGCCCGGCCCGATCCCGGCCGGATAGCGATAGCCGGAGAAGGCGTCGAGCAGCTCCATCTTCGAGCGCGAGGTCTCGATGGAGATGACGTCGGCGTCCATGGCGCCGATCGACCGGATGATGTCGTTGAACTCTGAATAGCACATGTGGGTGTGGATCTGGGTCTCGTCCCGCACCCCCGAGGCGGCGATGCGGAAGCCCTCGACCGCCCAGTCCAGATAGGCCTGCCAGTCGGCGCGGCGCAGCGGCAGGCCCTCGCGCAAAGCGGCCTCGTCGATCTGGATGATGGGGGCGCCGGCGGTCTCCAGGTCGACCACCTCGTCCCGGATCGCGAAGGCGATCTGGCGGCAGGTCTCGCTGCGCGGCTGGTCGTCGCGCACGAAGGACCAGTTCAGGATCGTCACAGGACCGGTCAGCATCCCCTTCATCGGCCGCTCGGTCAGGGACTGGGCGTAGCGCCACCACTCCACCGTCATGGCCTTCGGCCGCGACACGTCGCCGTAGAGGATCGGCGGGCGGACGCAGCGCGAGCCGTAGGACTGCACCCACGCCGCCTTGGTGAAGACGAAGCCCGACAGCTGCTCCCCGAAATACTGGACCATGTCGTTGCGCTCGAACTCGCCGTGGACCAGCACGTCCAGACCGGCCTCCTCCTGCCATCTGACCGTGCGGGCGGTCTCCTCGCGCAGGAACTGTTCGTAGGCCCCGTCGTCGAGGACGCCCTTGCCGTGGTCGGCGCGGGCCTTTCGAACCTCGGGGGTCTGGGGGAAGGAGCCGATGGTGGTCGTCGGCCAGTCGGGCAGGCCCAGCCGGGCGTCCTGCAGCAGGCGGCGCACCTCGAACGAGGCCGTGCGCCGGCTCAGGTCGGGGTCGCGCTCGGCGGCCCGGGCCTGCACCGCCGCATCGTTGATGCGCCGCGAGACCCGGCGCGAAGCCACCGAGGCGGTCGAGGCGTCCAGGGTCTCACGCACCGCGTCGCGCCCCTCGTTCAGGGCCTTCGCCAGCGTCGCCAGCTCGGCGATCTTCTGCACCGCGAAGGCCAGCCAGTCCTTCACCTCGGCGTCCAGCGCGGTCTCGCGCTCCAGATCGATCGGGGTGTGCAACAGGCTGCATGAGGGGGCGATGATCACCTGACGGCCCGCCGCGACCACCGGTTCGATCCGGTCCAGCACGGCGTTCAGGTCGGCCTTCCAGACGTTGCGCCCGTCCAGCACCCCCAGCGACAGGACAAGGTCCGGCCGCGCGCCCGCGACGACGGCGTCCAGCTGCTCCGGCGCGCGGACCAGGTCGACGTGCAGGCCGTGCACCGGCAGGGTCAGCACCGTTTCCAGATTGTCGCCGATCGCGCCGAACCAGGTCGTCAGCATCAGCTTGATCGGCGGGGTCACATCGCTCAGCACGGCGTAGGCATGGGCGTAGGCCTCGCGCGCCGTGTCGCTCAGGTCAGTGACCAGGCAGGGCTCGTCGATCTGCACCCAGGTCGCCCCCGCCCGCGCCAACGACCGCAGCACCTCCGCGTAGACCGGTAGCAGCCTGGGCAGCAGGGTCAGCGGGTCGAAGCCCGCGTCGTTCGCCGCCGCGCCGCTCGAGACGGCCCGCGCCTTGCCCAGCAGCAGATAGCTGACCGGTCCCAGCAGCACGGGCCGGGTCTCGATCCCCTGCTCCTTCGCCTCCAGATACTCGTGCAACGCCTTGGTCGAACCCAGCCGGAAGGCCTGGTCCGCCGTGAACTCGGGCACCAGGTAGTGGTAGTTGGTGTCGAACCACTTGGTCATCTCGGCGGCGGGAACTCCGTCGCCGCCGTGCGAATGGCCGTGGGCGCAGACGGTCTCGCCGTCACCCTGCGACCCGCGCGCCATGGCGAAATAGGTCTCCAGCCCGACCCGCTCGCCGGTCCAGCCGTAGATGTCCGGCACGGCGCCGACCATGGCGGTCGCGTCCAGCACATGGTCGTAGAGCGAGAAGTCATTGGACGGGACGATATCGGCGCCCAGATCGCGCTGGCGCCGCCAGGCCTGGCCGCGCAGCTCGGCGGCGGCGGCCAGCAGGGCCTTGTCGTCGATCCGGCCGGACCAATGCTGCTCAAGCGCGGTCTTGAGTTCGCGCTTCGGGCCGATGCGGGGAAAGCCGAGGGTGGCGACCTGGACGGGGAGACGGGCGGTCATGATGCGAAGCCTTTGCTGGTGGCAAGGCTTCGGGCAGGGACGCGCGAACGCCCGCGCGGAAACGGTCCGGCGGCGCACAGGCGACCTGACCGGACACCCCGCCGGAGGACGTTATCTGTCGGGGCAGGTCTCCTGGCTCACGGGTCACGGCTTCGGGTCCGGCCTTCCCGGGAGCGAACCCCCAGTGACACGTGATGAACCTTCGGCTCGCCGCTTACAGTTGCGGGGGCAGCGCCGGCGTCGCACCGGCTTCCCTCTTAGCTCCGCGCCGCCCGAAGACGACGCGCAGACCACGACAGGCGCTACAATGCCGGGCGTCGGGGCAAAGTCAAGAAACATATAAGGATATCCTTATGTGTTTTTGGACGCCGCATCGGAAGGCGCCCGGATCGACACGCGCCCTCGCCTGCCGTACCCCTGCGGCCTCCCCTTCTCACCTGTGACCGCGCCCATGCCCTCCGGACTTATCGCCCTGCTCGACGATGTGGCGGGGATCGCCAAGCTTGCGGCGGCGTCGATCGACGATGTCGGCGCCGCGGCGGGCAAGGCCGGGGTCAAGGCGGCGGGGGTCGTGGTCGACGACGCGGCGGTCACGCCGAAATACGTCACCGGCCTGTCGCCTAGCCGCGAGCTGCCGATCATCGGCAAGATCGCCATCGGCTCGATCCGCAACAAGCTGCTGCTGATCCTGCCCGTCGCCCTGTTGCTGACCGCCTTCGCGCCGTGGGCCATCACGCCGCTGCTGATGTGCGGCGGGGCCTACCTCTGTTTCGAGGGGGCCGAAAAGCTGATGGAGATGTTCGGCGGCGGCCATGGCGAAGATGCGCCCGTCGAGGGCGACGCCGCCCATCTGGAGGCCACGACCGTCGCGGGCGCCGTGCGCACCGACCTGATCCTGTCGGCCGAGATCATGACCATCGCGCTGAACGACGTCTCGGACGCCCCGCTGTGGACCCAGGCTGGAGTGCTGATCGTCGTCGGCCTGGGCATGACCGTGATCGTCTATGGCGCGGTCGGGCTGATCGTGAAGATGGACGACATCGGCCTGCACATGGCCGAGCGCCCGTCGCGCTTCAGCAGGACCGTCGGCCGCTGGCTGGTCAAGGGCATGCCCATCGTCATGTCGTCCCTGTCCGTGATCGGCACCGCCGCCATGCTGTGGGTCGGCGGCGGCATCCTGCTTCACGGAACGCACACCCTGGGGCTGGACTGGCCCGCCGTGCCGGTCGAGCAGCTGGCCCATACGGTCGCCCATGCGCTGGGCCCGATCGGCGGCCTCGCCGGCTGGCTGACCACCGCCCTGATCTCGGCGGTGATCGGGGTCGTCGTCGGCGCCGTGATCGCGGTCGTGTTGCACCAGATCCTGAAGCTGAAGCCCGGCGCCGCCACACACTAGCTTCTCCAAACACGCGAACGTTATCCATTCACCTTATTTGGGGTTGTACAGGCGCGTCGCCGTTTGCCCCAATGCGGACCTTCACCAAAGGAGGGTCTGCTATGAAGCTCATCAAGTCTCTGGCGCTCGCGGCGGCGGTCGCCGTCGCCGGTATCGCCGGCGCGGCCTCGGCCGTGCCCCCGGGGCTCATGTACCAGAAGACCTATTACAGCGACGCCACCCTGACGACGGTGGTGGGCATCCAGGTCGACCGGTGCGTCAACGGCAACGTCGGCTCCGGCCCGCTGGCCGGTTCGAAGTCGGACTTCGTCGTCGCGGAAGCCGTCGGCTCCTGCCCGGGCGGCTACTGGTAGGCCCGCGGGCGGCCCCCCGCCGTCATCGACGGCGGGAGGTCCTCCTCCGGGATCAGAAGTATTCGGCGTCGGCCGGGCAGGTCGCCGCCAGACGGCGGGCGGTGATCGAGGCCGGCAGGTAGGGCGTGCCGCGCGCCAGCTGGGCCCCGCCGCGGAAGGTGAAGCTTTCCTGCGTATAGGTGCCGTTCAGGCGCACATTCACCCGGCGGTTCTTGTGGTCGGTGCAGACGCCCTCGAAGCGCGCATTGCCGTTGCCGACCTGACGCACCGGATAGGTGCAGCGCCAGCGGCGCGTCGACAGGCCGCCGAAGAACCGGTTGATCTCGCTGGGGCGGACGCATTTCTGCTGGGTGTCGCGCGACCCCACCGCGCTGGTCGTATACTCCCAGTAGCCGGGCAGGACGGTGTCCCCGCCGGTCTGCGCCGCCATGGCCGCCTGCGGGGTCGCGGGCGCGGCCAGGAACAGGGCGCCGATGATCGCGGGCACGGCGACGGCGGCGGCTCGGGTCAGGACGGTCTTCATCTCGTGGCCCCTCAGGCGATTGGTCCGTTATGACTAGAAGGGATATATGGCCGGAATTGAACGGCGGCTGAACGGCCCCACGCCTTGACGCCCGGCAGACTCTTCCTCTATACGCCCCACCTCTCGCGCGGGATGTCGTCCCGCGCGCACCTGTTTCATGCGTCTGCACGCTTCGCGGACGGCTCCGAAGGATAGTCAGATGTCGCGTCGTTGCGAACTCACCGGTATCGGCCCGATGGTCGGCCACAGCGTGAGCCACTCGAACATCAAGACCAAGCGCCGGTTCCTGCCGTCGCTGAAGGCGGTCAAGGTCAGCTCGGACGCTCTGGGCCAGACCTTCTCGCTGCGTATCTCGAACGCCGCCCTGCGCACCCTCGACTACAAGGGCGGCCTGGACGCCTTCATCGTCAAGGCTCGCGACGAGCAGCTGTCGATCGCCGCCCAGCGCATCAAGCGCCAGATCAAGGCCAAGCTGGCTGAACAAGCCGCCGCCGCCTGATCCGCGACGACCATCACGTTTGAAGGGGCCGGTGGAAACACCGGCCCTTTTGCTTTGCGCGAAAGGCGGCGCATCCTGCGCCCATGACCCGCGACGAGATGTTCGCCTACGCCCTGACCCAGCCGGGGGCCGAGGATTCGACCCTGCACGGCGGGCGTTGCGTACGGGTGCGCGGCCACTGGATCGTCAACGAAGGGCGCGAGCCGGACGCCCTGGCCCTGGCGCTGGACCTCGGCACGGTGGACTTCCTCAAGGAGACCGAGCCAGGGACCTATTTCCAGACCCCGCACTATGAGGGTTGGCCGGCGGTGCTGGTGCGCTACGCCGCGGCCGACGACGACCGGCTGCGCGAACAGATCGACAAGGCCTGGGCCCGGCGGGCGACCCGGGCCCAGCGCAAGGCGCGCGGACTGGAGGCTTGAAGCCAGACCTTGGCGGTTGCGTGACGGTCGCCGCCCCGCCAGTCTGCCCGCCTGTTCGCCGGGGAGTCACGCCATGTCCGCATCCATCCGCCGCGCCGCCCTGCTGGGCGCCTCGCTTCTGGCCCTGACCGCCGCACCCGCCCTGGCGCAGGATGCCGCCACGCCGGAGATCACCCGCGAATCCACCGATTTCACCCTGGGCACCGATCAGCCCCGCACGCCGGAACAGCTGGCCATGCGCATCGACCGGGCGGACCTGTCGATCAAGGTCATCCCCGACGACAAGGCCATCGACGCCGTCGCCGTGCTGGAGATCACCGCCACCGCCCCGCTGGAGGCCGTGGTGCTGGAGCTGGACACCCTGCTGACCGTCTCGTCGGTCCAGATCGACGGCGCCGAGGTCGGACCGGGCGGCTGGAGCAATCCGGAAGGCCGCATGACCATCCCCCTGCCCCGTCCCCTCGCCGAGGGCGGCAAGGTCGCGGTGCGCATCGCCTACGCCGGCGCCCCGCGCGTGGCCCCCAGCGCCCCATGGGACGGCGGCTTCGTCTGGGCCACGACCGTCGACGGCAAGCCGTGGATCGCCACCGCCGTCCAGCCCGAGGGCTGCGACATCTTCTGGCCCTGCATCGACAGCCCGCTGGCCGAACCCGGCCGGGTCGACCTGCACATCACCGTGCCCTCGGACCTTTCCGCCCCCTCCAACGGCCGCTTCATGGGCAAGCAGGATCACGGCGACGGCTGGACCACCTGGAACTGGTCCGCCGCCAATCCCAACACCTACGCCATCGCCCTGAACATCGGGCCGTACGAGGAGGTCACGACCGGCTACCGCAGCCGCTTCGGCAACACGATCCCGATGTCCTACTGGCACCTGCGCACGGACGACCCGGCCAAGGTGCAGGCCCTGTTCGCCGAGTTCACGCCGATGATGGACTTCTACGAAGCCACCGTCGGCCCCTTCCCCTTCGGCGACGAGAAGATGGGCGTGGTCGAGACCCCGCACCTGGGCATGGAGCACCAGACCATCAACGCCTACGGCAACGGCTATCGGCTGGACGGCAAGGGCTACGACTGGCTGCTGCACCACGAACTGGCGCACGAGTGGTTCGGCAACCAGATGACCAACCGCAACGCCGACGACATGTGGCTGCACGAGGGTCTGGGCAGCTACATGCAGCCCCTCTACCTGCGCTGGCTGTACGGCGAACGGTATTTCCAGGCCGAACTGCTGAGCCAGCGCAACAACCTGGCCAATCGCTTCCCGGTGGTGTCCGGCGTCGAGAAGGCCGAGGACGAGGTCTACAAGGGCGAGGTCGGCCCCGGAAACGACATCTACTACAAGGGATCGCTGATCGCGCACTCGCTGCGCCTGCTGATCGGCGACGAGGCCTTCTTCCGGTCGGTGACCCGGTTGGTCTACGGACGCCCGGACCCGCGCCCCGGCAACTTCACCACCCGCTACGCCACGACCGATGAATTCCTGGCCATCGTCAACGAAGAGGCCGGCCGGGACCTGACCTGGTTCTTCCGCGGCTATCTCTACAACGCCGCCCTGCCCGACCTGCGTCAGACCCGCGAGGGTGACCGGCTGACGCTGGAGTGGGTCACGGGCGACGGCGGGACCTTCCCCATGCCGGTCGAGGTCGAGATCGACGGGCGCATCGTCACCGTGCCCATGACCCGCGGCCGGGGCGAGGTCACGGCGTCGGCGGGCGCTCATGTGCTGATCGATCCGCAGAACAAGGTCCTGCGCCGCCTCGACTTCATCGAGGTCTGGAAGGGCCGTCAGGCCCGCTAGTCGACCGCCGCCGCGCTGATCGACTGCCGCACCAGCCGGCAGCCCGCCTGCGTCGTCAGGAAGGCGATGTCGCCGGCGTCTCGGCCGCAGGCGATGCGCACCAGTCCCTCGACCGGGGCCAGTCCTGTCGGATCGACCAGCCACCAGCCGTCCGACAGCCAGACTTCGAAGATGGCGTGGAAGTCCGGCGGCTGCAGCTGGTCGGCATAGGCGCTGACCGCCCGCGCTGGAATGCCCGAGGCGCGGCACAGGGTGATCCCCATGTGGGTGAAGTCGCGGCACACCCCGGCCCGGTCGATAAAGGTCCGCGCCGCCGTCGTGTCGCTGTCCGACGCCCCGGGCTCATAGTCGATGTTGGTCTTGATCCAGTCGAGGATGGCCAGCACCCGCCCGCCCCCGATCGTGCCGCCGAAGGTCCGCTCCACGAACCGTCCGAACTGGTCCGACGGGCAATAACGGCTGGGCCACAGATAGGTCAGCACCTCGGGCGGCAGGTCGTTCCAGTCGTGCTGCACCGTCACTGGCGGCAGGCCCTTCAGGGTGCCGTTGTCGACCACCGCCTCATAGGTCAGGGCCACCTCGCCGGACAGGTGGGCGCGAAGGGTCCGGGCCCCGAACTCATCGTCCTCGTCCTCGATGAAGTCGACATGCGGCGTCGTCGTCAGCCGTTCCTCGAGCACATGCTGACCCGGCCAGTGCGCGACCTGGATCTTGTAGATGGCGTCGGTGGGCGGATCGAAGCGGTAGACGAGGTCGGCGCGGACGCGGATTTTCATGGGGTCTCGACTGGGCCAAGCGGAACCTGCCGTCAACGTCGGCGATGGAAGCGGCGTTCCGGGAAATCATCACGAGCCGCGAGGGCCGGTTCGCGGAGCCCGTTCCGACATTGACTCAGGAGGGGCAGACCGAAGAATGCCCAGCTCCGATTTTCCGGGGACCGGCTTTGGAGGAGCCCCGGCATGGACCTGATCAGCCTTCCGGTTTCGCCGTTCGCGGCTCGCGTTCGTATCGCGATCTACGCCAAGGATCTGCCGGTCAACATCGTCCCGCCGCCCTCGGGCTGGCCCGACAGTCGCCAGTTTCGGGACCTGAACCCGACCGGCCGCGTCCCGGTGCTGCTCGACGACCGGGGCGCCCTCTGGGAGTCCTCCGTCCTGCTCGAATATCTGGAGGAGCGCTTCCCGAGCCCTTCGTCGCTGATGCCCGTCGATCTCTTTGACCGGGCGACCGCACGGCTGCTGGTGCAGCACGTCGATCTCTATCTGATGCCGCCGGTGGTGACGCTCGCCGATCCACGGACCGATAGCGCGGGCGCGCGACGCGCGGTCGAGGATCTTCTGAATGGCCTCCAGATGGTCGATGGCCTGCTGGAGGGGCCGCGATACGCCCTCTGCGATCATCTCACCATCGCCGACTGCGCCCTGGCCCCCGCCCTGTTCGCGGTCGCGGTCACCGCCGATCGTCTCGGACTGGACCTGCTCGAGCCCGGCTCGCCCCTCGACACCTACGCCCGCCTGTCGAGGGAGGATCCGCACATCGACCGGGTGATCGGGGAGATGGAGGAGGGTTTGCGGCGACTGACGCGGATCGGCTGATCCGGCGAACCGGCCAGAAGCCTACGGCTCCAGCTCGATGTCCCAGTACAGGTAGTCGAGCCAGCTCTGGTGCAGGTAGTGCGGCGGGAAGCGGCGGCCGTGTTCCTGCAGCTGCCAGGCGCTGGGTCTATGGGGCGCGCGGCGGATCATCATCTGTGCCTGCTGGGGCGTGCGCCCGCCCTTGCGCAGGTTGCAGGGGCCGCAGGCGGCCACGATGTTCTCCCACGTCGTGCGGCCGCCGCGGCAGCGCGGGATGACGTGGTCGAAGGTCAGCTCGGCGCTGTCGCCGCAGTACTGGCAGGCGAAGCCGTCGCGCAGGAAGACGTTGAAGCGGGTGAAGGCGGGCTGCCGATCCTGATCCACATAGCTCTTCAGCGCGATCACGCTGGGCAGCTGAATCTCCATGGACGGGCTGCGCACGACCTTGTCGTAGACCGAGACCACGTCGACGCGGTCCTGATACACCGCCTTCACCACCTCCTCCCACGGCCAGATCGACAGCGGGTAGTAGGACAGCGGACGGAAGTCGGCGTTCAACACCAGCGCGGGCCAACCCGACGGGGGGCGACTGAGGACCTGCATCAGGTCCGCTCCGCGTGACGGAGGGTTATGGAAGCGACAGGACTGAAGACACGTCTCCTTCCCTCGTCAGGCCCCAATGAGGGCAAGGAGAAGGCTAGACCTGATTCGACAGCTTGGCGATGACTGGACGACGACGCTTTCGCGACGCCGCCTAAAAGCGGCCGACCAGTTCGAACCGCTCGCACACCACCAGCATATCCGGCGAGAAATGCCCCTCTCGCCGGTAGTAGGCCTCGTGCTCCGTGCGCCAGTACTCGGGCGACAGATCGCCCTCGCCCTCGGCGCGCATGAAGTCCTCGCTCACGTCGCGATAAGGCATGATCTCGACTTCGGTCGTGCGGATGACGCAGGTGGGCGTTCCCGCCCCGTCCAGGATCACGCTCAGTTCGCCGACCGTGGGCATGATGTCGGCCTGGCAGGATGCGAGCGACGAACAGGTCGCCCGCTTTCCGCCCGCCAGAACCAGGGCCAGAAGCTCGTCAGCCAGTTCGGGGCTGTCCCCGAACGCCCAGCGGGGTGCGTCGCCAAAGGCGTCGAGCGATAGGGTCATCACGGGTTTTTCCTCAGTTACGGACAACGGTGCCGGGAAAGGCCGGCAGGCTCCAGCCCCAGGCCAGCGCCCCGGCCCGCAGGCCGAAGCCCAGCGCGCCGCCGACGATGGCCGCCGGCCAGATGTCCAGGCCCAGCACGCGGGCGATGACGAAAACGGTGGCCGCCAGCAGGGCGGCGGACACGGTGATCTCGCGCCGCAGCAGGATGGACGGCTCCCCCGCCAGCAGGTCGCGCACCACCCCGCCGAAACAGGCCGTCAGGGCGCCCATGACGATGCAGATCAACGGCGCGATGCCGAAGGCGCCGGCCTTGGCCGCCCCCATGACGCCATAGGCCGCCAGCCCGACCGCATCGAGCCACAGCAGGGCGCGGAACCGCCAGGGCCGTGCGCCGATCAGCCAGACCGCCACCGATGCGGCCAGGCAGACGGCGATGTAGCGCCAGTCCTGCACCCAGAAGACCGGCGCCCCGATCAGCAGGTCGCGCAGGGTGCCGCCGCCCACGCCGGTGATCGCGCCGAAGAAGGCGAAGGTGACCAGATCATGCTTCTGCCGCGCCGCCGCCAGCGCGCCGGTCGCGGCGAACACGGCCACGCCCGCGAAGTCGAGCGCGCCGAGAACCGTCTCGGGATTGGCGATGGCGGGATCGATGATCGGCGTCATGGTTTCGCTTGTAGCGCCTAGAGCCTGATCGGTTGAGATGGAATCGCTTCGCGATCCATCGATGCCGTGGATCAGGCTCCAGGCACGACGTTGGAGCGAAATCTGAGTTCGGATGCCAAAGCATCCAAACCGGTTTCGCGCTACGCGGGCGGGTTCTCCAGCGCGATCTCGCCCCGCTTCACCGCGCCGTACCAGCCCCACAGCAGATGGGCGGCGACGCTGCGGTGCGGGCTCCACGCCTCGGCCCGGCGATTGGCCTCCTTTTCGCGGGGCCGCAGCGGCGCGCCGTCCGCCCAGCGCATCGCTTCCTGCAGGGCGATGTCCCCGCCGGGGAAGACGTCCGTACGCCCCTCGCAGAACATCAGGAAGGTCTCGGCCGTCCATCGCCCAACGCCCTTGATGGCCACCAGCCGGGCCACCGCCTCGTCGTCCGACAGGGTCTCAAGATGATCGAAGTCGATCCGCCCCTCGACGTGGGCGCGGGCGATCTCGTGGCCGTAGGTGGCCTTCTGGATCGACAGGCCGAAGGATCGCAGCGTCTCGATGTCCGCGGCCAGCACGCGCTCCGGCGTGACCACGCCTCCCAGCCCGTCCACCACCCGTTTCCAGATGGCGTTCGCCGAGGCCACGGAGACCTGCTGCTCCACGATCATCCGGAACAGGCCCTCGAAACCGCCGGTCCTCTGCCGCCATTCGAACACCGGCAGGCGCAGGTGCGCCTCACCCAGGGCGGGGTCGAGCGCGATCAGCGCCTCGCGGGCGGCGGCGATCTGCGCGGGGTCGGGCGGAACGGGCATGGGACCTCATCGACAGGGGAAAGCGGGCGATCTAATCGTTTGGCATGTTCACCCTGGACGATCTTCTGCACCCGATCACGCCCGCGCAATTCTTCGCGGACTATGATGACCGGAAACCGCTGCACGTCCCGGCGGGCGATGATCGCCGCAAGCGGCAGGTCCTGGCCTGGGCCGACTTCAACGCCATGCTGGACCGCACCACCAACTGGTCGGCCAACACCCTTCGCCTGATGATGAACCATCAGGCCGTGCCGCCCGAACAGTACTGCACGACGCTGACGACGATGGAGGGCGCGATCCCGCGGCCCGTGCCGGCGAAGGTCGAGATGCTGCTGGCCACGGGCGCCAGCCTAGTCGCTAACGACGTAATGTACCTGCACCCGCCCCTGACCGCGATGACCGCCGCGCTGGGCGAGGCCTTCGGCGCCAGGGTCGGGGCCAATGTCTATTGCTCGTTCCAGGGCGTGCAGGCGTTCGGCACCCACTACGACAACCACGACGTCTTCGTGATCCACACCGAGGGCGAGAAGGTCTGGAACCTGTATCAGGGCCGCGCGGCCAACCCCGTCGATCCCCTGCCGGACAACGCCGAGACCCGCCGCTATTTCGAGCAGACGCGTGGGCCGGTGATCCAGAAGGTCGTCATGAAGCCCGGCGACGTCCTCTACCTGCCGCGCGGCTGGTACCACGACGCCCTCGCCCAGGACGGCGGGTCGCTGCACGTGACCTTCTCCGTCGCGCCGCTCTACGGCCGGATCCTGCTCAAGCTGCTCGACAACGCCGCCATGCAGAACACCGCCTTCCGGGCCTATCTGCCGCCCGCCTCGCGCGACGGCGGCGCCGCCCTCGGACGGCGGCTCAAGGAGCTGGGCGAGCTGCTCGCCGCCCTGTCCGCCTCGCCCGCCTTCCTCGACGAGGTGGCCATGACCCAGACCCAGCTGGTCGCCCGCCCCTCGGGCTTCAGCCTGCCCGAGCGCAAGCCGGTGACGCTGTGCCGGATCACGGGCCGACCCTTCCCCCGCGCCTCCACCGGCGTGCAGGTGAGCTATGAGTGGATGCAGTTCGAGCGCCAGTTCGCCGTCGAGGACGCCGTCGCCCGCTTCGACTTCGTCTCCGAGGCCGACATCCGCGCGGGGGTCGAAGCCGCCCTGGCCGCGGGCGCCCTGCAAAGGGTCTGAAGCGCGCGCCGCATGATCACCCGGTTCGCCCCCTCTCCGACCGGACGGCTGCACAAGGGGCACGCCTTCTCGGCCCTCACCGCCTGGCGCGCGGCCCGGGCGGCCGGCGGGCGCTTCCTGCTGCGGATCGAGGACATCGATCCCACCCGCTGCAGGCCCGAGTTCGACGCCGGGATTCTCGAGGACCTGGCCTGGCTGGGGGTGGACTGGGACGCGCCGGTGCGGCGTCAATCGGAACACCTGGCCGACTACGCCACGGTGGTGGACGCCCTGGACCGGCGCGGCCTGCTGTACCGCTGCTTCCGCACCCGCAAGGAGATTCTGGACGCCATCGGGGACGCCCCGCACGGCGCGGCGGAGGCGGTGCGGCCCGGCCCGCATCCCGCCGACGAGGAAGCCGCCCTGCTGGCGGAGGGCCGTCCCTTCGCCTGGCGGCTGTCGCTGGACCGCGCCCGCGAGACGCTCGGCGCCCGCGCCTGGGACGCCCTGGTCTTCGTCGAGGAGGGCGACGGCGACCGCGGCCTGATCCGCGCCCGGCCCGAAACCGCCGGCGACGTGGTCGTGGCCCGCAAGGACGCGGGGACCGCCTATCATGTGGCCGTCACCCATGACGACGCCCTGCAGGCCGTCACCCACGTCATCCGCGGGCAGGACCTGTTCGAGGCGACCCATATCCAGGTCCTGATCCAGGCCTTGATGGGCTGGCCCACGCCGGTCTATCGCCATCATCGGCTGATCACCGGCGAGGACGGCCGCCGCTACGCCAAGCGCGACGGCTCCGTCACCCTGGCCCACCTGCGGTCCGAGGGGCTGGCCCCCGCCACCCTGCGCGCGGAGCTGGGCTTCTAGCGGAATAGCCCGTCGGTGTTCTTCGCCGGCGAGAAGACCACGGCCTTGTCCGGCGCCTCGACCTTGGCGCCCGGCCCGCCGATGGTCCGCAGGATGTGGCGGATGATGTTCAGCCGCGCGGTCTTCTTGTCGTCGGTGGCCACCACGCTCCACGGCGCGTGCTTGCTGTCGGTCTCGTCCAGCATGCGGTCGCGGGCCGCGCTGTAGGCGTCCCAGCGCGCCTGCGCCTCGGCGTCCAGCGAGGACACCTTGAACCGCTTCAGCGGATCCTCGATCCGCTCGCCCAGCCGCTTGGCCTGCTCGTCCTTGGAGATGTCGAGCCACAGCTTGATGATCGTCACCCCGTCGTCGGCCAGCATCCGCTCGAAGCGCGGCGCGTCCTTCAGGAACTGCTCGTGCTGCGCCGGGGTGCAGAAGCCCATCACCGGCTCGACCCCGCCGCGGTTGTACCAGGAGCGGTTCAGGATGACCGTCTCGCCCGCCGCCGGCAGGTGGCCGACGTAGCGCTGGAAATACCACTGGGTCGTCTCGCGGTCGGTCGGCTTGGGCAGGGCCACGACCCGCGTCTGCCGCGGCGACATGTATTCGGTCAGGCGCTTGATCGCCCCGTCCTTCCCCGCCGAGTCCCGCCCCTCGAACACGATCAGCGTCCGCCGCCCGTTGTCGATCGTCCACGCCTGGGTGTCGACGATCGCGATCTGGAGCCGCTCCAGCACGTCGTCATAGTCATTCTTGGTCTTGGCCATGCGCCCACCCTGCGCCCCCATGGCGCGTCGGGCAATCCAACGCCCAAGCTTGCGGGCCGTTGCAACCGCGCGCCCCGGATCACCCTTTGCCGAACCGTCCGGGCCGGTTAACCCTGTGCGGGCATGCAGCGCGACTTCGCCGATTTCTGGAACCTGATGTGGGAGGCCGCGCTGGGCGTCTGCGCGGCCTTCGCCCTGTTGAACGCCTTCGCCCCGGCCCAGGACCTGCCGTGGAAGCCGCTGGACCTCAGCCACCCCATCGGCCAGGCCACCGCCGCCAAGGTCGACGATTTCGAGCTGACCCGCGTCTCCGCCCCGGAAGAGGTCGCCGCCGTCACCGACGCCTGCATCCAGATCCTGCGCGACGCGGGCGTCACGGTGGAGCGCGCGCCCGACCGCGACGACGGCGGCTTCTGCATCGTGCGCGGCGCCGTGCGCATCACCGGCGGCGATATCACCCCCCTGGCCCCGGGCGGCCTGGTCATGCAGTGCCCGCTGGCGGTCCGCTACGTCATCTGGGACCGGCAGGTGCTGCGCCCCGCCGCGCAGGAGATCCTCGGCTCGAAGGTCGCGCGGGTCGACAACTACGGCTCCTACGCCTGCCGCCGCATCTACAACTCCGACAAGCCCCAGGACCGGCCCAGCGAGCACGCCCGCGCCAATGCTCTGGATGTCGCCGGCGTGACCCTGGAGGACGGCCGCACCGTCTCCGTGGCCAATGACTGGACCGGCCAGGGCCAGGCGGGGGAGCCCGGGGGCCGCTTCCTGCACCGGCTGAAGGACGGCGGCTGCCGGGTCTTCTCGACCGTTCTGACCCCGGACTACAATGAGGCGCACAAGGACCACCTGCACCTCGACGGCGCCCCACGCGGCCTGTGTGGTTAAACCCCGCTCATAATGTTCGCCTTGCGAACGAATCTCTTTGCTGTTGACCAGTCCGGTTTTGCGGGAGAGAACTTCGCCCGCAGTCCGGATTTCGCGCGGCCTCCACACCCGTGCACCGCTCCTTCTTACGGAACGAGCTTGTCCAGATGGGCTGACGGATGACCCCGTCGGGGCATCCGCCTGGAAAGCGCGTTTACGGAGACGCATTATGGCGACCGGCACGGTCAAGTGGTTCAACCCGACCAAGGGTTTCGGTTTCATCCAGCCTGATGGCGGCGGCTCGGACGTTTTCGTCCACATCACCGCGGTTCAGAAGGCCGGCCTCGCGGGCCTCGATGAAAACGCCAAGGTCGAATACGAGCTGGAATCCCAGCGCGGCAAGACCTCGGCCGTGGACCTGAAGATCCTCTAAGGATCGACATCCACGTCGAACAAGATGGGCGCGGAGGCCAAGGCCTCCGCGCCTTTCTTTTTGGGCCGCGGACCGTCGGCCCTGCGGGACCTCCCGACCCGACGCGGCCTGGCGCTTCGCGCAGCCCCTTCCTCCCCGTCCGGTCGCTGCCCGACTACCCTCCTCCGAGGGGGAGGGTGAGATGGCGCCTGTCACCGGAAAATCCCCAAACCCTGTCATCCCGACACGCCCGCGCCCCGGTCGATCTCCGCCTGGACCGCGCGGCGGCGTTCCAGATCGGCCTTCAGCGCCGCGTACTGCTCGGGCAGGTCCCGGCCGGCGAAGAGGTCTTCGGCCAGGTTGAGGGCGCGTTCCCGGATGAAGGTCTGCATCTGCTGGAAGCGGAACTCGGCGTCCGCCTCGCTATTGGCCAGGTCCTCCTCGGTCCAGTCCAGGACGGCGTCCAGCCGGGCGATCTCGGCGGCGGCGCGGGCCAGCCGGAGCGCATTCAGCCCCTCCCCCGCCTTGAGCGCCGACATGGCCCCGCCCAGCGCCTTGCGCGCCAGATCCTGCGGCCGGATGGTCAGGGGCGCGCGCCAGTGGTCCAGCACCGGCGCCTCGGCCGCCGCCTCCGGATCAGCGGCCTCGGGCGTGGCGGCGGCGGCCTGCGCCGGCCGGGCGATGGCCCGCGCCCCCGGCGGGATCAGCCAGGGCGTGACGCGTGCGGCGAAGGCGGTCTTGGTCCAGCCCTCGCGCCCGGCGCGCCGCCGGATCGAGGTCTCCGACACCCCGAACCGCGCCGCCACCGCCGGCGCCGACAGGCCTGAGAGATAGGCGCCCCGGATCAGCCCCCAGGTCTCCGGACTGGCCGTCACATAGCGCGTGCGCGGCAACCGCCGCCGTGAAGTCTCCTGCATGTCCGATGTCCCCTGCTGCAGCCTCCGACCGGCGGAGTCTGGCATGCGCCTGCGTCAGAAACGGACGTGGGCGCGGGATGGCGGGGTGCGGTGGCAGGGTTTGGCAGGGAGGGAGGGTGTCGGGAGTGGTGGGGTTGGGGTGTGGGGTGCGGGGGCGCCCTCCCTTGCTTTCGTCATCCTCCGGCGACCCTCGCGAAAGCGAGGGGAGACCGGGGGACCCAGCGGCGCGCGTGAGCGCGAAGTTGTCGGGAGCGCCCACGCCTGATCCACCGGTGTGTCGCCGCCGTCGCGGCGCCGCTGGGTCGTCCGGTCTGCGCCGGTGGCGGTGTACCGGAAAGCGGACACCACCCCCCGTTCGCGTTGACCACAACCGAGAATCGGTGAACGTAAAGAGAACGTCCGTCGAGGGCGAGACACCCGGAGGCCGTGATGGCCAACTACTACGTCAACGACAACGCCCAGACCAACGGCGACCACGAAGTTCACGCGGCGACCTGCAGCTATCTGCCCGACGCGACGAACCGGACATATCTCGGCGACCATTCGGGATGCGCCAGTGCGGTTGTCAAAGCGCGTACGATCTATTCTCAGGTCGATGGCTGCTACTGGTGCTCGCGGGCCTGCCACAAGAGCTGATCGCGCTCCCGATCCGGCCAGCCTCAAGCAGCTCAAACTCCTGTCGGCTCTTGGTTCGCCCCGTTGTGGGGCGACAAGAATCCGGGGCATTGTTCGCGCATGAGTGATGAAGATGACTTCGAGGCCGAGATTTCCCGCGACGAAGTCGCGCTGAAGCCGGACGAGGCTGCCGACCCGCAATGGTTGGTCGATGCCAAGATTCCGGCCGACCTGCGCGCCAAGTACGAGGTCTATAGCTACCGCAGCGCTGCCACGATCCTCGCCGAAAGCCATCCGGAGGAGTTCGGTGAGCTGTGCGAGGCGCTGCGCGCCTTCATGATCACCAAGACGATCATCCGGACCGCCGGCGGAAACGAGTCCGACGTGCCGAAGGTCTTCTCGGCGTCACTGCGTCCCAAGGGATGGTTCGAAACGATCATTCGCGGCGACCTGTTGGTCGAACTGATTTCGAGGGTTCAGGTCGGCGTCGACTCCAAGGGCAAGGCGAGGACCAAGGCACAGACTCGGGTGATCCGACGCTCCAAGTATCTCGACGGACACAAGGTCGACTACGTCAAAGGCCGCGTCGCCTTCGACCTCGAATGGAACAGCAAGGATCAAACCTTCGACCGCGACCTGTACGCCTTCTCGGCCTTCGCCCAGACGGGCGTGATCGATGTGGGAGTGCTGGTCACGCGGGGCGGCCAAGACATGACTGACTTCATCCGATCGCTCGGCCAATCGCTCGACAAGGACGGTAATCTTGAATTCACCAAGGGCGGCGCGCCCCGGATGGTCGGCGCCAAGTACGGGGCCAGCACCACCTGGATGGGCAAGCTCCTTTATCGGCTGAATGCCGGCCGCAACGGCGCCTGTCCGGTACTGGTGTTCGGCATCACCCCCGCGTGTGTCAGCGACTGATCGCCCCGTCCAAGGCGTGAGCGCTGGAACAAATCACGAACACCGGTATACAGATCGTAAGGATTTCGTGTGGGGATCGTGTGGTTCCGACGTTACCCTTTGTATCGTGCGACCCGATTCGGTTGGGTCCGGAGTGACTGATGGCCTACGACGCCGAATTTCCTGATCCCATCGAGAACCTCCGCGCCTTCGCCAATGGCCGGAAGTTCAGGACCATCCTCGCTGACCCGCCGTGGCAGTTCCAGAACCGCACCGGCAAGGTGGCGCCCGAGCACAAGCGGCTGAACCGCTATCCGACCATGGATCTGCAGGCGATCTGCGACCTGCCGGTGGCCGAGGTCGCGCAGGATACGGCGCACCTCTACATGTGGGTGCCGAACGCCCTGCTGCCCGAGGGGCTGGAGGTCATGAAGGCCTGGGGCTTCAACTACAAATCCAACCTGATCTGGCACAAGATCCGCAAGGACGGCGGCTCGGACGGTCGGGGCGTCGGCTTCTATTTCCGCAATGTCACCGAGATCCTGTTGTTCGGAACGCGCGGCAAGAACGCCCGCACCGAGGCCCCCGGCCGCAGCCAGGTCAACATGATCCAGACGCGCAAGCGCGAACACAGCCGCAAGCCGGACGAGCAGTACGATCTGGTCGAGGCGTGCAGCACGGGGCCGTATCTCGAACTGTTCGCGCGCGGCGAGCGGCCCGGCTGGGCTGTCTGGGGCAATCAGGCAGACGAGACCTATACGCCGACGTGGAAGACGTATTCTTACAACTCGTCAGTGGCGGCAGAGTAGGTCAGCCGAAGATTTTTTCTCTGAGTGTCTGATACAACAAGCTCTGTCCTGACGAGCCGGGCAGGTAGATATCGGAGGTGAAATCCTCACCATCCATATCAACGTTCTTGAAGAGCGCATAAAAATCGTCCTTGGAAGGCGTCTTTCCGATGCCGCCCAAAGCAATATATGCTTCGCCAAACAGCTTAGCTAAAGCACGATACCCTGTCGTGCGCCCCAATATCTGGCCAGCTCCGGGACGAGACCAAGCGGCACCCCACTTTTCCTTTACCGCGTCGAAGTAGTTCGAATACACGACCGCGATCAGGCTATCCTCACCATCCAAGAACCAGTTCCTAAATAGAAGCTCTCGTTCTCTCGCCGGATCCACACGCTTCAGTTTCTGGCCACGCAGCATCGCATCTCGGTCTTTGTCGGGCTCCGCGCTCACGTACGGGATTAGCCCATCAACGACCGTCGCCTGGGTGAGAGACTCACCTCTCCGACCCTCCGTCGTTACCCCAAGACGCTTGATCATTTTGAAAAATGGACCGTTCGGATCACGGTCAAGCGCAACCACTACGGAGTGGCAGGTCTTCATGGGACTACGGATTTTCTCGAGTGCGTAGAGGTCAATCGCGAGACTGCGATTAACCTTGGTTTGCGCCAAATTTACAGTTGCGAATATGTGACCTTGGTCAGCGATATCCATTCCAACGAGAACGGTGATCAAACAGTCAAATGCGCCGTTGGCTCTCGCGAATGCCTTCAGGCCGGCGACCCGATGTTGACCATCAATAACTCGAGCGATCATTCTCTTGGGAACTGGGTCATCAACATCCCGCACATTTCGGATCGTCATACGGTTGCGGCCGTTGTCGTAACTGACGCACCGCTCGTCGATGGCAATGATAATGGCAGACGGAAAGGATGCGTCGGCAAAATTTACATACGACCCAATCTCTTGAACTCTACCCTTGTTCAAAGGTCTTTGGATTCCGAGGTATCGTTCGATATCTCGCTCTTCGTATATGACCCGCCTGACGTCGAACTCGCAGATGTCATATAGGACATCGTGAGGAAGCACTCCAGAGTACAAGTCCCCGATAGGCTGCACAGCCTTCAAACAGGGAAATGTGTACTCAAAATCGTTAGGGTCGGGATAGATTTTTGTTACTGCCACGTCACGCCCTCCCTTTCAAATCTTCAAGAATGTCAGGGACGTCATCGTCAGGCCCCGCGATAGGCGGGCGCTCAGAAAAGTTGCGAAACAAAATCGCCGTGTATGACAGGAACAGCGACGGAATATATAGCCAAAGGCCCAGGCTATAGAGCGTAGATCTGACTGCCTCTGCGGTCTCGGGTCTGAAAAACTTTATACAAGACAACGTCACATACAAAAGCATCCCAAACGCAAAGATGACTAAGCAGGCAAGTTGCAGAGACCCCTTATGCGGAAAGTCCGTTCTCTCTCCATCTGCTCGAGGGTGAGATGGAGTCACGAAGAAATACATCATCGGCGCAATGATGCACGGTGCCGCGATGGCTAGTTCCGGCGCAAACCGAAGCGTCCAGTTCTGAAATGTCGTCACGCTTCCAGCAGCCACTTCGATGAATGTGACCGCTAGAATGGGCAAAAGGGATGCCAGTAATATGAACCCGAACTCCAGCAAAGACGCCGAAAAATGCTGAGTTTTACATTCGAAATACTGACCTAAAATGGGTATACCCTTCAGGAATCCCATCATTTTTCTGCGGCCCCCGCCCCAACCGGCTCGCCTGAGGCGAACCCATAGGCAGCACTATCTTTGAGGTTGTCCGATAGCGCAATGGGGCCCCTGGTCTCAAGCCAGTACGCCCCTCACCGCCCCTTCCTGAACGCCTCCGCCTTCTCCGCCGCCGCCTCGGCCCGCCAGCGCTTCGGCGCCGACTTGTCGACCTCCTCGCCCGCGCCGGTCAGGACCTCGTTGGCGAACTCCAGGTCGAGGAGCTTCATCTTCTTGATCTCGTCGCGCAGGCGGGCGGCTTCCTCGAACTCCAGGTTGGCGGCGGCGTTGCGCATGCGGCCTTCCAGGTCCTTGAGGGCGGCCTGGAAATTCGTGCCGATGAAGGGCTTGGACTCGTCCTTCAGGCCCGGGTTGGTCAGGCGGTCCATCTCGCGGGACTCATAGGGGCTGGCCAGGATCTCCTTGATGTCGCGCTTGACCGACTCCGGCGTGATGCCGTGGGCGGTGTTGTATTCGACCTGCTTCTCGCGCCGGCGGTTGGTCTCGGCGATGGCGCGCTCCATCGAGCCGGTCATGCGGTCGGCGTAGAGGATGACGCGGCCGTCGACGTTCCGCGCCGCGCGGCCGATGGTCTGGATCAGGCTGGTCTCGGAGCGCAGGAAGCCCTCCTTGTCGGCGTCGAGGATGGCGACCAGGCCGCACTCGGGGATGTCCAGGCCCTCGCGCAGCAGGTTGATGCCGATCAGGACGTCGAATGAACCGAGACGGAGATCGCGCAGGATCTCGATGCGTTCGAGCGTGTCGACGTCGGAGTGCATGTAGCGGACGCGGACGCCCTGCTCGTGCATGTACTCCGTCAGGTCCTCGGCCATCTTCTTGGTCAGGACGGTGACGAGGGAGCGGTAGCCCTGGCGGGCGACGGCCTTCACCTCGTCGATGACGTCGTCGACCTGGTTGCGGGTGGTCCCGCTGACCGGGCGGATCTCGACCGGGGGGTCGATCAGGCCGGTGGGGCGGATGACCTGTTCGGTGAAGACGCCGCCGGTCCGCTCCAGCTCCCACGGGCCGGGGGTGGCGCTGACGAACATCGTCTGGGGGCGCATGGCGTCCCACTCGTCGAACTTCAGCGGGCGGTTGTCGATGCAGCTGGGCAGGCGGAAGCCGTACTCGGCCAGGGTCGATTTGCGGCGGTAGTCGCCGCGGTACATGGCGCTGATCTGGCCGACGGTGACGTGGCTCTCGTCGACGAACAGCAGGGCGTTGTCGGGGATGTATTCGAAGAAGGTGGGCGGCGGCTCGCCCGGCGCGCGGCCGGTCAGCCAGCGGCTGTAGTTCTCGATGCCGGCGCAGGCGCCGGTGGCCTCCATCATCTCCAGGTCGAAGCGCACGCGCTGCTCCAGCCGCTGGGCCTCGAGCAGCTTGCCGTTCTCGACCATCCAGTCGAGCGTCTCCTTCAGCTCGGCCTTGATGCCGGTCATGGCCTGGTTGAGCGAGGGGCGCGGGGTGACGTAGTGGCTGGCGGCGTAGACGGTGACCTCGGTCAGGTCATTGGTCTTCTTGCCGTTCAGGGGGTCGAACTCCTGGATGCTCTCGACCTCGTCCCCGAACAGCTGGATGCGCCAGGCGCGGTCCTCCATGTGAACCGGGAAGATCTCCAGCACGTCGCCGCGCTTGCGGAACATGCCGCGCTCGAAATTCAGGTCGTTGCGCTTGTACTGCAGCGCGATCAGATCGGCGCGCAGCTTGCTCTCGTCGATCTGGTCCCCGACCTTCAGGGTGAAGGTCATGGCGGTATAAGTCTCGACCGAGCCGATGCCATAGATGCAGCTGACCGACGCCACCACGATGACGTCGTCCCGCTCCAGGATCGCCCGCGTCGCCGAGTGGCGCATGCGGTCGATCTGCTCGTTTATGGAGCTGTCCTTCTCGATGTAGGTGTCGGTCCGGGGGACGTATGCTTCCGGTTGATAATAATCGTAATACGATACGAAGTATTCGACAGCATTATCGGGGAAGAATGACTTGAACTCGGAATAGAGCTGGGCGGCGAGGGTCTTGTTGTGGGCCAGGATCAGGGCCGGGCGCTGGGTCTGTTCGATGACCTTGGCCATGGTGAAGGTCTTGCCCGAGCCGGTGACGCCGAGCAGCACCTGATCCCGCTCGCCGGCCTCGGCGGTCGCGACCAGTTCGGCGATGGCCGAGGGCTGGTCGCCGGCGGGGCTGTACCGGGTCTCCAGCCGGAAGGGGATGGACTTGCGGTCCTGCGGGCGGTCCGGACGGTGCGGGACCCAGTCGGACGGCTTGCCCGGCGCCTCCTCCGGCGTCAGGCGCGGGCCGGTGACGGGGGCGAACATGGGCTGGCGGTTCTTGCCCGCCGCCGGGTCGAAGATGAAGGGCGCCTGGGCCTCGGCCACGCCGGGGACGTGCTCGGGCTTGCGCGTCCCCTGCGGGGTGGTCTGGGAGGAATTCCGGGGAGAACGGGCCATGAACGCAATCTAGTCAGCGAAGGGGGCGTGCGCCAGTGAACGCACGCCCCCGCATGTTCGGCTGCTGACAGCAGGTTGGCAGCAGCCAGATCCCTAGCGGCGCACGCGGGCGCGAACCTCCAGCTCGCCGATGCGGCGATCCAGATAGGACCGATCGTCGGACGAAGGCTGGGTGCGGCCGTAGGCGGCTTCGAGGCGGGCCAGGTCGCCGGCCTCGACGCGGATGTCGGCGATCTCGGTGCGGCTTAGACCCGCGCCGTTCGACGACAGGGCGCGCTCGATATTGGACAGGCGGGTGCGGTTGTCCTGATAGCCGCCGCCGTTGTTCCCGCCCGAGGGCGCGTCGCCGACGCGGGCGTCCAGCGCGTCCAGCCGGCTGTCGAGGTCGTCGCGTTCCTGGGCAGTCAGGCGACCGTCGCGCAGGTAGCCGCTCTCGACGCGGATCAGGTCCTGATAGTCGGTCTTCAACCGCGTGCCCTCGGTGCGGGTCAGCCGGCGGTTGCGGACGGCGGTGTCGACCCGGGCCTCGAAATCGGCGCGGCCGTCGGCGACCGATGCGCGGCCGGAGGAATAGTCGGAGCCGCCGGCTTCGACCCGCTGCGAGAACTCGCGATACTGGGCGACCAGATCGGCCCGCTCCTGGGTCGTGACCCGGCCGTCGGCGGTGTAGCGGGCCTCCAGCTGGACCAGATCATCGTATTCGTCGCGCAGGCGACGGGCTTCGCTGCTGGACAGACGGCCCGAGCGGACATCGGCGTCGAGCCGGGTCTGGAATTGGCTGCTTTGGTTCGAGAGCGGACGGCGTCCCCGGCTCCATTCGGTCTCCAGCGAAGACGAGACACCGAGACGATCCCCGAACAGGGCGCCGAGAATGGCGCCGACGGCGTCCTGCTGGTTCGTCGGCTGTTGCTGGGTCGAGCCGTAGGGCGTCTGGGCCGCGGCCAGCGGCGCGGCGCCAAGGACCAGCGCGCCGGCGGCGGCTGCGTAAAGGAGTTTGTTGGACGTCATGGGTCAGGCTCCGACCGTTGTTCGAGGCCGGAAGAACGGTGCGCAGCCGTTAAGGTTGCTGCGGCGCGGCAAGGCGAGGATGGTGAGGATGTCCGGAAACCGCCAGCGTCGGGTCGAACGCGCCCCCATGTAGACGTCCGACACGGAGGAGTTTCCCATGACCGCCTTTCACGACCTGCATCGATCCGGCCTGTTGATCCTGCCCAACGCCTGGGACGCCGGGAGCGCGGCGGTGATGCGGTCGCTGGGCGCGCGGGCCATCGCCACCACCAGTGCGGGCTGCGCCTGGGCCCTGGGCTGGCCGGACGGCGACGCCCTGCCGGTCGACCGCGCCGTACAGATGTCCGCCGACGTGGTGCGGGCGGCGCAGGGCGTCCCGGTCAGCGTCGACTTCGAAGGCGGCTATTCCGACGATCCGGCCGAGGTGGCGGCGACGGCGAAGCGGCTGGTCGCGACGGGCGCCCAGGGCGTCAACATCGAGGACGGCGGCAAGGCGCCCGAGGCGCTGGCGGCCAAGATCGCGGCCATCCGCGCGGCGGTGGGCGACGCCCTGTTCATCAACGCCCGCTGCGATATCTGGCTGGCGGGCGTGGGCGCGCCGGCGGGGCGGGTCGACGAGGCGGTGCGCCGCGCGGTGATCTATCAGGCGGCCGGGGCCGACGGCCTGTTCGCGCCGGGGCTGGTCGAGGCCGAGGGGATCGCCACCCTGACCGGCGCGACATCCCTGCCGGTCAACCTGCTGGCCTTCCCGGGCCTGCCGAACGCGGCGGAGCTGGAGCGGCTTGGCGTGCGGCGGCTGAGCGCCGGATCGGGACTCGCGAGCGCCGCCTACGGCCGGACGGCGGCGCTGGCGAGGGACTTCCTGAGCACGGGCGTGTCCGAACCGATGATGGAGGGCGCGCTGGGCTGGGGCGAGATGAACGCCCTGATGCCGGGCTAGACTGGCCCGATGATTCTGACCCTCTCCATCCTGCCCTCCCCCGTCGGTCCGCTGGCTCTGGCCTGCGACGCCGAAGGGCGGCTGCGCGGCGTGTCGTTCGGCGAGGGACTGAGCAAGGCCATGCGGCGGGAATATCCGGACGCGGTCCAGATCGAGGGCGAAACCCCGGCGGCGGTGCAGGACGGACTGACGGCCTATTTCGCCGGCGACCAGGCCGCGCTGCATCGGATCCCATGGTCGCTGGACGGCGCGTCTGCGGGCGACGGCTTTCAGGCGCGGGTGTGGAAGGCGCTGGCGGAGATCCCGGCCGGCCTGACCATCAGCTACGGCGAGATGGCGAAGCGGGCGGGAGAACCCGGCGCGGCCCAGGCGGCGGGCGTGGCGCTGAACCGCAATCCGATCGCGGTGGTCCTGCCCTGTCACCGCGTCGTCGGCGCGGACGGCGCCATGGTCGGCTTCGGCGGCGGGCTGGAGCGCAAAACCTGGCTGCTGAGGCACGAGGGCGCCCTGCTGCTCTGACCGCTTGACTCATGTAACCCTGAGGTGACATGTAACCCGTAGGTGACACGGGAAGCAGGGTCATGAGCGACGGAAATTGGCAGGCGGTGGAACGACGGAGGGCGACGCGGTACGGCGTCGCCGTGGCGGTCTTCTGCCTGGGCGTCTTCATCGCCTGCTTCGCCGCCATCAGGCGGCACGAGGACGGGCCGGACGCGCACAGCCTTCTTGCGATCGCGATCGTGTGGGGGCCGTGATGGCGGCGGCCGGGGTCGGTGGAATGTTCGCCTTCCGCCGGGACGACGCCGAGCGGACGCGGGAGGGAGCCGGCAGCTATCGCGACCGCCTGCAGCGCGACTGGATCAGCCGGATCACTATCCTGCCCGCCGCCACCCTGGGCATCACGGCGGTCGCCATGAGTCGCGCCCAGGAATGGCTGAGCGGCGAGGACACCAGCTGGGGCGGGGTCATCCTGGCCGGCGCGGCGGCGATGAACCTGCTGCTGATCCCGCTGATGATCATGGGCTGGGACGGCGGTTCACGGAAGGTGAAGCGCCTGCTGGACGACGAACTGACCCGCGCCTATCGGGCGAGCGCCATGACCTGCGCCTTCTGGGTGCTGCTGGTCGGGGTGACAGGGGCCTATCTGGTCGGGCTGTGGAACGCGGACGTGACGGTGATCGCCCTGCCGATGATCCTGTGGGTCGCGGCGGCGACGGCGGCCCTGAGGTTCGCCGCCCTGCACCGGCGGGCCGAGCAGGAGATGAGCGGAGATGACTAAGAGATCGCCGAAATGGGGCGCGGTTCCGCGCGTGAGACTTGGCCTGGCCGCCGTGGCCTTGATGGCTTTTATCTGCGCCGCCCTAACCCTGTGGATGTGGCGCGTCGGGCGATTGGACACTCTAGACATGTCCACCTCGCTGATCCTGTCTTGCGTGATCGGCATTACCCTCGGGGGAGCAGCGCTGACCTATACGCCAGCGCCGATCCCGCACACCGGCCTCAAGGGGAAGCCAACGGTTGAACCCAGTCTGACCTGGCAGTTGGTCAGCAATGTTGTCGCCGGCCTGCTCTGGATCGCATGGGGGACCGCGCAAGCCGCTCGCGCTTTCGAAGACGGCGACCGATTGGCGGGCTACTGCTACGCGTCCCTGGTGCTGCTTTGGCTCTATGCCTCCCCCGCGACCCTGATGGGTTGGGGGCACCAAGGAAAGCGGCTGCGTGATGATCCGGATCGCGAGTTGAATCATGCCTTCCGGGCGCGAGCCACCGCGTCCGGCTTCTGGGCCCTGCTGGCCGGGGGCGCCGCCGCCTTTCTGATTAGCTTCAGCGCCCCGGGCATGCTGACGTACCTGTTGCCCTTCGCCCTGTGGCTGGGCGGCAGCGTGGCCTGTGTCCATTTCGCCTGGCTTCATCGTCAGGCGGACAAGGGCCCGGTCGACGATGGGTGATCCGCGGCTGGCCTCGCGGCTGAAGGAGGCGCGGCAGGCGGCGGGCCTGACGCAGGCGGAACTGGCTGAAAGAGCCGGGGTGTCGCGCAAGACCGTCAACACGGTCGAGAACGGGGTCTTCATCCCCTCGACCATCCTCGCCCTGTCGCTGGCGCGGGCGCTGGACGCGAAGGTCGAGGACCTGTTCTGGCTGGCGGATTGAGGCGGAGCCGCTAAACCCGATCCATGACCGCCCTCCCCCTGTCCGAAATCCTGATCCTGCTGGCGGCGCTGGTCGCGGCGGGATTGGCCGGAGGACTGGTGGCCGGGCTGTTCGGCGTGGGCGGCGGGACCGTGATCGTGCCCGCCCTGTTCTACGCCTTCGAGGTGCTGGGCGTCGGCGGCGAGAGCAATCTGCATGTCGCGGTGGGCACCTCGCTGCTGACCATCGTGGCGACCAGCTGGCGCTCGCTGAAGGCGCACCGCAGCCACGGCGCCGTGGACGAGGCGGTGCTGAAAAGCTGGACGCCCTGGGTCGGGCTTGGCGGCCTGGTCGGCGCGGCCATCGCGGGCGTCGCCTCCATGGAAGGGCTGGCCGTCGTCTACGGCGTCTGCCTGGCGCTGATCGGGCTGCAGCTGGGCTTCCTGCCCGAACGGTTCACCCTGGCGAAGGACATGCCGACCGGCTGGACTCGGCGCATCGTGGGCACGGGGATCGGCGGGCTGTCGGCGATGATGGGCATCGGCGGCGGCAGCTTCGGCGGCCTGACCATGACCCTGTGCGGACGGCCGATCCATCAGGCGGTGGCGACCGCCTCGGGCTTCGGCGTGGCCATCGGCGCCGCGGCGGCGTTCGGCTTCGTGGTGTTCGGCTGGGATGCGGTCGGACGGCCGCCGTTCTCGGTCGGCTACGTCAACGTGCCCGCGGCCATCGTCATGGGGGTGCTGACCACGGCGGTCGCGCCCTGGGGCGCCAAGCTGGCGCATCGGCTGGACAAGCGCGTCCTGCGCAAGGTCTTCGCCGTCTACATGGTGGCGACGGCGCTGTCGGTGGTCGTGAAGGCGCTGTGAGGGGCTAGGGGCTAGGGGCTAGGGGCTAGTTTGGCGAGCAGGCCGGAACCGCAAGAACCCATCAATCTAATCCCTAGCCCCTAGTCCCTCGCCCTACGGCCTCAGCGTCAGCGCGGCCGGGGTCGCGGTGAAGGCGGACAGGCGGCCGAGGTAGCTCATGCCCAGCAGCGAGTGGGGCAGCCCCTGTTCGACCACCAGGGCCTCGACCTGCTCGACGCGGGCGCCGGCGACCGAGACCGCCTGAAGCTGGACGGGGGCGGCGCGGACGGGGCCCGAGGCGGTTACCACCTTGGCGCTGAAATCCGAGGCCTTGAGATCGAAGCCCAGGCGGGCGGCGTCGGCGGGGGTCAGGACCACCACGCTGGCGCCGGTATCGACCATGACGCGCACCGCATGATCGTCGATCCGCGCCTCAGCCCAGTAGTGGCCGTCGGCGGCCTTGAGCACCTGGCCCGGAACGCCCGTCGCGGCGGCGTGGATTGCGGGGATTTCGGCGGCCTGGGCTTCGCCACGCAGGCCGGATTGCTCCATCCACCACAGGACGGTCAGCGACGAGGCAACGGCCAGGGCCAGCACCCCGAGGGAAGACAGGTCGACACGCATGAAGACGCGAACTCGCGGCGATCACCGCTTACTGCGGCCCCTCCCCTGTCGCACAGGCCGATTGGGATGCGGTGAAGGAGGATGGTGGACGGAATCTGAATCCGTCCAGTCAGACAGGCCCCAGTTTCGCCGGATCGATCCGCGAGCGGCGCGAGGCCAGCTCGGCCATGACGGCGGCGCGCTGTTCGTCGGTCAGGGCGCTCCAACCGCCGATCTCCGGAAGGGTGCGATAGCAGCCCAGGCAAAGGCCGGTAGGACCGTCGACGATGCACACCTTCACGCAGGGCGTGACGATGGGCCGGGGCGGCTGGTGTGGCGCGGAGGGGACAGTTGATGACATGGGTGCGAAATATGGTCCGGTAGCGGAGTAAAAATACTTGCAATTCGATCAGGATTATCCTACCTTGACCATGACGCGAAACGACTATGACGGTGAGACTCCCGATCAGCACGACGTGTCTCTTTTCATCGTTCAACGAAAGGAGACATCACAGATGAACGACAAAGACAGGAACCTCCAGCACGCCATGATGAGCTTTGCGCTCTGGGGCGGGATGCTGGTGAACACGAAGAACACCAACGGCGCAGGCGATCGCGTGATCAGCCACCCGTCGAACTTCGTGCCCATCAAGATCGACAGGGCGCGCCGGTAAGGCGAGACCCGGATCCGAAGAACACAGAAGCTCCGGCCCGCAAGGTCCGGGGCTTTTGTCTTTCTAGAGGGGCGCTATCGCTCGCGACGCGGTCGCTCACTGCTTGAGCGCGGCTGGTTCCAGGGGGCGCTATCGCTTGCGACGCGGTCGCTCGCGGCTTGAGCGCGGCTTGTTCCAGAGGGCGCTACCGTTCGCGACGCGGCCGCTCGCGGCTTGAGCGGGTCGGCGCTCCCCCGGCGGCAGCTTGAGCGCGCTCGCCGAATGCGGCACTGCTCGGTCATGACCCTGATCCACATTGAACGCCGCGGCCCGATCGAACTCTGGACGCTGGACCGCGCCGAGCGGCTGAACGCCCTGCCCGACCTGGAGGACGGGGAGGCCTTCGCCGCCGCCTGCGAGGCCGTGAACGCCGACCGAGATGTGCGTTGCGTGGTGCTGACCGGCGCGGGCCGAGCCTTCTCGGCCGGCGGCGACCTGCGGGCGATGCAGGACAGGCGCGACCTCTTCGCCGGGGCCGGGACCGACATCCGCGAGCGCTACCGCCGCGTCGTGCACCGGATCGTGCGGTCTCTGTATGGACTGGAGGTTCCGCTGGTCGCGGCGGTGAACGGTCCGGCCATGGGACTGGGCTGCGACATCGCCGGCCTGGCCGACATCCGCATCGCCTCCGAAGCCGCCTCTTTCGGCGTGCCCTTCCTCAAGCTGGGCATCCTGCCGGGCGACGGCGGGGCGTGGCTGATGCCGCGCAACGTCGGCTACGTCCGCGCGGCGGAACTTCTGTTCACCGGCCGGACGCTGGACGCTCAGACGGCGCTGGAGTGGGGGTTGGTCAACCGGGTGGTTCCCGCCGAGGCCCTGCTGGACGAGGCCTTCGCCACCGCCGGCCAGATCGCGGCCCAGGCTCCCAACGCCCTGCGCATGACCAAGGCCCTGCTGCGTCAGGGCCGAGACGCGACCTTCGACCAGATCCTGGAGATGACCGCCGCCATGCAGGCGCTGGCCCATCTGACCGACGATCACGCCGAGGGGGTGGCCGCCGTGCTGGAGAAGCGGCCCGCGGACTTCAAGGGACGCTAGGCGGCTTCGGCGGATCGACCGCCATCGCCATTGCCGATTGTGTGGCGGCGACGAAGGCCGAGGAGGCCGTGCTCATCATCACTCCGGCGCCTTCCAGGGCCTGGACCCAGCTCCTGTCGCCTTCGGGGGCCTGAAGCGCGCGCATCAGGGCCGCGGTGCTCGCCGCCTCGACCAGGATGGAGGTGCGCCGCACATGCGCGGCGGCGTCGATCAGATTCATGCAGACCGATTGAGCCACCGCCAGTCGAACCATGGCGTCGATGGTCGGGTCCGACGTGGGCGGAACGGGCTTGGACGGCTTCGGGGGCGCGGGTTTCGGGGGCGGAGGCTTCGCCATCTCAGGTCGTTCCCTCCACGGGCGGTTTGCCGTTCGCCGGCGTCGGCGGCGTGACGCCCGCCGCCCGATAGAGCAAGGCGATGCCGATGTCGCTCGCGGCCTGGGCGAGCGCCAACTGCTGTTGCTGGGCGGCGGTCGTGTTCTCGAACATCATCCCCGAAGCATGGGCGAAGCTCTGGAACAGCCCGCCCATCGCCATGGCGGGCGCTTCGGCCGTCACTTTTACATTGGTTTCGGTCACCGAGTCGGTGACCTCCCGGTTGACGTGAGCATAGCGGGACCGCGCGGCGGGCCGCGCCGGTCCGGCCTCGGCTCCAGCCTTCGGCATGGGCCGTTTCATCCGAGGATCTTGCTGGTCGCCACGGTGTCCAGGCTGTAAATTTGCATCACGCCCTGAGTGGTCGCGGCCTGGGCGGCGATGTTCTGCTGTTGCTGGGCGGCGACCGCGTTGTGGAACATCAGGCCGGTGGCGTGCGCCATGCTCTGGTACAGGCTGCCCAGCGCCACGGCGGGCGACTCGCCCAGCACGCTGACATTGCTCTGAGTGATCGCGTCGGTGATCTGGTCGTTGACGGCGGTCGGAAAGGCCATGGCACGTCTCCTGTGAAGCTTCAGAAACGGGAGCCTACACCTCTCGCATCGATTGCATAGTGAAAGCTATGCGACCTCCCCGACCGGCCGCAGCCCCAGCGTCATCGCGAACATGGCCAGACACACCAGGCCGGACAGGATCAGAGCCGCGACCGGCGAGGCGTCCACGGCGAAGGCATAGGCGGCGGGCGCGACCGCCTGGAGGTAGCGGGCCGGCGTCAGGACCAGCGCCTGCCGGACGGCGTAGCGATCCGGGCCGAACACATGCAGCGGCAGGACGCCGGCGGCGACGGACAGCAGGCCGTTGCCCAGCCCCTGCCCCACCGCCAGCAGGGGCGCCAGGCGCGCGCCGCCGAGCAGCGCCAGGACCGCGCCCAGAGGATGGAACAGGCTGGCGATCCGGATGGTGAGGACCGGGTGCGAGCGGTGCAGGATCAGCAGGTCGAACAGACGGGCGGCGACGGCGCTGGCGGCCATCAGTCCCGCGGCCCAGGCGGCGTGGGCGGGCGCCAGGCCGAGATCGGCCAGCAGGCGCGGCAGATGCGCGCCCATGGCGGTCGAGACCATCCAGCCTCCGGCGAACACCGCGGCGATCTGGACCATGCGGCGGTCCCAGCGCATGCGCTCCGCGGGCGCCCGGCCATCGATCACGCCCGGTGGTCGGGGCGGCAGGACGAAGGCGGTCAGGGGCAGGCAGAGCGCCAGATGCGCCAGCGCCCAGAAGGCGCAGGCGATCCGCCAGTCGAAGGTTTCGACGATCAGGCGGCTGATCGGCCAGCCCAGCCCTCCGCCCAGGGCGCCGAGCAGCGAGACGGCGGTGATGGGACGACGCGCCTGCGCGCCGTGGATCTCCACCAGCGTCGCGAAGGCCGAGCCGTACAGGCCGATCGACATGCCCACGCCCAGCCCCGCGACCGCCGCCAGCAGGACCCATTTCGACGGGGCCGTCGCCATGAGCAGCAGCGCGGCGGCGAAGGCGCTGTGGGCCCATCCGAGAACGCGCCGCCCGCCCCGCCGCTCGAGCCACCGGCCCGCCCAGGGCGTCAGGACCGCCGAGATCAGGAAGGCGACGGACAGGGCGGCGAACACCTGCGTCGGCGGCAGGCCGAAGGCCCGCGCCATCGGGTCCGCGAGAACCCCCAGCAGATAGTAGCTGGAGGCGAAGGCGACGATTTGGCCGAAGCCGAGGACGGGGACGACGAGACGGGCGCGCGTGAACATGGCGCTGGATCGCGGGATTGCGGCGCCCGCGAAAGCGACTTATCGGCTAGACCATGTTCGAAAACCTCACACCTCGTGGGTCGCTGCCGTCGCTGAACGGACTGCGCGCCTTCGAGGCCATGGGACGGACCGGCAGCGCCACCCGGGCGGCCGCCGAACTGCATGTGACCCACAGCGCCGTCAGCCGGCAGGTGAAGGCGCTGGAGGCCGCGCTGGGCGTGCGTCTGTTCGAGGGGCCGAAGCACAGATTGAGGCTGACAGAAGCCGGCCAGACTCTGCTGGCGGGACTGACGTCCGGCTTCGACACGCTGGCGGCGGCGGTGCGGCAGGTGCGCGAGCGCGAGACCGTGCGACTGGCGGTGCATCCGAGCCTCGCGGTGAAGTGGCTGGTGCCCCGGCTGGCCGATTTCGAAGCGCGACACCCGGAGGTGGCGCTGTCACTGAGCGAACTGGAGACCCACGCCCTGCGCCAGCGCGGCGCGGACCTGGCCCTGCGCTATATCGACCGCGTCCAGGCGGAAGAGCCGGGGGTAGAGATCCTCGCGGAGAACCGGATCGGACTGGTCTGCGCGCCGCAGTTGATCGAAACGTTGGCGACCGCGCCGCGCCTGACGACGCGAACCCGGGAAAGCGCCTGGACGGACTGGACGGCCGTCACCGGACAGACGCCGCCGAGCGGGCGGAACCGGACGCTGGCGCATCTTCATGTAGTGGTGGACGCCGCCGTGGCGGGCCTGGGGGCGGCGGTGCTGCCCTGGGCCATCGTCGAGGATGAGGTGGCCGCCGGGCGGCTGGCGGCGCCGTTCGGTTTCGTGCCGGACGGCGGCGTGCTGGCCGTCATCCGCGGGCGAGGCGAGGCGACCCGCAGCGAGCGAACCGTGCTGCGATGGCTGAGGGATCAGGTCCGCGCGACGCGAACCTGATCCTCACAGCCGTTGATCAACCGCCCTGACGGGCCGGGGCGCGCATCGAGCGGTCGGCCGGAACGCCGGCGGCGACCGTGCGCGGGGCGCCGGCGACCTGGCCGGGCTTCATGAACTTCACCAGCACGCGCTGGCCGATCAGCAGCGGGGCGTCGCCGGCGGTGACCACCACCTCGATGACGCGCTCGTCCGAACGCTGCGAGGGATCGTCCGAGGCCAGCTTGCGGGCGCCGAAGACGGCGGCGCGGCGCAGGACGGTGCCGACGTAGACCTTGGAGGTGTCGCCTTCGGGCGTGATCTCGACCTGCTGGCCGACCGTCACGTTCGGGATGTCGCTCTCGACGATCTCGGCGCGGGCGATGCGCGGGGCGTCGGGCTCCAGATCGAACATGTTCGACACGTTCAGGGTCGAGGCGCCGGCGCCCGGATTGGCGTAGCGACGCACGATGCGGCCGTTGGCCGGCGAGCGGATGACGGTCAACTCGACATTATAGGTCGCCTGATCGCGGCGGGCGCGCGCGGTCTCGACCGCCGCCTGCTGCGAGCCGAGCTGGGCCTGGGCCGACGCGATGGCGTCACGGGCCTGGTCGAGGCGCTGGGCGGCGACGAAGTTGGTGGCGGCCAGACGTTCCAGACGCTCGAACTCGCGCTGGGCGGTGCGGATGTTGACCTGGATCAGGCGCAGCTGGCTTTCGGCCGCGACCAGATCGGCGTTGGCGGTCTGCAGGGCCAGACGGGGTTCATCGTCTTCCTGACGGGCCAGGATCTGACCGGCGACGACACGGTCGCCTTCCTGCACCAGAACCTCGCGAACCACGCCGCCGCGGCGGGCCGCGATCTGGATGATGCCGCCCTCGATATCGACCTTGCCGTTGGCGATCGCCGCATACGGGCTTTCAACCTTCTCGGCGGCGGCCTTCTCTTCCTCGGCCTTTTTCGCCTTGGCGTTACCCCTGACCATGGTGAAGCCGGCGACCGCGATGATCACCGCGATCAGGCCGATCCAGAGCCACTTGTTCTTCAGAAAGCGGAGCATGTCGTTTCTCGGTCCTGGAAGGCGTTCAGTGCGACGCCAAGACGGCGTCAGGATTGGGGGTGCGGCGTTCGTCGCTGATGATGACGCCGTCCTCGATGTGGATGACCCGGTCGGCCCAGGCCTCGAGGCGGGGGTCGTGGGTCACGCAGATGACGGCGGCGCCGTGTTCGGTGGCGGCGCGGCGCAGCAGGCGGATGACCACCTGGCCGTTCTCGCCGTCCAGCGCCGATGTGGGTTCGTCGGCGAACAGGATCTTCGGATCCTTGGCGAGCGCGCGGGCGATGGCCACGCGCTGCTTCTCGCCGCCCGACAGGGCCGACGGCCGCTGGTGCAGGCGATGGCCGAGGCCGACCTCCTCCAGCGCCAGCTTGGCGCGTTTGGTGGCGTCGCCCTTGGACAGCCCCTGGAACTTCAGGACGATCTCGACCTGCTGCAGCGCCGACAGCGCCGGGAACAGGTTGAAGCCCTGGAAGATGAAGCCGCAGTGGTCCAGCCGGAAGCGGTCGATCCGTCCCGAGGAGAAGCTCCACAGGTCGTCCACGTCGAGGGCGTCCACCCGCCCCTTCTCGGGACGGAGCAGGCCGGACAGGGCGGCGATTAAGGTCGACTTGCCCGAGCCCGACGGTCCCATGACCATGGTCAGGTCGCCGTGGCGGGCGTCGAAATCCACGCCCTTCAGCACTTCGACGAAGCTTTTGCCGGACTTGAACCGCTTGACCAGGCCCTTGGCCTCGATGGCGAAGTCGCCGTGTTTTCCGTGAACCTTGGTGTGACTGTTCATCGCAGCAGGTCCGCGGGTTGGCTGTTCTTGAGGATGCCGAGCGAGAGCAGTCCCGAGAGCATGGCGATGATGATCAGGCCGCCGCCCACGATGATCAGCAGCGGGATCGGCAGGGCGATGATGACGGCGTTGGACAGGGCCAGAAGCTGCACCAGCCAGGTCAGGAAGATGGCGGCGATGACGCCGACGCAGCCGACCCAGAAACTCAGTTCCATGACGATGCGGCGCAGGCTCCCCATGCCCACGCCCAGGGCGCGCAGCGAGGCGAACTCCTTGATGTTGGCCATGATGGCGCCGCGCAGGGTCTGCCAGGTGATGGCGACGCCGATGATGGTGCCCAGCACCACGCAGCCGCCGATGATGATGACCAGGATGCCTTCTTCGAACATCGCGCCGGCGTTGGCGTCAGCCAGCTGCTGGCGGGTCCAGGCCTTCCACTGGCCGTCGCCCTGGACGTTCAGCTCATTGGCGACGCGCTGGGCCTGGGTCGGATCGGACAGCTTGATCATCAGCGGGCCGACGCGCGGACCGGTATCGGCCTGGCCCACCATGCGCAGGGTGTCGCGCGACATGATGATGGTCGCCTGCATCATGTTGGGATAGCCGCGGGTGATCCCGACGACCGTGACGGTCTGGCCGTTGTACAGGGCCTTGTCGCCCAGCTTGACGCCCAGCTTGCGCGTGGCGGTCTCGTCGATGGCGACCGTGTAGGGCTGACGCAGGGCGTCGACCAGTTCCTGGGAATAGTCGGTCGGGATGGTCACGGACCCCGGCGTCGTGTCGATGATGCTGGCCTGGACGAACTCTTGACGCGGCGCGCCCATCTTGGCGCGATCGGCCTGCGACATGGTCGGATCGACGTTCTTGACCGACTGGAAGGAGCCGCCGGCGCCGTCCAGCGGCTGGACCTCGACCACGGCCGGATTGCGGTAGGCCAGCGGGATGAAGCGGCGCGGCACGCCCGACGGTCCGCCCATCAGGCTCTTGGCGCCGGGCTGCATGATGATGATGTCGGCGCTGGAGCGCTCGATGGTCGCGGTGAAGCCCTTGCCGATGCCGATGAAGACGCCGGTCATGGCCAACACCAGCAGGCCGGAAAGGGCGAGCGCCATCACCGCCGCCATGTAGCGGCGCCACTCGTACAGAAGGGTTGAAAGTGCGAGCGACATGAAATCAGCGGGTCCCGGACGTTGCCCGCTATGTGACGACGCCCAAGGTTGTGGCCAAGTTAAATCGGGGTAAGGCGAGCGCCGATATGAAACGGCGGCGACGGGAAACCGTGGACGACCGCGTTGCACAGGCGCTAGTTACCCGCACCAGGCCGGGGGCCGGCCCAAGGGAGAAATGCCAAAATGATGTTCCGTTCGTTGCGCGCCGCTGTTCAGGCGACCGCGTCCATCATCGCCGTGGGTGGCGTTATGGCGATCATGGCCACGCCGTCGGCCGCCAAGGCCGATGAAGGCATGTGGACCTTCGACAACTTCCCGATCGCGACGGTGAACCAGCGCTACGGCACCCGCATCGATCAGGCGTGGCTGGATCGCGTGCGCAACGCCTCGGTCCGCATCCAGGGCTGCTCGGCCTCCTTCGTTTCGCCGGAAGGCCTTATCCTGACCAACTGGCACTGCGTGGTCGGCTGCTCGCAGGAGCTGTCCACTCCGACGCAGGACCTCGTGAAGAACGGCTTCACGGCGGCGACCCGCGAGGAAGAGCGCCGCTGCCCCGGCCAGACCGCTGAAGTCCTGACCGAGATCGTCGACGTCACCGACCGCGTGCTGGGCGCCGGCCAGGGCCTGGAAGGCGCGGCCTTCAACGCCGCCCGCTCGGCCGAGATCAACAAGATCCAGACCGAAGCCTGCGCGGGCGACGCCAAGTTCAACTGCCAGGTCATCAGCTTCTACCGCGGCGGCAAATACGCCCTGTACAAGTTCCGCAAGTACGACGATGTCCGCCTGGTGTTCGCGCCTGAAAACCAGGCCGCCTTCTTCGGTGGGGACCCCGACAACTTCAACTTCCCGCGCTACGCCCTGGATGCGGGCTTCCTGCGCGCCTACGAGGACGGCAAGCCGGTCAACGTCGGCCAGAACTATCTGCGCTGGAACCCGAACGCCCCGGCCGAGGGTGACGTGACCTTCGTGTCCGGCAACCCGGGCACCACCCAGCGCCTGCTGACCATGAGCCAGCTGGAGCGCCTGCGCGACCAGCAGCTGCCGGTCACCCTGATCCAGAACTCGGAACTGCGCGGCCGCCTGCTCGAATATTCGCTGACCGGCGACGAGGCCAAGCGCGTGTCGTTCGATCCGGTGTTCGGCCTGGAGAACAGCTTCAAGGTCTACTACGGCCAGCAAGGCGCCCTGACCGATCCGGCCTTCATGGCCCGCAAGCGGGAAGAAGAGACCGAGCTGCGCGCCCGCGTCGCCGCCGACCCGTCGCTGGTCCAGCGCATCGGCGATCCGTGGGCCGACCTGGAGCGCGTGCAGGCCACCGCCCGCGACCTCTACCTGCCCGTCCGCCAGCTGGAGCAATCGGCCGGCGGCGGCTCGCAACTGTACGCCTACGCCAAGGCCCTGGTCCGCGCGTCCAAGAACACCACCATGACCGCCGAGCAGCGCACCCGGATGGCGGCGACGATCTCGGCCGAAACGCCGATCTATGTGGATATGGAAGAAATCCGCATGCGCTACTGGCTGTCGAAGACGCGGGAGTACCTGACGGTCGACAATCCGCAGGTGAAGGCGATGCTGGGCCGCGAGAGCCCGGAAGCCCTGGCCGAGCGCCTGATCACCGGCACCAAGCTGGCGGATCCGGCCTTCCGCGCCCAGGCCGCGACCATGACGACCGAGCAACTGGCCGCAGCCGATCCGCTGCTGGCCTTCGTCGTCGCCAATGACGACGCCGCCAAGGCGATCGGCGACCGCTGGAACGCCGAGGTCAACGCCCCGACGGCCCGCGCCGCCGAGAAGGTCGCCCAGGCTCGCTTCGCGGTCTACGGCACCAACCTGTATCCGGACGCGACCTTCAGCCTGCGCCTGTCCTTCGGCAAGATCGAAGGCTGGAGCTACCGCGGCGTGACCGTGCCGCCGTTCACCTACATGGGCGGCCTGTACGAACGGGCCACGGGCGCCGAGCCGTTCAACGCGGCCCAGGCCTTCATCGACAACGAGAGCCGGGTGAACAAGTCGGTGGTCTATGACTTCTCGTCGACCAACGACATCATCGGCGGCAACTCGGGCTCGCCCGTGATCAACGCCGCCGGCGAAGTGATCGGCGCCGCCTTCGACGGCAACATCCACTCGCTGGGCGGCTCGTTCGGCTACGACGGCGAGCTGAACCGGACCGTCTCCGTCTCGACCGCGGCGATCACCGAAGCGCTGCGCAACATCTACCCGAACCCGCGCCTGCTTCAGGAGCTGGGGGTCGATCAACCGCAGCGTCGCCGCCGCTAAGTCCGGCGCGACACCGCAACGCCTTCGAGAGGGGCCGTCCGGACTTGCCGGGCGGCCCCTTCTGGTTTCATGGTCCGCCGCAAATGAGGGCGCACGCCGCCCGCCCGGAGTCCGTTTTCATGCGTCATCTCACCCCCGCCGTCGCCGCCGCCCTTCTGACCCTCGCCGCAGGCTCCGCCGCCCAGGCGGAAGAAGGCATGTGGACGTTCGACAACTTCCCCATCGCGCGGGCCAACCAGACGCTGGGCACCCATATCGACCAGGCGTGGCTGGACCGGGTGCGGCTGTCGTCGGTGAAGTTCGGCGGCTGTTCGGCGGGCCTGGTGTCGGGCGAAGGCCTGGTGATGACCAACAATCACTGCGTCGCCACCTGCGTCGCCAACCTGTCGACGCAGGCGATCAACTACGCCGAGACCGGCTTCACCCCGCGCAGCCGGGAAGAGGAGCTGAAATGCCCCGGCGGCAGCGCGGAGATCCTGACCGACATCACCGACGTGACCGAGCGGATGCACGCCGTCGGCGCCGGCCTGTCGGGCCAGGCCTTCACCCGCGCCCGTGACGCGGAAGCGGGCCGGATCGAGCAGGAGGCCTGCGCCGGCGATCCCAACAAGCGCTGCCAGGTGGTGACCCTGTATCGGGGCGGTCAGTTCAAGCTCTACACGTACAAGAAATACTCGGACGTCCGCCTGGCCTTCGCGCCGGAGGACCGGGCCGCGACCTTCGGCGGCGATCTGGACAACTTCAGCTTCCCGCGCTTCGCCATCGATGCGGCCTTCATCCGCCTGTACGAGAACGGCGCCCCGGCGGCGACGCCGACCCACTTCACCTGGAAGGCTGATCGTCCGGTCGAGGGCACGCCGGTGTTCGTTTCGGGCAGCCCCGGCGCGACCCAGCGCCTGCTGACGCAGGACCAGCTGTTCAGCGTGCGCGACGTCGTCCTGCCGATGGACCAGCTGATCGCGTCCGAGCTGCGCGGCCGCCTGATCCGCTACTCCGAAGAGGGCGAGCGCCAGGCCTTCGAAGCCATGGATCCGATCGTCGGCCTGGAGAACACCTACAAGCGCGGCCTGGGCCGGATGCGGGCGCTGACCGATCCGTCGTTCATGGCCATGAAGGCCGAGCAGGAAGCCGACTTCCGCGGCCGCGCCGAGGCCGGCGTCGGCGCCGACAATCCCTGGACCACGCTGAGCGGCGTGCAGCCGATCCTGCGGGAGAGCTATCCGGCCTACGCCCTGCTGGAAGGCACGACCGGCATCGGCACCACGCCGGTGGCCGGCGGATCCCAGCTGTTCCTGTGGGCGCGGACCATCGTGCGCGGCGCGCAGGAGCGCGGCAAGCCGTCGGCCGAGCGCCTGCCGGAGTTCGCCGACAGCCGTCTGGCGGCGGTGCAGACCGGCCTGTTCGCCGAACGTCCGGTCTATCCCGGCCTCGAGCAGGTCCGCATGGAGTGGTGGCTGTCCAAGACCCGCGAGTGGCTGACGGTCGATCATCCGGCGGTGCGCGGCCTGCTGGGCGCCGAGTCGCCGGAAGGCCTGTCGGCGCGCCTGATCGAAGGCACGACCCTGGCCGACCCCGCCGTTCGCCGCGCGCTGTGGGAGGGCGGCCTCGCCGCCGTCGAGGCGTCGAACGATCCGCTGATCAAATACCTGCTGTCGATCCAGGACGAGACCCGCGCCGCCCGCTCAGACTGGGAGGCCCGGGTCCAGGCCCCGACCGACCGCGCCTCGGAACGCCTGGCCGCCCTGCGCTTCCAGACCTACGGCGACGCGGTCTACCCGGACGCCACCGGCACCCTGCGTCTGACCTACGGCAAGATCGAAGGGTCGGACGTGCCGGGCCAGCGGTTCGGCGCCTTCACCACCTTCAGCGGGCTGTGGGACCGGGCGACCGGCGCCGCGCCGTTCGACGTCGCCCCGAAACTTCTGGCCGCGCGTGACCGCATCGACGGCTCGACCGTGCTGAACATGACCGTGTCGTCGGACACCATCGGCGGCTCGTCGGGTTCGCCTATCGTGACAGCGGCGGGAGAGATCGTGGGGGCGAACTTCGACTCCACCGTCCTGACCCAGCGCAACGCCTACGGCTACGACCGCAATGTCAACCGCTCGGTCATCGTGACCACCGGCGCGGTGACCACCGCCCTGCGGGACGTCTACGGCATGGACGGGCTGGTGCGGGAACTGGGCGTTCGGTGAGGCTTCTTCCTCCCCTTCATGGGGAGGGATGTCGACGCGAAGCGGCGACAGGGTGGGGTGTGTTTGGCATTCCCCACCCGGCTTCGCTGCGCTCAGCCACCCTCCCCACTTCGGGGGAGGGAGACCTTCAGAGCTGGCTCATCTTCTGCTGGGCCTTCGAGAAATACTGCCAGCCGGTCCACAGGGTGACGCCGGCGGCGACCCAGGTCAGGACGACCGCGAAGGTCTCGAAATGGGTCTGCCATTCCGGGGCGGTGCCGTCCGGGTTGGTCAGGCCGAAAGCGTCCCACAGCAGGGTCAGTTGCAGGGCGCCCAGCGCCAGCATCTGAAGCAGGGTCTTCCACTTGGCCAGCAGGGTGACCGGCAGCTTGACCTTGCCCGCCACGGTCTCGCGCAGGGCCGAAACCGCGAACTCGCGGAACAGGATCAGGCCGCAGGGAATGGCGATGCCCGGCAGCGAACCGGACGCCAGCACGCCCAGGATCGCTCCGGTGATCAGCACCTTGTCGGCGATCGGATCCAGGATGGCGCCCCAGCGGGTCGTGGCGTGCCAGCGGCGCGCCAGGAAGCCGTCGACCCAGTCGGTCGAGGCGGCGACGGCGTAGATCCAGAAGGCCCAGACGCCGAAGCTGAGCTGCTGCTCGGGCGACAGGAAGCCGTCCATGAAGCCCGGGGCCGCGCCCGCCAGCATCAGGAACATCACCACGCCCGCGGCGAGGCGCAGGCCGGTCAGGATGTTGGGGATGGGATTGGCGTGAGGGGTGGGGGTCATCGCGGCCTTCCGAAAACAGGTGTCCGGTGTGCCACGCTTCGTCGGACGAGGCGAGGCGTCACAAGGGGCTTCAGTCCAAGGGCTCGAACCGCCCCGGTCCCTTCAACGCGCGAAGCACGCCGTCGGCGATGCCGAAATGCAGGCCGCTCAGCATCAGGGTTCCCGCCGCCTCACGCTCTGCGATCCACGGGAAGGTGCGCAGGTTGTCCAGCGACAGGCGGACCACCGCCTCCTCCGCCGCCTGCTCCCGCTCCGCCGGAGCGACCTCCTCGCAGACTCGGCGCACGACGGGCGCGCCCTGCGCGACCCAGGGCGCGACGAAGTCCCGCACATTGTCGGGCGCGCCGTGGATCATGGCGTTGACCCCGCCGCAGGAGGCATGGCCCATGACGACGATGCGCGACACGTTCAGCACCTTCACCCCGAACTCCAGCGCCGCCGAGACGCCGTGCAGGTGGCCGTCGGGCTGATAGGGCGGGACCAGGTTGGCGACGTTGCGCACCACGAACAGCTGGCCAGGCGCGGTATCGAAGATCAGGGCCGGATCGGCGCGGCTGTCGGAACAGGCGACGATCAGGGTGTGCGGCCTTTGGCCCTTTGCGAGAGCCTCGTATTCGGCGCGGGCCTCGGGCCAGCGTTCTTCACGGAAGCGGCGATAGCCGGAAGCCAGTTCGTCGGTCATGACGCCCGTATAAGCATTCCTGCGCCGTTAGGGGAGATGCCCTCGCCCGCCGCGAGGAGAGGTCGCGCGGCGGGCTGCAGGGGTCACAGATTCGGAGCCAGCTGCTGCAGTTGAAGGCTGACCAGCATCACGCCGCTGTCAGCGTCACCGGCCACCCGGCCCCAGCCGGACGACGTGCCCATCTCGTAAAGCTTGGGGGGGCTGCCCGCCGCACCGACACCCATCAGTCCGATCACGAACATGCCGTAGTCGTACCAGTAGGACGACACGGGCTTCATCTCGCCGCCCTGGGTGGCGGTGTACAGCATGGAGCCGTCGGGGTTGACCTGCAGGGCCGGGATATAGGGGTAGTGCAGAAGGCCGCCGTGGTGCTCAACCGCCCCCTGTTGATAGTAGGTCCCGGTCCAGAGCGGCAGCAGAACCGGCCCGAACGGCGTGGTCCCTTTCACCTGAGCGCCGTACAGCGTGCCGCTCAGGCTGACCCCCGATGAGGTGCTGCTGAAGGTGAGGGCGGCCGCAGCGCCGCCCTGGCCATCGGAGACGGTCAGGGTCGTGCCGTCGAAGCTCGCCCCGGCGCCGATCTCAAACTTGTTGGACGTTACGCCGTCCGGGCAGAGGGTGATGGTGCCGAAATATTGCGACTGACCGCCTGTCGGCGACGCCGTCCAGACTTCATGGGTATCGACCATGACGAAGGCGTTGGTCGTCGCGTCCACGACATAGAAGCCCGTGTACGGAATAAGCGCCTGCGCCTGAGAGGTTTGACCGGGTGCACTCGACATCTGAGAGGGTCCAATTCCGACGGTTCAATGGAGCGTGACAGCCACGATCCGCCGCTCAAGAAACAGACTGAAGAACACCGGTCAATGACCTATGGTGGTATCTGTATCTAATTTCGATCCCTGCGGGAGCGACGGTCATCGCCCCGCACCTCGTATCGGGCCGCGCCTCGATCTAGCGGTTCGCCTCGGGATGGAAGAAACCGTGGATGCGTTCGGCCAGCGCCTGGCTGACGCCCTCGACCTGGATCAGGTCGGCGACCGACGCCCGACCGACGCCCTTGGCCGAACCGAAGGCGTGCAGAAGCGCCTTCTTGCGGCCGGGGCCGATGCCCTCGATCTCGTCGAGCGGGTTCTTCTTGATGTCCATGGAGCGCCGCTTGGCGTGGGCGCCGTTGGCGAAACGGTGCGCCTCGTCGCGCAGGCGCTGAATGTAATAGAGCGCCGGCGACTTCAGCGGCATCATGAAGGGCGCCTTGCCCGGCATGAAGAAATGCTCCTTGCCCGCGTCGCGGTCCGGCCCCTTGGCCACGCCGACGGCGAGGATGTCTTCCAGCCCCAGATCGGCCAGAACCGCCTGCACCTCGGCCAGTTGGCCGGCCCCGCCGTCGATCAGCAGCAGGTCGGGGCGTTCGACCTCCTCGCCCTCATCCTCGTCCTTGACCAGGCGGGTGAAGCGTCGCCGCATGACCTCGCGCATCATGCCGTAGTCGTCGCCGGGGGTGAGGTCTTCGCCCCGGATGTTGAACTTGCGGTACTGGTTCTTGCGGAAGCCCTCGGGTCCGGCGACGACCATGCCGCCCACGGCGTTGGTCCCGGAGATGTGGGCGTTGTCGTAGATCTCGATCCGTTCGGGGCGCGAATCCAGCCCGAAGGCCTCACAAACCTCGTCCAGGATCTTCGACTGGGCCGAGCTCTCCGCCATCTTGCGGCCCAGCGCCTCGCGGGCGTTGGTCAGGGCGTGATCGACCAGCGCCCTGCGGTCGCCCCGGGCGGGCTTCTCGATGCTGACGACGCGGCGGCCGTCGACGATACGGGCCTTCATCGAGAAGGCCTCTTCCAGCAGTTCCTTCTCGAACGGGACGACGTTGGACAGGATCTGACGCGGGACCGGCTTGTCCTCGTAGAACTGGCCCAGGAAGGCGGCGAGGATTTCGGGATCGGTGTCGGTCTTGTCCACGCGCGGGAAGTAGGCGCGCCCGCCCCAGTTCTGGCCGCCGCGATAGAAGAAGACCTGCACGCAGGCCTGCCCGCCGTCGGAATGCAGGGCGAAGACGTCGGCCTCGGCCACACCCTCGGCGCTGACGGAGTTCTCCATCGAGATGGCCGAGAGGGCGCGGATACGATCGCGGACGCGGGCGGCCTGTTCGAAGTCCATGTCGTCGGACGCGGCCTGCATCTCCTTGGACAGGCGGCCGATGACCGCGCGCGACTTGCCGCGCAGGAACTGTTCGGCCTCGCTGACCAGCTCGCCGTAATCCTCCAGGCTGATCAGGCCCGTACAGGGGGCCGAACAGCGCTTGATCTGGTGCAGCATGCACGGCCGGGTGCGGGTCTCGTAGACGCTGTCTGAGCACGACCGGAGCAGGAAGGCCTTTTGCAGGGTGGTCAGGGTCCGGTTCACCGCCCAGGTCGAAGCGAAGGGGCCGAAATAGTCGCCCTTGATGGTGTGGGCGCCGCGATGCTTGCGGACCTGGGGGGCGCGGTGGTCGCGGCGGATCATCAGCTCGGCGAACGACTTGTCGTCGCGCAGGACGACGTTGAACCGCGGCTTCAGCTTCTTGATGAAGTTGGATTCCAGCAGCAGGGCCTCGGTCTCGGACGCCGTGACCACCAGCTCCATCGAGCGGGTGAGAGAGACCATCAGGCCGATGCGCTGGGTGTGGAACCGGCCCTGCGCGTACTGGAGGATGCGCTTCTTCAGCGACCGCGCCTTGCCGACGTACAGGCAGGCGCCGTCCTCGCCGTACATCCGGTAGACGCCGGGCTTGTCCGGCGCGCGACGGGCTTCGTCGCGGATCAGGTCGGCGGCGCTCAGGGGCGACTCCGGGAGCGGCGAATCAGTCGTGGGCGTCTCCTCGGTCATCGGAAGCAATATAGGCGTCCCAGCGCCGCCGCGAAGCGTCAGCAGCCGGTCTAGAAGCGCCGGACCATCAGGACGCCGCCGATGACCAGGGCCACCCCGGCCAGTCGGCCCAGGCTGATCGGGTGCTGGGGCGCGCCGAAGGCGCCGATCTGATCCAGGATCAGGCCGATCAGCAGTTGGCCGGCGACCATCAGGGTGATGGTCAGGGCGACGCCGAGACGCGGCACGCCCCAGGCCGCCGCGACCACGAAGATCGCGCCGTACAGCCCCCCGATCCAGGCGTACCAGGGCAGGCCGCGCGCGGCGGCCATGTCCGGCTTGGTCTGCAGGATCACCGCCATGACGCCCAGCGCCGCCGTTCCCACCGCGAACGACACGAAGGCGGCGTTCACGGGCGACCCGACGGCGGTCATCATCTTCGCGTTGGTCGGGGCCTGAAGCGCGGTGGCGCCCCCCGCAAGGACGACGGCGATCATGGAAAGCAGCATCGGGTTCATGTTGTCTGGCTACCACCTCCCGATGCGACGCGCACCGGTCGTCAGCGGTCGAGCATGAAGCGCGCGGCGCGCTCGCCTTCCGCATCGCCCGCCTTGCCGAAGTCGACATTGATGTCGCGGTGGCTGTCACCCGGAGCGGCGACCACCTCGGCCCGGCCGCCCGCGCGGATCAAGGCGGCGGCCAGAGCCTCGCTCTGACGCTTCGAATCGGCGCGGCTCGCGATGTGGAAGATCAGATAGGGCGGATAGGTCACGCCGGACCGGATCAGCAGGATCGGCGACAGCTCCGCGGCCTGATCGCCGAAGGCGGCGCCGTACAGATCGCCCAGCAGCCGCCCGCCCCGATCGCCGGTGGCGTCATAGCCCGCGCCGTCCAGAAGGATGACGCCCGCCAGGTCCGACGGCTGCAGCCCCTGCCCGGCCAGGTAGGCCGGATCGGCCCCGACCAGCGCGGCCAGATGAGCCCCGGCGGAATGGCCGATCAGGAACAACGGGCGCCCCGGATGGGTGCGTTTCAGTCCCGCGACGGCGGCGGCCACGTCCTGCGCCTGCTCGCGCGGCGTCACCTGCGGGACCAGCCGGTAGCCGATGGAGGCGAACGTCAGACCGTGACGGCGGGCGTACTCCGGCAGGCCGTGCACCATGCTCCGGTCGCCCCTCGACCAGCCGCCTCCATGGATGAAGGCCAGAACAGGCCCGGTATCCGGACCGCCGCTGTAGAGGTCATAGGCCTGCTGCGGATCGGGCCCGGTAGAGATCGAGACGTGTGGTGCGTCGGAGGCGCCGTCCCCCCGCCCTCGGCGGCGACCGAGCAGTCGAGGACGATCCTGCGCAGCGGCGGCCCCGGCGGCGAAGGTGGCGGCCATACCCGCGATCAGGGCCGCGCGGCGATCCAGTTCACGCATAGATGTGTCTCCCTAAGCCCCCGAGGGTTTTCAACGCCAAGCTTGACCTCTTTCCGTCGTCACCAGTGCGGCGTGGCCTCGTTCGCGCCGAACACCTCCGCCAGTCGGGTCCGGGTGGCGCGATGGGTGTCCTCAGGCAGGGCGGCGGGGTCGAACCAGCCGATGTCGGCGATCTCGCCGTGGCTGGAGCGGTCGGTCAGGGTGAAGCGGTCGATGCGGTAGACCAGCACATGATCGCCGCGGAAATAGCGTTCGTTGGAATGGGCGCTGACCAGCATCGGCCGCCCTTCGACGATCAGCCCGGCCTCCTCGCGCATCTCGCGGATCAGGGCGTCCTCGGCGGTCTGGCCGCGCTCGACCCCGCCGCCGGGCAGCCACCAGCCGCGGACATAGGTGTGCTTGACCAGCAGCACCCGCCCCTCGCCGTCCACCGCGACGCCCCGCACGCCCAGGGTCATGCCCCGGCTGGCGCGGGCGAAGGCGAAGAACAGGGGCCGGGTGAAGGGCTCGATGCGGGCGCGCCACGTCGTCATGCGGCGACGATACGCCCTGATGCATCCTTGAACAGCGAGGCACGCCGCTTTATTGCCGGTCGCATCAAGGAGCTTCCCATGCTGGCCCTCTACATCATCTTCGGTTTCATCGCCGTCCTCGCCCTGATCAACTTCGTCGAGTTCGGCCGGGTTGACTAAGTCCGCCGCCGATCGCGGCGCCGCGCTGGTCACCGGCGGCGGCAAGCGGATCGGAAAGGCGATCTGTCTGGAGCTGGCGCGCGCCGGCTTCGACATCGTGATCCACTATCGCGGGTCGAAGGAGGCGGCGGAAGCCGTGGCCGAAGAGGTGCGCGCCCTGGGTCGCCGGGCCGCCGTCGTCCGCGGAGACCTGTCGGTCGAGGCCGAAGTGCGCGGGATCGTTCCCGCCGCCGCCGAGGCCATCGGTCCGCTGGCCGTGCTGGTCAACAACGCCTCCATCTTCGAGGACGACCGGGTCGGAGCGCTGGGGCGCGAGACCTGGGACGCGCATATCGAGACCAATTTGCGGGCGCCCGTGGTGCTGGCCGAGGCCTTCGCGGCCCAGGCGCCGGACGGCGGCTGCATCGTCAACCTGCTGGACCAGCGGGTGCTGAAACCCGATCCCCGCTTCTTCTCCTACGCCCTGTCGCGCAACGGCCTGTGGTGGGCGACGCGGACGATGGCGCAGGCGCTGGCGCCGCGTATCCGCGTCAACGGCGTGGGCCCCGGTCCGACCCTGCCCTCCATCCATCAAAGCCCCGAAGATTTCGCCGCCGAGGCCGCCGCCGTGCCGCTGGAACGGGCGGGCAGCCCCGAGGCCGTGGCCGCCGCGGTGCGTTGGCTGGTTGAAGCCGACCTCGTGACAGGCCAGATGATCGCTGTCGACGGGGGCCAGCACCTGGCCTGGCGAACCCCGGACATTGTGGAGTAGCCCGTGGCCGCACCGTCTCCCCTGCCCTTCCCCGCCCCTGGCGCGCCGGTCCGCGAGGGGCTGACCGTCTTCGTCAAAGGGCTGGAGGTCGCCGCCGGCATCGGCGTCTACGACCATGAACAGGGCCGGCTGCAGCGGCTGGTCATCGATGTGACGCTGGATCTGACGCCCGCGCCGATCGAGCGGCTGAGCGACACCATCAACTACGAGACCGTGGCCGAGGCCGCGCGCGCCATCGTCGCCGAGGGCCACGTGGGCCTGGTCGAGACCTTCGCCGAACGGCTGGCCGTGGCCATGCTTGGGGATGCGCGCGTGCGGCGCTGCACCGTGCGGGTCGAGAAGCCGGGCGCCCTGGGCGGCGACGAGGTTCCGGGCTGCGAACTGGTGATGAGCCGCTAGTCTCCGGACTCTGGCGGTTGCGCCCCGCGAGCCGGACCGTCATACCTGAGGACGGACTCGAAGGACCCCCGATGGCCGAACCCGGCGATCCCCAACACCCTGATGATCATGATGATCATGTCGGCTTCGCCTCGGCGGCGGCGCTCGAGGGCCGTCCGCGCGACGTGACGCCGGAGCCCGAGCCCACGCCCGAACCGGAGCCGGAACCGGAACCCCAGGCGGCTCCGCAGCCGGAACCCGAACCCGATCTGTTCGATCCTCCGCCCGTCCGTGCGAAGCCCCCGGAGCCGGCGACGCCCGACCGGCGCCCGGCCTCCGCCGATTCGATCTTCGAGGCCTCGCCCGACTTCACCGGCCATTCGCGTTCGCGCGCCGCGCCGGTCAAGGACCCGCCCGGCGGCATGGGCCTGTACGCCGTCTACGCCCTGATCCTGCTGGCCGTGCCGACGCTGGGCGCTTCGGCGGTGATCGCCCTGTTCGCCGTGACCGGACGGCCCGGTCCGGACGACGCCCTGGCGCGGTCGCACTTCATCTATCAGCAGCGGACCCTGTGGGCCGCGGCGGTGGCGGTCGTGGCGGGGGTGATCCTGCTGGCGGCGCCCTTCGCCCTGGGCGTGCCCATCCTGTTCCTGGCGGCGCTGTGGGTCGTGCTGCGCGGCGCCACCGGCGTCTGGAACCTGAAATCAGGCCGCGCCATTTCCAGCCCACGAAGCTGGTGGATCTGAAAGAGAGACAACCCGATGTCGCATGTGCCCCCTCAGGATTCTGACACGCCGCGCTTTGACAGCGGAAGCGGCGACGGCGGCAGGGTTCCGGCGCTGATCACCTGGGCCCTCTACATCCTGTCCATTCCGAGCGCGAACATCCTGGTGCTGGTCGGCCTGGTGGTCGCCTACGCCTCGCGCGACACCGCCACCGGCCTCTCGCGCGACCATCTGGATGCGCAGATCAAGCTGTTCTGGTCGGTCTTCTGGTGGACGATCGGCTGCTGGATCGGGTTGGCGGTCAGCGCGGTGCTGTCGATGATCTTGGTGGGCATTCCCTTCCTGATCCTCTTCGGCATCCTGTGGCTGCTGATCACCGTCTGGTTCACGGTGAAGAGCATCCTCGGCCTGCTGAACCTGCTCAACGACCGCGCGCCCTGAGGCGACGGAACCACGGACGTCGGCGATTCGCGGTTTTCCAGGAACGCCGGGACGGCGCGCGGATTGGGGGCATGTCGGTTCGCCGACAAGAGTCAGGAGTTCCGCATGACCACCTTTCGTGACGTTCGCGCCGAACAGCGCTTTGAACAGGGCTTCGCCGATTCCGAGGGCGAGATGCGCACGGTCTTCGCCGACTATGCGACGCAGGACGACGTCAGGGTGATCCTGCATGTCGAGGCTGATCCCGCCCTGCGGGGCGGGGGCGCGGCCGGGCGATTCATGCAGGCGTTGGCCGGCCACGCCCGCGCCGAGGGGCTGAAACTCCAACCGCGTTGCAGCTATGCGGTCCTGTGGCACCGTCGCCACCCTGAGTACGACGACGTCCTGGCCTGAGCCGCGCCCGACTGGCCTTGCGCCTGAGCCTGTGCTGGACTGCCCCGCTCAGGGGGAAGTTTTCACATGATCGTTCGCCATCTGGCCGCCGTGGCGGCCGTCTGCGTCATGGCCGCGCCCGGCATGGCCTCCGCCCAGGTCTGGAGCGACTGGAGCGAGGCCGAAGCCCGCACCCTGGTCGCCGCCGAGAACGGCGTGGTCGACGAGGTGCTGCGCCCCGATGACGGAACGCTGGAGGTCTACGCCACCTTCGACGGCTGGCTGAAGGTCCTGATCGGCGGCAAGGACTGCAACGGTCGGGGCCCGGCCCTGCGCTGCAAGGAGATGACCTTCAACGCCCTGTTCGAGATCGACGACGCCGCTCGCGCCCGGCGGCTGGAATCCGAACTGATCCACAATTTCGTGGCGGACATGGCCGATGGCGAAGACTACGTCGTCGAACGGGCGGTCGAGCTGACGGGCGGGGTCAACCTGACCAACCTCCGCGCGCAGCTGGACCGCTTCATCGGCACCTGCGAGCTGGTGACGGAAAAGGCCTGGCCGGACAAGGGCGCCGCCTCCGCCGCCCCCGGCAAGGGCCGCTAGGCGTCAGCCGCCTCCGTAGCCGCCGATGATCGGCAGAACTTCACCGGTGATGTAGCTGGAACACTGGCGCGAGGCGAGGAAGACGAAGGCGGGCGCGATTTCCTCGGGCTGGGCGGGACGCTTCATGACGGTCCCTGAGCCGAATTTCGAAGTCGCCTCGGCGTCTTTGTCGGCCGGGTTCAGCGGCGTCCAGACCGGCCCCGGCGCGACCACGTTCACACGGATCGCCCGAGGGGCCAGATGCGTGCCCAAGGACCGGGCGAAGGCATGGATGCCGCCCTTGGTCATCGAATAGTCCAGCAAGTCCTCGTTCCCCATGATGCCCGTGACCGAGCCGGTCATCACGATGGCCGAGCCGGGCCGCAAGTGCGGGACCGCCGCCTTCACCAGGTTGAAATAGCCGTAGAGATTGGTCTTCAGCGTCCGGTCGAAATGTTCGAACGTCAGGTCCTCCAGCGTTTCCACATGCTCCTGGAAGGCGGCGTTGGGGACGACGACATCCAGCCGCCCGAAGGCGTCGAGCGCCGATTTCACCGCCGCCGTCGCAAAGGCGGGATCCGAGACGTCGCCCTTGAGCACGATGGCCTTGCGGCCCTCGGCCTCGACGGCCTTCTTCGTATCCTCGGCGTCTCTTTCCTCGTCCAGATGACAGAGGGCGATGTCGCAGCCTTCGCGGGCGAACAGGACAGCGACGGCGCGGCCGATGCCGGAATCGCCGCCCGTGATGATCGCCGCCAAACCCTCCAGCTTGCCCGAGCCCTTCCAGAAGGGCGCCTCGTACATCGGCGCGGGATCGAGCCTGAACTCCTCGCCAGGCTTGCGCTGGTGCTGTCTCGGGAACGGCGGTTCAGGGTATTTCCGCGCGCCGGCCTGGACCGCGCCCCTCTTCTCGCTATCGCCCGAGGAGCCCTTGGCGTCGATCACAGCCTGAATCTTCCGCTCCTGATCGGCGATGGTATCGGCGCGAGGTTCGAAGCGGTCATCCATGTCGATTCTCCTTCAGCTGGTGAAGGGAAAGCCGAGGGAGCGCCGACCGTTCCAGCGCATTATGGTGTTCGACCAGCTCGTAGCGGCTGGAGGGAGGCGAGATGCCGGAACTGGACCTGAACACCCTGGGCGCCGCGGCGGGGCCGCTGCAGACCTGGATCCTGCCGGCCCTGCTGGGACTCGGCCTGGCCTCGGCGACGGGGCTGCGCACCTTCCTGCCGTTGCTGATGCTGGCGCTGGCGGCGAAGTTCGAGCTGTTCGGCGTGCGGCTGATCGATCAGATGGACTGGCTGGTGTCGTGGCCCGCCATCGCGGCCCTGGGCACGGCGGCCGTGGCCGAATTCGCCGGCGACAAGGTCCCGGCGGTCGACCATGCGCTGAACGCGATCGGCTATGTGACGCGACCCGTGGCCGGGGCGGTGGCGGCGGGCAGCGTGTTCTGGGCCGTGGATCCGACGACTGCGGCCATCGCCGGGGTCATCGTAGGAGCGCCCGCGGCGCTGGCCTTCAACGCCGCCCAGACCGGGGTGCGGGTCGGATCGACCGCGACCACGGCCGGGCTGGGCAATCCGGTGGTGTCCCTGATCGAGGACGTCCTGGCGGTCCTGACCGTGATCGTCGCCTTCCTCGCGCCGATCCTCATCCCGCTGGCGCTGATCGTGCTGGCGGTCATCGTCTTTCGGCTGGCCAACCGTCTGCGCGGCCGCGACGCGGGACGAGTCAGAGCGCCCGGCTGACGATCGCCTTGAGCGTCTCGGACTTGGAGGGAAGGTCAGAAGCCAGCCGCCCGGCCAGCTCACGCGCACCCACCGGATAGGCGTCACCGCCCTCGGCGATCTCGCGGGCCAGAGCCGCCGCCTGCATCAGGACCGCCTCCAGCGCCTCGACCTGCTCGACGGCCAGCGCACGGGCTTCCATCTGAAGCCGACGGACCCGGTCCGCCGTGGTCTCCGGCGTCCGCATCAGGTCGTAGATTTCAGCCTCGGCCTGGACGAGACGCAGATCGGGTTGAGAAGGCGGCGAGCGCTTGGGCATGGCGGTGTCTCCTGCCAAGCCAATGCGGGCTGACTCGTCGGAGTTCCCGTCCTCACGCGGACGGATTTCACAAAAGCGGGGCTGTGGCTTTCACGCCTCAGGTGAACGCGGTCAGGCCGCGTCTTCGTGTGCCTCGAGACGCGCCTCCGCCTCGCGTACGGCGTCGGCGGCGCGATCGACGACCTCAAGGCCGGCGCCGGACTTCACCCCCTCGACGGTCAGAATGCGGCGGAAGGCGCGCGCGCCCGGCCGACCGTGCATGACGCCCAGCATGTGGCGGGTCATGTGGGCCAGGTGCACGCCCTCCTCCAGCCGCGCCCGCAGATAGGGACGGTAGCGCTCCAGCGCCTCGAAGGCGTCCACGTCGGCCCCCGCCGACCCGAACAGGCGCCGGTCGGCCTGCCCCAGCAGCGCGGGCTCGTGATAGGCGGCGCGGCCCAGCATGACCCCGTCCAGCCGCACCCCGTCAGCGTCGTCAAGATGCGCTTCGGCCTCGTCGAGTGACGCTATGCCGCCGTTGATGCTGATCGACAGGTGAGGCCGCTCACGCTTCAGGCGGCGGACCAGGGCGTAGTCCAGCGGCGGAACGTCCCGGTTTTCCTTGGGCGAGAGGCCTTTCAGCCAGGCCTTGCGGGCGTGGACGATGAAGGTGTCGATCCCGACCGCTGCGCTGGCGTCCACGGTGGCGAACAGGCTGACCTCAGGGTCTTGGTCATCCACCCCGATGCGGCATTTGACGGTGGCGGGAACCGAGACCGCCTCCTTGATGGCCGCCATGCAGTCGGCGACCAGTTCCGGCTCGCGCATCAGGCAGGCGCCGAACTTGCCCGACTGGACCCGGTCTGACGGACAGCCGACGTTCAGATTGATCTCGTCATAGCCGTACTGCTCGCCGATGCGGGCGGCCTCGGCCAGTTGCGCGGGGTCGGAGCCGCCCAGCTGCAGGGCCACCGGATGCTCGACCGCGTCGAAACCCAGCAGCTTGTCCCGGTCGCCGTGCACCACCGCGGGCGCCGTGACCATCTCGGTATAGAGCAGCGCGCGCGCCGACAGGGCGCGGTGGAAGGCGCGGCAGTGCCGGTCGGTCCAGTCCATCATCGGAGCGACGGAGAGGCGGCGGGAGAGGGCGAGCGGGTCGGACAAGCGAGACGGCCGTTTGGAAGACGAAGGCGGCGGCTTTTACGTCATCCGGACCCGGAAGGCGACCGGAGCGCTTGCACGGGGTCCTCGACAGGGCGAACCTCGGTTCCGCGACAGGAGAACAGACCATGGCGGGCTGCGGACATCTGGCCACCGTGAACCGGGTCACCCCGGGATCGAAGGGCTGCGAGGAATGCCTGAAGACCGGCGGCTGGTGGGTGCATCTGCGCCTGTGCCGAAGCTGCGGCCATGTCGGCTGCTGCGAGGACTCGCCCAGCCGCCACGCGACCGCGCACCACCAGGCGACCCACCATCCGATCATCGAGGGCTATGACCCGCCCGAGGGCTGGGGCTGGTGTTACGCGGACGAGGAGTTCGTCGACCTGCCCGACCAGACGCCGCAGCTCGGGCCGATCCCCAAATTCTTCTAGCCCGGCTCAGCGCCGGGCGATGGTCAGGCTGTAGCCGCCGGTCTCGTCACGACGCGCCATGGCGCGAGGCTGGAAGGGCCGGATGATGTAGATCGCCCCCTTCTCCGCGGTGACCGTCGCCGTCTCGCCGGCGGTCTCTCCGGCATGGACGGCGGCGCCGCTGGTGTCCGCCGCGTCGATGACGTTGATGTAGAGGTTGGTGTTCGAGGGCGCGAAGGTCGCCGTCAGGGTCTGCCCCCCCGCCACTGGGACGGCCCAGACGGTGGACTTGTAGCCCTTCACCTCGCCCGTGACCGTGGTCGAACCCTCGCGCGGAAGCTCCACCACCGACAGGGTTTCATCGGGCGACAGGATGGCCTGCAGCGCCGCGGCGTCGACAGTCGGCAACGGCACGGGCGCAGCCGCGGCGGGTTCGGCGGGCGCGGCCGGAGCTTCGGCCGGCGGCGAACAGGCGGCGACCAGGGAGAAGACGGCAAGCGAAACGGCGACGGCGGACAGCTTCGACATTCTGGGCTCCTGAAGATGGCTGCGACCCCGAGGCTGAACGCGCCGGCGCCGTGATGGATCAAACGCCGGCCTTCTCGCGCTCTTCTTCCTCTTCCTCGAGGGCCTCGGCGGCTTCCTCGTTGAGCGCCTGCCCCTCGCGACGGGGCTTGATGTAGGGCTCCGGCTTGGTGGTGCGGATGTTGCCCCGCATCAGCGACCGCCCGCCCTGAATGCCCTCGACCATCTGGATGGACAGGCGTTCCTCGTCGCGGCGGCGAACGTCCTCGATGGTCTCTCCGGCCTGTTCGTGGGTGAAGCCCAGGTCGATCAGCACCTGATAGCCGAACACCAGGGCGCTCTCGAAGGTTTCGCGCAGCTGATACTCGACCCCGGCCTGGACCAGACGGATGGCGTGGCCGCGGTCGTAGGCGCGGACGAACAGCTTGGTCAGCGGGAACTCGGCCTTGACCAGTTCGACGATCTTGTCCGCGTCCGCCTGTTTGTCGACGCAGACCAGGATGGTCTCGGCGTTGGCGGCGCCCGAGGCGCGCAGCACGTCCAGCCGGGTCCCGTCGCCGTAATAGACCTTGAAGCCGAAATTGCCGGCGGCCTGGATCATCTCCACGTCCAGATCGATGATGGAGACGTCCACGTCGCGGGCCAGCAGAGGCTGGGAAACCACCTGGGCGAAGCGGCCGAAACCGATGATCAGCACCCGCTCGCGCAGGTTCTTGGCCTTGTCGACGCCGTCCGCATCCTCGGGGTTCAGGGTCGAGGCGGGCATCAGACGGCCGACCAGCAGGGTGGTCAGCGGCGTCAGCACCATCGACAGGATGACGACGGCGGTGGCGATGCCCGAGATGCGTGCGTCGAAGACCCCGGTGGTCAGGGCGGCGGCGTACAGGACGAAGGCGAACTCCCCGCCCTGGGCGAACAGGACGGCGCGTTCCACGGCCTCGCGCTCGCTGGCCTTGAAGATGCGGGCGACGCCGTAGATGGCCACGGCCTTCACGGCCATGAAGGCGATGACGCCCCCGACCACGACCTGCCAGTCGGCCAGCACCACGCCGAGGTCCAGCGACATGCCGACGCTGAGGAAGAACAGGCCCAGCAGGATGGCGCGGAAAGGCTCCACGTCCGCCTCCAGCTGGTGCCGGAAGCTGGACTCCGACATCAGCACACCGGCGAGGAAGGCGCCCATGGCCATCGACAGGCCGCCCAGGTCCATCAGCCAGGCGGCGCCCACCACGACCAGCAGGGCCGCGGCGGTCATCACTTCGCGGCCGCCATAGCGGGCCAGGAGGCGGAAAATCGGATTGATCAGGAATTTGCCGGCCAGGAAGACGATGGCCACCGCGCCGATGGCCAGGCCGACCGTGCGCCACAGGGGCGGCGCCGCCTCGCCCGCCAGTCCCATGACCGAGGCCATGACGGCGACCACGGCCAGCAACGGCACGATGGCGAGGTCTTCCAGCAGCAGGATGGAGACGGCGCGCTGGCCCGAGGGCGCGGACATCTCCCCACGCTCATCCAGCATCTGCATGATCACGGCGGTGGAGCTGAGCACGAAGCCCATGGCCGCGACGAAGGCCACCGGAACCGACAGGCCCGCGGCCATGCCGGTGAAGGTCAGCAGCAGGCCGGCGCCCAGCACCTGGGCCGCGCCGAGGCCGAAGATGTCCTTGCGCAGGCTCCACAACCGGCTGGGCCGCATCTCCAGTCCGATGATGAACAGGAAGATGACCACCCCGAACTCGGCGACGTGAAGGATGACCTCGGGCTCGGTGAACAGGCCGACGCCGAACGGGCCGATCGCCAGGCCGGCGGCCAGGTAGCCGAGCACCGAGCCCAGTTGCAGCCTGCGGAACAGCGGCACGGCGACGACGCCCGCCGCCAGCAGCGCCGCCACATGGCCCAGCTCGAGTCCGCCGGTCGCATCGGCCATTGTCATCCCCTCGTCAGTCGAGGCTCCATAGTGGGGCGCGACGGCGTGAATCGCCACCCCGCGCCGTCAGACTTCGTCAGGTCCGCCCGCCACAGTTTGGCCCGAGGCTGAACTCCCTGATGCCCGTCAGAGCCAAAGGGAGATGCGTGATGACCCACAGCCCGCTGAAGTCCGCCACCGTCGTGGCGATGAGCGCCCTCATGATCATGGGCGCCGCGCCGCCGCCTCCCGCGGGCGCGCCGCAAAGGCGGCTGGCGCGAGACGGCGAAGTCTCGGTCGCGGCCTGCCGTGAGGTCGGGATCACCCTGCAGCGGGAGGTCGCTCAGGGGGATGTCGTCGTCACGGGTACGCGGATGAGGCGCACTGGACCGCAATCCTCAATGCCTATGCCGCCTCCGCCACCTCCCCCGCCCCCGCCGGTCGCGCCCTCACCGATTCCGCGCCTTGAGGCGCGGGCCGCCACCACCCAGTACGCCGTCGCTCCTCCGGTGATGCACCCCTCGGTCGCCCCCCGGCCGACGCCGGATACAGAGCGCTATCCTGACGCCACGCCCAATCCCGTGCGCCGCGTCGCCGACGAACCGGTGTCCACCTTCTCGATCGACGTGGACACGGCCAGCTATTCCAACGTCCGGCGCTTCATCGACGAGGGTCGCGCGCCACCCGCCGACGCCGTGCGGGTCGAGGAGCTGATCAACTATTTCGACTACGGGTACGACCGTCCGACCTCGGCCAGTCAGCCGTTCGCGATCACCACCGTCGTCGCGGCCGCGCCGTGGTCGCCGGGCCGCCAGATCGTCCATGTCGGCCTGCAGGGCTATGAACTGCCCGCGGCCCAGCGGCGGCCCCTGAACCTGACCTTCATGGTCGACGTCTCGGGTTCGATGCACTCGCCGGACAAGCTGGCGCTGGCGCAGCGGTCCATGAACCTGATCATCGACCGGCTGCGGCCCCAGGACCGGGTGGCGGTAACCTATTACGCCTCCGACGTCGGCACCGCCGTCGGCCCGACGCCGGGCGACCAGAAGCTGAAGCTGCGCTGCGCCGTGGCGGCCCTGAACGCCGGCGGTTCGACCGCCGGAGCCCAGGGCATGGTCAACGCCTATCAGCAGGCCGAGGCCGCGTTCGGGGCCGACAAGGTCAACCGCATCCTGATGTTCACCGACGGCGACTTCAACGTCGGCGTGACCGAGAACCAGCGGCTGGAGGACTACGTCGCCGCCAAGCGCGCGACCGGGATCTACCTGTCCGTCTACGGCTTCGGGCGCGGCAACTACCAGGACGCCCGCATGCAGACGATCGCCCAGGCCGGCAACGGGACGGCGGCCTATGTCGACGACCTGAACGAGGCACGCCGCCTGTTCGGGCCGATGTTCGACCGCGGCGCCTTCCCCATCGCCGACGATGTGAAGATCCAGGTCGAGTTCAATCCGGCGCGGGTCAGCGAATACCGGCTGATCGGCTATGAGACCCGGATGTTGAACGAGGAAGACTTCAACAACGACCGCGTCGATGCGGGCGAGGTCGGCTCCGGCGCCTCGGTGACCGCCCTGTACGAAATCACGCCCGTCGGGGGACCGAGCCAGATCCCCGAGCGGCGCTACGACCAGAACCGCATCGGCGTCGGCGGCGGCGATCCGAATGGGGAGATCGGCTTCGTCCAGGTCCGCTACAAGCTGCCGGGCGAGGCGGACTCGCGCCTGATCCAGCGCGTGGTGTCCAACAGCGGCCAGCCGGCCCGCTCGACCCAGCCGCCGGAAAGCACGCGCTGGGCGCTGGCGGTCGCGGCCTTCGGTCAACGCCTGCGCGGCGATCCTTGGATGCCCGCCGACTACGGCTGGGATCAGATCCTGGAGCAGGCGCAGGGCGCGCGCGGCGAGGACCCGTACGGCGACCGGGCCGAGTTCGTGCAACTGGTCCGGGCCGCGCAGGGCCTGCCCGCCCGACCGGTTCCGTAGCCGGTTTCCGCCATCCTGCCATGGCGTGGCGGCAGACTTCGGCTAGGCTGACCCGGTGACCGAAACCATCAGCCTGAAGACCGCCCGCCGCATCGCCCTGGCCGCCCAGGGTTTCGGCCGAACCCGCCCCGCGGCGCCCGGCCGGAGCCATGTCCGCGACCTCGTCCGCAAGCTGGGCGTGGTGCAGATCGACAGCGTCAATGTGGTGGCGCGCACCCACTACCTGCCCGCCTTCTCGCGGCTGGGCGACTATCCGCGAGAAGCACTGGAGGCCGAGGCCTGGGGCGCGCGGCGCAGCCTGTTCGAATACTGGGGCCACGAAGCCTCGCTGATGCCGATGGAGCTTCAACCCCTGTTCCGCTGGCGTATGGCGCGGGCGCGCGACGGGGCGATGTGGACCGGCCTGGCGCGGTTCGGACGCGAAAAGCGGGACTACATCGACGGCGTGCTGGCCGAGATCGAACGGCGCGGCCCGGTGACCGGCGGCGACTTCGCGCAAGGGCCGCGCGGCCAGCCCGGCTGGTGGTCGTGGTCGGACGGCAAGCGCGCTCTCGAGTGGCTGTTCTGGGCCGGGCTGATCACGACCAAGACCCGGCGCGGCTTCGAGCGGGTCTATGACCTGACCGAGCGCGCCCTGCCCGACCGCATCCTCGACCTGCCGACCCCCGACGAACCGGACGCCCAGCGCGAGATGGTCCGCATCGCCGCGCAGGCGCTCGGCGTCGCGACCGAGGCCGACCTGCGCGACTGGTTCCGCATGCCCGTGGCCGAGACGAAGGCGCGGATCGCGGAACTGGTCGAGGCGGGGGAGCTGACGCCGGTGACGGTGAAGGGCTGGCGTCACGCCGCCTATCTGGCGCCGGGCGCCCGAACCCCGAGGAAGGTCGAGGGCGTCGCCCTGCTGTCGCCGTTCGACAACCTGATCTGGGCGCGCGACCGGACCGAGCGGCTGTTCGGCGTGCGGGTGCGGCTGGAGATCTACACCCCCGCCCACAAGCGCGAGCACGGCTACTACGTCCTGCCCTTCCTGGAGAACGAGGCCATCACGGCGCGCGTCGATCTGAAGGCGGACCGCAAGGCCGGTCAACTGCTGGTGCAGGCCGCCTGGCGTGAACCGGACGCCACGCCCGACACCGCCGCGCGGCTGGCGGACGAGCTGAAGCGGATGGCCGGCTGGCTGGGGCTGGGGGGCGTCCACGTCGTCGGCAAGGGCGATCTGGCGGAGGCCCTGGCCGGCGCGCTTTGAAAAGTCCGGGGCGGCGCCTCTTGATTAAGTGGACACGACTGTCCACTTACGCGCCATCATGGATCGCCCGCTGAGGAAAGACGCCGCCGAACGCCGCAAGGCGCTGCTGGACGCCGCCCGCGCCGTCTTCGCGGAAGAGGGCATCGACGCGCCGCTGGACCGCATCGCCGAACGGGCGGGCGTCGGCCGCGCGACCCTGTACCGGAACTTCCCCGGCCGGACCGAGATCGCGCTGGCGGTGCTGCTGGACGACATGGCCGAACTGGGCGAGCGGTTCGCGGACCGCGACGCGCCGGACGCCTTCCTGGACTTCCTCGCCGCCCTGTCTGACCGGATGGTCCGCAACGCGGCCCTGGGCGGGGTCGTGCGGTCGCCGCCGTCGCCCGAACTCCTGACCCCGCTGCGCGCCGCGATGATCGAAGCGGCCGCCGCGCCGCTGAAGGTTTCGCAGGCCGCGGGCGTGGTCCGGCCCGACCTGACCCTGAAGGATATCCGCGTCCTCGCGGCCATGCTGGGCGGCGGATTGCACAATGCGACGGTGCGTGAACGGAACGGCATCGCTCGCCGAACGCTGGAGCTTGTGCTGGACGCTGTGAAGGCGCGCCTCGGGGAGGAGGCATGAGCCGTCGGAACTTCCACCTGCCCTGGGCCGAGTATCTCGAGACCCTGAAGCCGCACGAGCGGCCGATGCTGCCCGGCTCGCCCGCGACGCCGGACCACACGGCCCCGTGGCGGCTGGCCTATGCCGGCACCGGTGTGCTGATCACGGCCACGGGCAGCATCGGCAACGCCATCGTCACCGCCAACACGCCGCAACTGGCGGGCGCCCTGGGCGTGTCGTTGGTCGAGGCGGCCTGGCTGCCGGTCGTGTTCGTCATGACCAACGCCTGCATGAACCTGCTGCTGATCAAGTTCCGGATGCAGTACGGGCTGCGGCTGTTCGCCCAGATTTTCCTGGTCGCCTACGTCCTGATCGGCCTGGGGACCCTGCTTTTCGAAGACTACCAGTCGCTGCTGATCGCCCGCGGGTTCGCCGGCATGGCGGCGGCGGCCCTGTCGACCCTGGGCATTCTGTATCTGATCCAGGCCTTTCCGCCCAAGCTGCGGATCGGCGGCCTGCTGACCGGCATCGGGATCTCGGGCCTGGCCATACCGGCCGCCCGGCTGTTCTCGACCTCGCTGATCGACCTGTCGGAGTGGCGGGGCGTCTACGTCTTCGAACTGGGACTGGCGCTGGTCGCCCTCGCCACCGTCCTGGCCGTGCGCCTGCCCCCGTCCGAGCGGACCAAGGTGTTCCAGCCCCTCGATTTCGTCACCTTCGCCCTGTTCGCGCCGGGGATCGCCCTGCTCTGCGCCGTGCTGGGCCTGGGCCGGATCGTCTGGTGGACCGAGGCCGCCTGGATCGGCTGGGCCCTGGTCGGCTCCATCGTCCTGCTGACCGCGGCGATCGCCATCGAGTACAATCGCGAGACCCCTCTTATAAACCTGAAATGGATGGCCGGGCCGGACATCCTCCGGCTGGGGCTGGTGATCATCGGGACCCGCATCGTCCTGTCGGAGCAGACCTCCGGGGCCGTGGGCCTGATGACCCAGATGGGCCTGGGGCCGGAGCAGCTCTACAGCCTGTTCTGGGTGGTTCTGGTCGCCACGGCGGCGGGGACGGTGGTCAGCATCCTGACGCTGAAGCCGGACCGGTTGATGGCCCTGATCGCCATCGCCCTGGCCCTAATCGCGGTCGGCGCCTTCCTGGACGCCCGTTCGACGATCCTGACGCGTCCGGCGCAGCTATATTTCAGCCAGGCCCTGATGGCCTTCGCGGCCTCGTTCTTCATCGGGCCGGCGATGCTGATCGGCTTCCTGCAGGTGCTCCAGAAGGGCGCCCAGAACCTGGTCAGCTTCATCGTGGTGTTCACGGTCGGCCAGAACATCGGCGGCCTGATGGGGTCGGCCCTGGTCGGCACCATCGAGACGATCCGGGAGAAATTCCACTCCAACCAGCTGTCCGAGGCGATCAACCTCGGCGACCCGAACGTGGTCCTGCGGCTGCAGCAGCTGGGCGGAGCCTATGCGCGGGTGCTCGGCGATCCCGCCCTGCGCACGACGCAGGGACAGGCGATGCTGCAGCAGCAGATCACCCAGCAGGCTCACGTGCTGGCCTACAACGACGTCTTCCTGCTGATCGCGGTGTTCGCGGCGGTCGGCTGTGCGTGGACGACCTTCCATCACCTGCGACCCCGCATCCTGGCCCGCCGGGCCGCGCGCAAGGCCGGCGAACCCGTCGCCGCCACGCAATGACCGACGAAACCCTCTTGAAGCCATGACCGACACGACCGCACCCGCATCCACCCCGGCTCCCACGACCGGAGCCGCCCCGGAGCCGACGCAGCCCCCCGCTCCGGCGCCCGCGCCTGCGCCGAAGAAGACCGTGCTGTTCACCGTCGTGCTGATCGCGGCGGCCGTGATCGGCGTCCTGCTGGTGCTGTGGGCCTGGCAGCTGCCGCCCTTCGTCTCCGGCGTTCAGCACACGGACAACGCCTATGTCCGCGGGCAGGTGACGGTGATCGCGCCGCAGGTGACCGGCTATGTCACCTCGGTCGAGGTGCAGGATTTCCAGACCGTGAAACAGGGTCAGCTGCTGGCCACCATCGACGACCGCATCTACCGCCAGCGCCTAGAGCAGGCGAAGGCGAGCCTGCATTCGGCCGAGGCCGCCCTAGCCAACTCGGCCCAGGCCCAGAATTCGGCGCGCGGGTCGGTGGCCCAGCAGCGCGCCACCATCGCCGGCGCCGAAGCCAATCTGGCCAAGGCTCAGGCGGATGCGACCCGGGCGCGGCGGCTGTTCGAGGGCGGCTGGGTGGCGCAGGCCCAGGTCGACGTCAGCCAGGCGGCGCTCAGGGCCGCCCAGGCCCAGCTGGCCCAGGCCCGCGCCGCCGAGGGCATCGCCCAGACCAACGTCACCTCCGCTGTCGTCAGCCGCGGCTCGCTGGAAGCCGCCGTCGAGAACGCCCGGGCCCAGGTGCACCTGGCCGAGATCGACCTGTCGAACACCCGCATCGTCGCCCCGCGCGACGGACGGCTGGGCGAGATCAGCGTACGGCAGGGTCAGCAGGTCGCCGTTGGAACCCAGCTGATGGCGCTGGTCCCCGACCGCATCTGGGTGACCGCCAACTACAAGGAGAACCAGCTGCGCGACATCCGCGTGGGCCAGCCGGTCGAGCTGTCGGTCGACGCCCTGGGCGGTCGCACCCTGACCGGCAAGGTCGAGCAGATCGCCCCGGCCACGGGCTCCGAGTTCAGCGTCATCCGTCCAGACAACGCCACCGGCAACTTCACCAAGGTGGCCCAACGGGTGCCCGTTCGCATCGCGCTGGATCCGGGCCAGGAAGGGCTGGACCGCCTGCGGCCGGGCCTGTCGGTGGTGGCGCGGGTGGATACGCGAGACAGGCAGTAGGCAGTAGGCAGTAGGCAGTAGGATGCAGACCGTCGGCGGAGGGAGCAATCGTCCCTATTGCCTACTGCCTACCTGCCTATTGCCTCACACCTCGAACCTCACCCCCTGCGCCAGCGGCAGTTCGCGGCTGAAATTCACCGTCTGGGTCTGGCGGCGCATATAGGCCTTCCAGGCGTCGGAGCCGGACTCGCGGCCGCCGCCGGTGTCCTTCTCGCCGCCGAACGCCCCGCCGATCTCGGCGCCCGAGGGGCCGATGTTGACGTTGGCGATGCCGCAGTCCGAACCCCAGGCCGACAGGAACTGCTCGGCCTCGCGGACGCTGTCGGTGAAGATGCAGGAGCTCAGGCCTTGCGGCACGGCGTTCTGCATTTCGACCGCCTGATCGAAGTCGGACCAGGTCAGGACGTAGAGAATGGGGGCGAAGGTCTCATGCTCGACCACCGCGGTCTGAGCGGACATGCGGACGATGGCGGGCTTCACATAGGCGCCCTCCGCCTCGACGCGGCCCCCGCCGGTGACGATCTCGCCGCCCTGCTGGACCGCCTGTTCCAGCGCCGCCTCGAAGGCGACCACGGCGTCGACATCGATCAGCGGACCGACCAGCGTCCCCGTCTCACGCGGATCCCCGACCGGCAGGGTTTCATAGGCGGCCTTCAGGCGGGCGATCAGTCTGTCCGCCACGCTTTCGTGCACCAATAGGCGACGCAGGCTGGTGCAGCGCTGGCCGGCCGTGCCGACGGCGGAGAAGGCGATGGCGCGCACGGCCATTTCCAAATCGGCGGACGGGGTAACGATCATGGCGTTGTTGCCGCCCAGTTCCAGCAGCGACCGGCCGAGACGGGCCGCCACGGTCTGCGCCACAGCCTTGCCCATGCGGGTCGAACCCGTGGCCGAGACCAGCGGGATGCGCGGATCGGCGGCCAGCGCCTCGCCGGCTTCGCGCCCGCCGATGACGACCTGTGACAGCCCTTCCGGGGCGTCCCCGAAACGGGCCAGCGCCCGGTCGAAGACGGCCTGCGTCGCCAGCGCTGTCAGCGGCGTCTTCTCCGACGGCTTCCAGATCACCGGGTCGCCGCAGACCAGGGCGAGACAGGCGTTCCAGGCCCACACCGCGACCGGAAAGTTGAAGGCCGAGATGACGAGAACCGGCCCCAGCGGCTGCCAGGTCTCGCGCATGTGGTGGCCGGGCCGTTCGCTGGCCAGCGTCAGGCCGTAGAGCTGGCGCGACAGGCCGACGGCGAAGTCGCAGATGTCGATCATCTCCTGCACCTCGCCGAGGCCTTCGGAGACGATCTTGCCGGCTTCCAGGGTGACCAGACGGGCCAGGTCCTCCTTCGACGCCCGCAGCTCCTCGCCCAGCAGGCGGACCAGTTCGCCCCGGCGCGGGGCCGGTACGCGTTTCCAGGCGTGGAAGGCCTGGACCGAGCGGGCGATCACGCTGTCGATGTCCGCGGTCTCAGCGACCGAACCGGCCGTGGAGCCGTCGATGGGCGAGCGCGTCGGCAGCTGGCCGTTCCAGACCGCCGCATCGACGCCCAGTCGTTGAAGGATGGCCTTCGCCTCATTCGCCGCCGTCATCGTCCGCTCTCCCTCGTCTGAAGCGGCGTGTAGCCCGGCCATCGCGCGGGCGGAAGCGGAACCGCCGCGCCGGGCAAGGGTTCTGTCGGCGAACCAGTCCAGGGAGAGAGCCCAATGAAGGTACGCGATCTGATGAGCAAGGACGTGCAGGTGGCCCGTCCCGGCGACAGCCTGCAGGAGGTGGCTCGCCGCATGCATGACGGCGATTTCGGCTTCATGCCCGTCGCCGACGGCGACACCCTGATCGGGACGATCACCGACCGCGACCTCGTCGTGCGCGCCCTCGCCGGCGGCGTCTCGGCCACCGCCCCCGTGGTGGAGTTCATCACCCGCGATCCCTACACGGCGCGCGTCGACGATGATCTGAAGACCGTGCTGGACGCCATGAGCAGCCGCCAGATTCGCCGTCTGCCCGTGCTGGATAAAGACAACCGCCTGGTCGGCGTGGTGTCTCTGGGCGACCTCTCGACCCGGGTGAAGGAGAAGTACGCGGGCGAGGCCCTGGAAGGCATTTCCCGCAACTGACCGGCGGCGGCGTCAGGATTCTCTTTACCCTTTCGCCAAACCGGCTGTTCATCCGCAGGCCGCATTGTGCCCTGTCTCAGGACGGGAGTGATCAATGGCGCGCGCGCAGTTCCAGAAGGGCCAGAAGGTCTGGGTCGAGTGCGTCGGCGCGTGGGCCCAGATCGAGAAGGTCCAGCCCGTCTGGGCCAAGGGCTTCGAGGAGCCGGTCCGTGTCACCTATGACGTGGGCCTGGGCCGCGAGTTCCTGGGCCATGAACTGCTGCTGCCGGTCGAGGATCCGGCCGCCGAGGTCTCCGGCCAGAACTGGCGGCTGATGCGCGCCCGGAACAAGTGGCAGGCGGCGGAGGACACCCCGCACCATCCCTTCCCCGGCACCTATCCCGTCGTCGTGACCGACAAGGCCGACTGGGGCGGCTGGCGCGTGCCGGGCGCCGAATACGACCGCGACCCCGAACAGATCGAATTCCAGGCCCGGCTGATCGCCGCCGCGCCGCGCCTGATGGCGCTGGCCGAGCAGCTTCTGGCCTCGGTCGACGAGGCGCCCGACGACGCGCCGCCCGAGATGCGCGCCCTGGCCCGCGAGGCCCGGACCGTGCTCAGGACCGTGACGGACGTGCTGGCCGCTCCGACGGGCGAGCTGGCGGCGGCCCCGACGATTCAGGCGGCGTAGGCGCGAGGACAGGCCGGTTCCGGCGTTTCGGCGCCGGAGTGCGACTCCCGCGACTCACCCCGTTCAAGAATGTTGAGCGAGGGTTAACCCCGCTCGACACGAATCCGCGACGCAGCCTAGATTCGGGCTTCGTTGTCGAATCGTCCGGGAGAGCGCCTTGCGGGGTGAGGAGCGCCGCATATCACCGCAGGGACGACGCGCCTCCGATCGCGAGCGCGGGGCGCCCGCATGGCTGCGCATCTCGATCCTGACGCTGGCGCTGGCGATCACCGCCCATGTGCTTCTGGTCGCCCGCGGCGTCGCCGCGCCCCAGAGCACGGGCGCCGGCTTCTCGCTGCACGATCTGTGGGTGCTGGGCCCGCCGATCGGCATCGGCCTGTTCACCCTCGTCCTCGTCGTCATCATGCAGCGGCGACAGATGGGCATCAGCCGTGAATGGGCGGCGTCCGAGCGCCGGTTCCGCGGCGCGGTCGAGGCGGCGCACTGCGGCGTCTGGGACTGGGACATCGAGGCCGGCGAGGTGATGATCTCGGACTATATGGCCAGCCTGCTGGGGCTGGACCGCAGCGGCTCCCTGCCTGACACCGTGATCATGGAGCGCATCCATCCGCGCTACCGCGAGGCCGTGCAGCACGCCCTGCGGCAGGCCCAGGCCTACGGCGCCTTCGAGGTCAGCTTCCCCGTTCCGGACGACCAGGGCCGGGCCCGCTGGATCGACGCGCGGGGCCAGGCCCGCGGCGAGCGCGGGCAGGACGGCTTCACCTCCATTCTCGGCGTGGCGCTGGACACCACCGAGGCCCGCCGCGCCAAGTCTCAGGCCCAAGCCGCCGAAAGCCGCCTGCGCGACGGCATCGAGAGCGTCTCGGACGCCTTCGTCCTGTTCGACAAGTCGGGCCGGCTGATCCTGTCCAACCAGGCCTTCCAGGACGCCTTCGGGTTCGAGGACGGCGTGGTCCGCAAGGGAGCCTACAAGCAGGACCTGAACCGCATCGCCGCCCTGGCCATCAAGTCCGAGCAGGCCGCCGCGGGCGGCCGGGCCGGCGCCCGCGAGGTCGAACTGGTCGACGGCCGCTGGCTGCAGCTGGTCGAGCGCTTCACCTCGGACGGCGGCTCGGTCGTCTCGGCCGCCGACATCACCGCCATCAAGCAGAAGGAAGCCGAGCGCCAGCGCGCGGTCGAACGCCTGCACGCCACCATCGCCGAGTTGGAGGACCGCGAGGAGAAGCTGTCCCTGCTGGCGCGAAAATACGAAGTCGCCATGACCCGGGCCGAGGCCGCCAACCAGGCCAAGTCCGAGTTCCTGGCCAATATGAGCCACGAACTGCGCACGCCGCTGAACGCCATCAACGGCTTCTCGGAGATCATGGCCGGAGAACTGTTCGGTCCGCTGGGCGACGCCAAATACAAGGGCTATGCGGGCGACATCCTGAAGTCGGGCCAGCATCTGCTCAGCCTGATCAACGACATCCTCGACATGGCCAAGATCGAGGCCGGCAAGCTGACCCTGCATTATGAACAGGTGTCGCTGAAGGAGGTCGTGGACGACGCGGCCCGGCTGATGCGCGGCAAGATCCAGGAGGCGGGGCTGAAGCTTCTGGTCGACGCCGCCGAAATCCCCGACATCGAGGCCGACCATCGCGGTCTGAAGCAGGTGGTGCTGAACCTGATCTCGAACGCCGTGAAGTTCACGCCCGAGGGCGGCGACATCGTGGTGACCCTGTCACGGCTCGACGACGACCGGGTGCGGGTGGCGGTGACCGACACCGGCATCGGCATCGCGCCCGAGGACCTGGCGCGCCTGGCGCGCCCGTTCGAACAGGTCGAGGGCCAGCACTCCAAGACCACCCAGGGCACCGGCCTGGGCCTGGCGCTGACCAAGTCGCTGATCGAGCTGCACGGCGGCCAGCTGATGATGGAAAGCGAGCCGGGTCAGGGCACCACCGTCAGCTTCGAACTGCCGATCCATCCCCCCGGCGCGCCGGCGCAGGCGGCGCGGGCGGCCGCTTAATCGACCGCCTTCTTGTCGTCAGCGGACGGGACGTCCGGACGATCCCGAACCACCACGCGGCCGCGGCGGGTCAGGATCTCCGAGAGCGCCTGCCGATCCGCCGGATCGAGGGTGCCGAGCAGCTGGACGGCGTCGGCCTCCAGCCGGGCGCGGCCGCGGATCTCGGCGGCGCGGGACTCTTCCAGCAGGGCTGTGGCGCGGGCGGGATCGAAGTCCGGAGAACCGGCCAGATCAACGGCCGCGCGGCGCTTCAGACGCGCCTCCTCAAAGTCCGGCTTGGCGACCAGGGCCGAGGCCTTCAGCGTCTGGCGAACCCGCTGTCGGACCTGCGGATCGAGACGGCTGACCACCACCTGCATCGGCGAGCGCTCGTGCGGCGCACGCTGCGCGGCGTCGATGCGGTCCTCGACCTTGGCCCGGCCCACCCAGAGGGTCGCGCCGGCCGCGACCGCGAACAGGTTCAACGCCACCGAGGCGGCGAGCGCGATCTTGAGGGCCTTGGGGCTCAACCGAGCACCTCCGTGTCATCCACGCCCTGCAGCGAGGCCTGATAGAGCACCGCGTCGGCCTGGGCGTCGGCGGTCAGGTGGCCGGTCATGATGACGCCGGCGGCCACGCCCGCGCAGGCCGCGGCGGCCCAGCCGGCGCCGAGAACCAGCGCCAGCCGGTCGAGCCACAGGCGACCGTTGCGACGCGCCTTCAGCCCCAGTTCGGCGGCCGAAGCGATGACCCGGTCGCGCAGGGCCGGCGAGACCTGCGGTGTCGGCGCGGCGTGCAGCAGGGCGTCGACGGCGTCCGCCTCGGCCAGGACCGCGCGCGCCGCCTCGGGCTCAGCCGCCATATAGGCCTGCGCCGCCGTCCGTTCGCTTTCAGGCCAGCGCCGCGCGTCGGCGCCGTAGGCCGATACCAGGGCGTTGAACCGTTCCGCCGTCATCACACTCATGCTCCTTCAGCGTCCGGCCGCATATCGGCCAGAGCCAGTCTCAACGCCCGCCGCCCTCGCGACAGCAGGCTTTCCAAAGCCTCGACGCTGACCTCCATCAGGGCCGCGGCCTCGATGTTGGTCAACTCCTGATAGTGGCACAGGACAATGGCCTCTCTCTGACGATCCGGTAAACGGGCCAGGGCCGCCTCGACCCGCGCCCCCACGTCCGCCGCCAGCAGGCCCCGATCCGGGGCCGCGCCCTCGTCGGGCCGATCCGGCGGACTGTCGGTGGCGATCTCGCGCCGCCGACGCAGCCGGTCGTAGCAGAGGTTCAGCGCCACCCGGTGCAGCCACGTATCGAAGCGCGCCTTGCCCGGCGTCCAGCGCGGCGCCTGCCTCCAGGCCCGCAACATGGCTTCCTGCGCCACGTCCTCGGCCTCCACGGCGTCGCCCAGCATCCGGCGCGCCAGCGCCAGCATGCGGGGCAGCTTGCGCGCCACCATGGCCTGAATGGCCGCCGGATCGCCCTGACCCACGCGGCGCACCAGATCCTCGTCGGGGTCGGCGATCAGCGCCAATAGGCCCTCGTTCGAACATCATCGAGAGGGTCGGTCGGCGCAGGTCCGTCGTCCCCGCCATCTCCTTACTCCGAAGCGGGGGCCGGACGCGACGCCTGACGTGCGGCGCGGCGTTCGGCCATGCGTTCGCGGCGATGTTCGCGCGCCTGCTGCATCCCGGCGCGGCGTTCTTCGGCGGTGACGAAGCCGTCGTGATCCGCATCCAGACGCGCGAAGGCCTGCTCGGCTTTCGCCTGCGCCTCGGCCACCGAAACCGGGCCGCGTTCGGCGCGCGGCCCGCCATGGCGGGCCATGCGCGGACCATGACGGCCGGGCTCGCCGTGGGCGCGAGCGGCGCGGGGCGCGGTGAACTCTTCGCGGCTGATGGCGCCGTTGCTGTCGGCGTCGAGCCGGGCGAACCGCGCTTCGGCCCGCTGCTGCCGATGGGCGACGCGCCGGGCCTGCCTCTCCTCGCGGGTGACCGAGCCGTCGCGGTCCGCGTCGGCGGCGGTCAGGCGAGCGACGCGGCGGCCGACGAACTCGGCCTGGCTGATGCGGCCGTCGCCGTCCGTGTCGGCGCGCTGGGCGTGCGCCTGTCGCTCGACGATGGGGCGGGCGGGCTGCTGGGCGGTGGCGCCCCCGGCGAGGGCGGCCAGAACGACGGTGGCGACGGCGCCGATAGCCAAGGTCCTGCTCATGCGATGATCTCCATGGCCGTTCGGCCGTGTGCGTCCCTGTCAGGAGATCAAACGGGGGTGGCTTCAGTCTCCGTCGCGAACCGGCGGCAGGGCCGTCTCGAAGGCTGCTCGCGCCGCGGCCCGGACCTCGGCCAGACGCGCCGTCAGGGCGTCGAAATCGGGCGCGCCCGCGGCCTCGGCGAGACGGCGGCGGAACCCCTCGGGCTCGGCGGAAGGATCGCCGGTCTCGTCGAAGGCGGCGGCCAGCACCTGTCCCAGGGCCTGTTGCAATCGCCAGGCCTCGGCCAGCTCAGGATCGCCCACCAGGGCGTCCAGCGTCGAGACGGTCAGCGGGGCGCCCGTCGCCGCCGCGCGCAGCTGGCCGGCCTGGGCCACGAACTCGGCGTCGACCTGCCCGCCGGGCGCCAGCTTCAGGTCCCAGGCGCCGCGTCCGGGCCGTTCGCGCGCCATCAGGTCCCGCATGCGGCGGGCGTCGGCGGCGATGTCCACGCCGGGCCGGGGACGGCGCAGAATGGCCTCGAGCGCCGCCGTGACCGCCGCGCCGAAGGCCGGATCGTCGGCCCAGACGACGCGGGCGCGGGTCAGGGCCATGAACTCCCAGGTGTCCGCCTCGGCCGCGTAATAGTCCTGGATGGAGGACAGCCGCAGGGACACCGGTCCCTTGGCCGCGCCGGGGCGCAGCCGCATGTCGACCTCATACAGCCCGCCCTCCGCCGTGTGCGCCGACAGGGCGGCGATCAGCCTTTGGGTGAAGCGGGAATAGAAGACGCCGGCGGCCCAGCCCTTGTCGGACGACACCGCCTCGGGCGGCGCGTCGTAGAGGGTCATCAGGTCCAGGTCGGAACTGGCCCGCATCTCGCGCGATCCGGCCTTGCCCAGCGCCACCACCGCCACCTGTCCGCCGGGCAGGTCCCCGCCCTGCCGCGCGGCCTCGGCCAGGGCGGCGGGGGCCAGGGCGGCCAGCGTCGCGTCGGCCAGCGCCGTCAGGGCGCGACCGGCGCTTTCCGCCCCCGCGCGACCGGTCAGGATCTGCAGGCCGATGCGGAACATCTGATCGCGGTGGATGCGCCGGACGGCGTTCATCGCGCCTTCGAAATCAGGGGCCGCGCCGGCCTCGGCCAGCATCTGCTCGGCGACGCCGGTGTCCTCTTCCAGGTCTCGGGTGAAGCGGGCGTCCAGCATGCTGTCCAGCGCCGCCGGATAGCGGCCCAGGGTGCGCGCCAGTCGGGGCGCGAAGGCCATCACGCCGACCACCAGGTCGAACAGCCGGGGCTGGGCCAGGAACAGGGCCTGCACCTGCACCCCGCCGCTCAGGCCCGCGAAGAAGACGGCGAAGCGGCGGAAGGCGTCATCCGCCGCCCCGGTGTCGGCCAGCGCCGTCAGCAGCCGGGGGGCCAGCCGGGTGAACAGCTCCCGCCCCCGGGCCGTCCGGGTCGCGGGAATGCGTCCGTGGTGCCAGCTGCGGATCGTGTCGGCGACGGCCGCGGGTTCGGAAAAGCCCATCCGTTCAAGGGTGGCCAGGGTCTCGGGGTCGTTCTCGACGCCTGTGAAGACCAGGGAGCCATAGCGGGACGACAGTTCCTCCTCGCCCTCGAACAGCTCGCCGTAGCGGCCGTTGACCCCGACCAGCACGGCCTCCACGCGGGCGTCGAAGACCGCCAGGTCGCCCTCCCCCGCCAGGGCCGCCACGGCCGCGCGGCGGACGGGGTCCGTGGGCAGGCTGTGGGTCTGTTCGTCGTCCAGCATCTGGACCCGGTGTTCCAGCCCGCGCAGTTCGACATAGGCGGCGGTCAGCTCGGCGCAGACCTCGGCCTTCACGTGGCCCGCGTCGCGCAGGGCGGCCAGCGCCTCGACGGTGCGCGGGACCCGCAGCTGCGGGTCCCGCCCGCCCAGGATCAGTTGCTGGGTCTGGGCGAAGAACTCGATCTCGCGGATGCCGCCGCGCCCCAGTTTCAGGTTGGCCCCTGCCGCCTCCAGCCCCTCGCCGGTCTTGTGGACGTGGATCTGTCGCTTGATCGACTGGATGTCGAGGATGGCCGGATAGTCGAGGCTGCGCCGCCAGATGAAGGGGGTCAGCGCCTTGAGGAAGGCCCAGCCCTCCGCTTCGTCGCCCAGCATGGCCCGGGCCTTGATGAAGGCCGCCCGCTCCCAGTTCTGGCCGACGCCCTCGTAGTAGGTCAGGGCGAAGGGGACCGCGATCACCGGCGGGGTCGAGGACGGATCGGGCCGCAGCCGCAGGTCGACGCGGAACACATAGCCGTCGCCGGTGCGCTCCTGCATCAGGGTCGAGAAGGCGTGGGCGATCCGGTCGACGAAGCGCTGCGGCTCGACGCCGTCGGCCAGCGCCGCGGTCAGCACCTCCGGCTCCCAGAACAGGCTGATGTCGATGTCCGAGGAGTAGTTGAGCTCGTCCGCGCCGTGCTTGCCCATCGCCAGGCCGAACAGGCCTGGAATGGGGCCGCGCCGGTCGTCGGCGGCGGAGATCAGCTTGCCGCGCTCGCGCTGGTCGTGGGCCACCGCCGCCAGCGCCGCCCGGGCCGAAACGTCAGCGAAACGGCTGAGCGCGCCGGTCACCTGATCGAGGTCCCATTGACCGCCCAGGTCGGCCAGGGCCGTCAGCAGATGAAGCTCGCCCTTCAGACGCCGCAGCGGCGCGCGCAGGTCGTCCGCCCCCCCGGTCAGGGCGGCCGTCCCGTTCAGAACCTCGGCCAGGCGCGCATCGGCGCCCTGTTCCAGCAGATCATGCAGCATCTGCGGCCTGCGGCGGGCGAGGCCGAACAGATAGGGCGAAGCGGAGAAGACGGGGCCCAGAACCGGCCAAGCGGCCTGCAGCGTATCGGACCAGCCGCCTTCCGCCGCAGCCTCCGACAGCCGCTCATGGGCGCGCTCGGCGGCGGCGGCGTCAACGATCGGTCCGCAGGGCCGCAGGGCGCTCATCCCGGCGACCGCATATGCAGCAGCGGATAGGGGCGCCCCTGGTCGTCGGTTTCGGAACGCCCGGTCCGCGCGAACCCCAGGCGTTCATAGAAACCGATGGCGCGGGGGTTCTGCTCGTTCACATCGACCGTCAGCGCCGGGTGCAGCGACCGGGCGTGGTCCATCAGGGCGCGGCCCACGCCCGAGCCGTGGCGGGCCGGATCGACGAACAGGGCGTCGACGTGGGTTTCGGTCATGGCGATGAAGCCGAGCGGGCGATCCTCGCCGTCCACCTTCACCCAGGACACCATCGCGGGCAGGTGCTCGGCGACCAGGGCGTCGATCGCCTCCAGATCGTCCGGGGCGAGGAAGTCGTGGGTCGCGCGGACGGCGGCGCGCCAGATCTCCAGATTGCGCGGAGCGTCGGCGACGGTGGCGGCGCGGATCATCCCTCCGCCGCCGGCAGGACCAGCGCCACGCGCAGCCCGGGGCCGAAGCCGGCGTAGGCTCCGGGGCCCTCGTCCAGGACGATGCGCCCGCCATGGGCCTCCATGACCGCGCCGACCAGCGACAGGCCGAGGCCCGAGCCGGGCTCGGTGCGGCTGTTGTCCAGGCGGACGAAGCGCTGGATGACGCGCTCCCGATCGTCCTCGGGCACGCCGGGGCCGGTGTCGGTGACCGAGAATTCGATCTCGCCCGAAGACCGGCGGCGCGCGCGCAGCATCACCGCGCCGCCCACCGGCGTGTACTTGATGGCGTTGTCGATGATGTTGGCCAGCGCCTGGGCCAGGAAGGGCTGGTTGGCGTTGACCATCAGGCCGCGCTCGATCTCGGCGGAGAACTCCAGCCCCTTGTCCTCGCTGGCGGGCTCGTAGAGCTCGGCCATGTCGGCGGCCAGGTCGGCGGCGTCGAACACCGCCGGATCCGGCGTGCGGCCCGAACCGGCGGCGGCCTGCAGGCGGGCGATGGCCAGCACGGTGTTGAAGGTCTTCAGCAGGTCGTCCGCCTCGGACAGGGCCAGCTCCAGCGCCTCGGTGCCGTCGATCTTGCCGGCTTCGGCGTCGATCAGCGCCACCTCCAGCTTGGCCCGCATCCGGGTCAGGGGCGAGCGCAGGTCGTGGGCGATGGCGTCGCCGGCATGGCGGATCGAGGCCATGGAGGACTCCATCCGGTCCAGCATGACGTTCAGGCCGGCGCCCAGTTCGTCGAGTTCGTCGCCGGAATTCCGCACCGGCACCCGCGCCTTGAGGTCGCCCTCCTGAACAGCGCCGACAACCTTGTTCAGCCGGCCCATCGAGCGTTCCAGGTTGCGGCTGACGAACAGGCCGCCCGCCAGGCCCAGCAGCAGGACGATGCCCATCGCCGCCCACAGGGCCTGGGTCAGGCGGCTCAGATAGGCCTCGGTGTCGCCCATCGACTGGCCGACGAACAGGACCTCGCCGCCGGCCAGCCGCGCCTGCACCCCCAGCGACTGGGGCCGGGTGACCCGGCCGCTGGCGTCGTTGTCGGTATAGGTGAAGGTGCTCCACCGCGGGGTCCGACCGCCGTCCTCGGTGCCCTCCGGGATCAGGTCGATCGGCGTCTCGGTCAGGTTGCCGGTGATCAGGCCGCCGTTGGCGTCCATCAGCATGTACAGATACGATCCGCCCCGGATGGTCCGGTCCACCAGGGCCGCGTTCAGGGCGTCCTTCCCCCGCTCGCGATAGATGCCGGTCAGCACCCCGAACTCGGTCGTCACGTCCACCTGGGTCTTGGACCGCGCCTCATTGGCCGAGGCCACATAGACATAAGCCAGCACCGCGCTGGCCGCCGCTGCGAACAGGGCGACGAACAGCAGCGTCAGCCGGAAGGGCGTGCGGCGAAGGAGCGAGGGCAGCTTCATGCGGAGGCGCTACGCCTCCAGCCGATATCCCGCCCCGCGGACCGTCTGCAGCATGGCCTTGTCGAAACCCTTGTCGATCTTGGCGCGCAGGCGGCTGATGTGGACGTCGATGACGTTGGTCTGGGGGTCGAAATGATATTCCCAGACCTTCTCCAACAGCATGGTGCGGGTCACGGACTGGCCGGCGTGGCGCATCAGGAACTCCAGAAGCTGGAACTCCCGCGGCTGCAGGTCGATCTCCTGCCCGGCGCGGTGCACGGTGCGGGCGATCAGGTTCATCTCCAGGTCGCCGACCTTCAGCACCGTGGCGACCGAGCCGGTCTCGCGGCGGCGCGACAGGGCCTCGACCCGGGCGATCAGTTCGGCGAAGGCGTAGGGCTTGACCAGATAGTCGTCGCCGCCGGCCTTCAGACCCACGACGCGGTCCTCGACCTCGCCCAGCGCCGACAGGAACAGGACCGGAGTCTGGTCGCCGTCCTTGCGCAGGGTCTCGACCATGCCGATGCCGTCCAGGCGCGGCATCATGCGGTCCACGACATAGACGTCATAGCCGCCCTTCTGGGCCTCAAGCAGGCCGAAGGCCCCATCGACGGCGTGGGTGGTGTCGTGACCGGCCTCGGTCAGTCCCCGGACCATCGCGGTCGCGGCCTCGGCGTCGTCCTCGACCACCAGAATGCGCATGGAATCAGCCCCTGAATGCAAATCGCCGCCGATGTTAGCGCATCGGCGGCGATGAAGTCAGTTAAGCGTTATTCAGACTTCGGAAGAGGCAGGACCAAGGGCGCGTTGCCCTGCTGCGGCGTCCAGACCAGGATGAAGACTCCGGTGCCCGCCGACCCGGGCCACCACCGCCCAGAGAACCATCAAACCAAAAGCAATTGGGTCAGATATCCTGAATCCTATAAGCAAATCTTGAATAACCGTCTGGCCATTCATAGTAACAATTATACGTTACACCACCAACGTGATAGCAAACAATGGCGGCCTTGGATTCATCCCTGACTTCTTGCTGCTGCTGCGCTTGAACCAAGGTCGCAGAACCCAATATCGAACACGCAGCCACAAAACCGGATAAGATAGTACGGGAAATTATCTTCATAACGACTTCCTTCAAGCAGGTGAACGCCAAAGCGAGACAGGAAGCACTACAACCTATAGATTTTCACAAAGCAAGAACAACCTAGAGAATCCTCGCCTGAGTGCAAATCACCGCCGATGCCGATGCATCGGCGGTGATGAAGTGACCGAGCCTTACTCAGACTTTGGAAGGTCCAGAACCGTGGGGACATTGCCCTGCGGCGTCCAGACCAGGACGAAGACCCCGGTGCCCGCAGTCTGGGCCGCCTGGACGGCGGCCTGGAAGTCCGCCACCGAGGTCACAGGACCGCGCCCCGTCCGCATGATCACGAAGCCCGGCTGATAGGCACGGTTGTCGCCCCGGCCTTGCTGGGTGATCACCACGCCGTTGATGTTGGCGGGGATATCGTAGCGCTGGCGCAGGGCCGGGCTCATCGGCGCGACGGTCAGACCGCCCACCGCCGTACCGGCCGAGGCGCCGCCAGGATTGGGTTCGGCATCCGGAGCGGGGGCGCTGCCACCGTTCAGTTCGGCCACAGAGGGACGCGTGCCGGAGCGGACATTGACCGTCTGACGGCGACCGTCACGAAGGATTTCGAGGCGCAGGTTGTCGCCGGGTCTCGCCTGCCCGACTCGACGGGTCAAGTCGTTGGAGTCCGTGATCTTCTGGCCGTTCAGGCTCAGAACCACGTCGCCTTGTTGCAGACCACCGCGTTCGGCCGGACCACCGGGCGTGACGCTGTTCACATAGGCCCCATCGCGGCTCTGAAGCCCCAATGGTCCCACCCAGGTGCGGTCGATCGGCCCGATCTCGACACCAAGGTAGCCGCGCTCAATGCTTTCACCACGCATCAACCGATCCGTGATCGGTTTGGCGACCGAGGCGGGGATGGCGAAGCCGATGCCGACCGAACCGCCTGACGGCGAGTAGATGGCCGAGTTCACGCCGATGACGCGCCCGTAGATGTCGAAGGTCGGGCCGCCCGAGTTGCCCCGGTTGATGGCGGCGTCGATCTGGATGTAGTCGGTGTAGGGCGTATCCCGATCCAGTTGATTCCGCCCCTGCGCCGAGACGATGCCGGCCGTGGCGGTGCCGCCCAGGCCGAAGGGGTTGCCCACGGCGATGACCCAGTCGCCCACGCGGGGCTGGGCCGTTTCCTCGAAGCTGACGAACGGAAAGTCCGAACCGTCCACCTTGATGACCGCCAGATCGGTCGACTCGTCGCGGCCGACGACCCGGCCGGCCATCTCACGCCCGTCGGCCAGCTTGACGCTGATCTCGACCGCGTCGGCGACGACGTGGTTGTTGGTGACGATGAAGCCGTCGGCCGAGATGAAGAAGCCCGAACCGGCGCCCAGGGCGGTCGCGCCCTCGCCGTCTTCGCCCTCGCCCTGTCCGTTCGGAGCCGGAACCGGCACAGGGCCGAGGCCCGGGATCTGGATGAAACCGCCGCGCGGTTGTTGCACGCGGGTCTTTACGTCGATCTGCACGACCGCCGGAGCGACCTGGGCGAAGATGTCGGCGAAGCTCAGCGGCGCGCCCTGCGGCGGCGCGAAGTTCAGGCCGGCGGCGCCGGCGCTGGGGATCAGACGTCCACTGACGCCCGCGACGGGGTCGGCATGGGCGGCCGGCCAGTCGATCACTCCACCCGCGGTCGCGGCGGCGGCGAAGGCCAGGCCGGCGACGGCTCCGAGCATGAATTCCTTGCGCTTCATCATAGGCGGTCTTGCGATCCTCTTGCCGGGCGACGAATGCGCCCGTTACGGCGATGAATATAGAGCGTTTGTGGATCTCACCAACGCCACGGCGCGATGATGGCTCCTGCCCCGCGTCAGTCGTCGGACGGCTTTGCGTCAGGATCGCGGCGAAGCTGCTCTCCGGCGAGAATATCGGCCAGTCGAGCCTCCTCATCAGGCGAAAGCGGAGAAATCTCCATCTTCCGGCGACGCGCGAAGACCAGCAGCGCGGCGCCCACCGCCAGCAACACCGCCAGGGGTCCGAACCACAGCAGCCAGGTCCCGATCCGCACCGGCGGCTTGAACAGGACGAAGTCGCCGTAACGGCGCACCAGGTCCTCGCGGATCGCCTTGTCCGTGCGGCCGGCGGCGATCTGCTCGCGCACCAGGCCGCGCATGTCGGCGGCGATGCCCGCCGGGCTGTCGGCGATGGCCTCGTGCTGGCAGACGACGCAGCGGATGTCGTCGAACAGGCGCTGGGCGCGGGCTTCCTGGACCGCATCCGGCAGGGGCCGGTCCGGCGCGGGCGGCGGCTCGGCGGCCATCAGCCCCACGGCGGCGACCGCGATCAGCAGGGCGCGCCTCACGCCGCCTTCCTCGCGTTCACGGCCAGGCGCAGCCGGCGGTCCATCAGCGACAACACCCCGCCCAGCGCCATGATCAGCGGGCCCAGGAAGATCAGCCGCGCCCACGGATTCCACCAGACGCGCACATTCCAGGCGGGTTGGCCGTCCGTCGCCCGCGCCCGTTCGCCGACCACGACATAGACGTCGTCCAGCCCGCGGAAATCGAGCCCGACCTCGGTCGTCGTCTGGCCGCCCGCCGGGAAGAAGCGCCGCTCGGCGGTCACCTCGCGCGTGCGGCCGCCGGGCGTGGCGACGCTGAGCTTGCCTTGCTCAGCCAGATAGTTGGGGCCTTCGACGATGCGGACCTGATCCAGGGTCACGGTCCACTTCCCTGCCTGCACCGACTGGCCGACGGCCAGCGGACGGGCCGCCTCGACGCGATAGCCGGTCTCGACCACGGCCCCCAGCACGAAGACGCCCAGCCCGGCGTGGGCCAGGGTCATGCCCCAGGCGCCCAGCGGCAGCCCCCTGGCCCGGCGCAGCGTCTCAACCAGAGGCGCACGGAACAGGCGGATGCGCTCGGCGGTCTCGGCCAGCGCGCCGAGGATCAGCCAGGCGCCCAGGCCGACGCCCGCCGCCGACAGGGCCTTGCGCGGCTCGAACACGGCGAAGGCCAGAAGCGCCATCACCACGGTCAGGGCGGCGGCGACCGCCAGCCGCTGGCTTGCCCCCTTCAGGTCGCCGCGCTTCCACGCCAGCAGCGGCCCGGCGGGCAGGATCAGCAGGGCCACGGCCATCAGCGGCACGAAGGTCAGGGCGAAATAGGGAGGGCCGACCGAGATGGTCGCGCCCGACGCGGCCTCCAGGATCAGCGGATAGAGGGTCCCCAGCAGCACCGTCGCCGCGGCGGCGGTCAGGAACAGGTTGTTGATCACCAGCGCGCCCTCGCGGCTGACCGGGGCGAACAGGCCGCCGCCCTTCAGCTGCGGCGCGCGCCAGGCGAACAGGGCGAAGGCCAGTCCGGCGGTCCCGCCCAGGATAGCCAGCAGCATCATCCCGCGCTCGGGATCGACGGCGAAGGCGTGCACGCTGGTCAGCACGCCCGAGCGCACCAGGAACGCCCCCAGCATGGAGAAGGTGAAGGCCAGCAGGGCCAGGAAGGTGGTCCAGCCCGCCAGCGCTCCGCGCCGCTCGGTGACCACGGCGCTGTGCAGCAGGGCCGCGCCCACCAGCCAGGGCATGAAGGAGGCGTTCTCGACGGGGTCCCAGAACCACCAGCCGCCCCAGCCCAGCTCATAGTAGGCCCAGAAGCTGCCCAGCATGATGCCGACGGTCAGGAAGGCCCAGCTGGCCAGGGCCCACGGCCGAACCCAACGGCCCCAGGCGGGCCAGAAGCTGGCGTTGGCGCGCCCTTCGATCAGGGCGGCGACGGCCAGCGAGAAGCAGACCGAGAAGCCGACATAGCCGAGGTAGAGCAGCGGCGGGTGCAGGGCCAGCGCCGGATCCTGCAGCAGCGGATTCAGCGAGTCGCCCTGGAAGGGAGCCGGGTTCAGCCGCGTGAACGGGTTCGAGGTGAAGACCGTGAAGGCCAGGAACAGGGCGCCCAGCAGGCCCTGAGTCGCCACCGCGCAGGTCTTCAGGCCGAAGGGCAGGTTGTGCGCTCGCGCCAGCGCCGCGCCGAACCCGGTCATGACCAGGCACCACAGCAGCAGCGAGCCCTCGTGGCTGCCCCAGGCGGCGGCGACCTTGTAAAGCATCGGCTTGTCGGTGTGGCTGTTGGCCGCGACGTTGGCGACCGAGAAGTCCGACACCGCGAAGGCGAAGATCAGGGCCGCGAAGGCCACGGCGACCAGGCCCGCCGCGGCGATGGCCGCGCCGTTGGCGGCTCCGGCCAGAACCGGGCTGCGGCGCAGGCGTCCGGCGGCCGCCATGACCGCCTGCAGCACCGACAGCGCCAGCGCGAGGATGAGGGCGAAGGCGCCCGTTTCGACGATCACGAGGCGGGATCTCCGGCGGCGGGACGCCATTCGCCCTTGGCCTTCAGCCGGTCGGCGACCTCGCGCGGCATATAGGTCTCGTCATGCTTGGCCAGCACCTGGGTGGCGCGGAACGAGCGGTCCGGCAGGAAGGCGCCCTGGGCCACGATCCCCTGCCCTTCCCGGAACAGGTCGGGCAGGTCGCCGCGGTAGACCACGCGGGTGGCCGCGACATTGTCTGTGACGACGAAGGCCACCTGGCCGTCGGCGTCGCGCTGGACGCTGCCCATCTCGACCAGGCCGCCCAGACGGATGACCCGGCCGGCCGGCGCCTTCTCCGCAGAGGCCTCGGACGGGGAGAAGAAGAAGGTCACGCTGTCGCGCATGGCGTAGAGCGACAGGCCGACAGCCAGCGCCAGGATAGGCGCCACGGCGGCGACGATCCAAAGGCGGCGGCGCGCCTTGGGCGATTTCGGCAGCCAGCTCATGCGGCGCCTCCCGGCGGCAGGCGGCGTTCCAGATCGGTCCGGCGCGGATCGGCGGGATCGAGCGCGGCGATCAGGGGCAGCCACATCGCGCGCACGCCCGCCGCGTCGCCCCGCGCCAGGGCGGCCTCGCCCAGGAAGTAGCGGGCCCCCAGCTGGTTCGGGTCGCGCTTGAGGGACTCCTGGAAGGCCGCCTCGGCGTCGCCCCCGACCGCGCCGTCATTGGCTCGCACCAGGCTTTCGCCCAGCCGGGCCCAGCTCTGGGCGTCCTCGGGGTTGAGCGCCAGCGCCCGGCGGAAGGCGGAGGCCGCGCCGATGGGATCGCCCGCGTCGAAGCGGGCCGCGCCCAGCATGGTCAGGGCCTGACGATTGTCGGGTTGCTCGCGCACGATGCGAGCGACGACCGCCGCGATCTGCGGGCCTTCCAGGGCCTCCGGCTGGACCGCCCATTCGTCGACCCGCCGCTCATAGGCCTGGTCCGGCAGTCCCACCGTGCCGACCAGAAGATACAGCCCCAGCGCCGCCGCGACGGCCGCGCCCGCACCGGCCAGGGTCCAGATGCGGTCCTTAGATCCGGCCCGCACCGGCGCGACCGCGCGCTCGCCCGACAGGATGCGGCGCCCGGCCTCGGCGCGAGCGGCAGCCCAGCCGGCCTCGTCCATCAGCCCGCGCGCCTTGAGGCGATCCAGCTCAGCCAGCTCGGCGGCAGCGGCGGCGGTCTCGACCGCCTCGCCGGCGTCGGCGCCGCGGCGGGCGCCGGTCAGCACCAGCAGGCCCGCGAGGGCCGCCAGCAGAGCCGTCATGATCCAGAAAAACATCATCGCCGCGCGATGTAGCCGATCAAGCCGCCCGCGACGAGGCCCCGCTCGATACCGGGGGCCCTCCGGCCACTGCGGCGCGGCGACGCACGGTCCGCGCCGGGTCGCGGGCGTCGATCAGTTCCAGATAGCGGGCGGCGACCGAAACCAGCTTCAGCGCATGCGCCTCGTCGGCGGCCTCGCCGTCGTTGATCTGGCCCAGCACCTGGTCCGCATAGTCGACCAGTCGTACGGTCAGGGCCTCGACCAGCGCCTTGCGCGCCGCCTCGGCGCCGAAGATGGCGGCGGCGCCGCGGGTGGCGCCGACCAGCCGCAGCAGGGCGAAGGCCGCGTCGGCCGCTTCTCCCCGCGCGGCGGCCCCCAGCATCGGGGCCATCCGGCTCATCCGGCCGGTAGTCTGCACCCGGGCCAGGGGCAGCGCCTTATCCACGGCCTTATCGGCGCTGCGGAGCAGGCCCGACAGCCAGGCGGCGACCTTGACCCGGCTGTCCCGCACCCGCCGTCCCCACTCCGAATCCGGATCCAGGGTCAGGGTCACGTCCAGCTCGGCCAGCACGCTGGCGCACCAGTCGAGATCGGCGATCACCGCATCGACGCCGCCGACGGTTCCGTCGGGGCGATAGGCCGCCAGCCGGGCCGCGCGGTCGTCCACGCCCGCCAGCAGCCGATCGACGAAATCAGCCAGCTCCGAACCGCTGAGAAAGCCCTGACGGCCCGCCACGCCCGAGGTGCGGGTGATGATGCGCAGCACCAGCACCGCATCGTCCAGCCGGGCGAACAGCATCTCCAGCAGGCGGGTGGCGCCGTCGGAATGGATTTCGGAACAGTCCTTCACCAGCAGGCGCAGCTCGGCCAGCTGATCGCCGTCCGGGCGTTTGAGCCAGACCTCGATCGACGGCAGGCCGCGCCGCGCCAGGTGGGCCAGATCGAGACAACAGGCCAGGTCGATCAGCCCTTGAGCCCTGCGGTCGGGCGCGAGGCTCTCGGGCCAGACCAGGGCGGGCCGGTCACGGACGGCGCAGGCGGCGGCCAGGCAGAAGCGGTTGGCCACCGCCACCGCGTCCGGCCCGTCGGTGTCCAGGCGCGGCAGCAGATCCGGCTCGCGTTCGATGGCCGCGCGCCACAGGCGGGGCAGGACCGCAGGCGGGAAACCCAGGGCGGCGATGCCGTCCGCGCGGGGCTGGAACATGCGGGCGATCGGCGCCAGGACCACCGCGCGACGGGCGCGATCGCGCATCTCCTCGGCCAGCATCAGGCGCAGCTCGGCGGCGCGGCCGCCCGGCAGGGCGGCGACGGCGGCGGAGACGGACTTCAGGACGGTCTCCGGGCACCGCCCGATCAGGGCTGCCAGCGCGACGCGATGGGCGGCGGTCAGCCCGGACATGGGACCTCTTCGAGCCGGCAAGGTCCGGCAGGCCCCCAAAATGGGGTAGCCAGGGTTAACAGGCTCTAACCAACTGTTCTGTGGTCAGATTTCCGCCGTGGGAAGTTCCAGCAGGACCTTGAGCCCGCCCATGTCGCTGTCGCCCAGGGTGATCTTCCCGCCGTAGGCGCGGGTCAGCTCGACCACGATGGACAGGCCCAGGCCCGAGCCGGGCGTGGTCTCGTCCATGCGCATGCCGCGCTGCAGGGCGGCCGCGCGCTGCTCCTCGGGCAGACCCGGGCCGTCATCCTCGACCACCACGATCATCTGGCCCAGATGGGTGGGCCCGGCCGAGATGCGGACCCGGCGCTTGGCCCATTTGCAGGCGTTCTCCATCAGGTTGCCGAGGATTTCCTGCAGGTCCTGACGCTCGCCGCGGAAGCCCAGCTCGTCAGGCGCGCGCCAGTCGATCTCGACGCCCTTCTCCTCGAACACCCGCTCCAGCATGACGGCCATCTCGTCCAGCACCTCGGCGATGGGGGTGCGTTCGCCCAGCGACTGGGCGCGGGCGGCGGCGCGGGCGCGGCGCAGGTGGTGATCGACCTGGGCCTTCATCACCTCGGTCTGCTTGCGCACCATGTCGGGCAGGTCGCCTTCCTGGCCGCCCGCCTCGGCCAGCATGACCGACAGGGGCGTCTTCAGGGCGTGCGCCAGGTTGCCGACGTGGGTGCGCTGGCGCTCCACCGTCTCCTGATTGTGGTCCAGCAGCTGATTGACCTGTTCGGCCAGGGGCTGGATTTCGAGCGGGTAGGTTCGGGCGATGCGGGCGGCCTTGCCCTTGCGCACGTCGGCGATCTCGTTGCGCAGGCTGTAGAGCGGGCGCAGGCCGATCTGCACCTGCAGGAAGACCGCGACCACCAGGCCGAGCCCCAGGATCAGCAGCGCCGTCCCGGTGAAGGTGGCGAACTGGCGCGTGTCGGCGTCGATCATCGAGCGGTCCACCCCCGCCATGAGCACCAGCGGCGCATCCCGGCCGGGCATGGTCTTCAGGCTGGCGGCGACGCGCAGCGGCTTGTCGATGGGGCCGGGGGCGTTGTAGCTGATCGTCTCGCCGAACGCGCCCTGCAGACGGTTGCCGAGCCCCGGCGGCACGTTCAGGTCCTCGCCCGCCAGCGAGGGCGAACGGGCCAGCGTCCGAACCCCGCCCTCCCCGTCCAGCTCGCCCACCGCCCAGTATTTGCCGGACAACGGGCGAAGGGTCTGCGAGTCCTTGATCTCGGCGACGGTCACGCCGTCCGGGGTCACCGTCGTCGCCAGCACCACCTCGTCGATGGTCTGGTTCAGGAGAAAGCCCAGGCGACGCAGGGTGCTTTCCTCATACTGGCTCGTCAGGGCCCAGCTGGTCAGCGCCAGGGCGACGACGATCCAGGCGGCGGCCAGCCAGATCAGGCGCCGGGTCAGGCTGCGGCCCGGACGGCCGAACCAGCGGCCCCAGGTCTTCGGCTCCGTCGCGGTCTCGCCTTCCCCCGCCGTGTCGGTCACGCCGCGTCAGACTCCCCGGCCAGCGGCGTCAGGCGGTAACCGAGGCCGCGCACGGTCTCGATCCGGTCGGAGCCGATCTTCTTGCGCAGGCGGCCGACGAACACCTCGATGGTGTTGGAATCCCGGTCGAAGTCCTGATCGTACAGGTGCTCGACCAGCTCGGTGCGGCTGATCACCCGGCCCTGGTGCATCATCATATAGTGCAGCAGGCGGTACTCCAGCGACGTCAGCCGCAGGGGTTCGCCGTTGACGCTGGCGCGGGCCGCGCGGGGGTCGAGGCGCAGGCCGCCGCAGGACAGGGTCGCCGAGGCGATGCCGGCCGAGCGGCGCAGCAGGGCGCGCAGGCGGGCCAGCAACTCCTCGGTGTGGAACGGCTTGGTGAGATAGTCGTCGGCGCCGGCGTCGAAGCCCGACACCTTGTCCGACCAGGCGCCGCGCGCGGTCAGGATCAGGACCGGCGTGGTCTTGCCCTCGCGCCGCCAGCGTTCCAGCACGGACACCCCGTCGATCTTGGGCAGGCCGAGATCGAGGACGATGACGTCATAGGGTTCGGTGTCGCCGAGGAAATGCGCCTCCTCGCCATCCGCCGCGTGATCCACCGCATAGCCCGCATCCCCGAGCGCCAGCTTCAGCTGGCGCGAGAGGTCGGCGTCGTCTTCGACCAGAAGCACTCGCATCGTCGGATCCTAGCGGCTGGCGTCGACGGAGATGTTGAACACCCGCCCGTCGCGCTCGAAGGTGAACACATGGGCCCCGCCCGAGAAGCCGCGATAGCCCACGAAGCGGGCGTCGCCCGCCCGCGACTGGGCGATGCGCTGCGCTTCAGCGGAGCTCATCTGGGGCCGTTCCTGGCGCTGCGGCTGCTCCTGGGACGGCGGACGGCGATCGCCGCGCGGCCCATCCTGAGCGACCGCGGCCTGGAAGGGCGCTGCGGCGAGCAAGGCGGCGACAACAAGGGCGGACATCCGGTTCATGGATCGGTTTCTAGTCTCGGGGCTCTGAACGACGGCTGAACGAGCAGTCTAGACATATTTCACGGTTCGCGGGCATCGACCGGTCGGCGCGAAGCATCTTTTTCTGGCCGCGAGCTGTCGGCCCTGCGGGACCTCCCGACCTCATGCGGCCTGACGTGGCTCGCGCGCGTGCGCGGACCATCTCTCCCAAACCAGAGCAGGCCCTGGCCAGCGTGACGCCGATTTCATGCAGATGAACGTTAACTGACTTCGGCTGTTCAGGTCGGGCTCAGGCCGGGGCTGCTCTTATCCGGGTCAACGCAGCCCATCCGGTTGCGCCAAGCCAAGGAGAGACCCGATGTTCAAGAAAGCCCTCATCCCCGCCCTCGTCCTGGCCGCGGCTTCCGTCGCGGTCCCCGCCGCCGCCCAGTCCTACGGCCAGCACGATCGCGGCCATGATCGCGGCGGTCCCCGCTACGAGCAGAACCACCGCGGCTGGCAGCCGATCGCCCAGCGCAAGTACAACCTCGACCAGCGTATCGACGTCGGTCAGCGTAACGGCCAGCTGAGCCGCCGCGAGGCCAGCCGCCTGCGGGCTGAGCTGAACTCGCTGGTCCGCCTCGAGTACAGCTACCAGCGCGGCGGCCTGTCGGCCCGCGAGCGTCAGGACCTGGACCGCCGCTATGACCAGCTGTCGCGCCAGGTCCGCGAAGAGCGCCGCGACCGCGACGGCCGCCGCCACTAAGCTCTGACGTCCTATCCGGCGTCGGAGGGGCGCGATCCGAAAGGGTCGCGCCCTTTCGCCGTTCAGAGCCTGAGCACGCTTTCGATCACCGTCACCGCCTGTCCGCGCAGCAGGACCCGGTCGCCGTTCAGCACCGTTTCGATGTCGCCGCCCCGCCCCGGAAAGACCTGGCGGAAACGCACGTCCGGACGGCCCAGCTTGTCGGCGTAGAGCGGCGCCAGGATGCAGTGGGCCGAGCCGGTGGCGGGGTCCTCGTCGATGCCGCAGCCCGGCGCGAAGAAGCGGTCGATCGCATCGACGCCGTCAGACGCATCGGCGCGGGCGCAGACGATGACCTGCCCGGCCTCCCCCGCCTCGCCCTGCAAGGCGGCCAGGGCGCGGATGTCGGGCGAAACGGCATGGACGGCGGCGGCGTCCGCCAGCACGGCGACCAGATAGCGCCCCGCCCAGACCTCGACCGGCTCGACGCCCAGCGCCCGCGCCAGCCCTTCGACCGGCCCGGTCCGGCGCGGCGGATCGGCGGGAAAATCCATCTCATACCCCTGCCCCGACGCCTGCACGATCAGCGGCCCCGAGCGGGTGTCGAAGGTCAGGGCTTCGGCCTCCGGACCCGTCTCCGCCAGCAGGACATGGGCGGCGGCCAGGGTGGCGTGGCCGCACAGATCGACCTCCGTCCCCGGGGTGAACCAGCGCAGGCCGAAGCGCGCGGGATCGGCGGTGCGCAGTAGGAAGGCGGTCTCGGCCTGATTGTTCTCCTTCGCCAACGCCTGCATCCATCCGGCGTCCGGCCATCGGTCGAAGGGCTCGACCACGCAGGCGGGATTGCCCCGGAAGGGCGCGGCGGCGAAGGCGTCGACAGTCCACTGCTTCATCGGTTCTTCCCTTGAGCGTTCAGACTTCGCAGGATCAGGTCGGCACGCTCAGTGACACTGACTTTGGGCAGATCGACGATCTGATAGCCGAGCGATTTGTAGGCCTCGATCAGGCGATCATACTCCCGCACAGCCTCGTCGAACCCCTGCCGTCGCTCAGCGTCGGTGACGCGGATTTCGGGCCAGGGCGGCGTCAGGAACACTTCCGGATTGTAGCGATGGTCCCGGCCCAGGCGTTCGACGGCGGCTTCGCCCGTCGCGTGCTGCAGCGCCGCCGCCGCATCCACCAGGCTCCGGTCGAAGAAGACCCACCCCGCCGCCGGCGCGGTCTCTCGATCCGCCGACGCCATGTCCGCCGCGCGGCGAGCGAAGGCAGCGAGATCTCGCCAAGGCAGGGATGGGTCATTGTCTTCCGACGCCTGCCTGACGATGCGCCGGCCCGGCTCCTCAACGACGGAATGACCTCGCCGCGCCAGCTCCGCCAGAAGCGTCGACTTGCCGCCACCCGAGCAACCCGAGATGACGACGAAGCGATCGGTGTCGGGCAAGGGCTTTGGGGTCATGGCCGAACGACTGTCAGCTCCGGCCACCGCGCCCGCGCGCTCGCCACCACCTTGTCCCACCCCTTGGCCAGCGGGCGGTTGGGATTGGGGCGCAGGACCATGTCGAAAATGTCCTCCAGGCCGAAGGGCGCCGCGATGCTGATGGCGTCGTCCTCCTCCAGCCGGATCCCGATGGAGAAGGCCGGGGCCACGAAGCGGCTCAGGGCCGTATCGGTGTCGGGCAGGGCCTCATAGGGCTCGCCGAAGCGGTCTTCGAACCACAGGTGGACGCGGGCCTGATTGCGGACTTCGACGATGTCGCGGAAGGGCGGGTCGAAGGTGGCGGCGACGCGCTTGATCACCACATCCTCGGCGTCCCAGCTGACATCCGGATCAAAATAGCCGAGGTCGTAGTCCTTGATCCCGTAGCCCGCCGGGCGGCCGGTGACGTCGTTCCAGACCGCCTGATAGACGGCGCCGGAGAAGACGCGCCAGTCGTCGAGGCCGAGCGTGCGCACCGTCTTCAGGACGTGCATCAGATCCGGGTTGGCGCGGACGATGTCGGCGAGGCGAGCCTCGAGATCGCTCATTTCCGCAGCGTCCAGCCGTGATCCAGCGGGCCGTGGCCGCCGCCCAGGCCGGGCGCGCGGCGGATGGCCTCGGCGACATAGGCCCAGGCCTCGGCGACCGCGACTTCCAGGGTCAGGCCGCGCGCCAGGCCGGCGGCGCAGGCGCTGGCGAGGGTGCAGCCGGTGCCGTGGGTGTGGCGGGTATCGACGCGTTCGCCCTCCAGCAGGGTCTCGCCGTTCGGGGTGACCAGCACGTCGACCACGGTCTCGCCCGGGACGTGGCCGCCCTTCATCAGCACCGCCTTGGCGCCCATGCCGAGCAGGAACTCGCCCGCCCGGCGCTGGCCGTCGAGATCGGCGACCGTCAGCCCGGTCAGGGCCTCGGCCTCGGGCGCATTGGGCGTCAGCAGGGTGGCGCGCGGGATCATCAATGTGCGGACGGCCTGCACCGCCTCGTCGGGCAGCAGCGGGTGGCCGCCCTTGGCGATCATGACCGGGTCGACGACGGTCAGGGCGTCGGAGGTGTCCAGAATGGCCGCCACCCGCTCGACCACCTCGGTCGATCCCAGCATGCCGGTCTTGATCGCGTCGGCCCCGATGTCGTCCAAGACCGCCCGGGCCTGAGCCTCGATCAGGTCCAGCGGCAGGGGATGCACGCCGTGGACGCCCAGGGTGTTCTGGACCGTGATGGCGGTGATCGCCGTCGCCGCATAGCCGCCCATGGCGGTCACGGCCTTGATGTCCGCCTGAATTCCCGCCCCGCCGCCCGAGTCGGAGCCGGCGATGATCAGGACGCGTCCGAGGGAGGAAGTCATGCCCCGCAGATGGCCGAGTCCGAAGGTCGGGACAAGTCCGATCCCGCTACGACCAAAACTGACGGGGTCGCGTGCTACTCAATTTCTGCTCGGGAGAGGCGAGCCGCTACGGCCACCCTCACCTGAACGAGAAAAAGTGCACAATGTGCACTCGCTTTTTTTCCAAGTGCACATTTTTCATTGCCATACGGCTATATTGCCGATAGGCAATACTTATGCACGCCGCCCTTCAAGCCCTCTCCGAACCGCACCGCATGGCCATCCTGGCCATGCTGGCGGACGGCGAACGCCCCGCCGGGGACTTCGTCGACGCCCTGCCCATCGCCCAGCCGACGGTGTCCAAACACCTGTCGGTGCTGCGTGAGGCCGGACTGGTGACCGTGCGCAAGGACGCGACGCGGCGGCTCTACAGCCTCAACCCCGCGCCGCTGAAGGAGTTGGACCAGTGGTTGGCGGGTTATCGCCGCTTCTGGACGAGCACGCTGGATGCGCTGGAGGCGCACCTCGACAGGGAGTTTCCGCAATGACCGACACCACCTCTCCGCCCGTCGCCCTCGGGGCCGACGCGGGCGCCATCCGCCGGGTGGAGGACGGCTGGGAGATCCGCTTCGAGCGCCGCCTGCGCCATTCGCCCGAGCGGGTCTGGAAGGCCCTGACCACGGGCGACGGCCTGGCCTGCTGGCTGGCCGAGGCCGAGATCGAACTGGCCCCCGGCGGTAAGATGGAGCTCAATTTCCGCCAGCCCGACAATGACTTCATGCCCGACATTCCGGAGAAGCGCCGGCAGTCGAACGAGGTGCTGACGGTGCAGCCCTACAGCCGCTTCGAGCACACCTTCGGCAGCAATCCGGACTCGGTCGTCTCGTGGCGGCTCGAGCCGGACGGCGACGGCACCCACCTGACGCTGGTGCACCGGGTGCCGGAAACCTGGGCAGGCGCGCGGGCCAATGTGCTCAGCGGCTGGCAGCATCACATGGAAGGCCTGGACGACGCGGTGCGCGGCGTGCGGCATCCGTGGAACTGGGACCGCTGGTTCGCCCTGCGCGACGCCTATGGCGCGCGGCTGGAGGGCGCTCAGGACGCGGGCCACACCAACGACTGGACGACGAGATGACCGCCCCGGTCGCCGCCGCCGGCATGCTGATCCGCCGGCCCGTCGCCGAGGTGTTCGAGGCCTTCATCGATCCGGCGATCACCCGCCGCTTCTGGTTCACCGACGGCGGCGGGCGGCTGGAGCCCGGCGCGACCCTGACCTGGACCTGGGCCATGTACGGCGTCTCGACCGAGGTCGTGGTCAAGGCCGTCGAGCCGAACCGCCGCATCCTGATCGACTGGGACAACACCTCGTCCCCGACCGAGGTGGAGTGGCTGTTCGAGCCCCGGGGCGACCACGCGTGGGTCACGGTCCAGAACCGCGGCTTCACGGATGACGCCGACGGCGTCGCCGAGGCTCTTGATTCCACCGGCGGCTTCGCCCTGGTCATGGCCGGGGCCAAGATCTGGCTGGAGCACGGGATCGAGCCGGGTTTCGTCGCCGATCGCTTCCCCGAGCACCGCGTACCAGGATGGTCGGCATGACGGGCGTACGTGTGGAGAAGCGGTTCCGCCATCCGCCGGAGCGGGTGTTCGACGCCTTCCTGGATCCCGCCCATGTCGGCGAATGGCTATACGCGACCCCCACGGGCGTGATGGAGCATGTCCGCTACGAGCCCCGTCCGGGCGGGGTGATCGAGCTGTTCGAACGACGCGGTGAAGAACTCGCCGAGCATCACGGCGTCTTCATCGAGATCGACCGGCCGCACCGCATCGTGTTCGAGACCCGATACGCCGACGACCCGTCGATCATCGTCACCGTGACGTTCCGGCCTGCCGGCGACGGCTGCCTTGTCGTGCTCGAACACGCCCTGCCGGACGAATGGGCGCACTTCGTCGAGGGCGCCTCCAAGGGCTGGACCATGATCCTGGACGGCCTCGCGAGGACCGTGGAGGCGTCACCAACTGGAGATCAATCATGAGCGACTGGCTCGACCAACTGATCGGCGAGTGGACATTCGACGGCCGTACGATCCCCGACGATCCTTCTCAGCGCCGCACGGGCGCGGAGACCGTCACCCGCCGCGGCGCCTGGATCGTCATCGAATCCAGCGACGACGTCCGCTTCCAGTTCGCGCTCGATCCGGCGACGGGCAGGGTCACGGGCGATTTCGTAAGCTGGGAACACCCCACTCTGTGGACCTATGACGGCGCCGTCGAGGACGGCCGGCTGCACATGCGCAGCCGGGGTCCCAGCTTCGATATCGAGGGCGAGGAGACGGATTACGACGACGTCTTCGAAATCCTTTCGCCCGACGAGCGCCGGCTGACCGGGCGCGTGCTCGGCCAGGACGGACAATGGCGCGACTTCACCACCACAACCTACTGCCGCAAGACCTGAAGGAAGGGACCGATGATCCGCATCAAACTGACCAGCATTTCCGTGCCCGATCAGGATCGGGCTGAACGCTTCTACGTCGACAAGCTCGGCTTCCAGGTGAAGCAGAACATTCCGATGGGACCGGTCCGCTGGCTGAGCGTCGTCTCACCGGCTGATCCCAACGGGGTCGAGTTGTCGATCGAGCCCGGCTCGACCAAGCCGGAGGTGGCGGCCTTCCAGGCCTGGATGGTCGAGCAGGGCATCCCATGGACCGCCTTCGAAGTGGACGACATCGACGCCGACTACGAACGCCTGACCGGACTGGGCGTCGCGTTCCGCGGCCCGCCCGCCGACATGGGTGCGGTGCGCGCCGCGACGCTGAACGACACCTGCGGCAACCTGATCATGCTCTACCAGACGATCTGACGGGCTTTCCGGCGCGGTATTCACTACATAGGGAATATCGAAACAGGAGAGCCGTCGTGTCGAGGAAGACCGTGGTGATCGTCGGGGCCGGCTTCGGGGGGCTGGCCGCCGCCAAGGCGTTCAAGGGCGCCGATGTGGACGTGGTGCTGATCGACCGCACCAACCATCACCTGTTCCAGCCCCTGCTCTACCAGGTCGCCACCGCGGCCCTGTCGCCCGCCGACATCGCCACCGCCTCGCGCACCCTGCTGAAGGGCCAGAAGAACGTCACCGTCCTGATGGGCGAGGTGACGGCGGTCGACGCCGGGGCGAAATGCGTGCGGCTGAAGGACGGCCCGGATCAGCAATACGACTGGCTGATCCTGGCCACCGGCGCGGCCTACAGCTTCTTCGGCCATCCCGAATGGTCGGACGACGCCGAGGTGCTGAAGTCGCTGGACGACGCCCTGACCATCCGCCGCAAGCTGCTGGCCGCCTTCGAACGGGCGGAACTGGCCGACGATCCGGCGCAGGCGCGCCGGCTGACCACCTTCGTCGTGGTCGGGGCCGGGCCGACGGGGGTGGAGACCGCCGGGACCATCGCCGAGATGGCGCGGATGACCCTGCGCAACGAGTTCCGCCGCATCGACCCGACGCAGGCGCGGGTCATCCTGTTCGAGGCCGGGCCGCGCGTGCTGGCCGCCTTCCCCGAGGACCTGTCCGCTTATGCCGAAAGGGCGCTGGAGGAACTGGGCGTCGAGGTCCGCACCGGAACGGCGGTGGAGGCGATCTCGGACGGCATGGTGCGCGCCGGCGGCGAGACCATCGAGGCCGCCGCCGTGCTGTGGAGCGCGGGGGTCGAAGCCCGGCCGGTGGCGCAATGGCTGGGCGCCGAAGCGGTGCGCAACGGCGCCGTCGTGGTCGATGCGACCTGCGCCGTTCCGGGGATGGAGAACGTCTTCGCCCTGGGCGACGTGGCCAGCTACCGGCAGGACGGCAAGCCCCTGCCCGGCCTCGCGCCCGTGGCCAAGCAGCAGGGCAAGTGGGTCGGCCGGCTGGTCCGCGCCCGGGCGGAGGGACGGCCCGATCCGGCGCCGTTCCGCTATCACGACTGGGGCACGATGGCGGTGATCGGCCGCTCCCGCGCCGTGGCCCTGCTGGGGCCGTGGAAGCTGAAGGGGTTCATCGCCTGGCTGGCGTGGTCGCTGGTCCACCTGATGCTGTTGATCGACTTCCGCAGCCGGGCGGCGGTCTACGTCAACTGGACCTGGGCCTGGTTCACCATGGGCCGCGGCGCGCGGCTGCTCACCCGGCTGCCGTGACGGCCGGCGGATAAACACGGATTGCGGGAGGGGCGTGTTCGGACGATGATCCGGCCGGGGAGGCCGCACCATGATCGAACAATCAGACCCGCCAGCAACCGCTCCGGCCAGTCGGCGAAGGTCGGGGCTATGGATCGCCGCCGCAGTCCTCAGCGCCATCGCTGTCTTCAACCTGAGTGTCTGGGCGCCGGCGGCGTCCGCTCTGTCAAAGGACAGCAGGAACGCCGACGCGGCGCAGGTGCACGTCTACCGGTCCTGGCTCATTCATCCTCGCGACATCACGATCGATCTGGTGTCGGTGGATACCGCCGCCCCGGTGGACCTGATGAGGGCGCTCTTCCAGGTCGCCGCGACGATGAAGGGTCGCAAGTTCGGTCGCGTGACTTTGGCCCGGCAAGGGCGGCCAGTCTATCAGATGTCAGGCGAGGACTTCACGGCCCTTGGCCAAGCGTACGATGCGAACGAGAACCCGGTCTATCTGATCCGGACCCTGCCGGAGAGCCTGAAGCGGCCGGACGGAACAGAGGCCTTCGGTACGTGGACTGGCGGCTGGCTGGGCGTCCTTAGCCGCCAGATGGAGGATGTGAACGCGTTCGCCCAAGGCTGGGTCGAGGGAGAAGCGCCCGCCCGAGCCGCCTACTGAGCCGCCGTGACGGCGGCCTGCACGGCCAGCGCCTGAACCGTCTCGCGCACGTCGTGGACCCGGATGACGGCCGCGCCGCGCCGCGCCGCTTCCAGCGCCAGGGCCAGTGAGCCGCCCAGGCGGTCTGAAGCCTCGGCCGCCGTGGGATCGACAGCGGCGATGGTGCGCTTGCGGCTCGCTCCGTACAGGATCGGCAGGCCGGTCGCGCCGATCCGCTCCAGATGCGCGGTCAGGGCCAGGTTGTGCGCCAGGGTCTTGCCGAAGCCGATGCCGGGATCAAGCCAGATGCGGTCCGGCGCCACGCCCGCCGCCATCACCTCGCCCGCCCGCAGCGCCAGCCAGTCGGCGACCTCGGACACCACGTCGTCGTAGTGGGGCGCGTCCTGCATGGTGCGCGGCTCGCCCTTCATGTGCATCAGCACCACGTCGCAGCCGAGATCGGCGGCGGTCGGCAGGCTGGAGGCCGAGAAGCCCAGGGCGGAGACATCGTTCCAGATATTGGCCCCGGCGCCGACGGCCACGGCCGCCACCTCGGGCTTCATGGTGTCGATGCTGAGCGGCCCGGCCCAGTGCGCGCGCAGGCCGGCGATCACCGGGGCGGTGCGGGCGATCTCGTCCTCGATGCTGACCGGCTCGGCCCCCGGCCGCGTGCTCTCGCCGCCGATGTCGAGGATATCCGCGCCCTGCCGGACCAGCTCAAGCCCGTGCGCGATCGCCGCCTCGACGCTGTCGTGCCGCCCGCCGTCCGAGAAGCTGTCGGGCGTGACGTTGACGATGCCCATCACGCGAGGGCGCAGGACCGCCATCAGCCCTTGCCCTGCGGATAGACGGTCTCGCCCTTGCGCAGCATCTCGACGGTGGCGGCGATGCGCTTGGCGCGGCCCGCCTCGGTCTTGAGGGCCTGCAGGCGGAAGATCAGGGCGAAGCGGTTTTGGGCGGTCAGGGTCGCGAAGAAGGCCTTGGCTTGCGGATCAGCCTCGATGGCGGTCTGGAGGTCGTCGGGGACAGTCGAGCCCTTGATGCGGTAGGCGGCGTCCCAGCGGCCGTCGGCCTTAGCCGCCTCGACCTGTTTCAGACCATGCTCGGTCATGCGGCCGTCGGCGATCAGGCGGTCGATGTTGTCGACATTGACCTGGCTCCAGGTGCTCTTCTTCCCGCGCGGGACGTAGCGCTGAAGGAAGCTCTTGTCGTCGAAGCCCTTGCGGATGGCGTCGATCCAGCCCCAGCACAGGACGGTCTCGATGGCCTCGATGTGATTGATCGACTTCAGGCCCGAGCCCTTCTTGTGGATCTTGATCCAGACCTCGGGCTCGCGGTCGTGGTTCTTCGCCAGCCAGTCATGGAAGGCCTTGGCGTCCTCGAACTCGCGAACGCGGGCGGGATCGACGATGACCGGCGCCATCAGCCCTTGCTCCCGATCAGTCCGCCCAGCGCATCCAGATAGGCGCCGAAGGCCTTGCGGCCGGTTGGGGTGATGGAGACGCGGGTCAGCGGCTTGTTGTCCTTGAAGCTCTTGTCGATGGCGACATAGCCCGCCTCCTCCAGCTTCTTGAGATGGACGGACAGATTGCCCTGCGTCGCCTCCAGCACGGTCTTCAGCTCGGTGAAGTCGGCGGTGTCGGCGTCGGCCAGATAGACCATGATCCCCAGCCGCATGCGACCGTGGATGACCTCGTCGATCCGTCCGAGATCCGCCAGTCCCATGGCTCAGACCGCCTTCGATCCGGCGCGGGCGTCGCGGAACAGGATCAGGCCCGGCAGGGCGAACAGCAGGAACAGGGCGATGGTGCAGACGCCGAGATAGGCGAGCGGCTGGCGCACCAGCACCCCAAGGGCGACCGCCGTGACCCAGCCGCCCAGCGCGGTGGCCAGCATCCAGCCCTTCCGCTTCAGCATCCAGGCCACGTACCAGGCGGCGGCCTGAAGCGCGAAGACGATGGCGGCGTAATAGAGCCAGATGGCGAAGTCCTTGTCCCGGATCGCGCCCACGGCGAAGACGATGATCACCGCCGTATTGGCCATGCCGGTGGCGCTGAAGGCCGCGCTCAGCGTGCGCGACGCCGTCGGGCCCCGGTTGAGCGCGCCCTGCTTGCGGTCCCGCAGGATCGCCCAGGTCAGGACGACGAGGAAGGCGGCGGTGAAGCCGACCACGATGATCAGGTTGGCCAGATCGGGCAGGCGGATCACGCCGAAGACCTGACCGAGGTGGAACAGGCACTGGGCGCCGTAGATCAGGCCGCCGGCCAGGTAGCAGACCGCCAGCGTCATGGGCACGCGCCCGCCGCCCTCGACGATCGAGCGCATGAAGGCGAGGTCGTCCTCGGGCGAATGCAGACGGGGCTTGGCGGGCATGGCGACTCTCTCCGAACCGGCTCGTCCATCGGGGTGGACGAGCCGGAAGGGGTTGGCAAGTTATTCGGCGGGAACCGCCTCAGGTTCAGCCCGACGACGCCACGGGATGCGGCGGCCGTTCAGCCACTTGCCCATGAAGCCGTGCCGCACCAGCAGCTCATAGGAGCCCAGGCAAACGGCGAAGACGCCGAGCGACACGCCCGCCAGCTTGATCCACCAGGGCGCCGGCCAGTCCTGCACCCACACCTGGGCCAGCATGACCAGCGGCAGGTGCAGGATGTAGACCCAGTAGGAGGCGTCGGCGAGGTAGCGGCGGACCGGGCTATGGCCGGACAGGAACCGCAGGCTCAGGCCCAGGGCGGCGAAGGCGGACGAATAGACCGCCAGGGCGCACACGGCGGCGGCGATCGCCTTGGTCATGGTCGGCTCGACCATCGGCGCCAGCTTCGGTCCGCCCGCCAGTTCATAGGCCGCGACGCCCGAGGCCACGGCGACGAGCAGGAAGATCGGCGACCAGGCGGCGATCCTGTCCAGCAGCTCGCGCCGCCGATCCAGCAGGAAGCCCAGCCCGAAGGCCGACCCGAAGCCGACCAGGGCGGCGGTGTGCGGGACCAGTCCCGCGTCCGGCGTCGGCACGGCGAAGAAGGCGATCCATTTCGGGTCCAGCCAAAGCGCCAGCGCCAGCGGCGCGGCCATCAGGACGGGCGTCCACCAGCCGATCAGCGCGCCCGTGATCCGGTCCACCACCCGGCCCCAGCCGCCATTGCGGTCCAGCGCCGCGAAGGGCGCGCGCAGGATCAGGGTCGCAATGCAGAACAGGGACAGAACGTACAGGAACCACAGGTGGGTCAGCGGGACATTGGTCCAGTCATAGGTCGGCGGCGGCGGCGGCGGCGCGCCCGGGACGATCATCCCGTTGGCGTGGGCGTTCCAGACCAGGGCCGTCACGATCCCCGCCATGACGGGGAACCAGAAGGCCAGCAGCGGCCCGGTGATGCGCACCGCCCGGTCCCGCGCGAAGCCCCACCAGCCCTTGCGGCTCAGCATCATGTGGGCGAACAGGCCGGCGATCAGGAAAAAGGCCGTCATCCGGAACAGGTGGATGGCGAAGAACAGCCAGGCCGCCCCGATCGACCGGCTGTCGTCGGCGACGATCCAGATCTGCTGGGGGAAGAAGGACAGGCTGGCGTGCAGGACGACGCCCAGCAACAGCGCGCCGCCCCGCAGGGCGTCGAGGCCATGAAGGCGTTCGGGTGGACGGATTTCGGAATGGGTCATCGAACCGGTCTCTTTCACAGGCGTCGGTTGTTGGATTTCAGGGCGTCGAGCAGGCGGCGCACCGCGTCGGCCACGACCTGCGGCTCATCCAGCGGAATGGTGTGGCCGCTGTTCTCCGCGACGATCAGCACGCTGTTCGAGGACAGGGCGGCCAGATCCTCCTGGCCCTGACGATGGTTCAGATCCGCTTCGCTCGGCGGCGACATCGTCCGTCCCCGGCGGATGACGATCAGAGGCAGGTCGCCCAGCGCGCCCGGCCCGCCCGGCGGCAGGGTCCCGGGACCGAGCCGGCCCAGGGCCTCGAACTCCGCCTTCACGCCCCGCAGGACCTCCGGCGTGAAGGCCATCTGCACTTCCGCCGGCGTCCCAGCCGGCATGCCGATCACCGGCACGCCCGGCCGGGAGACCGCCAGGGCCGCATCGATCTGCGAAAGGGTCGGTCCCCGGGCGGCGTCGATCTCGGGGAGATTGCGTTCCGAAGTGGCGTCCACCAGCACCAGGCCCGCCACCTGATCGGGATTGGCGGCGGCGTAGGCGCGAACCAGGAGCCCGCCCATTGAATGGGCGACAAGCACATAGGGGCCGTCGATCCCCGCCGCCGTGAGCAGGGCGCGCAGGTCTTCCACCCTGTCCGGATAGCTCCAGCCCTCCGGAGCGGGGTCGCTCCAGCCCATCCCGGCGCGATCATAGGTGCAGACCCGCGCGAAGCCCGCGATCGCGTCCTGGGCCGCCCTCAGGGTGGTGTTGGCGGTGTACTGGGACAGCCCGGCTTCAAAGATCACCGCGGGTCCGCCGCCTTCGCCCTCGCACAGGATGTGCAGCCGGCGACCGTCAGCGATGGCGACCAGTCGACCCGGAGCCGCCGGGCGGACATAGCCGCCCGACGCGGCGGGAGCCGGATTCACCGCGCCCTGGGCCGCCGCTGACGTGCTCCCGGCGGCGAACGCCAGCAGACTGATCGCCAGAGCTCCGGCCTTGCGCGCGCCGAACCGATGCGAACGGCCGATGGGGCGGATTTCAGATGACGGCATGATGGGCTTCCCCTCGTTGAGAGCAGCGTTCTACGTCAGACTTGTTTGAAATGCAAACTTGTTCATTACAGCGACGTCCATCTGGTTTGACTTCCCCCGTGGTCGGCCTAGCCTGCGGGGCATGTGCGGATTGTCCGAACAGGGTCGAATGCTGAATCACGCGGGCCGCCTCGTCGCAGGCGACTGACCCGGGGGCGATGACGCGTGTCGCGCCTCCGGGAGGCGCGACCTGTTCAACAGCAGCAACGGCGCCCGAGCGGGCGCGCTGCACGTTTCATATCGAGATCAATTCCATGACAACCCGTTCCACGGGCGCCGCCCCGCGTCTGCCCGCCATCCACCTCAGCGCCACGGACCACGCCCTGCTTTCAGGCCTTGTCGGAGACGCCGACGCCGAAGGCGCGGCGGGCCTGCTGCAGCAGGAACTCGCCCGCGCCCATGTGCACCGCTCGGGCCGCCGCATCCCCACCGTGGGCCTGAACCACTGGGTCCACTACGTCGACGGCGACAACAGCCGGACGCGGCGGATCAAGATCGTGCTTCCGGCCGAGGCCGATATCGATCGGGGGCTGATCTCGCCCCTGTCGCACGTCGGCGCGGGCCTGCTGGGCCTGGCGCAGGGGCAGTCGATCCGGTGGCCCGCCCCATCCGGGCAGATCCGCACCCTGACGCCCGTCCTGATCGAGGATCCCGACGACCTGGTCTGAGGCGGACGGAAAAAGGGCCGGGGATCGCTCCCCGGCCCTTCCTGTTTCGTATGGCGCGACGGATCAGTGGACCGTCGGAACCTCGACCTCGACGCCGTCCGACACCGGGGTGATCGGCACCGAGACCGACGGGCCGGCGGTGGGGAAGTTGCTCTCGTCGCGGTTCGGCGCGAGGCCCTTCTCCAGCAGGTCGCGGATTTCGTCGCCCGACAGGGTTTCGTACTCCAGCAGGGCCTGGGACAGTTTCTCGTGATCCTCGGCCTTCTCGGTCAGGATGCGGCGCGCCTCATCCCAGCCGTCGGTGACCAGGCGCTTGACCTCTTCATCGATGATCCGGGCGGTCTCTTCCGAGACGTTCTGGCTGCGCGCGACCGAGTGGCCCAGGAAGACCTCTTCCTGGTTCTCGCCGTAGGCGACGGTGCCCAGCTTGTCCGAGAAGCCCCAGCGCGTGACCATGGCCCGCGCCAGCTTGGTGGCCTGCTGGATGTCCGAGCTGGCGCCCGAGGTGATGTTCTCCTTGCCGAAGATCAGCTCCTCGGCCACCCGGCCGCCCGCCATGATGGCGATACGGTCGATCATCTGCTGGTACTTCATGGAGTAGCGGTCGCCTTCCGGCAGCTGCATGACCATGCCGAGCGCGCGGCCGCGCGGGACGATGGTCGCCTTGTGCACCGGGTCGGCCATCTTGACGTTGATGGCGACCAGGGCGTGACCGGCCTCGTGATAGGCGGTCATGCGCTTCTCTTCCTCGTTCATGGCCATGGATTTGCGCTCGGCGCCCATCATGACCTTGTCCTTGGCGTCCTCGAAGTCGCGGTGCGTGACCATGCGGCGGTCCTTGCGGGCGGCCATCAGGGCGGCTTCATTGACCAGGTTCGCCAGATCGGCGCCCGAGAAGCCCGGCGTGCCGCGCGCGATGGTCTTCACATTCACATCGGCGGCCAGCGGCACGTCCTTCATGTGGACGCGCAGGATCTTCTCGCGGCCCGCGACGTCGGGGTTGGGCACCACGACCTGACGGTCGAAGCGGCCCGGACGCAGCAGGGCCGGGTCCAGAACGTCGGGACGGTTGGTGGCGGCGATCAGGATGATGCCTTCGTTGGATTCGAAGCCGTCCATCTCGACCAGCAGCTGGTTCAGGGTCTGCTCGCGCTCGTCATTGCCGCCGCCGAGACCGGCGCCGCGATGGCGACCGACGGCGTCGATCTCGTCGATGAAGATGATGCAGGGCGAATTCTTCTTGGCCTGTTCGAACATGTCGCGCACGCGGCTGGCGCCGACGCCGACGAACATCTCGACGAAGTCCGAGCCGGAGATGGAGAAGAAGGGCACGCCGGCCTCGCCTGCGACGGCGCGGGCCAGCAGGGTCTTACCCGTACCCGGCGGGCCGACCAGCAGGGCGCCCTTGGGGATCTTGCCGCCCAGGCGCTGGAACTTGCCCGGGTCCTTCAGGAAGTCGACGACCTCCTGCAGTTCTTCCTTGGCCTCGTCCACGCCGGCGACGTCGTCGAAGGTCTTGCGGCCCTTGTGCTCGGTCAGCAGCTTGGCCTTGGACTTGCCGAAGCCCATGGCCCCGCGCGTGCCGCCCTGCATCTGGCGCATGATCAGGATCCACAGGCCGATGATCAGCAGGAAGGGCAGCGCCGCCATCAGGATGCCGATCCAGATCGGCTGGCGGGTGTTCTTGACGTCGACGGTCGCGCCCTTCTCGGTGATGCTGTCGATCAGCGCGCCGTTGGGCATGGGCGTGACGACGGTGACGACGCGGTTGTCCTTGAGCGTGGCCTTCACCTGCTCGCCATGAACTTCGATGCTGGCGATGGCGTTGGCGTTGCGGGCCTGGAGCAGATCCGAATAGCTCATCTCGGCCGGACGCGCGGCGGTGGCCTTGGCGTTGTCGGGGGCCGTCAGGCCGCCGCGGTTGAAGGCCATATAGGCCGTCGCCAGTCCCAGGATCAGGACGCCGATGATGGCCAGGTTGCGCAAATTCATTCTCGTCTCGTTTCCTCGGAACGCGGTTGCGGCCCGTCGTTCGATGATGTCACGCCAGAAAATAGGTGGTTCCGGGGCGTCGCGCCATGTGCGTGAGCATCCAGATCCCGTTCATGCGTCATTCCGTCCAGCGCCGCCGCCAGTCTCGCTTCGACCAGGGCGTGCGCCTTCATGCCCTCCCCTGCAAGAACCGCAGCATCCGGAGCGTTCCGGATCAGCACAGGGCGAGCCCCGCGGGCGGCGGGCGGAAGGGCCTTCAGGACCTCGCGATCGGCGTCTGACAACAGGGCCATACGCCCCGCGGCGGGGCAGACGGTCCAGCCGCCGTCCGGCGCCGTCACCAGCCACCGGCCGTCCCAGACCGTCCCGACGCCGGGCGACAGGGGGATGGGGCGGCCCGCCCCGCGCCGGAACTCGCCCGGCTCGCGCAGGACGCTGATCTTCGCCCTTATCGCCTCGAGACGGGCTCCGCACAGGGTGGCGGTGAAGTCCTCGCCCGTCCGCAGACGCTCCAGAACGGCGCCCAGGCGTTCGCCGCGCGGCGGCCGGTCGCCGCCGCCGGCACAGACGAGGGCCGCGGACAGGGCGCGGGCGGAGACCCGGCGCGACAGGCGGATGAGGTCCTCCTCGACGCCGAGCACGCCCGCGACGGGGCCCTCCGCCGAGACGCCGTGGGAGACGGCGGCGGCCAGGCTGCGAAGGGCGCGCGCGCGGGCGCGGGCGAAGCGGAGGTCTTCATTGGCCGGATCGTCGATCCAGTCGGCGCCGCGCGCCTTCAGCCAGGTCCGCAGGTCTGCGCGACGGACGTCCAGCAGGGGACGCAGCAGCATCAGCCCGCGTCCCTCGGGCCAGACAGGGGACGGCGTCCATTCGCGCAGGCGGCCCAGGGTCGAGCCTTCGGCCCGCATGACCTCGCCCTCGGAGACGTCGTCGGCGGTGTGGCCGATCAGGATGACCGAGGCGTCCGCCGCGCGGGCCGCGTCGGCGAGCAGCCGGTGGCGGGCGGCGCGGGCGGCGGCGGGCAGGCCCGTGGCGGGCTTGTCGCCGGACCAGACGAGACCGCGCCAGTCGGCGCCGACGGCCCGGGCGGCGGCCTCGGCGCGGGCGGTCCAGTCCGCGCTGTCGGGGTTCAGGCCGTGATCGACGGTCAGCGCCAGCAGACGGCGGCCATGGGCTCCGGCCCAGTCGGCGGCGAGCCGCAGCAGGGCGATGGAATCCCCGCCGCCGGAAAGGGCCACGGCGAGCGGGCGCGAAGTCTCCGTCAGAAGGCGGGCGGTCAGGCGGCCCCGGGCCTGGACGACCCAGTCAGGATCCGACCGGCTCAGCCCGGTCTCCGGGCCGGCGGACGCGCGGGGGTCGCCGCCGGGGCGCGGGCGGGGGCGCAGGCGAAGCGCGCGCCCATCTCGGTGGCGCGGGTGCGCTGGGGCGCCGTGGCGGTGGCGGCGTAGCGGTTGGTGAACTCCGCCAGCGCGCCGCAGGCGTCGGTCTTGCGGTCGGCGGCGTTCAGCGCATTGGCCAGTTCCAGCGTGGTCGCCGCGGCCCAGGACGTGGTCGGCCAGCCGCGGATGGCCGAGGAATAGGCGCGCACGGCGTTGTCGTAATCGCCGTCCGAGACGCGCAGATCGCCGATGCGGCTGAACGCCTCGCGCGCCTGCGGCGTGTCGGGCCAGGCCAGGGTCACGGTCTGCAGCGCGCGGTCGCCCCGCGCCGGATCGGTGGCGGCCAGACGGACGGCGGCGGCCAGATCGCGCGCCGCGTCGCCCGTCGGCGAGGTGTTGGGAATAGGCGAATTCAGCTCGGCCTCGCGGGCGGCGGCCTGCTCGATGGCGCGGACCCGGCCCTCGGCGTCGCGGACACGGGTCGACAGGGCGGCGTTGTCGCGCTTGGACTCGTCCAGGGCGAAGGTCAGGCGCTCGATCTCGCCGTTCACCCGCTGGGTGGTGGCTTCCAGATCCTGCAGGCGGCGGTCCATCAGGCCGACGCGGCCCTGAAGCGCCACGACCTCTTCGTCCGGCTCGATGATCACCGGCTGGCCCGCGGCGTTCCGCTGGGTGACGGCGCGCTCGAGGCGGCGGACGTTGCGGTCCAGCTGATCCAGCCGGCGCTTGTCCCACTGGATCGGCTCCATCGGCGTGGTCTGGGCCACAACGGTCGTCGTGCCGGCGATCATCACGACGCCCAAGGCGGTGATGACGACTTTGCGGGTGCGCAGGGCGGACGGGAGCTTGAGCATGGGATCAGATTTCACCGGATTTGGGGCGGTCGCAAGGCAGTCAGACCGCGACCGCCAGATAGATGATCGCCGTGACGAACAGCCCCACGACGATGAGGCAGAAGTTCTGGAGGAGGACGAACCGCCAGATCGTCGAGAACCAGCCGAGCTCATAACCGCCCTTCAACTGGGCGAATTGATGGATCGGCGTACCGACCATGACCGCGAACCACGCCGCCACACCCAGCGCCGGGTGGATGAAGCCCAGACAGATCGCGATCAGGCCCACCAACACCACGAAGGTCAGCGAATACAGAACAAAGACACCGTGGTCATAAAGGGTCGTCTTGCGCCGCCACAGGAACAGCAGGGCCATGAACGGGATCGACAGCGGCACCAGCAGGAAGGCGAATTTGTAGAAGGTCTGCTGGATTTTGTAGACCGCGAGGTCAGGGTTCATCAGCTTCTTGGCGACCTTCTTGACGCCCGGACTGACGGTCGGGTCAGAGTAGACGTCGTTGGCGATCTCACTGACCGACCCCTGCCAGCTGTCCGATTGCGCCTCGTCGGAAGAGGCCGCTTCGGCGCCATCAGCCTTTTTGCTGAGACCCGCCAGGACATTGTCGGCGACGTCCAGCGCCGCCTTGTCGCCGGCGGTTGTCGCCGCGGCGCGGGCCGCGGCGATATCCTGACGCCCCTTCTCGAACTCGGCCGCGCCCTCTTCCCCCGCGACGGTGCTGACCGGGTGGAAGCTGGACTCAGGCATGTGCACAAAGCTGAGCGCGAAGAAGGAGACGAAGACCGTGAACAGGAAGATCGCCAGCGGCGAGACGTAGCGGGTGCGCTTGCCGTGGATCCACTCGCGCGTCAGCTTGCCGGGATTGAAGGCCAGCAACGGCAGGGTGCGCCAGATACGGGCGTCGAAATGCATGACGCCGTGCAGCACCTCCTCGCCGAGATGCAGCAGGGTGCGGTGAACATGGGTCGGCTGACCGCAGTTCGAACAGAAATTGCCGGAGGTCTCGGACCCGCAGTCGGCGCAGGTTCCGGTGTGGTCCTCGCCCGCCTTGCCGGCCGGCTTCTCGATCGCGCCGGCGATCAAACCCGCGGTCACGACGCCGCCTGCACCTTCGATATCCATCGCCAGCATCCCCCCGGGCCGCACTCAGGCGGATGTCAAACCCGCCGTACAAAAGGAAAGGGCGTCGGTAAACCGACGCCCCCTCCCCATACAACTGTCGCCGCGATTTAGCGCGCGGCGCCGGAGACGATCGCGGTGTGGGCGTTGCGGTTGCGGGCCCACGATTCTTCCGACGAACCGGCGGCGATCGGACGTTCCTTGCCGAAGCTGATCGTGTCGATGCGGCCGGCGTTGATGCCGCGCTCGATCAGATAGGTGCGGACCGACTCGGCGCGGCGGGCGCCCAGGGCCAGATTGTACTCACGCGTGCCGCGTTCGTCGGCGTTGCCTTCGATACGGATCGTGACCGAGGGGTAGCGCTGCAGCCAGGCCACCTGGGCGTCGAGGCGCGGGAAGGCTTCCGAACGGACCGAATAGCTGTCGAGGTCGAAATAGACGCGGTCGCCGACGTTGACGACGAAGTCCTGCTCCGAACCCGGGGCGGCGGCGCCGAGGTTTCCGCCGTCGACGTTGCCGTTGTTGACCGGCGGATACTGCGGGCCGACCGGCGGCGGGACCTCGCCCGTACCGGTCTCGACCGGACGACGCGGGGTGCAGGCGGCGATGGCCGTCACGGCCACGCCCACGGCGGCCAGACGGACGAGGGTCGAGGGCTTCATCATCGAGGTCGTCTCCTAGGTCGTCGGGGCCAGGCCCCGCTTAGCTTTGCTGTAGTAGGTCGGTACTGTCGCGCCAGCTTTTTCACCAGACACGATAACGCGGTAGTGAGGCCAAAGGCTCCGCTTGTGATCAGCTGGGACAGGCGTCCGCGCCGGAGGCGCTCAGACGGCTGGGTTGCTGATCGAGCAGCGGCGACCACGCCGGGTCTGTGCCGCGACCGCTGTAGCCGGCCTGGCTGACCACCCGGCCGGACAGATCGACGGTCCACAGCCGGGTGTCGCCGCCCGGGCTCTGGCGCGCGAACATGATGTAGCGGCCGTTGGGCGCCCAGGTCGGGCCTTCCTCGAAATAGCTGGACGACAGGATGCGCTCGCCCGAGCCGTCGGTGTTCATGACGCCGGTCGAGAAGCGGCCGCCGCCCTGTTTGGTGAAGGCGATCAGGTCGCCGCGCGGGCTCCAGGTCGGGGCCGTATAGAGGCCGCCGCCGCGCGAGATCGGCCGCTGGCCCGAACCGTCGGCGCGCATGGTGTACAGGCGCGCGCTGCCCGAACGGTCCGAGGTGAAGACGATCTGGCTGTTGTCCGGGCTAAACGACGGCGAGGTGTCGATGCCCGGATCGCTGGTCAGGCGACGCACCTGACGGCTGCTGAGGTCCATCACATAGACGTCGGTGTTGCCGTTCCGGATGATCGAGAAGGCCATCTTGGCCCCGTCGTTCGAGAACCGCGGCGCCAGCACCTGACCGTCGAACTCGCCCAGGCTCTCACGGCGCTGGGTGGCCAGGTTGAACAGATAGATGCGGCTGTAGTCCTTGCCGAGGGCGACGTAAGTGATCTCGTTCGGATCGCTCAGCGAGAAGCGCGGCGACATGATGATCTCGTCGCCCTGGGTGAGGTAGATGGGGCTGAACCCGTCCTGATCCGAGATCGTCAGGCGCGACAGCCGGTTCAGCTGGGTGCCGCTTTCCGAGACGAAGACCACGCGGCTGTCGAAGAAGCCGCTCTCGCCGGTCATGCGCTGGTAGACCATGTCCGCGATCTTGTGGCCGATCCGGCGCCATTGCTCGGGCGTGGCGGTGAACTGGTAGGCGACCAGCTGGCACTGGCGATAGGGGTCGTACAGGCGGAAGCCGAAGTCGTTGCGGCCGTCGGGCCGGGCGGTGACCGAGCCGTACAGCACGGCCTGGGCGCCGATGGAGGTCCACTGGGCGAAGTTCGGCGCGTTGGCCAGCGTCAGGCCCGTCTCGACGAAGCTGGCCGGATCCAGCGGCTCGAAATAGCCCGAGCGGCGCAGGTCGGCGCGGATCACGCCCGACAGGTCGGAACCGTTCTGCCCGCCGAAGTCGGCGACGGCGATCTGGAAGGCGCGGATCACGCCCTGATCGACGATGACATCAGGCTCTTGCGACCGGGGGGTCTGGGCGGCCGCCATCGCGGGCGTGATCACCGCCAGGGCGGCGACCGAAACCAGAAGAGTTTTCAAACGCATCAAGACCTCCAGGTCGGGTCGGTTTGGGACCACTCTGGCCCCGGCCTGTCACCGAAACCAGCTTGGGCGTGATTGAGGCGACTTTCAGGCCCGAAGGCTCGACAGTCGGTTTCCGTCAGCGGTTCGCGCACATGGTGGCCGTACGGAACGACATGGTGATTTCCTGCTGTTCGTAGCCAGCCGGCATCTGGAACGGCACGGATGCACGGATCGCTCTTTCAACGCCGTCGGCGATGCCCCGGTTCGAATGGGTGGCGCGGGCCAGACCGACGAGGCGGCCCCTCTCGTCCAGCGTGAGGCGCACCGCGATGACCGCATCACGCCCGCCCGGCAAGTCGCAGGGAATATCCCAGTTGTTCTGAATCTGGCCCGCCAGCGCCTGCAGCGAGGCGCGGCCGAGCGTGCGTGGCGCATCGCCGGTCGCGCCGCCGCCGGTGGGAGGACGTCCGTTCCGGTTCGGACCGGGGCGCAGGGGACCCGCGTTGGCGTCCGGATTGAAGCCGGGCTGAGGTTGGGGGGCCGGGGGACGCGGCGTCCGGGGCGGCTGAGGCTGCGGCTGGGCCGGCCGTGGCGGTTGCGGCGGGGTGCGCGGCGGAGGGGTGCGCGGCGGCGTGGTCGGCGGGCGCGGGCTCGGCGTCGGAGGAGGCGGCGTCGGTTCGGGCGGCGGCGCGGGCTCGGCGGTGGTCTCGACCGGAGCGGTGGCGACGTCCCCGGTGATCAACTCCTCGCTGGGATTGAGCGGCGCGGCGCCAAGCACCTCGACCTCGGAGACCACCTGTACCGCAACAGAATTGACCACAGGCGTGGGCGGGTGCGCCTCGCTGAACATCAGCGCCCAGGCGATGGCTCCGGCAATGCCGGCGTGCACCACCACGGAGGCGATCACTGCGGTTCCGGGACGCTCCACCCCGTCAGCCCTCCCTAGGCGTCGGAGCGGTGTCGGTGATGAGGTTCAGCTTGGTAAAGCCGTCCGACGACAGCCGGGCCATGACCCTGGCCACCGCCTGATAGGGCGCACGTCCATCCGCGCGAATGAAGACCGGCTTTTCGCGTGCGCCGGCTCCGCCTTCACGGGCCACGGTCAGAACCAGATCGTCCCAGCGGACCTCGTTTTCGCCGACGAAGATCTGGCCGTCCTGCTTGATCGCGACGGTGACCGGCTCTGTCGTGGTGTCGACCGAACTGGCTTCGGTCTTGGGCAGCTCCACCTCGACGCCTGTCGTCAGTAGGGGCGCCGAGATCATGAAGATGATCAGCAGCACCAGCATGACGTCCACCAGCGGGGTGACGTTGATCTCGCTCAGCGGACGCTTGCGCGCCCGGCGTCGGCCGCGGACATGGCCGCCTCCGCCTGCTCCACCCAGGGCCATGGCTCAGGCCTCCCGGCGCGGTTCGGACGAAGGCGCGCCCAGGCGGCGGGCCACGGCGGCCTGCAGGTCGTCGGCGAAGCTCTCCAGACGGCCGGTGAACTTGCCCGCGTCGATCGAGAATTTGTTGTAGGCGATATAGGCCGGGATGGCCGCGAACAGGCCGATGGCTGTCGCAAACAGGGCTTCCGAAATGGCCGGGGCCACCGTCGTCAGATTGGTGTTGCCCGCCGAGGCGATGGCGCCGAAGGCGTTCATGATGCCCCAGACCGTGCCGAACAGGCCGATGAAGGGCGAGGAGGTGGCGACCACCGACAGGACGCCGAGACCGTTCTCGACCCGTTGACCCTCACGGGCGATCAGGCTGTCCAGCGCGCGGTCGATACGGGCCATCAGCAGATTGCCCTGCCCCTCGGTCAGCGGGCCGCGCGTGCGGGCCTCGCGCCAGTCCGACAGGGCGATCACCAGCATGCGCGGCAGGGGATGCGAAGGGTTCGGACCGGCCTGCGCCGCGATCTCTTCCAGCGACCGGCCCGAGCCGACAGCGTCCTCAAAGGCGTTGGCCTGACCGTTCAGGCCGGCGAAGCGGATCGCCTTGTCGATGATCACCGCCCACGACCAGACCGAGGCGAGCGCCAGACCGACCATGATGGCCTTCACGACGAGGTCGGCCCGCAGGAACAGATCGACGGGATTCAGCATCGAGGGGTCTGCAGCGATGGTCATTCAGGCGTCCTTGCGTGTCCGTCCTGTGCAGCGGACGGGCGTGGCGGTTCTGTGGCGAGTCAGATGTCGTCAGCCGGGTTTAGTGTCCTGTAGCGGCACGGTCACGCTCGTGCACGTGACAGGTTCGCAATGCGCCGCCGCTCTCGCCTCAAGCTATTCCGGCGAGCGGGCGGCGTTCGGCTGAACGGCCACCGAGACGGGGGCCCCGACGCTGATGATCACACCTTCGTGGCCTTCCTTGGCGATCGAATAGGTGGCGGCGTCGCGCAGCAGCTGGTTCTCGCAGGCCTGATCATTCGGACGGCCCAGATCCTCGCAGCCGCGCTTGGCCGCATCGGCCCAGCCGCGCACCCGACGGGTGGCCGCCTCGGCCCGCTTGATCGCGGCCTCGTCCTCGGCGGCGGCCTGGGCGATCAGGGCCTGGCGAGCGCCCTGCTGGTACTGCAGCTCGGCCTGACCGGCCATCTTGCGCTCCCAGACCTTGTAGTAGGGGCAGCCGACCAGTCCGCCGCCCAGCAGCAGCACCGCCAGCAGGGTGAAGATGGCCAGCAGGGTCCAGGCCTGGCGGCCGGTCATCTCGGAGGTCTGAGCCATGTCAGGGCTTCCTTTCTTCGGCCAGCCAGGGGCGGACCTTTTCAACGAGTGTCTTGGTGGGACGGCGCGGGCGGCCGTCCATGTGGATGCAGACGACCTCCACCTCGGCGCGGCACAGGACGCTTTGGGTGGGGGCGTCATCGCCGCGCGCGATCTCCTGCGCGATCAGCAGGCGGGGTCCCTTCACGGCCTCATACCAGGTGCGCACCACCAGCTCGTCGTCGATGCGCGCGGGCTTGAGGAAGGTCAGGTTCATCTTGGAGACCACGAAGGCCATGGGCTGGTCGCCGTCCAGCAGCTCCGCATGGCCCACGCCCATCAGGCGCAGGCAGTCGGACCGCCCCCGCTCGAAATAGCGGACGTAGTTGGCGTGGTAGACTAGGCCGGTGAAGTCCGTGTCCTCGTAATAGACGCGCACCGGCAGGCGATGCTCACGCCCTTCGAAACGGCCGGCGGTGGGACGGTCGGTCATCGCACCAGCTCTTCATGACGCTTGAGGAAGCCAGGGCACAGGTCGCCCTGCAGCTGGTCGAACTCGACCTTGAGCGGATCGGTCTCCAGCATCAGGCGATTGGGGCGCGAGATGAAGGCGACGATGTCATCGCCGTTGCGGATGTAGCCGCAGACCGCGCGGCGGCGGCCGGTCTCCGTATAGGTGACGCGCGCTTGACGGCCGACCAGCCGATGCACCTGGGCCTGGGCGCGCTGCTCGGGCGTCGGCTCGGGCGTTCCGAAGGCGTTGCGGCTGACCAGCCAGACCAGAAGCGCGCCGAGCAGGATGACGGCCACGCCGAGGACGGCGATCAGGCGTTCAACGCGGATTGTCCGTTTCGCCATGCGGCCTCCCTGCCCCGACCATGCCGGGGTTCGGCGCGCAGGTGAAGGCTATTTGCCCCCGAACAGGTCGCCCGCTTGGGGAACCTTGGGCGGTTCGGTCAGGCCGAGGTGGCTGTAGGCGCGTGCGCAGGCCATGCGGCCGCGGGGGGTGCGCTGGATGAAGCCCTGCTGCAGCAGATAGGGCTCGATCACGTCCTCGACCGCGTCGCGCGCCTCGGCGATGGCGGCGGCGAGGGTGTCCATGCCGACGGGGCCGCCGCCGTAGTTCTCGATCAAGGCCTTGAGGAAGCGCCGGTCGTTGGCGTCCAGGCCGACCTCGTCGATCTCCAGCCGGGCCAGCGCGCGGGCGGCGGCCAGTCTGTCGATGGAGGTCGCCCCTTCGGCGGAGGCGAAGTCGCGCACCCGACGCAGCAGGCGGCCCGCGACCCGGGGCGTGCCGCGCGAGCGCGAGGCGATCTCCAGCGCCCCGTCCTCGGTGATCGCAGCGCCCATCTTGCGCGCCGTGCCCATGACCACGCGGGTGAGTTCCTGCGGAGTGTAGAACTCCAGCCGCATCGGGATGCCGAACCGGTCGCGCAGCGGCGTCGCCAGCAGGCCCGCGCGGGTCGTGGCGCCGACCAGGGTGAAGGGGGCCAGGTCGATGCGCACGGAGCGGGCGGAAGGCCCCTCGCCGATGATCAGGTCCAGCACATGGTCTTCCATGGCCGGGTAGAGGATTTCTTCGACCGTCGGGGCGAGACGGTGGATCTCGTCGATGAACAGCACGTCGCGCGGTTCGAGATTGGTCAGGATGGCGGCCAGGTCGCCGGCCTTGGCGAGGATGGGGCCGGAGGTGGCGCGGAAGCCGACGCCCAGCTCGCGCGCCACGATCTGCGCCAGCGTCGTCTTGCCCAGCCCCGGAGGGCCGAACAGCAGCACATGGTCCAGCGCCTCGTTGCGGGCGCGGGCGGCGTCGATGAAGACCTTCAGATTGCCCTTGGTCTGCTCCTGGCCGACGAACTCGGACAGGGTCTGGGGCCGCAGGGCGCGGTCGTAGGCCTCGCCGGGGGCGGGCTCGGCGGAGATGATGCGGTCGTCGGTCAACGCCCCAGCTCCTGCAGGGCGGCGCGGATGACGGCGGACAGGTCGGCGTCCTCACCCAGGCGGATCAGGGCCTGATCCACCGCGCGGCGGGCGTTGACCTCGGCCACGCCGAGTCCCAGCAGGGCAGAGACGGCTTCGCCGGTCAGGCTGGGGGTCGGAGCCGCGATCTCGGCGTGGACGCCAGGCGCGGAGGGCGTGAAGGAGGTGTCGCCCAGCGGCTTGCCCTTCAATTCCGTGACGATGCGCAGGGCCAGCTTGGGGCCGACGCCGTTGGCGCGGGCCACCGCCGCCTTGTCCTCGCGCGCCACCGCGGCGGCCAGTTCGCCGGGCGGCAGGACATCTAGAACGCTGAGCGCCGCCTTGGGGCCCACGCCCTGAATGCCGGTCAGGGTGGTGAAGGCGCGCCGGTCGTCGCGGGTCAGGAAGCCGTACAGGCGCGGGCCGTTCTCGGCGGACCAGTTCGATTCGATGTGCAGGGTCGCCTCGTCGCCGGGCGCGGGCAGGCGCTGCAAGGTGCGGGCCCCGCAGGCGACGACATAGCCGACCCCGGCGCAGTCGATCAGGCAGTGATCCTGCTCGACCTCGGCCAGCACGCCGCGAAGACGTCCGATCATGCCGCGCCTCGCAGGGCGGTCAGAAGCGCGCGCTTGCGCAGCTGGGCGTGGGTGATGGCGACGGCCAGGGCGTCGGCGGCGTCCGCCTTCACGTCGCCGGCCGAGGGCAGCAGCCGCTTCACCATGAAGGCGATCTGGCCCTTGTCGGCGTGGCCGGCGCCGACCACCGCCTTCTTGATCAGGTTGGGCGAATATTCCGCGACCGGCAGGCCGCATTTCGCGGGGGCCAGCATGACGGCGGCGCGGGCATGGCCGAGCTTCAGCGTCGAGGACGGGTTCATGTTGACGAACACCTCCTCCACCGCCGCCTCGTCACAGGCGTATTCGGTGCAGATCGCGCTCAGGGCGTCGAGCAGGTGCAGCAGCCGCTCGCTGAACGGGGCGGTCTCGGGCGGGGTCACGACGCCGTGCGCGATCCAGCGCAGCCGCGAGCCTTCGGAGGCCACGACCCCCCATCCGGCGCGTCTGAGGCCGGGATCCAGACCGAGTATCCGAGTCGTTTCGTTCGCCATCCGTTCCGTTATTGCCCGAGAGATGCCTAACGGACAATGACCGGATGCGATCATCGACCATTGCATACGCAATGAAGTCGTGCTTTGCGTATGCAATGGACACCACCCCCTGCATCTGCGGCCGCTTGCGCCGCACCTCGCGCGCCCTGACGCGACTGTATGACGAGGCGCTGGCGCCGGTCGGGCTGACGGTCACGCAATTCTCGGTCACGCGGACCCTGTCGCGGCTGGACCGGCCGACGCTGACGGAGCTGGCGGACGCCACCGCCCATGAGAAAAGCGCCCTGTGGCGTATCCTGCAGCCGCTGGTGAAGAAGGGCTGGATCGACGCCGCCTCGCCGAAGGGCGAGCGCGGGCAGCGCCTGTCGGTGACGCCGTCGGGCCTCGAAAAGCTGAACGACGCGATGCCCCACTGGCGCGCGGCGCAGGCCAAGGTGTCCGAAACCCTCGGCGACCGCGAAGCCGCCCTGATCGCCCTGCTGCGGGAAGTCGAAGCCCATGTCTGACGTCCTGCACCCGAAGCTGTCGAACCGCGCCTGGACCATGATCCTGGCGGGGGCGGTGATCGTGACCCTGTCGATGGGGGTGCGGCAGTCGTTCGGCCTGTTCCTGCAACCGCTGGGGCTGGAGTTGGGCGTGGACCGCCAGACCTTCGGCCTGATCGTCGCCGGCCAGAACCTGCTGTTCGGCCTTCTGCAGCCCTTCGTCGGGGCCTGGGCCGACCGGCACGGCGCGGGCCGTGTCGCCGTGGTCGGGGCCGCCGTCTATGCGGTCGGGCTGATCATCGCGGCGACGGCGGTGAACGCGCTGGGCCTCGCCGTCGGCTTCGGCGCCCTGGTGGGCCTGGCCATGGCCGGCTGTACCTTCACCGTCATCCTCGGCGCGGTCGGCAAGATCGTGCCCGCCGAGAAGCGCACCCTGGCCTTCGGCATCGTCACCGCCGGCGGATCGCTGGGCCAGTTCCTGGTCGTGCCCGCGGCGCAAGGGCTGCTGGACGCCCTGGACTGGCGGCTGACCCTGTTCGTCATGGCCGGCCTGATCGCCGTGATCGCGCTGCTGGCGATCGGCATCGCGGGCAAGCCGCCCGCCTCGATCGGCCGGCAGGACGGCCCGCCGATCCGCGAGGCGCTGAAAGAGGCGTTCGCCGACCGTTCGTTCTGGCTGCTGAACGCGGGCTTCTTCGTCTGCGGCTTCCACATCGCCTTCGTCGGCACCCACCTGCCGTCCTACATCCGCGACCAGGGCCTGCCCGCCGAGGTCGGGGCCTGGTCCCTGGCCCTGATCGGCCTGTTCAACATCGCGGGCTCCTGGCTGTGGGGCGCCTGGGGCTCGAAGCGGTCCAAGAAGAACCTGCTGGCCCTGCTCTACGGCCTGCGCTCCGTGACCATCGTGCTGTTCATGATCCTGCCCCTGTCGTCGGTCAGCGTGCTGGTCTTCGCCGCGACCTTCGGCTTCCTGTGGCTGGGCACGGTGCCGCTCACCAACGGGCTGGTGGCACAGATCTACGGCTTGAGGCACCTGTCGGCGCTGGGCGGGATCGTCTTCCTGAGCCACCAGGTCGGGGCCTTCCTCGGCGCCTGGACGGCGGGTGTGGCCTTCGACGTCACCGGCTCCTACAACCTGATCTGGATGGTCTCGATCGCCCTGGGCCTGCTGGCCGCCGCCGCCAATCTGCCGATCCGGGAAGCGCCGCTGCTTCGGCCCGAAGCGGTCCCGGCGCAATGACGCGCAAACTGGCCATCGGCGGCGCGGCGCTGGTCCTGACCGGGCTGGGGCTCTGGCTATGGAGCCGCAACGGCATGGCGGTGTTCCTGGACGCCATGGTCGCCTTCTGCGCCTGAGGCCTGTTCGTCGGGCCTATTCGTCTCTGGGCATCACCGAGAAGCCGGACAGATCGTCCTCCTGCGACAGGCGGGCGACCAGGCCGTCGACGTCCAGGGGCATGGCGCCCTTCACCTTCATGTGGTGCTCGTGGACCTTGCCGTCCTGCGAGATGACGTGGCCCAGACGGACGGCCTTCATGCCCGAGTCGCGCAGCAGGTTGCGGACGACGGCCTCGCCCGGAGCGGCGTTGCGCCGCCACTTCAGCACCACGTCCATGACGCCGATGTGGGGCAGCTTGGCGTCGGCGAGGCGCAGTACGGCCAGCACCGCCAGCGTCGCGCCCGCCGCCAGCAGGGCCAGCGGCAGCATGCCGACGCCGAACAGCACGCCGATGGCCGAGGTCACCCACAACGACGCCGCCGTGGTCAGGCCGTGGACCGAAAATCCCTCGCGGAAGATCACGCCCGCGCACAGGAAGCCGATGCCGGTCAGCAGGCCGTGCGACATCCGCGTCGGATCGACCACCACATTCTGCCCTGGCAGGGCGGTGAAGGCCCAGGTCGACTGGTGCATGGCCGCCAGCATCAGCACGCAGCTGGTCAGGCAGACCAGGATGTGGGTGCGAAAGCCCGCCGGATGCCCGTGATAGGTCCGCTCGACGCCGATCAGCCCCCCGGCCGTCATGGCCGCGAGCACGGGCCAGACCAGATCAAAGTTCAGCAATGAAATTCGCTCCGCAAACTGACGAATCCCGAACCTAGGCCTGTCCGGCGGCTTCAATCAAGCAGCGGGCAAGCAGGGGTCAGTCGTCGCGCGGATCCAGCGAGTAGCCGATCACGCCGTCGATGCCGCGCAGGCGGGCCGCGAGCGTCTTCAGGGCCGGCTCGCCTTCGACCTTGAAGCGGAAACTTCGGCGCAGGGCGGCGCCGCCGTCGATCAGTTCGAAATGGTCCACCGTGGAGGAGCGGTCGATGCCGGCCAGCGCCGCCTCGATGCGATCCTCGGCGCCGGTCGCGTCGCGCCGCCAGACGATCTGGGCGTCGATCACCGCCTTCTGCGGCAGGCGCAGGCTGACCAGCCGCAGGACGACCAGGATGGCGACCGTCAGCACCGTCCCGACGAGGCCGAGCCCATACAGGCCGGCCCCGAACAGCAGGCCGATCGCCGCCGTGATCCACAGCGACGCCGCCGTGGTCAGGCCGTGGATGGAGAAGCCCGCGCGGAAGATCACCCCGGCGCACAGGAAGCCGATCCCGGTCAGGACGCCGTGCGCCAGACGCGCCGGATCGGCCACCACCGCCGCGCCCGCCACCGGCAGGAACCGCCACGCGCCCTGCGACACCGCCGCCTCCATCAGCAGGGCCGAAGCCAGGCAGACGAGGATGTGGGTGCGAAAGCCCGCCGCCCGCCCCCGCCATTCGCGTTCGAAGCCGATCAGCCCGCCGGCCAGGACGGCGGCCAGAAGTGGAAGGGTGAAACCGGGCAGGTCGCTCATGTCCATGGGCGAGCAACGGCGGCCGAGCGTAGCGGTTCCGGCGCTCAGCCGGCCGGCGCGGGTTCCGGCGGCGGGGGCGCGGGCGTTTCCAGCCGATCGGTGGGCGGCAGGGCCGACGGCGGCATGTAGACGGGCGGCTTTTCAGCCTCGGCCGGCGGCTGAGGCGGCCTCACCCATCGAGGAGTGGCGGTGTAGGACACGCCGAGCGTGACCGTGCCTTCGACCGTGCGGCCGTTGGCCGTCAGCGGCTCCATGCGAGCGCCCGACAGGGCGGGCCGCGTCCGCGCGGCCAGACCCGTGCCCGCGGGCTCCTCGGTCGCCGCACAGTTCGACAGGGTCCCGCCGCGGCTGACATTGCAGCGGAACCGAACGCTCATGCGGGTGACGCCCGTCGGGTAGGCGTCGTCTCCGACCGATGGCCAGGTCGGCGGGACCGACCAGCGCAGCGGCCCCCAGGCCGGCTCACGGCTCTCACGCTCGGAGGATGCGCCGCGCGGCGCCGTATACGGGGGCGCGTCGCCGTAGGAGAGATCGCCCGGGGGCGAGACGGGGACCGTCAGGGGGGCCGCCGACGACGCCTCGGCGGCGGGAGTCGGCACGGGCGGTTCGCGTTCAAGCGCCCTTTGGGCGGCTCGCGCCGCCCGCTCGGCGGCCTGCGTCGCGCGATAAGGTCCGGCCTGCCGATACTGGCCGACCAGATGGACCAGCGACACGACGGTCGCGACCGCCAGGGTCGCGCTGAAGGCCCGGATCAGCCACCGCTCGGTCCTGCCGCGCGGCCTCGCATCCGCCGGATCGTCATAGCTGTGCGTCATGGCGCCTCCCCGCCCCTATCCTGACCGGTCAGCCCCCTGTCTTGCAACGCCCGAGACAGCCGCGCCGCGCCGCGCTAGCGTCTGGCTGCTGGGGAGAAGCCTGATGTCCAAGTCCGCCGGAACCATCGCCGCGATCGCGGTCGCCCTCATCGCCTTCGGGGGCGCCCCGTCGCGGGCCCAGGACGCTGCGCCCCGGCCCGACCAGCAGGCGTTTCGCGGCCTCTACGAGGAACTGATCGAGACCAACACTACCCTGTCCGAAGGCAGTTGCACCCTGGCGTCCGAGCGGATGGCGGCGCGGCTGCTGGCCGCCGGTTACCCGGCCGCCGACGTGCGCGTGCTGGTTCCGGCGGAGCGGCCGAAGGACGGCAATCTGTCGGCGGTGCTGCGCGGCTCGGACCCGTCGGCCGGTGCGATCCTGCTGCTGGCCCACATCGACGTGGTCGAGGCCCGCCGCGAGGACTGGGACCGCGATCCGTTCACCCTCGTCGAGGAGGGCGGCTATTTCCACGCGCGCGGCGCGCAGGACGACAAGGCCCAGGCGGCCATCTGGGTCGACACCCTGATCCGGCTGAAGGCGCAGGGCTTCACCCCGCGTCGCGACATCAAGATCGCCCTGACCTGCGGCGAGGAGACCTCCGACACCTTCAACGGCGTCTCGTGGCTGCTGGAGCACCACCGCGACGCGCTGCAGGCGGACTTCGCCCTGAACGAGGGCGCGCGCGGGCGTCTGGACGCGGACGGAAACCGCGTGGCGCTGGAGATCCAGGCCGGCGAGAAGATCTATCAGGACTACCGGCTGGAGATCACCAATCCGGGCGGCCACTCGTCGCGGCCGGTTGCGGACAACGCCATCTACCGCCTGTCCGCCGCCCTGACCCGACTGGGCGGCTACACCTTCCCGACCGAGCCGAACGCGACGGTCCGGGCCTATTTCACCGCCCTGGCCGAGGTCACGCCCGCCTACGCCCTGCCCATGCGCGAGGTCGCCGCGGCCGCCAATCTGGACATCCGCGAGCGGGCGGCGCAGCGGCTTTCCGCGGCCGATCCGGCATGGAACGCCGTGCTGCGCACCACCTGCGTGGCGACCATGGTCGATGCGGGCCACGCGCCCAACGCCCTGCCCCAACGCGCGACCGCCAATGTGAACTGCCGCATCCTGCCGGGTCACGATCCACAGGCGGTGCGCGCCGAACTGGAGCGGGTGCTGGCGGATCGGGACATCGCGGTGACGATTCCGGGCCAGATCGATCCCACATCGCCGCCCCCGCCGCTGAGCCCCGCCATCGTCGATCCGATCCGCCGCATCGCCGCCGATCTGTGGCCGGGCGTGCCGGTGGTCCCGTCGATGAGCCCAGGCGCCACCGACGGCCGCTTCACCAACGCCGCCGGCATCCCGACCTACGGCGTCACCGGCCTGTTCTCCGACCCCGACGGCGGCGGCGTGCATGGGCTGAACGAACGCATTCGCGTCCGGTCGCTGTATGAAGGACGAGATTTCCTGTTCGAACTGGTGAAGGCGTACGGAAAGTAGTCCGCACCTTCATCACAATAGCAAAGCTCCGGCTGCGTATGTTGTAACATCAACGAATACATCAAGCCTTGCTATTGGAATTGCCGCCACGACTGAATTTCCTAGGTTAATCCAGTATTAACAATTTCCTAATCTGATCACGAATGAGTGATTACTCGAAACCCCAAGGGAACCACCTGGGGGATCGCTCCTTTTTCGGCTCGGGAAAGGAGAATACCATGGGTCACACAACCTTTAGCGCTCCCAACGCCTTGATCTGCTGCGGCATCGCCGCGGCGCTCATGGTGGCGGGCTGCAACGGAAACCGATCATACTCACTCGGCGGCGGAGGCGGCTTCGGCTCCGACGGCGGACAAGGCGCTCCGGGCGCTCCAGGCGAACCCGGACCGTCCGGCCCTCCCGGTACGCCCGGAGGTCCCGGAACCCCGGGCGCGCCCGGCGGCATCGGCGGCGGACTGGTCGGCGGCCTGAGCGATCTGGGCGAGACCACCGGCCTGACCGGCCTGACCGACCCCTTGGGCCGCGTCACCGTCGGCGACCGCACGGTCCTCGGCCAAGGTGGAACCGGCGGCCCGCTCGGCGTCAGCGTCCTGTCTCCGACACAGCAGACAGGCTCGGTCGCCACGGTCGGCGTCCTGTCCGGCGGGCAGATCGCCACGGTCGGCGCCGGCACGCCGAATACGCCGGTGACCAACGCCTCGGGTCCGGCCACCGGACTGCTGGGGCTCACGGTCGGCAGTCATCAGGTCGTCGGTTCCGGCAGCGGCAATCGGGCCATTGATCTGAACGTGTTGTCGCCCACCGGAGCCTCCGGCACGGCGGTGACGGGCAACATCCTGTCGAACGGACAGCCGGTCGGCGTCGGAGTCAGCGGCACGCCGGGAGCCACGGGCGGGACCAATCCCGTCGGCGGCGTCCTCGGCGGCGTCACCGGCACGGTCGGCGGGCTGCTGAACGGCGGCGCGACGGGCGGAGCCAACCCGGTCGGCGGCCTGCTGGGCGGCCTGCGCCCCGGCGGCGGCCACTGAGAATGGACGGGCGGCGTCGCCTTTCGACGCCGCCCGCCTCTCGTCCCTTGCAAGGATGTCGTGAATGATCGCACCCGCCGTGCTGGCCGCTCTTCTGATGACAGCCCCCGACGGTCCCCAGGATGGACTGATCGTCGATCGCGGCCGGCTGGACCGCAGCCAGCCCCTCCCCGATCAGCCCCCGCCCCCGACCCCGACCCCCGCCGAGGCGGAAGGCGCCGATGCGCCGGTCGCCCCGTTCGTGCTGCGCGCCGTCGATATCCGGACGCCGCCCGTGGCCGCGGACGAGATCCGCGCCGCGGTCGATCCCTTCATCGGCCAGACCCTCGACGCCGACGGCCTGGCCCGGCTGCGCGCCGCGGTCAGCACGACCCTGTCGCGCCGCGCCGCCTTGCCCATCGTCTCCATCGACACCCGCGAGTCGGCCACGGGCCTGCTGCGCATCACCGCCGCGCCGGGCCGGGTCGGCCGCGTGGCCATCTATGGCGACACGCGGCCGAGCGTGGATCTGATGCGCCGTTACGCCGGGCGGCTGGCCGCCGAGGCGCCGCTGACCCGCGAGACGGCTGAACGCTATCTGTCGCTGATCGCCGACATCCCCGGGGCGAAGACGACGCTGGAGAGCGCGCCGTCGGCGACGCCCGGCGCCACCGACCTGGGCTTCGACGTCGACTTCAGCCGTTGGGTGTTCGAGACCGACATCAATAATCGCGGCTCCCAGACGCTGGGCCGGACCCAGGTCACCGGCGCGGTGACCTTGAACGGGGGCTGGCGGATGGGCGACCAGACGCGGCTGGCCCTGACCGTCCCGACCGACCCCGACCGGTTCCAGTTCCTGAGCCTGTCCCACCGCCAGCCGATCGGCGCGGACGGGATGGCGGTGACGCTGGCCTCCGGGCGGCTGCGCACCCGGGTCGAGGGCGCGGACGGCGACGCCACCACCCTGGGCGCCGTCCTCAGCTGGCCGATGATCCGCAGCTATCGCCGCAACCTGGTGCTCAGCGCCGGGCTGGACAGCCTGGACAGCGACAACGCCGTGTTCGGCAATCTGCGCGCGACCGAGAAGACCCGCGCCCTGCGCGCCTCCGCCGCCTTCGGCCAGATCGGGACCGGCTCGACCCTCAACGCCAGCCTGACGATCAGCCGCGGTGTCGACGGCCTGGGCGCCGAAGTCGACGGCTTCACCGACGCCGATTTCACCAAACTCAACGGCCGCGTCGACGGGGCCCGCGCCTTCGGCCGAAGCGTCCGGGTCAGCGGGGCTGTCGCCGTGCAGTATTCGCAAGACCGCACCCCGACCGCCGAGCTGTTCAGCCTGGGCGGGACCGACTTCGGCCGAGGCTTCGGTTCGGGCCTGCTGGTCGGCGACAGCGGCTACGGCGCCAAGATCGAGACCGCCTGGCGCCCCGCCTTCGTCCCCCGCCCGTTCGCCGGCAGCGAGCTCTATGCCTTCGCCGATGGCGGCGAGGTCATGGTCAACGCCCGCGGCCCCTTCGCCGAACGGTCCGACAGCCTGATGTCCGCCGGCGGCGGCGTCCGCATCGCCGTCGCCGACAAGGTCATGGTGGAGCTGGAGGGCGCCCGCGCCGTCGACGATCCGCGGCCTTCGGGCGCCCGATCCCGTTTCGGCTTCGCCGTCACCGCCCGTTTCTAGGATGACGTCATGACCTCCCCGCCCGAACGCGGCCTCTGTCCGGAGACATTCACCGCCCTGAAGGCTGAGGTGATCCGCGCCGCCGTGGAACTGTCGGACGAACAGCTGATGGCGCTGAGCGACGCCCTGCACAGCATGATCCGCCTGCGCCGCCCGGGCCGGCCGATCAGCCATGACTCTGGCTGGCTGGAGGAAAAGTCGCCCTACATCGTCTAGAGAGAGAGAAGCCCCGCCGCTTCCCCTCAGGCGCCGTCTGCTGGACGGCGTACGGGGTCAGCCCGCGTACTTGGCGGCGTCTTCGTCCGAGATGTCCTCGTTCGAATAGACGTTCTGCACGTCGTCCTCGGCGTCCAGCGCGTCGAGCAGCTTGAGCAGGGTGCCGACGGCTTCGCCGGTGACCGGCACCTCCGACTGGGGCTTCCATACGATGGCGGTCGACTTCGGGTCGCCCAGCACCTTGGACATGGCCTCGGCCACCTCGTTCAGGTCCTCGAAGGCGGTCCAGATGGTATGGCCCGGCGCGTCTTCATAGATGTCCGGCTTGACCAGATCGCTCTCGACGTCCTGGGCGCCCGCCTCGATGGCGGCTTCCATGACGGCGTCCTCGGTGCCGGCCTCGGCCTTGTAGATGATCTGGCCGACGCGATCCCACATGAAGGCGACCGAGTTCATCTCGCTCAGCGCCCCGCCGTTCTTCTTGAAGGCGGCGCCGATGTTGGAGGCGGCGCGGTTGCGGTTGTCGGTCAGGGCTTCGACGATGATGCCGACGCCGCCCGGGCCGCGGCCCTCGTAGCGGACCTCTTCCATCGTATCGACATCGCCTGACGAGGCCTTGTTGATGGCGCGCTGGATGACGTCCTTGGGCAGGCTTTCGGCCTTGGCGTTGTTCACCGCCAGACGCAGGCGCGGGTTCATGGCGGGGTCGGGCATGCCCGACTTGGCGGCGACCGTGATGTCGCGCGACAGCTTGGAGAACAGCTTGGAACGCTGGGCGTCGGCGCGCCCCTTGCGGTGCATGATGTTCTTGAACTTGGAATGGCCGGCCATGGGTTCGGTCTCCGGTCGTCTCAAAGGGTCGAAAGTCGGAGCCGCGATCTAGCCGAAGGCGGCGGCGGTGTCACGATTCAGGAACCTGTAGAGCTTTACAGGCATTTCGGATCAGCAGACGGAGCCCCGACATGACCGCCGAAGACGCCATCTACGCAGCCGAGGGCTATCACGACGACGACCTGCATGAGGCCGACATCGTCGAGTGGTACGAAGCCCGCCCCGTCACCGTGCCGACCGCCGTCGCCACCGGCGCCGTCATCGGCGCCTTTGCGCTCGGTGTGCTGACCGCCGTCGGCGCCCTGGCCCTGATGGGCCGCCTGGACGACTGAGACGCTATTCTCCCGCCGTCCCGAGAAGGGCGGAGTTCTGGATGGAATGTCTCCGGTATGTGAGGTCGGCCTCCACGAGCTTGTTCCAGTTGTCGCATTCAACCAGCTGGTCTTTCAGGCGATCGGACAGGCTGAACCATCCATCCGCCAGCACGATCTCCACCGGCCAGGGCTTGGAGACGTGATTGGCGATATCGTCGGCCGCCCTCTGGACAGCCTTCGAGATCGCGATGAAATTCCCGATCGGGGTGAAGTTGGCCGCGGCGTCAGCGCCGTTCCGCACCAGTGAATCGATCAGCGAAGTCAGCGTCTGGCTGTCGTTGGGCGCCAGGACCGAGGCGAGACGTCCGCACTCCTGAGCGACACGAAACGCCGCCGTGTCGAGCGCGAGTCCAAACGCGGCGTCAGCGCGAGACAGGGTCTCGATCTGCATCCGGTCCACCGCCCCGGCCTCCGCACCTTGTGGCGGCAGCGTACTGGCTGAAGCCCGGCTAATGGCCGCAAGGGCGTCGTCCAGGTCTGTATAGGCCCGCATCATGTCCGCGTGGCTAGCGAGGGCCTGCCTGATCGCGGCGTCCACCTCGGCCAGCGAGCGTTTCACGGCCTCTGAACGCGCAAGCGAGGTTCTGTACGCGAGCCATTCCCCGCGAGCGTCACGGCTTTCCTGCAGCACCGTCTCGGCCTTCTTGAGAAGCGCGAGGGCCGTGCTCTTCATCCGGTCAGCTCTTCAGGCTCTCAAGGAAGCCGCGCATCTTCTCGTCCACGGGCACCGGCCGCTTGGTCTCTCGGTCGACATAGACGTGGACGAAATAGCCGACGGCGGCGGCCTCCTGCTCGTTGTTGCGGAACAGGCCGATCTCGTAGCGAACCGAGCTTGAGCCCACGTGCGCCACCCGCACCCCGGCCTCGATCTCGTCCGGGAAGGCCGTCGGCGAGAAATACCGGCAGCCCGTCTCGACCACCAGGCCGATGGTCGTGCCCTCGTGGATGTCCAGCACGCCGTTGACCACCAGCAGCCGGTTCACCGCCGTGTCGAACCACGAATAATAGACCACATTGTTCACGTGGCCGTAGACGTCGTTGTCCATCCAGCGCGTCGAGATCTGCTGGAAGCGGCGGTAATCGCCGCGCTTCGTGCGTTCGATGGTCCCGGTCATTAAGTCCCTTCCCTCTTTTAGGTGCGCTACCGCTCGGCGCGCGGCGCCTCGCTGCTTGAGCGCAGGATGAGTGCGCCGCGCTGTGTGGTCGTTCGTCCCTCGGAGCCGGTCTGCGCCGACTTCCGATACCGACGCTCGGGCTTGGCGGACGCCGCGTCAAGCGCCCGAACCGAAATCGGTTGGGTTGGGCAGGGCCCAACTCAACCCAGATTTCGGTCCAGTTTAATGCTGGACCATTTTCTGGATTCGGGCCGTTCCGGCCCGAAGCGAAAATGGTCTAGCGTCTGGTCATGAGCACGCCGATCCAGACCCGCGCCGCCGTCCTCCGCACCATGGGCGCCTCCCGCCCCTATGCCGACAGCCGTCCGCTGGCGATCGAGACCGTCACCCTGGACCCGCCGGGCGCTGGAGAGGTCCTCGTGGCGGTCCGGGCGGCGGGCCTGTGCCACTCGGACCTCAGCGTCATCAACGGCGACCGGCCCCGCCCCATGCCGATGGCGCTGGGCCATGAGGCGGCCGGCGTGGTCGAGGCGGTCGGCCCCGGCGTCGACGACCTGCGGCCCGGCGACCATGTGGTCATGGTCTTCATGCCCAGCTGCGGCCATTGCCAGCCCTGCGCCGGCGGCCGCCCGGCCCTGTGCGAGCCCGGCGCGGCGGCCAACGGCAAGGGCGAACTGCTGGGCGGCGGCGTCCGCCTGCACGGCCCCGAGGGCGACCTGCACCATCACCTCGGCTGCTCCGCCTTCGCAGACCGCGCGGTCGTCTCGCGCCGGTCGCTGGTCAAGGTCCCGGCCGACCTGCCGTTCGAGCACGCCGCCCTGTTCGGCTGCGCCGTCCTGACCGGGGTCGGGGCCGTCGTGAACACCGCGCAGGTCAAGGCCGGGCAGTCGGTGGCCGTGGTCGGTCTGGGCGGGGTCGGCCTGGCCTCCGTGCTGGGCGCATTGGCCAGCGGCGCCAGCCCCGTCGTGGCCGTGGACCTGTCCGAGGACAAGCTGGCGCTGGCCCGCTCCCTCGGCCCCGTCCTCACCGTCAACGCCGCGGACGCCGACGCCGTCGAACAGGTGCGCGCCCTGACCGGCGGCGGCGCCGACGTGGTCCTGGAAATGGCCGGCTCGGTCCGGGCGCTGGAGGCGGCGTGGAAGATGACCCGCCGGGGCGGGACCACGGTCACCGCCGGCCTGCCCCCGCCCGAGGCGGCGCTGGCGGTCAACGTCGTCAATCTGGTCGCCGAGGAGCGGACCCTGAAGGGCAGCTATATCGGCACGGCCATCCCGTCGCGCGACATCCCCCGCTACATCGCCCTGTTCCGCGAGGGCCGTCTGCCGGTCGACCGGCTGCTGACCGGCGTCGTCGCGCTTGAGGACATCAACGCCGCCTTTGACGACCTGCACGCGGGCAAGGCCGTGCGGACCGTCGTCCGCTTCTAGGCCTTGTCGCGCACCCGCATCGCGCCGCCCTGGCCGGTCTCCACATCGAAGCGGCCGGTGGCGCGGATCAGGTCCGACAGCTTGGCGTGGCCGTAGGACCGCTGATCGAAGTCGGGATAGGCGTTGCGCAGCCGGTTGCCGATGCCGCCGACCGTCACCCAGCCGTCGCCGTCCTCGTCCATGTCGGCGATGACCGAGGCGATCAGGCGCGCGGCCTCGGACGGCTTGCGGCGCACCGCCGGCGCGGCCGGCGCCTTGCCCGCCGGCGCGGCGACCGTCCCCTCCTCGGCGGCGGGGGCGCTCAGGTTCTCGGTGTAGATGAAGCGGGTGCAGGCCTGCCGGAAGCTCTCGGGCGTCTTCTGTTCGCCGAAGCCGTAGACATCGACCCCCTCCTCGCGGATCCGCGACGCCAGCCGGGTGAAGTCGGCGTCCGAGGAGACCAGGCAGAAGCCGTCGAACCGGCCCGAATGCAGCAGGTCCATGCCGTCGATCACCAGGGCGATATCGCCGGAGTTCTTGCCCTTGGTGTTGGCGAAATTCTGCTGCGGCTGGATGGCGAAGCGGGCCAGGACCCGCGTCCATCCGGCCAGCTGAGCGCTGGAGAAGTCGCCGTAGATGCGCCGCGCCGAGGCCTCGCCCAGGGTGGCGATCTCGGTGAACAGGGCCTCGGCGATCCGGGCCGAGGCGTTCTCGGCGTCGATCAGCACGGCGAGGCGGGGCGGCTTGGCGGCGTCGGAAGCGGGCATGAAATGATCTCGGCGAAGGGGAGCCCATCCTCCACCTCTTCGCCGCCGCTGTCGCCTCCTCTGTCGTCCTTGAGCCCGACACGCTACACCGCGCCCATGACCCAAGCTCCCCTGCGCCGCCTGATCGACCTGCCGGGCCTCGACGCCCTGGAGATGAAGGCGCTGATGAAGCCGCGCCTCGCCGACCCCGACACGCGCGACGAATTCCCCGAGATCGCCGAGGCGGCGAAGGCCGCCTTCGGCCTGACCCCGGACGAGGCGGAGGCCGTGGCCCTGCCCGCCGACTGGGACGGTATCGAGCGCCTCACCGGCTTCGACCTGGCCGACGCCTTCGAGGCCGAGGGCTGGGATGTCGCGGACGCCAAGCGCAAGCCCCTGCGCATGCTGGCCCACTGGACCCTGCCGCTGGCGCTGGCCATGCGCGGCGTCGCCGGCGAACTGCCCTTCCAGCCCGAGCCGGGCCCGGACGACCGCGGCGACGACTGGGGATCGAAGATGGCGGCCGAGGCGACGCGGTTCAGGAAGCGGTAGGGCGGTGAAGACACCTCAGGCCGACTAAAACCTGTTGCTGTCCCCCCTCGCGCCATGCCTAACCTAGGGTAGGCGGATAGGTTTGCTTCCTACCTGAGATAGGAACCCGCCGAGGGCGCGGGGGAGGCGCGCAAAGGCGCATGTCACTCTCGTCGATCCTGCAATCCATCATCTCGCTCCAGCACGAGCATTCGTCGGTCGGCACGCCGGCCATGGCGCTGAGGGGTGAGTTGGTTCGCGACGCCCTGCGGCTGGAGATCAACGAGTGGCGTCTTGAAATCGCGCGGGTGTTGGGACGCTACGGGGACGATCTGGAAGTCCGGGGCAGCGACGGCTCGGGTCGCAAGGCCGTCATCCCGTGGATCAGGCTCTGTTCCAGGAGAATGGCGCCGGCCCCGACCAAGGGCTGGTCCATCAGCTATCTCTTCCATCCGGACGGCGCCGGCGTCTCCCTGTGCCTGATCCACGGATCGACGACCGGGGAAGGCCGACAATTCAAAAGCCTGGGCCGAGGCGAAGCCGCTGAGCTGGTCGATTGGGGACGCTCCGTCGTGAGGAACGACCTGGCCCACGACGAGGCGGTGCAGGCCGGCGTCGTTCTGGGCCGGCAGCATCTGGCGGCGGCCTACGAACGAACGGCCCTGTTCTCGAAATTCTACGCCGACGGATCGATACCCGCCGACGAGGCGCTGGTCGGCGATCTCATTCTGTTTTCCGGCGCGCTGGCCAAACTCTATCGCGCCGACGAGGCGGGGATCACGCCCGGCTCCTCCAGTGCGGAAGTCGTCCACATCCTGCAGTTGGCGGAGGAGATGGCGGCGCCGTTCAAACCACCTCAGCGCGGACAGGGATGGGGCCTCGACACCGCGGCCAAGACGGCGGTCGAACTGCGCGCGATGCGCGTCGCCGAGGAATGGCTTTCGCAGGAAGGGTTCACCTTCACCGACGTCTCATCCACCGACAGCTGCGACTTTCGCGCCCAGCGCGACGGCGAGGACTGGGTCATCGAGGTCAAGGGCACGACCGCGGGCCCCAAGAGCATCCTGGTCACGCGGAACGAGGTGGCGCTGCATCGCGCGTCCCATCCGCTGAACGCGCTCCTCGTGGTGCATGGCGTCAAGCTGGGGAAGGACGGCGTGTCCGCCTCGGGCGGGACGCTTCTGGTTCTTTCGCCGTGGCTTCTGGAGGACGATCGCCTGAGCCCCACCAGCTATGAATACCGGCTGGTCTAGGCCCGGCCGGCGGCCCCTACCCCATCCGCGCCGGAGCCCGAGCCAGAATGGCCCGGATCTGGTCGGGGTTCATCATCACGCCGCGACCGCCGGCCGGGTTGATCAGGATCACCGCGTCCTGGAGCAGCTCGAACAGGTGGCGACCCTGAATGGCGATGAAGGCGGCGTCGGCGCCGAACACCTGGGCGACGCGTTGGGGATCGGTGAAGAGAGCGACGGTGTCGCGGCCGTCCTTCATGCGCAGGCCGCGCAGGATCAGCTCCTGCCCCGGGCTGATCATCTGGGCGCCCTCGGAAAGACCGGCGCCGACGCTGTCCGGCTGGGGCACGGCGAACAGGTCCTCGCCCAGCAGCAGGGCCTCGAACAGGCCCATGTCCGCGGGCGGCGCCAGACTGTCGTTCAGGGCGACCTCGAGCGGGTTCAGCGGGCTGTCGGTGAAGGCGAGGTTGAGGGCGTCAGTCATGGTCGGACTCGGCTACAGGCGGGCCGACACACAGACGGGAACGGCCGCGCGGCGTCAACCGCGCGGCCGCCGGGAAAGTCCGTCGTCGTCCGGCTTACGCCAGGACGACGATGGTCACGCGCCGGTTCTGGGCGCGGCCCTCGGGGGTGTCGTTAGAGGCCACCGGCGATTCCTCGCCGTACGAGATGGCCGCCATGCGGTTCAGGGCCACGCCCCGACGGCTGAGGAAGCGGCGCACGGCCTCGGCCCGGGCTTCACCGAGCTGGTCGTTGTGCGCGGCGTCGCCGACGCTGTCGGTATAGCCCTGGATCTCCAGATAGACGTTCTGGTTCTCGCTGGTCAGGCGCTGGGCGAACTCGGACAGACGCTGTTCCGCCTCGGGCGAGAGACCGTGCATGTCGGTCGGGAATTTCACCGAGTCATCCGACAGGACGACCTCGTACAGGAATTTGCCCTCGGCCAGTTTGTGGGCCGAGTTGGCGCGGGCGAGCGCTTCGCCGGCGGTGCCCTCGACCGTGGTCACGCGCGCATCGACCACGGCGGTCTGATCGCGCACGAAGCGGTGGCTAGCGCAGCCCGAGGCGGCGACGCCCACGGCCAGAAGAACGCCTGCGGCCGCGGCCATCCTGAGTTTCGATCTGATCAAGAGTCTCTCCATCAATGGTCCGGTGCGCCATGGTCCGGTTGTCGCGCGAGCCGCCCAGCACAGGTTGCCCAACGACGAACGGCGAATGAGGTTGCATGAGACGAATGGAAGCTATGCGATTTATTGCATCGAGATACTCTGTCATCTCTTACGGTAAAGCTTGCTTTCAACTTGTAGTGCGGCGCCATGATGCTGACGCGAGGCGCGACTCATCATCGAGACAGCGATTTTCATCTAACATCGTTCCGGAGATTGGATGCGCGAAGCGAGACGACGGCGAAACGGCGGAAGGGTCGGCGCGACGGCGGTCGCGGTACTGGCCCACGCCGCCCTGCTGCCGGTTCTGTTCGCGGCCAGCGGCGATCCGGGCGCCCTGCCGGCGCCGGTCGAGCCGCCGGCGATCCTGGTGGAGTTGATCCCGCCGCCGAAACCCCCGCCGCCGCCGCCAGCGCCGACCGAGGCGCCGCCGCCGCCCGGTCCGAAGGCGGAGACGCCGACGCCGCCCGCCGGACCGCCTGATCCCGCGCCCGCCCCGCCCAGGCCGCCGGCGCCGCGCCCGCCCCTGCGCGTGCGCCCGGCCCCGCCGACGCCGCGGATGGAGTCCGTCCCCCTGCCCGCCGCAGCGCCTGAAGCGCCGCCCGCCCTTCCGATGCCGACCGTGGGCGAGGCCCAGCTGGCTGGAGCGCTGCGGGCCGGCGCGGGATCCGGCGGCGGAGCCGGAGGCGCGGGCGGTGCGGGCGGCGGAGGCGGCGGTTCCGGGGACGGCGGCGGCTGCGACATGGTGCGCGAGCTCCAGAACGCCCTGCGCGGCGACGCCGATGTGCGCGCGGCCATCGCCAGCGCCCATAGCGCCGCCGGTCCGGGCCGGGCCCTGCTGGTCTGGGACGGCGACTGGCGCCAGACCCCGGGGCAGTCGGGCAAGGGACTGGCGGGCGTGCGTCAGGCCATCGCCCTGGAGGTCGCCTTCGCCCCGCAGGCCTGCCGCCGCGAGACCATGCGCGGCCTGGTCCTGATCACCATGAGCGACGCCCCCGGCGCGGCGCGAGTGGTGCTGGGGACCGGAAGCTGGCGGTGGAACGATCTGCTGCGGCAACGGTGAAGCTGCCGTAAAGCGGTCTTGAGGCAGCCGCGGTCTGGTCGCCTACCCCGGCTAGACGCCCGTCCGGGCCTGAGGGGGTTCGTGTAGATGAACGGCGGACAACAAGACCCTCAGCCTCTGTTGGGCGCGAGAGTTGCACACCGCGACGATCGAGACCTCTCGATAAGGTTGTGGGGCCGGTTGTGAAGATCGCTATACTTGCAGGCACTCGTCCTGAAGTCGTCAAATTGGCGCCGGTTCGAGCCGCGCTGGGCGCCGTGCCCGGGCTGGAGCCCGTGTGGATCTCCACCGAGCAGCAGGGCTCCCTGAACGCGCAGGCGCTGGAGACTTTCGGAATCACGCCGGAGATCCGGCTGGACCCGCCCTCGCCGGAGCGCACCCTGGGCGGACGCTTCGCCCAGATCATGGACCGGCTGGATGACGTTCTGGGCCGTCTGGCCCCACAGCTAGTGCTGGTGCAGGGCGACACCTCAACCACGGCGGCCGGGGCCATGGCGGGCTTCGCCCGGCGGATTCCGATCGGCCACGTCGAGGCCGGCCTGCGCACCTTCGATCTTGAGCAACCCTTCCCCGAGGAGGGCTGGCGGTGCGTCGTCGGTCAGCTGGCCGACCTGCATTTCGCCCCGACCGAAGCCGCGGTCCGGAACCTGCTGCGCGGGGGCGTGTCCCAGCACCGTATCCACATGACCGGCAACACCGGAATCGACGCCGTTCGGCTGTCGGGCGCCCGCGTGACGCCCGTCCCGCTGACCGATGGCCTGCGCCTGGTGCTGGTCACCGTGCACCGGCGCGAGAACTGGGGTCCCGAATTGGAACAGGTTCTGGCCGCGCTGCTCCAGATTCGCGACCAGGTGTCCGATATCGAGATCGTTTTCGCGGCCCACGCCAACCCGGCGCTGCGCGGTCGTGTCGACGCGGCCCTGGTGAACCAGGACCGCATCCGCATCGTCGAGCCGCTGGACTACCTCGGCTTCCTCGCGCACCTGAAGAGCGCCACCCTGGTCCTTTCGGACTCCGGCGGGGTGCAGGAGGAAGGCCCGGTTCTTGGCGTGCCGGTTCTGGTGCTGCGCGACGCCACCGAACGGGCCGAGGCCGTAGAGGCGGGCGTGGCCAAGCTGGTCGGCGCGCGGACGGACGACGTGGTCGAGGCCGCCACCGCCCTGCTGACCAACGAACCCCAGCGGATGCAGATGGTCCGCGCGATCAGCCCGTTCGGCGACGGCTTCGCGGCCGGGCGTATCGCCGACGTCGTCTCGCGCTGGAGCCCGGCCAAGGCGCCGGGCGGCGAACAGATCCGGGCGGCGGTCTGACATGTCTCCCGTCCTGGCCATCACCCTCGGGTACTGGCTGAACCTCCTGACGGCGTTCCTGCCGACGGGCGCGGACCTGTACGCCTTCGTCCTGGGCTACTGGGAGGTGCTGCGCTGGGCGGTGATCATCTCGGCGGTGCTGATCCTGATCAGCTCGCTGGACGATCTGCTGATCGATCTCGCCTACTGGTGGGGACTGCTGGTGCGGTTCTGCACCTTCTGGGAGCGGCCGGCGCCGCAAGCCCTACTGGAACGCGAGCCCGAGAAGCTGATCGCCATCATGGTGCCCGCCTGGCAGGAGTCGGACGTCATCGCCAGCATGGTGGCCAACACCAACAACACCTTCGACTACAGCCGCTACCACATCTTCGTGGGGGTCTACGCCAACGACCCGGAGACCCGGCGCGAGGTCGAGAAGGTGCGTCAGCGCTTTCCCAACGTGCATCGGGCCGAGGTGCCGCACGACGGCCCGACGTCCAAGGCCGACTGCCTGAACTGGATCGTGCAGAACATCCTTCTGTACGAGGAGAAGAGCGGCCAGAAGTTCGGCGCCTTCCTGATGCACGACGCCGAGGACGTGGTGCACCCGTTCGGCCTGAAGACGGTCAACTGGTTCGTCGACGAGGCGGCCATGATCCAGATGCCGGTCCTGTCCATGGACCGCAAATGGACCAACCTCGTCGCCTGCCACTACATGGACGAGTTCGCCGAGTTCCACACGAAGGACCTGCCCGTCCGCTCGGCCCTGGCCCGCATGACTCCGTCGGCGGGCGTGGCCACCGCCTTCCATCGCCTGGCCATGATGGCGCTGGTCGAGGAAAAGGACGGCCAGCCGTTCAACACCGACAGCCTGACCGAGGACTACGACGTCGCCCACCGGCTGAGCGCGCTGGGGTATCCGTCGATGTTCGTGCGCTACCACGCCCGGGTGCCGCGTCAGAGGAAGGCCTGGTTCCGCAAGGGCATGGTGGACATCCAGCGCCGTGAACTGGTGTCGACCAAGGAGTTCTTCCCGCACAAATTCTTCTACAGCGTCCGGCAGAAGGCGCGGTGGACCCTGGGCATCTCCATCATGGGCTGGGCCCAGCTGGGATGGTTCGGCGGGCTGGTGAACCGCTACTACCTGTTCCGCGACCGCAAGGCCCTGTTCACCGCCCCGGTGGGCATGTTCGGCTATGTGATCGTGGTGCAGCTCCTTGGCCTGCTGCTGGTCGAGATGATCTGGCCGGAGGCCGTGAACCTGCCGCCGGTGATCGACCGGCACTGGGTCTGGGTGATCGTGACGATCAACTTCCTGTTCCTGGTCAACCGCATCCTGCACCGCGCCTGGTTCACCGGGATCAATCACGGCCTGAAGCATGTGCCGCTGACGCCGGTGCGGATCGTGACCTCCAACCTGATCTCGTTCGGCGCCTTCTGGCGGGCCTCGCGCCAGTGGATCAGCCATCTGATGACCGGCCGACCGATCGCCTGGGACAAGACTCAGCACGCCTATCCGTCGCTGTCGGAACTGCAGCAGGGCTCGGGTCGGCTGGGCGACACCCTGCGCTTCTGGAACCACGTGAGCGAGGCGGACCTGACCGCCGCACTCGAGGCCCAGAAGGCCGACTACCGCCCGCTCGGCCTGCTGCTGCTCGATCTCGGCACGGTCGAGGACGACCATCTGGCCGAGGCCTTCGCCGAGCGCGGCGAGACCTACGCCTCGATCTTCGATCCCTTCCAGATCGACCCCGCGGTGCTGAACCTGCTGACGCCGGAGGAGGCCGCGCGGTACGGCGCCGTGCCGCTGCGCCGCACCGGGACCAATCTGGACGTGGCCCTGGCCGAGCCCCTGCCCTCCGACCAGCGCACGGCGCTGGAAAAGCGTTTCGGCCAGCAGGGCGTGCGCGGCGTACGCTTCCTGTTCGCGCCGCTCAGCGACATCGCCTTCGCGATCCGCTTCGCCTGGGGCGAGGATCCCTTTCCCGGCGTGCGCGAGCAGCTGACGCGGATGCGGGCGGCCGGCCGCCTAGACGCCTCGCGTGAGGCCATGCTGTGGCGTTCGGTGCGGGCCGGCTATGCGCGGCTGGGCGACATCCTGATCCGTCAGGGCCGCATCACCCACGCCGACCTGCAGACCGCGCTGGCGGCGTCGCGCGCCGACGGCCGCTCGCTGGGCGAGACCCTGACCCGGCTGAACATGGTCTCGGCCGCCGATATCGAAACCGCCCTGAAGGACCAGCGCAGCGCGCGCTGGCTGAACGAACATCTGGCTGAGGCGCTGAGAAGCGCGCCGCCCGAATCCCTGCCCGACCCCCGTCACGAACCCGTCTGACCCCCCGAGGCCCCGCCGTGAACCGCTCCCTGCTCCTCGCCTCCGTCGCCCTCGCCGCCACCGGCGCCGTGGTCCTGACGCCGGCCGACGCCCGCGCCCAGACCGTGGCCGCCCAGGCGGACGGCTACGCCGACGCGACCGCCGCCTACCAGGCCATGGGCGCCGGACGCCCCGCCGACGCCGTGGCCCCCGCGGCCCGCGCCGTCGCCGCCGCGCCGGACAATCTGGATTGGCGGCTGCTGCTGGCCGACGCCCTGACCGGATCGGGAGACCATGCGGGCGCGCTCGCCGCCCTGCAGCCCGTGGCCGGAAGCTGGGATCACCGGGTCCAGACTCGCCGCGCCGAGGCCGCGCGCCAGACCGGCGATCTGGAACAGGCGGTGGAGGCCTACGCCCTCGCCGCGCCGCTGGCCCCGACGGCGGAGAGCCGCGCCTATCTGACCCGCGTGCGGGCGCAGGCCCTGGTCCAGCTCGGCCGCACCGGCGAGGCTCGCACGGTCCTGCGCGAAGCCGCCGCCGGCGGCACGCTGCCGGGCGACGCACCGCTGGACTTCGCCTACGCCGCCGTCGGCGCGCGCGACGACCGGCTGGCCGTTCAGGGCTTCGCCGCCGCCGACCGCGCCGAACCGCTGAAGGGCGCCCAGGCGCTGGACGCCGCCTATGCGGCCCGCCGCGCCGGCCAGGACGCCGAAGCGATCACGTGGCTGGAGCAGGGCGCGCGCACCCTGCCCGCCGCAGAGCTGACGCCGCAGCGCCGGCATGAAATCGGTCGCGAACTGCAGACGCTGGAACATCGCGTCGGCGGGACGGTGACGGTTGCGACCGGCCCCGCGGCCAGTGCGACGACGCTGGTCAACGCCGGCGGCGACCAGGTCACCCAGGTCGGCGGCGAGGTCTGGGCCCGGGTCGGCGGCGACAACAACGGCCGCCCGGTGCAGGTCTTCGCCCGCGCCTACCAGACCGTGGACGCCGACACCGGCCCGACCGGCGGCGACAGCACCCAGGGCTGGGTCGGCGTGCGCTGGAAGCCCTTCACTGAGACCAATCTCTCGCTGGAAGCCAGCCGCCTGATCGCCATCGGCGACGCGGCGCGCGACGACACCATGCTGCGCGCCGCCTGGTCGGCGGACGTGGGCGGCGACCTGCGCTACGACCGCGACGCCTGGCCCTCGGCCCACGTCTATGTGGACGCCGCGCGCCTGCTGGAGGACGAGCAGACCTACGCCGTCGCCGACGCCAACATCGGCTGGACCTGGGTCGCCTCCGAAAGCCGCCGCGACACCCTCACCGCCGGCGTCGGCGTGCGGGCCGACTACGACAGCCTGCGCGCGGAAGAGTGGGCGGTCTCAGCCGGCCCGCGCGTCGCGTGGCGCAACTGGATGGGCGGCGACGACGTGCGCGCGCCGGGGCGGTATCTGGATGTGTCGCTGGGGTACTATGCGCCGATCGGCGACGGGCCGCGGGATGCGGGGGTGGTGGCGGCGGTGACGTTCGGGTTCTAAGGTCGCCCGCACCTCCCGCGCCCACCGCAAGAATGGATCGCACCATCGACGCTCAACACTAGTGGAAGTTGGTACGAACCGAGCTACACCTACCGTGGATAGGCAAATCCACGGCGCTGTAGATCGGGGCGGAGCGTACCAAGTCGTGAAGGGCGTTTTTGATACGAAGCCGGGCTCCGGCTATGATGATAGCGCTGATCGGTATCATTTTCCGGCGCGACGAAACTATCTCGACGTCGCGCACGCCGTGGTCGGGGACTGGATTGTCTACCGTGAGCCCCAACGGAATGGAGGGCGGCGCGCCTATATCGGCGCCGCTCGCGTGACATCAGTTGAACCGGATGCCCAGCAGCCGGATCACGCATACGCTCACACCGCTGACTACTTCCCGTTCGACCCGCCAGTTCCGTTCGCGGGAGGGCCTGATGGGAGTTACTGGGAGACCCAGCTCCGTGCGGTGGAAAATCCCGCTCGAGTTGGCCAGGTCCTGCAAGGCAGGTCGATGCGTCTCATTTCCGAAGAAGACTTCGCCGCTATAATCTCGCGAGGACTCGGAGAGACTTTTTCTATCGACAATGTCGCTCGATACGGGCCTGGCGTGACGGAAAATCAGACCCACCCGCTCTCTGGCTACTCAGAACTGCCCGGAGAGGATTTCGTTCGGCGTATCGAACGCTCGCTGACCAACCGCAAAATCCGAGATGCGAACTTTCGTCGCCTAGTCTGCCAGGCATATGGCCACACCTGCGCCGTCACCGGCCTACGCATTCTTGACGAAAGTGGCCGTTCTGAAGTGCAAGCCGCTCACATTTGGTCAGTCGAGCAAGGCGGTCCAGACGTGGTGCAGAATGGAATTGCGCTTTCAGGCACAGTCCATTGGCTGTTCGATCGGCACCTCATTTCACTGACAGAGGACTATCGGCTCGTAGTGGCCCGCGACCGCATTCCCGCAGAGTTGCTGAGTCTCTTCGAGAGGCAGATGGCTCGTATCCGCCTTCCCAAAGATCGAAACTTTTGGCCAAATCCAAAGTACGTCCTGCGTCACCTTGAGGCTTTCAGGGCCGCCCGCTTAGCCCTCAATCCTCATCCATCTTCAGCGCCGCGATGAACGCTTCCTGCGGGATCTCCACCTTCCCGAACTGCCTCATCCGCTTCTTGCCGGCCTTCTGCTTCTCGAGGAGCTTCTTCTTCCGGGTCGCGTCGCCGCCGTAGCACTTCGACGTCACATCCTTGCGCAGGGCGCGGACGGTTTCGCGGGCGATGATCTTGCCGCCGATGGCCGCCTGGATCGGGATGACGAACATGTGGGGCGGGATCAGCTCCTTCATCTTCTCGACCATGCCGCGCCCGCGCGTCTCGGCGCGGCCGCGGTGGACCAGCATCGACAGGGCGTCGACCGGCTCCGAGTTGACCAGGATGCTCATCTTGACCAGATCGCCGGTCTTGTAGCCGGTGATCTCGTAGTCGAAGGAGGCGTAGCCCTTCGAGATCGACTTCAGCCGGTCGTAGAAGTCGAACACCACCTCGTTCAGCGGCAGCTCATAGACCACCAGGGCGCGGGAGCCGACGTAGGACAGCTCCAGCTGGGTGCCGCGGCGGTCCTGGCACAGCTTGATCACGCTGCCCAGGTAATCGTCCGGGGTCAGGATGGTCGCCTTGATCCACGGCTCGCTGATTTCCATGATCTGCATCACGTCCGGCAGGTCGGCCGGGTTGTGCAGGTCGATGGTGGTGCCGTCGCGCTGGGCGATCTTGTAGACGACCGACGGCGCCGTCGCGATCAGGTCGAGATTGAACTCGCGGCTCAAGCGCTCCTGGATGATCTCCAGGTGCAGCAGGCCCAGAAAGCCGCAGCGGAAGCCGAAGCCCAGCGCCGCCGAGCTCTCCATCTCATAGGTGAAGCTGGCGTCGTTCAGGCGCAGACGGGCGATGGCCGCGCGCAGGTCCTCGAAATCGGCGGCGTCGACCGGGAACAGGCCGCAGAAGACCACGGACTGGACCTCCTTGAACCCCTTCAGCGGTTCGGCGGTCGGCTTCTTCTCATCGGTGATGGTGTCGCCGACGGCGGCGTGAGCCACTTCCTTGATCTGGGCGGTGATGAAGCCGACCTCGCCGGCCGACAGCTGGTCGACCGGGGTGTTCTTGGGCAGGAAGACGCCGACGCGGTCGACCAGGTGGGTCGAGCCGTTCTGCATGAATTTCACGCGCTGGCCGGTCTTCAGCACCCCATCGAAGACGCGGACCAGCAGCACGACGCCCAGGTAGGGGTCGTACCAGGCGTCGACCAGCATGGCCTTCAGCGGCGCGTCCGGATCGCCCTTGGGCGGCGGCAGCTTGGTGACGATGGCCTCGAGGACGTCTTCAATGCCGAGGCCCGACTTGGCGCTGGCCAACACGGCCTCGGAGGCGTCGATGCCGATGACGTCCTCGATCTGGGCGCGCACGCGCTCCGGCTCGGCGGCGGGCAGGTCCACCTTGTTCAGGACCGGCACGATCTCGTGGTTGTTGTCGATCGCCTGATAGACGTTGGCCAGGGTCTGGGCCTCGACCCCCTGCGAGGCGTCGACGACCAGCAGCGAGCCCTCGCAGGCGGCCAGCGAGCGCGAGACCTCATAGGCGAAGTCGACGTGGCCGGGCGTGTCCATCAGGTTCAGGACGTATTCGAGACCGTCCTTGGCCTTGTAATTCAGGCGCACCGTCTGCGCCTTGATGGTGATCCCCCGCTCCTTCTCGATGTCCATGTTGTCCAGAACCTGGGCGGACATTTCGCGCGCGGTCAGGCCGCCCGTGAACTGGATGAGCCGGTCGGAGAGCGTGGACTTGCCGTGGTCGATGTGCGCGACGACGGAGAAGTTGCGGATGCGGTCGATGGGAGGGGTCGTCATGGTCCGGCGCGCCTAGCACGACGCACGGGAAAGCGCCAACGCAACGGGATATCCCTCCGGCTCCGCCACTGATTTCGTTACTGATTACTTCCGCGTAAGGCGCCGCTTTGTCGTTTCCGAATGCCGGCGAAATCTGTATTCAACGACTGATGACAACCGGACGCCCACAGGGGCGTTCCTTCCGTCCGGGCCCGCGGCTCCCCACCGCGCCGGCCCACAGGGGATCAGATGCCGATGAGACTCCGCAACACCTGGACCGTCACTGCTGCCGCCTTGATGGCTGTGAGCGTGGCCGTGGCCGCCTGCGGCGGCGGCGACGAGAAGGCCAAGGAGGCCGAGAAGAAGGCCGATGCCGGTCACGCCAGCGGTCAGGCCGTCACGGTGCAGGCCGCGACGCTGCAGAACCTGACGCGCACGATCACGGCCTCCGGTTCCGTCTCCGCCTGGGAAGAGGTCCCGGTGGGCGCCGAGACCGGCGGACTGACGGCGACGGCGGTCTATGTCGACGAGGGGACCTACGTCCGGCAGGGTCAGCCTCTGGTGCAGATGAACGACGCCCTGCTGCGCGCCCAGCTGCGCCAGCAGCAGGCGGGAGTGCAGACGGCCGAGGCCAATGCGGCGCGCGACGACGCGGCGCTGGGCCGGGCCCAGGAACTGAAGACCCGCGGCTTCCTCAGCCAGGCGGGGCTGGACACGGCCCTGGCGAATCAGCGCGCCTCGCAGGCCAATCTGGCCTCGGCCCGCGCCGCCCTGTCGGAAACCCAGACCCGCCTGTCGCAGGCCACGATCAAGGCGCCGGTGTCGGGCCTGGTGATCAGCCGCAGCGTCACGCGCGGCCAGATCATCTCGGCCGGAACCGAACTGTTCCGCATCGTCCGCGACGGCCGGCTTGAGCTGGACGCCCAGGTGCCCGAGACCGACCTGGCGCTGGTGCGCGCCGGCCAGACGGCGACGGTGTCGTCCGATCAGGTGGGCGACGCTTCGGGCCGCGTGCGTATCGTGACCCCCGAGGTCAACCCGGAGACCCGCCTGGGCGTAGCCCGCATCGCCCTGTCGGGCAGCGGCTTCCGGCCCGGCATGTTCGCCCGCGCCCGCATCGACGTGGGCGACCAGCCCGCCGTGACCGTGCCGACGGCCTCCGTGCTGTACCGCCAGAACAAGCCGGGCGCCTTCGTGCTGCGCACGGACGGGACGGTCCGTTTCCAGGTCGTGACGGTGGTCTCGCGCAACGGGGACCGCACGGCGGTGACGGGTCTGAACGCCGGGGCCCAGGTGGTGGTCGACGGCGCCGGCTTCCTGGCCGAAGGCGACCGCGTGACGGTTTCCGCCCCGACGCCGGCGGCGGCGCCCCGCGCTCCCGCGGCCCGGCAGTAGGGCCCCCAGATGAACCAGATTTCCTCCTGGTCGATCCGGAACCCCATTCCGATCATCCTGATGTTCACGCTGCTGACCCTGGCCGGGATCATCAGCTTCATGGGCATGCGGATTAACAACAATCCGGACATCGACTTCCCGCTGGTCAACGTCACGGCCGTCCGCCCGGGCGCCGCGCCCAGCGAAATGGAAGTCCAGGTGACGCGCCTGGTCGAGGACTCCCTGTCCGGCCTGTCCGGCGTGCGGCACATCACCTCCCAGATCACCGACGGGGTCTCCAACACCCAGATCGAGTTCGAACTGGGCACGGACACCGAGCGCGCGACCAACGACGTCCGCAACGCCATGAGCGGCCTGCGCGCCGACCTGCCGCAGGACATGCAGGAACCCAGCGTCCAGCGCATCGACATCACCGGCGACAGCCTGATCACCTGGGTGGTCCGGTCGCCGACCATGACGCCGGAACAACTGAGCTGGTTCGTCGACAACGACATCAGCCGGGACCTGCTGGCCGTGCGCGGCGTGGGCCAGGTCAATCGCTCGGGCGGCGTGGACCGGGAAATCCGGGTCGCCCTGGACCCCGACCGCCTCGCCTCCTTCGGCGTGACCGCGGCGACGGTCAGCCAGGCGCTGACCTCGGTGAACAGCGACCTGCCCGGCGGGCGTGTGACCATCGCCGGTTCGGAGCGGTCGATCCGCACCCTGGGCTCGGCCGGATCGGTCGAACAGCTGCGCGAGACCCTGATCCCGATCGGCGGCGGCCGCACGGTCCGGCTGGGCGACCTGGGCACGGTCGAGGACCACTGGAACGAGCCCCGGACCCTGGCCCGCTACAACGGCCAGGAGGCGGTGACCTTCAACTTCCTGCGCTCGCGCACGGCCAGCGAGGTCGCGGTCGCCGAAAAGGCGCGCGAGGTCGTCGCGGAGATCGACGCGGCTCACCCCGAACTGAGCATCGAACAGGTCAACGCCAACGTCGAGTTCACCGAGGAGAGCTATCTGGCCTCGGTCGAAGCCCTGATCCTGGGCGCCGTGCTGGCGGTCGTGGTGGTGTTCATCTTCCTGCGCGACTGGCGGGCGACGATCATCACGGCGGTGGCCATGCCCCTGTCGCTGATCCCGACGTTCGCGGTGATCGGGCCGCTGGACCAGTCGCTGAACGGGGTAACCCTGCTGGCCCTGTCGCTGACGGTCGGCATCCTGGTCGATGACGCGATCGTGGAGATCGAGAACATCGTCCGGCACATGCGGGACGGGAAGACGCCCTATCACGCCTCAATGGAGGCGGCGGACGAGATCGGCCTGGCCGTCGTGGCGACCACGGCCACCATCATCGCCGTGTTCGCGCCCGTGGGCTTCATGCCCGGCATCGTGGGCCAGTTCTTCAAGGCCTTCGCCCTGGCGGCCTGCGTCTCCGTGGCCTTCTCGCTGGTGGTCGCCCGGACGCTGACGCCTCTGATGGCGGCCTATCTGCTGAAGCACCACAAGCACGAGGACAGGGATCCGCCATGGATGGGCGGCTATCTGAAGGCGCTGAAGTGGAGCGTGACCAACCGCTGGAAGGTCTTCGGCCTCGGCACCGGCTTCCTGCTGGCCTCGGTGGGCATCATCGCCAGCGGCGCCGTCCCGTTCGAGTTCATGTCGGCGGGCGATCAGTCCCGCGCGGCCTTCTCGGTCGAACTGCCGCCGGGCGCGACCCTGCGCCAGACGGATGACGTGGTTCAACGCCTGACGCGTGATCTGGAAGCCCGGCCGGAGGTGACCTCCGTCTACGCCCAGGTCGGCGGTCAGAGCGTCGTCCAGGCCAACATCTATGCGGACATGGTCCCCAAGGGCGATCGCAAGATCACCCAGCAGGAATTCCAGCGGGTGATGGTCGACGGCTGGAACGACGTGCCGGGGGTCCGCATCGGCGCCGGCGCGGCCCAGGAAGGCGGCGGGCCCAGCGACGGGACCAGCTATACCTTCGCCATCCTGAGCAACGACGGCGACAAGCTGGAAGCCGCGGCGCGCAAGATCGAAGCCGAGATGCGCTCCGTCGACGGCCTGGCCAACGTCGTGAACACGGCGTCGATCGCCCGCCCCGAAATCCTGGTGACGCCCCGCGCCGACGAGGCGGCCCTGATGGGGGTGTCGACCGGCGACATCTCGCAGACCATTCGCGTCGCCACGATCGGCGACGTCGAGCAGAACCTGCCCAAATACAATCTGGGCGACCGGCAGGTGCCGATCCGGCTGCAACTGACCGAAGGCGCGCGTGAGGACCTCGCGGTGCTGGAGACCCTGCGCGTGCCGACCAGCAACGGAGGGGCGGTCCCGCTGAGTTCGGTGGCCGATATCGCCTTCGGCGCCGGCCCGTCGGAAATCCGCCGGCAGGACCGGGCGCGGATCGCCTCGATCACCGCCGAACTGGACGGCATCCGGTCGGGCGACGCCGCCAAGCGTGTCGCTGAGCTGCCTTCGGTGAAGACCCTGCCGGAAGGCGTCCGCGAGGTTCCGGCCGGCGACGCCGAATTCATCCAGGAGATGGTCACCGGTTTCGCCATCGCCTTCGCCACCGGCCTGTTCCTGATGTACGCCGTGCTGGTGCTGCTGTTCCGCAGCTTCGCCTTCCCGATCACCATCATGGCCTCCCTGCCGCTGGCGGTGGGCGGGGCGCTGGCGGCGCTGATGATCGGACAGTCCAGCTTCTCGATCTCGTCCCTCATCGGCGTGCTGATGCTGATGGGGATCGCGGCGAAGAACTCGATCCTGCTGGTCGACTACATCGTCATGTCCGAGAAGGCCGGGATGACCCGCTTCGAGGCCATCATGGACGCCGCCCACAAGCGGGCGCGGCCCATCCTGATGACCACCTTCGCCATGGGCGCCGGCATGCTGCCGGTAGCCATCGGCTGGGGCGCGGACGTCGAGTTCCGCCAGCCCATGGCCATCGCCGTGGTCGGGGGACTGATCTCGTCCACCTTCCTGTCGCTGCTGTTCATCCCGCCGATCTTCACGATCATCGACGACATCGCCAAATGGATCTCGCGCCACCTCGGCGGCGGGTTCGCCGCGCGCCGCAACGAAGGCCACGCGCCGGCTCCGGTGCGCGAAGAGCCCGCGTCCTGGACCACGGACTGAGGCCTGGAGCCGCCCGCCCCGATCAGGGTGCGGGCGGCGTCCGGCGGGCGGCGGCGACGAAGGCCGCGGCGTCCGCATGAAGCGGGCCGTCCTGAACCATCCTCCCGTCGCACAATACCCCGATCAGCGCCGCCGAGGGTGACCCCGGGGCCGCATCGCCCCAGTTCGGGCGCTCGCGGGATTCCCGGCTCAGCTCGCCCTCGGTCAGCGACATCGTCACGGCTTCCATGGCCGAGGCCTGCCGCGCGTCGCAGTTCACCAGGAAACGCCCCAGCATGTAGTCGCCGATGGCGGCGTCACCCGGGTCCCGCCAGGCGATGATGATCCGGACCTCGAGACCGTCGGGGCCGGAGACCGCCGGCCGCGCCTCCCGTCCCACCACCCCCGGCCCGAAGGTCATCAGCGGCGTCCAAGGGCCGGACTGATCCTGGGCGGCGGCCGGATGGGCGGCGAGCAGCGCCAGGGCGGCGGCGGCGAACAGCGGACGGCGGACCATGGCGATCTCCTTCACCCAAAACAAAACCGGCCGGGGTCGCCCCCGGCCGGTTCCACGATCCGCCTTTTGGCGAAGCGATCAGTACTTGAAGCGCAGGGTCATGCCGTAGGTGCGCGGCTGGCCCAGGAAGGCGTTGTAGGTCTGGGTGTCCAGAGCCTGGTTGTAGTAGGTGCCCGGGTGGCTGCCGGCGGCCTGGACCGTCGACTGGAAGGCGGTGCCTTGCAGCGGACCGTTGTAGCCGACCTGCAGGTACTCTTCGTCGGTGATGTTCTGGCCCCAGAGCTCCATCGTCCAGCGCTCGTCCTCGGAACCGATCGAGATGCGGCCGTTCACCGTGGTGAAGGCGTCCTGCATCTTGAAGGGCGAGAGGTCCGAACCGGTGTTGTATTCCGACATGTACTTGCCGGCGAGGCTGAAGCCGCCGCGCAGGCCGCTGCCCAGGTTGCGCTCGAAGTTGATCGACAGCGAGGCCGAGTACTCCGGGGCGAACGAGGGACGCGAGCCCGGCAGCAGCGAGGCGGCCGGGAAGTTGTTCGGATCCACCAGGTCGGCGGCGGTGAACACGCCGTACTCCGCGTCGGTGTAGGTCACGCCGCCCTGGAAGCTCAGGCCCTCGATGGGCGAGAACCAGACCATGTCGGCGTCGATGCCGCGCGAGGTCAGCTCCGGGATCGGCTCGACCGTGAAGCCCACGCCGTTGAAGGTGTTCAGCTGGAAGTTCTCGAACTTCTGGTCGAAGTAGGTGACGTTCAGCAGCAGGGTGCGGTCCAGCAGCGTCATCTTCACGCCGGCTTCGTAGCTGTCGACGTACTCGGACGGGAAGTACAGCGTCGACACCGGAGTGATGGTGCCGGTGCGGTGCACGCGGTCCAGGTTGAAGCCGAAGCTCTTATAGCCGCGAGCGTACGAGCCGTAGAACATGACCGAGTCGTTCAGGCGGTAGGACGCCTTGATCGTGCCGGTCAGTTCGCTGTCGTCCGCGTCCTCGGCGATCGTGCGGTTGTTGAACGCGCTATTGGCGAACGGCAGGCAGAGAGCGCCCAGGATGCCGCCCACGTTGGCCGCACCGGCCGCGCCGGCGATGGCCGCCGCGTTCAGCTGGGCCGCCGTACAGGCGGCGCCATTGCCGCCGACGTTCAGCTGGCGCGCGTCGAGGGACTTGTCATCCATCGTGTAGCGCAGGCCCAGCGTCAGATCGAACTGGTCGGTGACGTGCCAGGTGTTGTTCGTGAAGAGCGCGAACGAGGTCGATTCCTGGTCGTAGGTGTCGCGATAGCCCTGGCCGACGGTGAAGCCGGGGCCGCCGCCTCCGACCGCGCCGCCGCTCCCCAGACACTCGCGCAGGCCGAAGGGCGGGGCCGGGTTGGTGGCGACCTGACCGGCACGGGTGAAGCAGGGGACGATGTTGGGGCTGATCGGGACGGCGCCGGCGGTGGCGGCGTTCAGGTTCGCGCTGAGCAGGTACGAGATGAACGGCGTGTAGTCGGAGCCGAAGTACCAGCTGTCGTTGCGGGTGATCTCTTCCTTGGTGGCGAAGAAGCCGACCAGCCAGTCGAGGCGGTCGGTCTGGCCGGCCAGGCGGAACTCCTGCGTCAGGTTCTTGACGCTGTAGCCGTTGTCGCCGTCCTGGTTGCGGTAGGCGATGTCCGCGCCGGTGTAATCGATGTCCTGGCCCAGGGTGGTCGCCCATTCACGCCACGAGGTGACCGAGGTCAGGGTCGCGCCGCCGAACAGCGACGGCATGTCGAAGTTGGCTTCGAGCGAGACGCCCTTGTCTTCGATTTCCTGGCCGCTCGAACGGTTGGCGTAGGCCAGGCGCGAGAAGGGCAGCGGAGCGAAGCCGGGCGCGGGCGGACGGGCGCCCGAGCCGTTCGACAGCAGGTCGATGAAGGCCTGGGTCGGACCCGAACGGATCTGCACGCCGGTGCAGCAGTATTCGTCGCGCGAGGTGTAGTCGGCGATCAGGCGGAACGAGGTGTTGTCGTTCGGCAGCCACAGCAGCTGGCCGCGGACGGCGCCGAAGTCCTGGTTCTGGTCGTCGGTCTCCGGACGGGGGCCGTCGCCGATGTCCACGTCATAGAAGCCGTCGCGCACGCGGCGGGCGGCGTACAGGCGGAAGGCCAGGGTGTCGGTGATCGGGCCGGTGACCGAGCCCGAACCGCCCATCGCGCCGTAGTTGCCGACGGTCAGTTCGGCGTTGAAGCCCGGGGTGAAGGACGGGGCTTCGGTGATGATGTTGATGACGCCGGCCGAGGTGTTCTTGCCGAACAGGGTGCCTTGCGGACCCTTCAGGACCTCGATGCGGGCCAGTTCGCCCAGGTCGCCGAAGCCGACCGAGTTGCGCGAGCGATAGACGCCGTCGATGACGACGCCGACCGAGCTTTCCAGGCCGGGGTTGTCGCCGACGGTGCCGACGCCGCGGATACGGGCGGTGGTCGAGGCTTCCGACGACGTCGAGGTGACGGTCATGCCCGGCGTCAGGATCTGCAGGTCCTTGATGTCGCGGACGCCGGCGTTCTGCAGCGTTTCCGCCGGCAGGCTGGTGACCACGATCGGCACGTCCTGAAGGTTCTGCTCACGCTTCTGGGCGGTGACGATGATGTCGTCGATGGTCGTCGGGCCGTCCTGGCCCGCGCTCTGGGCCGACGCGGTCCCGGCGATGCCGAAGGCGCAGGCGCCCACGACAGCGGCCGAGACGGTGGTGCGAAGAAGGTTGGTAAGGCGCATGCAATGGCTCCCCGACATAGGCCCGACCCCGTGTTGTGACGGTGGTCGTGGCGTTTCCTGATCCCTTGGTCCGCGCCCTTATCGTGGAGCGCGAAACTCCAGTATCCGGGGTAACTCAGGCAGGACTCAGCGACAAGGAGCGCTGGTCGCCCAGATCGAATTTCGCCAGTGCGTGAAGGCTAACTGTGACGCAAAAGCGACAGAAAGCGATGACGTTACGTCAATATTCGCTCAACTATTGTGAGTATCCGCGCCTGTTTCGGCCAATTTCTTGCGCCGCGAGGCTGCAATCCCAAGAACCACCGCTCCGGTGATCGCTGATAATATAGACCCGCCGAGCACCCCCAGCTTGACCTCAACCTGCTCTGGCGAGTCGATCGCGCCGGGGAAGGCCAGGATGCCGATGAACAGGCTCATGGTGAAACCGACGCCGCACAGCAGACTGACGCCGTAAAGCTCCAGCCAGGTCGCGCCGGTCGGACGCCGCCCAATACCGACGGCGGACGCCAGCACAGCGGCCCCGAAGACCCCGGCCTGCTTGCCGATGAACAGCCCCAGGGCGATCCCCAGCACCAGCGGAGCGAAGGCCTGCTCCAGCGACAGGCCGGCGAAGCTGACCCCCGCCTTGGCGAAGGCGAACAGCGGCAGGATCAGATAGGCCACATAGAAATGCAGGTCGTGCATGGCCTCCTGCAGCGGGCTCTGGCCGTCAGAGCGGCGATCCTTGACCGGCACGATGGCGGCGAAGGCCACGGCGGTCAGGGAGGTCGACAGGCCCGACTGCACGGTCAGGTACCAGATCAGGCCGAAGCCCAGCACCCAGAAGGGAGCCGGGATCTTCTTCCACTGCGCCACCACCGCCCCGACCAGAAGCAGCCCCGCGATCCACAGCAGGGGGCCGATCGCCACGCCCTTGGAGAACAGGATGGCGATCAGGGCGATGGCGCCCAGGTCGTCGGCGATGGCCAGGGTCAGCAGGAAGACCCGCAGGGAGGACGGCAGGTTGCGCGCCACCATGGCGAAGACGGCCAGGGCGAAGGCGATGTCGGTGGCCAGCGGAATGGGCCAGCCGCCATGCGGCCCGCCCAGCGTCGTCGAGAAGGCCAGATAGACCACGGCGGGGATGACCATGCCGCCCACCGCCGCCAGCACCGGCGTCGCCAGCTTGCGGGGATCGCTGAGCTCGCCGCGCAGGATCTCGTATTTGATCTCCAGCCCCACGACGAGGAAGAAGACCGCCATCAGGCCTTCCTTGATCCACTCCGAGATCGTCAGCTCCAGCATCACCGGCCCGAGCTGGACGACATGCTCGCTCTTCAGCCAGCTGAAGTAGTCGGCCGACCACGGCGAGTTGGCGACGATCAGGGCGGCGATGGCCGCAAGGCCCAGAACCGCGCCGGAGCCGGCCTCGGTCTTGAGGAATTCGAGGGTGAGTTTGCGCGCCATGGGGCCTCCGTTCGAACAAGGTCAGTGGCGCCAGGTTATCGACGGACGCCGGACCGGATTCGCAGGAGGCGCGCCGGCCTGACCCGGCGCCCCGGAGGGGGCGCGGGCCTGATCTCTGCGGCCACCATACGGCGACCGGCCGTCGGTTCAAGGCGAAGACGCACGGCCGGGCGGTTGCTTCGCGGGCGCGCAGACCGCATCTGGCGCGGATGCCCGTCTCTCCCGATTACCGCCCCGAGCCCCGCTTCTTCGATCTGGGAGACGAATACGGCGACGCCGTGCGGGCGGCGGAGTTTCCAAAGACCCTGCTGCGCTTCCGCAACGACCGGGCGGCGGCGACCGTGGGGTTGGAGACGCTCACGGACGCGGACTGGATCGCCCACTTCGGCCGGTTCGAGCCCCTGCCCGGCCAGCCCCAACCGATCGCGATGCGCTATCACGGGCACCAGTTCCGCACCTACAACCCCGACCTCGGCGACGGGCGCGGATTCCTGGCGGGGCAGTTGAGGGAGACCTCACGCGCTCAAGCAGCCAGCGACAGCGCCCTCCCAGGTCGACTTCTCGACCTGGGAACAAAAGGCTCCGGCACGACGCCTTGGTCGCGGACGGCGGACGGCCGGCTGACGCTGAAGGGCGGCGTGCGCGAGGTGCTGGCGGCCGAGATGCTGGAAGCCCAGGGCGTCCCGACCAGCCGGGCCTTCAGCCTGATCGAGACCGGCGAGGATCTGGATCGCGGCGACGAACCCTCCCCCACCCGCTCGGCGGTGCTGGTGCGGCTGTCGCACAGCCACATCCGTTTCGGCACCTTCCAGCGCGCGGCCTATTTCGGGCGACCCGACATGATCGAGGCCCTCGTCGAGCACGCCCGTTCGCTCTACCACCCGCACGTCGCGCAAGGCGATGTACCGGGCTTCCTCGCCGCCGTGGTCGAGGCGTCGGCCCGGCTGACCGCGCGCTGGATCGCCGCCGGCTTCGTGCACGGGGTGCTGAACACCGACAATCTGAACGTCACGGGCGAGAGCTTCGATTACGGCCCCTGGCGCTTCCTGCCCTTCTACGAGCCCGGCTTCACCGCCGCCTATTTCGACCAGACCGGTCTCTACGCCTTCGCCCGCCAGCCCGAGGCGGTGTTCTGGGCCCTGACCCAGCTGGGCGGGGCGCTCAAGCTGGCGGCCGACGCCGAAGCCCTGACCGAGGCCCTGAACGGGTTCGGCCCGGCCTACATCCGCCACCTGCGCGCCGCCTTCCTGGAACGGCTGGGCGTGAAGAGCCTCGGCGAGGCGGCGGATCAGCGGCTGCTGGACTCCACCCTGGCCCTGCAGCGCGAGGGCGGCGAGGCGATCCGCTGGGAGCCCCTGTTCCACGACTGGTTCGGCGGCTTCGCCTCCTCGGCCCGGGCGCTGGCCGGTCCACGCGCGGCCCTGTACCAGACCAAGGCCTTCGCCGACTTCCGCTTCGCCCTGTTCGAGCATGAGCCGGACCGGCCCGAGCGGCTGGAGCATCCCGTCTTCGCGGCGGCGGAACCGGAGGAGATGCTGATCGACGAGGTCGAGGCCATCTGGGCCGCCATCGACGCCCACGACGACTGGTCGCCTCTGCACGACAAGCTGATCCGGATCGAGGCGACGCGGAGCGCCCGCGCCTGAACCTTACGAAAGTTTCATATCGTTTATCGACAATTTCCTTGATCGATAATCGATACAGTCATATCGACTATCGACATGGCCGCCCGTCGCGGCGGGGAGGTAGTCAAATGAAGCTCATCGGTCGTCGCTCCGTCGCCAGCGCCCTGCGTTGGGTTCTGGGGTTCATGAACGTGTTCGTGACCTTCGCGGTCGTCTTCACGGCCCTGCTGCTGCTGGCCTCGCTCGTCATGCCGGACTTCGCCGCCGGCTTCATCGACGGCCTGGCGGATGAGGACCCCGGCATGGGGGTGCTCCTTCTCAACGAGCGCGCCACCTTCCTCGCCGCCTTCGTGGCGACGCTCAGCACCTGGTGGATCCTGAACCGCCTGCGCCGGATGTTCCTGGCGGTGAACCACGGCGACGCCTTCGAACGCGCCAATGTCGGGCGGCTGCAAGGAGTCGGCCTCGGCCTGATCGGAGTGCAGATCAGCGCCGCCATCCTCGCCTTCACGGTCCCCAAGGGGATTATCGCCGACCTCGACTATCAGCTCGATCTCGGCGCCTGGCTGGGCATCCTGATCGTCTTCATGCTCGCCGAGGTGTTCCGCCAGGGCGCCGCCATGCGCGACGACCAGCAGATGACGGTCTGAGGGGGAGGCGCAGATGTCCATCGATGTCCAACTGGATCGCCTGCTGCTCGAGCGCCGCATGTCCCTGACCGAGCTCAGCGACCGGGTCGGGGTCACCCTGGCCAACCTGTCGATCCTGAAGACCGGCAAGGCCCGCGCCGTCCGCTTCAGCACCCTGGACGCCCTGTGCCGCGAACTGGACTGCCAGCCCGGCGAACTCCTGGCCCGCAGCGAGGGCCCGCAGCCGACGGAAGACGAAGAGGCCGCGGCCTGAGGCCGTTCCAGCAGGCATTCGGAAAGCCCGCTTGTCATGATGTAAAAGACGCTTGACTCCATGTTGGCGCAATGTAAAACACCCTTGTCACAACGACAGGGAGCCTTGACATGACCAACCCGCCCGCGCCGACCAAAGCGGCCTGGAGCCCTTCGCGGGGCGAGATCGCGATCTTCCTTCTGGCCATCGTCGTGATCGTTTCGGACATGCCCGAGCCCGTCCCCTTCTGGCCGATCGCCTGGGGACAGGCGCCGTCCGTCGGCACCGTCCTGCTGATCACCGCGATCCTTCTCGCCCTGAGCCGGTTCGGTCGCGAGCAATGGGACAAGGCCCAGTGAGCGCGCCCCATCCGCTGAAGGCCCTGCGCCTCGAACAGAACCTGACGCAGGCCGAACTGGCCAACCGGTTGGACATCTCGCTCCGGACGCTTCGGGCCATGGAGAACGGCTTCTACGACCCCTCCGTCACCCTGGCCTTCAGGGCGGCGCGAGCGCTGAACCGGCCGGTCGAAGAACTCTTCCACCTCTGATCCCGGGCCCGATCCCTCGGAGCCCATCCCCCTCTTTCACATCAAGGAACAAGACCATGGTCACCAGCATCATCCTGGGGCGCGCCGCCTCATGCCTGGAACATTTCGCCGCCGGCCTGTGCCTGACGGTCGTCGCCTCGGCCTTCCTCTACGCCGCCGACGCGCAGATCAGCGCCGCCGTCGACGCCTCGCCCGCCCCCGTCACGGCGGAGAACTGACATCGCTCATGTAAGGCTGCTGACAGCAACTGGCAGCAGGGTGGCGGTAGAGATGTCCTGGCCGGCGCGCCCCGCCGGCCCGTCCGCCCCGGAGCCCCGTCATGACCTGTCAGTACGATTCACCCCGGGACGGGCTTAACCGGGCGGAAAGGCCGGTCGCATTACACCGATTTATAAATACGGCCACGCTTTGGCCGCGGGGATTCCGCAGAAGGCGGTCACGGATGGTTACGCTATCGCTTCGCCCCCTTGCGGAATGGCTTCGCCGATCCGATCTCGCGACTGTTGCAAATAACAAGAGCGCCCGACGGGCGTCATCGACAATGACTTCTCAGACCCTGAATCCCGCCCGCTCGCGGCTGAACGCGAGCTACCGCAACCTGACCCTGTGGACCTTGCAGGGCTGGGTCGCGATGTTCTTCATCGCCGCCGGCTACGCCAAGCTGAGCGAGCCGCTGGCCAACCTGACCGACCTCATGAAGTGGCCGGCCCTGGTGTCGGAGAACTTCACACGCGGCCTCGGCGTCGCCGAGATCGTGCTGGCTGTCCTGCTGCTGGCCCCGCTGGCGTCGTGGAAGCACGGCCGCCCGCTGCTGGTCGTCGCCGCCTCGGGCCTGCTGCTGCTGGAAACCGTCATGCTGGTCTTCCACGCGACCGGCATGGACGTCGGCCCGGCGGTCAGCAACCTGATCCTGATCGCCATGACGGCGCCCGTGCTGTGGATGCGGGCCCGCGAGGTTCGCTAGGCTCTCAAGGCGACAGGCGGATAGGCAGCAGGGCCGCGGCGGAGACGTCGCGGCCCTTCGCTTTGGCGGCCATGATCCGGCGCCTGCCGCCTCGGCCAAACCTTCCCTTTACGTGCACGTCAAGTTCGGTCTAGAACTTCGGATATGGCGACCGCCGACGACCACCGCACCTATTCGATCCGCCAGCTGTGCCGCGAGTTCAGCGCGACGGCGCGCGCCCTGCGGTTCTACGAGGACAAGGGCCTGCTCAATCCGGCCCGCAAGGGCCAGACGCGCGTCTACGACGCCCGCGACCGCGCCCGCCTGAAACTGATCCTGCGCGGCCGCCGCATCGGCTTCAGCCTGCAGGAGATCCAGTCGATGCTGGATCTGTACGACCGCAAGGATCACAACGCCCACCAGATGGCCGTGGCCCTGCGCCAGCACCGCGCCCAGATCGCCGCGCTGAAGCAGCAGCTGGACGACATCGAGGGCGCCATCGAGACGGCCGAAGAGGCCTGCCGGTGGATGGAGGAGAAGCTGGGCGAGTTCCGCCCCGACCTCCTGCCCGGCGCCGAGGAATACGCGACCCTGATGAAGGCTCGCCTGAACATCGACCACCACCACCAGCCCTTCAAAGCGAGAGCCTGACGCATGGCCTACAAAGCCCCCGTCCGTGACCTGACGTTCATCCTGAACGAGGTGCTGGAGATCGACCGCTACACCAACCAGCCCGGCTTCCAGGACGTCTCGTCCGAGCTGGCGCAGCAGATCCTCGAGGAGGCCGCGCGCTTCTCGGACGAGGTCATCGCCCCGATCAACAATCCGGGCGACAAGGAAGGCTGTCACTGGGCCGAAGGCGGCGTCGTCACCACGCCCAAGGGCTGGAAGGAAGCCTATCACCAGATGGTCGAGGCCGGCTGGCCTTCGCTGATGATGGATCCGGCCTACGGCGGCCAGGGCATGCCCTCGGTCATCGGCTCCGCCGTCGGCCAGTTCACCGCCGGCGCCTCGGCGGCCTTCTCGATGTACCCCGGCCTGACGGCCGGCGCCTGGGCGGGCATCCACGCCAACGCCTCGGAAGAGCTGAAGCAGAAATACCTGCCCAAGATGGCCACCGGCGAATGGACCGGCACCATGAACCTGACCGAGCCGCAGTGCGGCACCGACCTGGGCATGGTCCGCACCAAGGCCGTGCCGAACGGCGACGGCAGCTATTCGATCACCGGCCAGAAGATCTGGATCTCGGCGGGCGAGCACGACTTCGCCGACAACATCATCCACACCGTCCTGGCCCGCGTCGAAGGCGCGGTTCCGGGCATCAAGGGCCTGTCGCTGTTCCTGGTGCCCAAATTCCTCGTCAACGAGGATGGCTCGATCGGTGAGCGCAACACGCTGGAATGCGCCGGTCTCGAGCACAAGATGGGCATCCACGGCAACGCGACCGCGGTCATGCAGTACGACGGCGCCAAGGGCTGGCTGATCGGCGAAGAAGGCCGGGGCATGAACAACATGTTCGTGGTCATGAATGAGGCCCGTCTGGGCACCGGCCTGCAGGGCCTGGCCATCGGTACGGCCGCCTACCAGGCCGCCGTCGAGTTCGCCAAGGACCGCCTGCAGGGCCGTTCGCTGACCGGACCGAAGAACCCGGACGGCCCGGCCGACCCGATCATCGTCCACCCCGACGTGCGCCGCATGCTGCTGGAGGCTCGCGCGTTCGTCGAAGGCGGCCAGGCCTTCATCCTGTGGACCGCGCTGCAGTCCGATCTGGAGAAGTCGGAAGACGAGGCCGTCGCCACCAAGGCCAAGGACTATATGGGTCTGCTGACCCCGGTGCTGAAGGCCTATCTGACCGACAAGGGCTTCCACGCCGCCTCGCTGGCCATGCAGGTCCACGGCGGCTCGGGCTACACCGAACACTTCCCCGCCTCCCAGTATCTGCGCGATGCGCGGATCACCATGATCTACGAGGGCACCAACGGCATCCAGGCGCTGGACCTGGTCGGCCGCAAGCTGCCGTCCGCCGGCGGTCGCGCCATCATGAGCTGGTTCGGCGACATCGACGCCTTCGTCTCGGAGCACAACGGCGACGAGTCGGTGAAACCCTTCATCGACGGCCTGGCCGACGCCAAGAAGAAGCTGCAGGACGGCACCATGTGGCTGATGCAGAACGGCATGGCCAACCCGGACAACGCCGGCGCCGGCTCGACCGACTATCTGAACATCTTCGGCATCACCGCCCTGGCCTATGTCTGGGCCCAGATGGCCATCGCCGCCCAGAAGCAGATCGACGCCGGCTCGACCGACCCGTTCTACGCCGCCAAGCTTCAGACCGGCCGCTACTTCGTCGAGCGCATCCTGCCCGACGCCGCCGGGCACCTGGTCAAGATGAAGACCGGCGCCGACGTGCTGATGGCCATGCCGGCGGACTCGTTCTGAGCACGGATTTGACTGCCGTAGCGTGAGCGCGGCAGCGACGGACTGACAACTCTCCCTCCCCTTCATGGGGAGGGTGGTCGGCGCGCCAGCGACGACCGGGTGGGGAGGGCTCGGCACGACCGCGCCCCACCTCGCCGAGCCGCCCCCACCCGGCCGCTGCGCGGCCACCCTCCCCATGAGGGGAGGGAGAACGTGAGTGATGCCCCCATGAACGTCCTCAACAGCCCCGACCCCGCCTTCATGCAGGAAGAGGAGATCACCCTCTTCTCCGACTCCGTCGGCAAATGGATCGACGAGCATGCGCCGCTGGAGAAGGTCCAGCAGTGGATCGCCGACTCCTCGGTGCCGCGGCAGCTGTGGAACGACGCCGGGGACGCAGGCCTGCTGGGCCTGTCGATGCCGGAAGAGGACGGCGGCTTCGGCGGCGACTACCGCCACGAAGTCGTGCTGATGCGCCAGCTGGGCTGGAAGGGCGCGGACCACTTCGGCATCTCGCTGCACAATGCGATCGTCATGCCCTACGTCTGGCACTACGGCACGGCCGAGCAGAAGGCGCGCTGGCTGCCCCGCCTGCAGACCGGCGAACTGGTCGGCGCCATCGCCATGACCGAGCCGGGTGCGGGCTCGGACCTGCAGGGCGTGAAGACCACGGCCATCAAGTCGGGCGACCACTATGTCCTGAACGGCTCCAAGACCTTCATCACCAACGGCCAGCTGGCCAACTTCATCATCGTCGTCGCCAAGACCGACCCGGCCGAGGGCGCCAAGGGCACCAGCCTGATCGTCGTCGAGACCGACGGCGCGGAAGGCTTCGAGCGCGGCCGGAACCTGCACAAGATCGGCATGGAGGCCAACGACACCTCCGAGCTGTTCTTCAACGACGTGAAGGTCCCCGCCGAGAACATCATCGGCGGAACCGAGGGCCAGGGCTTCATCCACCTGATGCAGCAGCTGCCGCAGGAACGGCTGAATATCGCCATCCAGGGCGTCGCCGCCGCCGAGCGCGGGCTCAAGGAGACGCTGGCCTACGTCAAGGAGCGCAAGGCCTTCGGCAAGCGGGTCATCGACTTCCAGAACACCCAGTTCAAGCTGGCCGAGGTCAAGACCAAGCTGACCGTCGCCAAGGTCTTCGTCGACCACTGCATGGGCCTGCACCTGGACGGCAAGCTCGACGCCGCCACCGCCTCGATGGCCAAATACTGGGTCACCGACATCCAGGGCGAGGTCATCGACGAGATGCTCCAGCTCCACGGCGGCTACGGCTACATGAACGAGTACCCGATCGCCCAGCTGTACAAGGACGCCCGCGTCCAGCGCATCTACGGCGGCACCAACGAGATCATGAAGCTGCTGATCGCGCGGACGCTGTAGCGCGACCCAGCTCACGACATGATAGCGTTCGCCACATGTGGAGCTTTCTGGCGGACCTGATCTTCGGGCCCCGTTCGTCGAGTGACGATGGGGGCGATCATCCGAAGTGGGATGTCGTCTGGCGCAGAGATCGCACCGATGGCGTCGCCTGGGTCGAGGTCATCCGGCGCTCCGACGGCCTGTTCTATTTCGTCGAGTCGGTCCGCGAACAGGTGAGCGAGCCCATCTTCGGGGACTACGAGTTCGAAGGTCCGCTCCAGACCTCGGGGCTCTATGCGTCCGCCGAAGATGCGGAGCGGGAAGCGTTCCTGGAGGTTTCCTGGCTACGTCAGGTTCGGGATTGATCCCCATTCAGCCGCCTGGTCGACGCGCGCGGAGGTTCCGATTATGGCATCGGTCCAATGACCGCCCATAGCGAACACGATCTCAGAGAGGCGCTGCGGGCGATCGAGTCGACCCTGTCCAAATGCGAAAAGGCGTTGGCCCGTCTCACCCCCGGCACGGCCCAGCACACCCTGCTCACGCGCAGGATCGCGGCCTTCACGATCGCCATCGAACTTCTCAGGGGGAAGCTGGGCGAATAACCTGCTGATCCACGGTTGCTTGCCCTCTCCCGGCGGCCGTCGGATATTCGGCCTGGGCGAGTTGCGAGGGGCCATGAAACGTCGTCACACGGCATGCGCGGCTCTCGTCGTCGGCCTGTTGCTGTCACAGGGCGCCGTCGCTGAGGACGCGCGGATCACGCCGAAGCTGTCCACGACCCTGCAGCGGACCTGCCAGGGCGAGGCGACCCGGCTCGTGCTGATGGACCAAGGCCAGGCCGTGGCCGACGCCCAGCCGACGATCGAGCGGCAAACGCGTCGCTTCCGGGCGTCACGCGCGCCGGACGGGTGGGCCTTCGAGCACTCGGTGATCACGCCATCCAACGAGTCGACGCTGCGCTTCGAAACGGCGCCCGATGGAGCCGTGACCACGGCGGACATGTCGGGACCGTCCGTGGACGCCCTGCCGAGAAACCAGATGTACGCCCTCGCGACCGCCACGGCCGAGGACGTTCCCGAGCGGCTGCTCCTCGGTCGGTCTTTCGCGGTCGGCGACAGCTACTATCCGGAGGACCTGCGGCGGAATCTTCTCACCCGGGCCGGCGCGGGCATGGGCCTGCCCTTCGCCGTGAACGGATCGGTCGACATGCGGTACGAGGGCCAGGTCGAATTCGAGGGCCGACGCGCCTGGCGGTTCGCAGGCCGCATCACGGCGAGCGGGTCCGGCGAGGTGTCAGGCGCCGCCATCGCGGTCGACCATGGGACCGAGGCTGTCATTCTGCATGACGCGGAGACGGGACTGGTCCTGAAGTACGACACCCGGGCCGACACCCACATCTCGCGCGATGGGCGGCCCTTCCGTCATTTTCAGAAGACCGACGCCTTCACCTGCGAGATCATTCCGCGGTGAGCCTGGTGTCGGGTATCAAGGCGCCATGACCCGCCTCCACATCCCCCAGCCGCTGTCCCCCGGGGCCGCGCTCGCGCCGACGCTCGACCAGTCGCGCTACCTGACCCAGGTGATGCGGCTGAAGGCCGGGGATGAGCTGCGGGTCTTCAACGGCCTGGACGGCGAGTGGCGCTGCACCATCGCCGAGGTGTTGAAGAAGGGCGCCGTGCTGCGCGCCGAGGAACAGGTGCGCGACCAGATCAATCCGCCCGACATCCACCTGCTGATCGCCACGGTGAAGAAGGCGGCGCTGGAGTTCGCGGTGGAGAAGGCGACCGAGCTGGGCGCCGCGCGGATCCGGCTGGTGACCACCGCCCGGACCCAGCCCCAGCACCTGCGCCTCGACCGGCTGGACGCCATCGCCGAGGAGAGCGCCGAACAGACCGGACGGCTGGACGTGCCGCTGGTGGACGAGCCGTCGAAACTGGATGCGATCCTGGACGGCTGGGACGTCTCCCGCCGGCTGATGTTCTGCGACGAGACCGGCGGGGAGCCGGCGATGAAGGCCCTGCAGGCCGCGGGCGGATCGTCCTGGGCCGTGCTGATCGGGCCGGAGGGCGGCTTCACGCCTGAGGAACGCGACCGGCTGCGGGCCCTGCCCTTCACCACCGCCGTCTCGCTGGGACCGCGCGTGCTGCGGGCCGACACCGCCGCGACCACCGCCCTGACCCTGTGGCAGGCGGCCCTCGGCGACTGGGACCGCTGATCCGACCGGAATTGACGTATCGGCGAGGCAGAATACGGCACGATGGAATTGCACTGTTCGCACTCTTCGCACCCGTTTTTTTCCGCCACGAGTCCGACGAAACCGCTGTCGGGACCGTTCCAATTCCGCCTGCCCCTTGAGCAAGCGCCGCTTCCCGCCCATCTAGCCGCGACACGAGGGGCTTGAGACATCCATGGCCGACACCGCGCCGCTTTCCCGCGAAGACCTGATCGGGGCCATGTCGAAGGGCGCCAAGCCTCGCGACCAGTGGCGCATCGGCGCCGAGCACGAGAAGTTCGGCTTCGACCGTTCGACCCTGCGCCGCCCGACCTATGAAGGCCCGAACGGCATCAAGGCGATGCTGGACGGCCTGACCCGCTTCGGCTGGGACAAGGTCTATGAAGGCGAGAACGTCATCGCCCTGGAGCGCAAGAACAGCGAGGGCATGACCGCCTCCATCAGCCTGGAGCCCGGCGGCCAGTTCGAACTCTCGGGCGCGCCCCTGAAGGACGTGCACGACATCTGCAACGAGACCGGCCAGCACCTGATGGAGGTCAAGCAGGTCGCCGACCAGCTGAACCTCGGCTTCCTCGGGACCGGCTTCGACCCGATGTGGACGCGCGCGGACGTGCCGATCATGCCCAAGGGCCGCTACGGCATCATGCGCGCCTACATGCCCAAGAAGGGGAACCTCGGTCTCGACATGATGCTGCGGACCTGCACCATCCAGTCGAACCTCGACTTCGAGAGCGAAGCCGACATGGTCGCCAAATTCCGCACCGCCCTGGCGCTGCAGCCGATCGCGACCGCCCTGTTCGCCAACTCTCCGTTCACGGAAGGCAAGCCCAACGGCTTCCTGACCGCCCGCGCCAACGTCTGGACCGACACCGATCCGGACCGCACCGGCATGCTCGACTTCGTCTTCCAGGACGGCTTCGGCTTCGAGCGCTACGCCGACTATGCGCTGGACGTGCCGATGTATTTCGCCAAGCGCAACGGCCAGTACATCGACCTGTCGGGCCGCTCGTTCCGCAAATTCATGGATGGCCGGCTGGACGACCTGCCGGGCGAGCTGGCCACGCTCAAGGACTGGAACGACCACCTGACGACGCTCTTCCCCGAGGTGCGGCTGAAGGCCTATCTCGAAATGCGCGGCGCCGACGGCGGGCCGTGGAGCCGCATCTGCGCCCTGCAGGCCCTGTGGGCCGGCGTGCTGTACGACGCCCCGTCGCTGGCCGCCGCCTGGGACCTGGTCAAGGACTGGGACATCGCCGACCACGAACGCCTGCGCCGCGACGTGACCCGGCTGGGCCTCAAGGCCGAGGTCGGCGGCCGCACCGTGCAGGCCGTCGCCAGGGACATGGTCGAGATCGCCCGTCAGGGCCTGAAGAACCGGGCCCGCTTCTCGGGCGGCATGGTCGATGAGCGCGGCTACCTGTCCGAACTGGAAGACATCGCCGCCAGCGGCGTGACCCCCGCCGAACGGCTGCTGGAGCTGTACAACGGCGAATGGCAGGGCGACCTGACCCGCCTGTACCGCGACTTCGCCTACTGATGCGCCCCCTCGGCATTGATCACGTGGTGATCCGCACCCGCGACCTGGAGGCGATGGTCGCCTTCTATTGCGAGGTGATCGGCTGCACCGTCGAACGCCGCCGCGACGACATCGGCCTGATCCAGCTGCGGGCCGGCGACGCCCTCATCGATCTGGTCCCGGTCGCCGGCGTGCTGGGCGCCAAGGGCGGGGCGGCGCCGGGTCCGGAAGGCCGCAACATGGATCACCTGTGCCTGCGCATCGCCGACTTCCAGATCAAGGCCGTACGGGCCCATCTGAAGTCGCATGGCGTCAAGCTGGGCGACGAAGGCCCGCGGTACGGCTCCACCGGCGAGGCGGTATCGATCTACATCAGCGACCCCGACGGCAACGACCTGGAACTGCGCGGCTGACGCCCCCGCCCGGCGGCCCGCGCATGGCGATTTGACGCGGACCAATGCAATCCGACCTTAACATCACGGCGTTAAGCTTGATGTTCCGGTTACCCCTGCGGACGTCCCTCGACGATGACCTGCCCTGCCCCCGCCAGAAGCTCCAACGACGACACGGCGCCCGGCGCCGGGGGGCAGGCGGAACTGGCCAACTTCTTCGACGTCTCCCTCGACCTGCTGGTCATCCGCGAGCTCGACGGGCGCCTGGTTCGGGTCAGCCCCTCCTGGCGGGCGGCCATGGGCTATGCGCCGGCGGAGCTGCAGGGGACCTATCTGCTGGACCTGGTCCACCCCGACGACCTGCCCGGAACCCGGGACAGCGCCCGCGAGGTCGAGAACCGGCGTCCCGGCGCCCCCGTGGTGGGTCACATCAACCGCTACCAGCACAAGGACGGCCACTACCGCACGCTGGAATGGCGCGCCCAGCGGTCCGGCGACCGCATCTACGGCGTGGCCCGCGACGTCACGGATCGGGTCGCGGCCGAGCAGGCCCTGCTGGACGCCAAGGCGGCGGCCGAGGCCGCGAACCGGGCCAAGTCCGACTTCTTGGCCAATATGAGCCATGAGATCCGCACGCCCCTGAACGGGGTCATCGGCATCGTCGACGCCCTGTCGCGCACCGCGCTGGACGCCGGCCAGACCGAGATGGTCGAGCTGATCCGCAGTTCGGGGGTGACGCTGGAGCGGCTGGTGTCCGACATCCTCGACGTCTCCAAGATCGAGGCGGGCCAGTTGGACCTGGAGTCGCGGCCCTTCGATCTGGACGAGGCCCTGGAGCCCATCGCGGTCATGCAGACCCGGGCCGAGGACAAGGGCCTGGCCTTCCACATCGAACGCGATCCCGAGGCGCGCGGGATGTTCCGCGGCGACAGCACCCGCATCCGCCAGATCCTCGGCAACCTGCTGTCCAACGCGGTCAAGTTCACCGCCGAGGGCGCGATCACCGTGCGCGTCCAGATGGCGGAGGGCCGGCTGGCGATCTCGGTGGAGGACACCGGCGTCGGCTTCGACGCTCACCACGCCTCGCACCTGTTCGAGCGCTTCAACCAGGCCGACAGCACCATCACGCGCCGCTTCGGCGGAACCGGCCTGGGCCTGTCCATCTGCCGCTCGCTGGTCGAGATGATGGACGGCGAGATCGAGGCCCAGTCCGCGCCCGGCGAGGGCAGCCGCTTCCGCTTCGCCCTGCCGCTGGAGCGGGAGCAGAGCCTCGACGACTATGACGCGCGCGACGTCCGCGGCGGAGGGGGCGCCCATCCGCTGACCGAGCGCGCGCTGCGGGTCCTGCTGGCGGAAGACCACCCGACGAACCAGCGCGTTGTCCAGCTGATCCTGGCCAGCCACGGGGCCGAGGTGGTCATCGCCGGGGACGGCGCCCAGGCCGTCGCGGCGTTCGAGGACGACGACTTCGACGTGGTCCTGATGGACATGCAGATGCCGGTGATGGACGGACTGACGGCGACCCGCGCCATCCGCGCGCTGGAGGCGGCCTCACCCGGCCGGGGGCGCACCCCGATCGTGATGCTGAGCGCCAACGCCATGATCGAACACCGCCAGGACGCGATGGCCGCCGGCGCCGACAGCCATGTCGCCAAGCCGATCACCGCCGCCAGCCTGCTGGCCGGGATCGAGGCGGTGATCGATTGACGACCGGCGGCTTTCTTAAGCGGCCACGGCCGTGTTGCACTGGGCGATCTCGGCCTGGGTCAGGGCCAGGCCGCCGCGGCTGAAGCCGGAGACGGCACCGGTGCGGGCCACGAACCGGCGGCACTCGCGCATCAGCGGCTGGGCCGCGCCGCCGCCCCGGCCGACGCAGGCGCCGTTCGGACCGCAGGCCCAGTTGCGGCCGTCGAGGTTCAGCCGGATCTCGCGCGGCTGGACCAGGGTGGCCGAAGCGCCGGTGGGAGCCGGCGCAGGTTGAACGGCCAGAAGGGCCGCCGTCATCAGGGACATGAGAAGCATGGCGCTTCCTCCTCGGAGGGGGTGGTCAGAACGACCGGGATCGGATAAAAGTGACCGGTCGTACACCCATAAGTGACCGATCGGTCACTTTGAGTCAACAGGATTTCCGCTGATGCCGCCCAAGGGCGAGTCCACCCATGCCCGGCTGATCGACGAGGCGATGGCCCAGGTCACCGTGCGTGGGCTGGCGGCGGTCAGCCTGGCCGACGTCGCCGGCGCGGCGGGGGTGTCCAAGAGCGCCGTGCTCAAGCATTTCCAGTCCAAGGAGGCGCTGCAGGCCGAGGTGGTCGACGCCATGATCGCCCGCTTCACCGCCGCCGTCTGGGCCCCGGCCGAGCCGCTGGCGCAGGGCCGCGAACGGCTGGACCGCATCTTCCAGGGCGAACTGGACTGGATTGACGGCGAGGACCGGCCGGGCGGCTGCCCGCTGAAGGCGGCGGCCATCGAACTGGACGATCAGCCCGGCCCGCTGCGCGACACCCTGAAGGACAGCCAGATCCTGTGGGCGAAGACGCTGAAGCGCGAGTTCCGGACCTTGAAGCCCGACGCCGACAGCGTCGCGCTCGAGATCCTGGTGTTCCAGTTCAAGGGCATCGTGCTGGCCTACGGGCATTCGCGCCGCCTGCTGGACGACGATACGGCCCGCGCGCAGGCGACGGCGGCCTATCGGGCGCTTGTGGGATCGGCGGTCTGATCCTAGGTCCTTGGACGACAGGGAGAGGACACCATGACAGGCACCATTCGGGTCGGCATCGGCGGCTGGACCTTCGAGCCGTGGCGCGGCGTCTTCTATCCCGACAAACTCAGCCAGAAGAAGGAGCTGGAGTACGCCTCCAGCAAGCTGAGCTCGATCGAGATCAACGGCACCTACTACTCCGGCTTCAAGCCCGAGACCTGGATGAAATGGCGCGACGAGACGCCGGACGACTTCGTCTTCGCGGTGAAGGCCAGCCGGTTCTGCACCAATCGCAAGGTGCTGTCGGAAGGCAATGAGAGCTTCGAGCGGTTCCTGGACCAGGGTCTGACCGCGCTGGGCGACAAGCTGGGGCCGATCAACTGGCAGTTCATGGCCACCAAGAAGTTCGACCCGGTCGACTTCGAGGGCTTCCTGAAGCTGCTGCCCAAGGAGAAGGACGGCATCCGGCTGCGTCACGCGCTGGAAGTCCGCAGCCCGACCTTCGACACCCAGCAGTTCTACGATCTAGCGGCCAAATACGGCGCGGCCATCGTCTACGCCGAGGACGACGAAGCGCCGGAATGGCCCAGGATCGACCTGCCGACCGCCGACTTCACCTATGCGCGCCTGATGTCGAGCAGGCAGGACGAGCCGACCGGCATGACCTCGGCCGAACTGGACGGGATCGCGGCCCGGGCGAAGGACTGGGCCAAGCGCGGCGACGTGTTCGCCTACTTCATCGCCGGGGCGAAAGTGCGCAATCCGGCGGCGGCGCAGGCCCTGATCGCCAAGCTCGGGTGACGCGCCGACGATAAAGCTGCGTAACGGCGTCTTTCCGCGCAACGGCGCGCGGGCTAAAGCGTATCCATGCGGCAGGCGGTCCGCGTCAGAGACCGCCGCTCAAGGGAAAAGGAAGCGCATATGGCACGCGTCGCACTGGTCACGGGCGGAACCCGCGGTATCGGCAAAGCCATCGTGCAGCGGCTGAAGGAGGACGGCATGGCCGTCGCCGCCGGCTATTCGGGCAATACCGAAGCCGCCGAGGCCACGGCCCGCGAGCTGGGCGTGATGGTGGTGAAAGGCAATGTCGGCTCCTATGACGACTGCGCCCGCGCCGTCGCCGAGGTCGAGGCCGAGCTGGGGCCCGTCGACGTGCTGATCAACAACGCCGGCATCACCCGCGACGGCTTCTTCCACAAGATGAGCGCCGACCAGTGGTCGGACGTCATCCGCGTGAACATGGACAGCGTCTTCAACATGACGCGCCACGTGATCAACGGCATGCGCGACCGGGGCCACGGCCGAATCGTCAACATCTCCTCGATCAACGGCCAGAAAGGCCAGATCGGCCAGACCAACTATTCCGCCGCCAAGGCCGGGATGATCGGCTTCACCAAGGCGCTGGCGCTGGAGAACGCGCGCAAGGGCGTGACCGTGAACTGCATCGCCCCAGGCTACATCGACACCGAGATGGTGGGCGCGATGGACGAGAAGGTCCTGGCCGGAATCATCGCCCAGATCCCGGTCGGAAGGCTCGGAAAAGGCGAGGAAATCGCCGACATGGTGTCCTGGCTTGCCGGTGAACGTGCCGGATATGTCACAGGCTGCACCCTGTCGCTGAACGGCGGTCAGTATCTGGTCGGCTGATCCGATCCCTGCCCAAAATCCGCCGCGTGACGACTGCACCAAGTCAGCCATGGAGTTGACGGCAAGGGTCAGAATGGCGCGCGGGCCGCTTCCGACCGTGATGGCGCTTGCCATCGCGGCGGCGGCGTTGCTGTCCGCTGCATTCACCGCGCCCCAGGTCTTCGCCCAGGAACGCGGCAACGCCCAGGCCGAGCAGAGCCAGGCGCTGCGCAGCCGGGGTGGCGCCAATCACGCGCCACCGCCCGTCGGACGATACATATCGGAATCGGGCGAGGCCTTCACCCTGGACCGGTCGGGGCAGCGCCCCCTGCTACGCTTCGATCGCCGCGACGAGACCTGGGTGCTGCGCCCCACCGCCGCGCCGCGCGGGGACGTCATCTACCGCAACGACGCCGGCCAGCAGATCCTGCGCTTGACGCCCGGCGGCGGCATGACGGTCTTCACCAGCCGCGCGCCGGGCGGGTCGCCCGTCTCGCTGACGGGACCGGGTGAAGCGCTGACCCAGCCGTCGCTGGGGCCGGCGCAGCTGTTCCAGCTGATGACGCGCCGCAGCGCCATGATGAGCCAGACCATGGGTCGGCTGATCGAGATCAATGTCGACACCGATGCGGACGCCGAAGGCCTGACCGTCGAAGCCCTGATCCTGTCGACCGACGCGGTGCTGCGCATCGCCCGCTCGCCGACGGGCCGGTCGTCGCTGAACCAGTTGCGCCGCATCGTCATCGTTCAGGGCGGCAGCACGGCGGTCACCTATGTGCGGGGCGAACTGCGCATCGTGGTCGCCCCGACGCAGGGCGTCGCGGGGCGTCCATCGTCCGCGCGGGTGATCCGCGCCTTCCTGCCGCAGGACCCGACGCCTAACCGGTAAAGCCGTCCTTGGCCGCGCGCCGGGCCGCGAAGTCCGCGGCGTCCGCCGCCCGCAGGAACGGATTGAAGGCCTTCTCCGAACCGATGGTCGTGGGCACGGTGGGCTGGCCCCGTTCGCGCATCGCCATGATCTCGGCGGCGCGCGCCCGCATCTCGGGCCGGTCGTCGAGGCTGAGGGCGAAGCGCGCGTTGGCGGCGGTGTACTCATGCGCGCACCAGACTGTCGTCTCGTCCGGCCAGACGGCCAGCGTCCGCAGGCTGTCCCACATCTGGTCCGGCGTGCCCTCGAACAGGCGGCCGCAGCCGAGAGTGAACAGGACGTCGCCGACGAAGGCCTGACCGTCCGACGGCGCGCGATAGACGATGTGGCCGAGCGTGTGCCCCGGCGCGTCAGACACCTCCAGCACCGTCTCGCCCAGCATCACCGTATCGCCGCCGCGCACCACGCGATCCAGCGGCGCGGCCTTGCGCACCTCCTCCGGGCCGACGATCTCGCAGCCGGTCTCGGCCTGCAGGGCGGCGTTGCCCTGGGTGTGGTCGGGGTGCCAGTGGGTGTTCAGGATCAGGTCCAGCCGCCCCCAACCCGACCGCTCCAGCTCCGCCAGTATGGCCGCCGCGTCGGGCGTATCGACCGTCGCGACGATTCCGGTCGCCGTGTCGCGGACCAGGAAGCCGTAGTTGTCGTTCAGGCAGGGGAAGAGGCGGATTTCGAGGGTCATGACGGCATTCTGGCAGCCGCTCCCCGGCGGGTCTATGCTGGCCCCATGCGGCGCAGCATCGAGGACCTGAGGATTTTCTACGGCGAGCCCGCGGGCGCGCTGGCCCGCCGACTGCTGGCCCGCCGGCTCGAGGACGCGTGGGGCGAGGCCAGCAACTGCGACGTGCTGGGCCTGGGCTATGCGACACCGTGGCTGGAGGCCTTCATCGGCGCACGCCGGGTGGTCGCCGCCATGCCGGGCGGTCAGGGCGTCGAGCTGTGGCCGCAGGCGGGCAAGAACCGCACCGTGCTGGTCGAAGACCGCCGCCTGCCCTTCGCCGCCGGATCATTCGACCGCATCCTGATGGTCCATGCGCTGGAAGAGGCCGAGGACGCCCAGGCGCTCATGCTGGAGGCGGTGCGGGCGCTGGCGCCGGCGGGCCGGGTCATCCTGGTGGCGGCGGCGCGCGGCGGCCTCTGGGCGCGGTCCGAGAACACCCCCTTCGGCCACGGACGGCCCTTCACCCGTCGCCAGCTGGAACGGCTGGTGCGCGAGGCCGGGCTGGAGCCGACGGCCTGGTCCCAGACCCTGTATGTGCCGCCGTGGGGTCCGCTGCTGCCGCTGGCCGACGGGCTGGAACAGATCGGCAAGCATGTGCTGCCCGGAGCCGCCGGCGTCATCCTGCTGGAGGCCACCCGCCAGGCCTACGCCAGGGCCCGTCCCGGCGGGGCGGTGGCCACCGTCCCGGTGCGGAACTCCGCACTGCAGCCGCAACCGGCCTCGCGCGCCCGGCGTGATCTGGCCGAATAGGCCGAACACCCGTAAAGGCGGCCCATGCAGCGACTGATCCTGATGCGCCACGCCGAGGCGGAACGGGCGAGCGGCTCCGGCCGTGATCGCGACCGCGACCTGTCGGCGCGTGGCCGGAGCGACGCCGCCCTGATGGGCCGCGCCCTGGCGGCCAGGGGCGTGCGCCCGGATCTGGCGCTGGTCTCCCCCGCCTCCCGCACCCGTCAGACCTGGGCCCTGGTCCACGACGCCATGGGCGATGTCGAGGTGCGCGACGACGAACCGCTCTACAACGGCTCGGCCGATACGCTGCGCCGTCATATCGAGGCGGTCGAGGACGAGGCCGGTTGCCTGCTGGTGGTGGCGCACAATCCGGGCGTTCACCTGCTGGCTGTCGAATATCTGATCGAGAGCGCCGCCTCGCCGTCCGTGCTGGACCGGATGAGCGGCGGCTTCCCGCCGGGGGCCGCGGCCCTGTTCACGGTGGATGTGGCCGGGCGCTGCACCTTCGAAGGCTTCCTGCAGCCGCGGGACATCGCCGAATGAGCGAGATCGCCTACAAGCTGGTCGACCACGCCGAGTGGGAGCTCGCCCGTCTGGACGGCGCCTATGCCGGGTCGGCGGTCGATCTGAAGGACGGCTACATCCACATGTCCAGCGCGGCCCAGCTGGCCGAGACGGCGCGCCGCCACTACGCCGGGCGTGGCGACCTGCTGTTGATCGAGGTGGACCTGGCGGTTCTGGGCGAGGCGCTGAAGTGGGAAGCCTCGCGCGGCGGCGATCTGTTTCCACACCTGTACGCCCCGCTGCCCGTTTCCGCCGCCCGCGACGAGCGTGGCCTGTCGGTGGATGCGGACGGGATCATGCGATTCGAAGACGGAGCCGTCGGATGGCCCTGACCGACCTCGGCGCGGCCCTGTTGCGCCGCCTGGATCCCGAGATGGCCCACCAGCTGGCGATCAAGGCGCTGCAGGTCACGCCCCTGCCCGCGCCCGGCGCCGACGATCCCGTGCTGCACACCCGTCTGGCCGGGCTGGACCTGCCCAATCCGGTCGGGCTGGCGGCGGGTCTCGACAAGAACGGCGAGGCCCTGCACGGGCTGGCGCGCCTGGGCTTCGGCTTCGTGGAATGCGGCTCGGTCACCCCGCTGGCCCAGCCCGGCAATCCGAAGCCGCGCCTGTTCCGGCTTAGTGAAGACCGGGCGATCATCAACCGGATGGGCTTCAACAACGCCGGGCTGGAGGCCTTCGCGGACCGACTGGCGCGCCGCCCGAAGACGGCGGTGATCGGGGCCAACCTCGGCGCCAACAAGGATACCGAGGACAAGGCGGCCGACTATGTCGCCGGTCTGGTTCGGCTGAAGGGTCTGGCCGACTACGTCACCGTCAACGTCTCCTCGCCCAATACGCCGGGCCTGCGCGCCCTGCAGGGCCGAGCAGCGCTGGACGACCTGCTGGGGCGGCTGGCGGCGGCCCGCGGCGAGGACCCGACCCCCGTCTTCCTGAAGATCGCGCCCGACCTGACCGCCGACGAGATCGGCATGATCGTCGAGGCCAGCCTGGACCACGGCCTGGACGCCCTGATCGTCTCCAACACCACGCTGGACCGCCCCGACAGCCTGCGCTCGCCCGACAAGGGCGAGGCCGGCGGCCTGTCGGGCGCCCCGCTGCGGGCGCGGGCGCTGGACGCGCTTCGCGCCGCCGCCGACGCCTCCGCCGGTAAGCTGCCCCTGATCGCGGTCGGCGGCATCGATTCCGGGGCCGAGGCCTGGGCCCGGATCCGCGCCGGCGCCTCGGCGATCCAGGTCTATTCCGCCCTGATCTACGAGGGGCCCGGCCTGGTGTCGCGGATCAAGCGCGACCTCGCCGCCCGCCTGCGCGCGGACGGCTTCTCCACCGTCTCGGAGGCCGTTGGAACGGGCCGTTGACGGACCGTTAGGGCAGACGCGTCATGGTGGAAGGAAGGGCGAGTACGCCCATCCTCGGGGAGACGCATGGCGAACACCGGCGCCAGCAACACGACGCCGATGACCGATCCATGGGTCATCGCCATCCGCCAGCGTCGCAAGGCGCTGTTGCAGCGTCTCGGCATGGCCGCCGCCAGCGCCCTGGTCTTCAGTCCCCTGATCGGCTGGAACATCAGCGTCGGATGGGTGCTGGGCTACTTCCTGGTTCAGGGCCTGGACCTGTGGGCCTTCGCCCCGATCATCGGCGGCCGCGCCCAGAAGCTGACCGGTTTCCGCGCCCTGGCCGGCGATCTTCTGCTGTTCGTCAACGCGGGCTATTTCGGCAGCCTGTCCGTCCCGCTGTGGCTGATCGGCGGTCCGATGGGCGGGGTCTGCGCGGCCATGCTGCTGTCGGCGGGCGCCATCTATTCGATGATCAATGCGCCGCGTTCCATGCGCGTGCTGATCCTGACGGTCACGCCGCAGTTCCTGTACCTGACCTCCATCCCCGTGTTCATGGCCCTGTTCGGCGGCTCGACCGGCTTCGTGACCGCCGCGGCCATCGCCGTGGGCGTCTTCATCACCTACTGCCTGTCGACCTGGCAGCGGATGAACGAGGCGCGCACCGCCGAGAGCGCCGCCCGGATCGAGGCCGAGCAGAAGCGTATCGACGCCGAGCGCATCATGGACGGCCGCAGCGCCTTCCTGGCGACGGTCGGCCACGACCTGCGCACCCCCATCAGCGCCATCCTGACCGGCGCGGCAGAGCTGGAACGGGGGGCCAACGACGGCTCCGCGCGCGCTCAGGCCCGCCTGATCAGCGACGCCGGTTTCATGATGAAGGCCTTGCTGGACGATCTGCTGGATCACGCCAAGCTCGAGGCCGGCCATATGACCGTGGACGCGGTCGATTTCGACCTGCGCGAACTGCTCAACCAGACCGTCCGCCTGTGGCGCGGACCGATGCGGGCCAAGGGCCTGAAGTTCCGCGTCGAGGGCGCGGCCACCATGCCCGCCTCGGTGCGCGGCGACCCGATGCGCCTGCGGCAGGTGCTGAACAACCTGATCTCCAACGCCATCAAGTTCACCGACAAGGGCGCGATCACTCTGCGCCTGAACGGCTGGACCGAGGAGCCCGGCGGCTATGCCGTCCTGATCGAGGTGGTCGACACCGGCCCGGGCATGACCGCCGCGCAGGTGGCCCGCCTGTTCACCCCCTTCGACCAGACCATGGACGGGGTCAGCGCGCGTCACGGCGGCACCGGCCTGGGCCTGTCGATCAGCCGGCAGCTGGCGGACCTGATGGACGGCCGTCTGACCGCCCGCAGCCGCCCTGGCGAGGGCGCCCGCTTCACTCTGGCCCTGCGCCTGGCGCCGGGAGAGATGACCGAGGCGGTCACGCCCGGCCTGGATCAGGAAAGCCGCGACGCCGTCGCCCGCGTCCTGTCGAACCGGCAGGGCCCCGCCGCCCCCGCCGTCGCGCCCCGCCCCCTGGAGACGGCTCGCCCCGCTCCGGCTCCCGTCGCCGCCGAGGCCGCACCCGAACCGATCGCGGACGAGGCCTATGACGACGAGGACGAAGGCCGTCCGATGCGGGTGCTGGTGGTCGACGACCACGACATCAACCGCCGCGCCATCCAGCTGATCCTGCAGCCGCTGGGCTGCGACATCGCCACCGCCGCCGACGGCATGGCGGCGCTGAAGATCTGCGAACAGACCGCCTTCGACCTGATCTTCATGGACGTGCGGATGCCGGAGCTGGACGGGCGCGAGACGACGAAGCGCATCCGCGCCGGAAACGGCCCGAATGCGGGCGTGCCGATCATCGCGGTGACCGCCGACACCTCGCCCGAGGACATCGCCGCCTGCACCGCCGCAGGCATGACCTATTTCGTGCCCAAGCCGATCACGCCGCCGATGCTGCTGGGCGCCATCACCCATGTGATGACGGATCAGGGCGACGCGGACGATATCGAGACGGCCGCCGCCTGATCGCGCACGGCCGCCAGCAGGCGGTCGGGACAGTCGGACGCCTTCATCGCGCATTCCCAGACTGTGACGACCCGCCAGCCCAGCGTCTGCAGCGCCTCCGCGTTGACGGCGTCGCGGGCGCGGTTGCGGTCGATCTTGGCGATCCAGTAGGCGGCGTTGGCCTTGGGCTGTCTGGACCCGCGCGGGCAGTCATGGCCATGCCAGAAACAGCCGTGGACGAAGATGACGGTCCGCCGCCCCTTCATGACCACGTCCGGCCGGCCCGGCAGGCCGGCGCCGCCCAGCCGATAGCCGATCCCGGCCGTGCGCAGGATGCGGCGCACGGCCAGTTCGGGCGTGGTGTCCTTCCCCTTCACGCGGCGCATCACGGCGCTGCGCTTTTCCGGGGTGAAGACGTCGGTGCTCACATTTCCATTCCGCTCGTCCCGGCGAAAGCCGGGATCCAGCGCTTTGGAAGACCGGTCCTGCCCGGAAGGCTCACTCTCCGAGCCTGAAGCTCCGGCCTCAGGCTGGACAGAACTGGATCCCGGCTTTCGCCGGGATGAGCGGATCATTGGGTTTCAGAGCTGCGCCAGCAGGTGCTCGGCCGAGGACACCTTGAACTCGCCGCCCTGCTCGATGTTCAGCTGTTCGACGACGCCGTCCTTGACCAGCATCGAGTAGCGTTGCGAACGCTCGCCCATGCCGAAGCCCTTGGCGTCCAGCGCCAGGCCGAGCTGGCGGGTGAAGTCGCCGTTGCCGTCGGCCAGCATCAGGATGTCTTCCTTGCCGATGCCCTGGCTGTCGGCCCAGGCGCCCATGACGAAGGCGTCGTTGACCGACACGCAGGCGACGGTGTCGACGCCCTTGGCGGCCAGGTCTTCACGGTGATCCTTGAAGCCGGGCAGGTGGCGGGCCGAACAGGTCGGGGTGAAGGCCCCCGGAACGGCGAACAGGGCCACGGTCTTGCCCGCGAAGATGTCGTCGGTGCTGACCGGCTTGGGGCCGTCGTCGGTGGCCCGGGTCAGGTTGGCCGAGGGAATACGGTCGCCGATCTGGACGGTCATGGCAGGCTCCTGGAAGGAAGATGAGGATCAAACTCCCGGACCAGATAGGCGTTGCCGAGGGCCGCGCCAACCGCCTGCGTCCACGCCGCGCTTGCGCCGCCGCCCTCGCGTGCCGATCATAAGGGCATGGACGACTTCCAATCCCTCGTCGGACGCCTGCTGGTGGCCATGCCGGGCATCAGCGACCCCCGCTTCGAGCATGCGGTGATCCTGGTCTGCGCCCACGGCCCGGACCACGCCATGGGCCTGAGACTGGATCGCCCCGCGCCGGGCGTGGACCTGAAGGCCGTCCTGTCCAAGCTGGACACCCCCGCCCCGGACGGCGCCGCCGCGCGCAAGGTGCTGGTAGGCGGTCCGGTGGAGCGGGAACGCGGCTTCGTCCTGCACACCGACGACTGGATGATGGAGGACGCCTCGATGCCCTTCGGCGAGGGTCTGGCCATGACCGGCACGCGCGAGGCGCTGGCGGCCATGGTCGATCCGCTCAAGGGGCCGCGTCAGTCGATCCTGCTGCTCGGCTATGCGGGCTGGGGCGACGGGCAGCTGGAGGATGAGCTGGTCGAGAATGTCTGGCTGACCGCCGACGCCGATCCGGGCCTGATCTTCGACACCGACTACGACGCCAAATGGGCGCGGGCCGTGGCGACGCTTGGCGTCGATCCGGCGCAACTGTCAGGGCAGGCGGGGCGGGCCTAGAGCCTCACGCCCTCGCATTTCGACAGCAGCCAGCGCGCGCGATCCGTCAGCGCGGTCTCGCCGGACGCGACCTCTTCGACGCTGACGCCTGTCCATTTTCGCGAGTGCCGCATGAGGACTGCGACCCTCCCATCGACCCGGCCGTCGACCCGACCGCACCACAACCTGGTCCGGCGCCGCTGAGATCCATCGGAATCGATGAAATTCGGCCCTTCGGCGAGGTGGATCACAGCCTCGCCGAAGGAAGGGTCATTTTGCCGAAGCGCGCGCTCGACAGGCCCCGCGCCCGAGTTGGTCCACTTTTCCCAAGCGCCCCACCCGACAAGGCCGAGAGCCGCGACAATACCCAGGATGCGCAGCCATCCCGGGGTCTCGTCTCCGATCATCAAGCCGACCGAGCCTTGATCGGCGCCGTCCCATCAGCGAGGGACTCGTTCAGATAGACCTCGGCCTCCTGCGCGGGCAGGGCCTGAGCGTAGCCGAAGCCTTGCCCGTAGTGACACTGGGCCTCAAGCAGCAGCTTGGCGAGGCCGGCGTTCTCGACGCCCTCGGCGACGACTTCCAGCGACAGGTCGCGGCCCAAGTTGACGACCGATTTGACGATCTTGGCCGAGCCCTCGTCCTTGTCCATGGTCAGAACGAAGTAGCGGTCGATCTTCAGCGTGTCGAACGGCAGCTTGGCCAGATAGCTGAGCGACGAGAAGCCGGTGCCGAAGTCGTCCAGCGCCAGCGAGGCCCCGGCGTTGCGCAGCTTGGTCAGCGTCTCGGCGGCGCGGGTGGTGTCGCGCATGATGTCGCCTTCGGTGACCTCCAGCTTCAGCGCGCCCTTGGGCAGGCCCGCCTCGCTGATGATCCGCGAGACGTCTTCGACAAGATTGGCCCGCTCGATCTCGCCGACCGACAGGTTGACGCTGCAGAACAGCTTGCCCGCCGACGGGTGTCGGGCCAGCCATTCGGCCAGCTGCCGCGCCGAGGCGGTCATCATCAGCAGGCCCAGGTCGTTCATCAGGCCCATCTCGTCGGCCAGGCCCAGGAATTCATCCGGCGGGACCATGCCGCGCTTGGGGTGACGCCAGCGGGCCAGAGCCTCGAAGCCCGCGACCGCGCCCGTGTTGAGGTTCACGATCGGCTGGTAGAAGGGCTCGATCTCGCCGCGCACGAAGGCGTTGCGCAGGTCCGCTTCCAGCGCCAGGCGGGACAGGCTGTCGCTCTCCAGCGCGCGGCCATAGGCGGCGATGCCGCCGCGCCCGGCGGTCTTGGCCTGTTCCACCGCCAGTTCGACCCGGCGCAGCAGTTCGGCGGGATCGGCGGCGTCGGGGCCGCCCTCGACGGTCACGCCGCCGATGGAGACCGTCGGATAGATGTCGAAACCGGCGACGCGCAGCGGCTGTTCCAGCGCCTCGCGCAGGCGTTCGGTCGCCGCGCCCGCGCCGCGCGGGACCAGGATGGCGAACTCGTCCTCCCCGATGCGGGCGGCGTTGGAATCGTGCGGGAAGGCGGCGTTCAGGCGCGAGCCCAGCGCGGCCAGCACCAGGTCCGCGCGTTCATGGCCCAGGGCCTCGTTGAGACGGCGCAGGCGGTCGACGTCGGCCACCACCAGCTCGAACTCGCCCATCTGGGTCAGGGTCTCGCCGGCGCGCGACAGGAAGGTGCGGCGGTCCAGAAGGCCGGTCAGGTGATCGCGGTGCGAGGCGGCGAACTTGGTTTCCAGGGCCACGACGCCGGCGGCGCGCAGGCCGTCTTCAAGCCAGACCCCTCGCCAGATACAGGTCTCGGAATCGCGCATGCGCAGGCGAACGGCGACCTCGGTCCCCTCCTCCTGCGGCTTGAGAATCTTTTCAGCCAGCGCCCGGTCCTGCGGAATGGCCACGGCGGTGAAGGCGGCGCCCGAGCATTCGGGGGCCAGCGGACCCAGCCCGAGGGCCCGCGTCGCGCCCGTGAACCGCATCTGATCCTCGGCGGGCGTCCAGATCCACAGCGCGGCATCGGCGGCGGCCAACGCCTCAATGGCGGTCGTCGCGTCCCAGGCCAGACTTCTGGAGCGAGTGTTCACGCGCCGCGGTTCTCCGGTGCACGGCGTCAGCCGGCGCGCCCGGCCCCGTCATTCACGCGGCCGAACAGGAGATGATCTGCCCAACCGCCGTTAATTTTGAGATAAGCCCGCGCCCGGCCCTCATGCTCGAAGCCCGACTTCTCCAGCACCCGGCGCGAGGCCATGTTGTGCGGCACGCACGCCGCCTCGACCCGATGCAGGTTCAATTCGTTGAAGGCGAAGCTGACGAGGGCGCGCACCGCCGCCGTGGCGTGGCCCTGCCCGGCGAACCGGCGGCCGATCCAGTAGCCGATGGTGCCGGTCTCGGCGACGCCGCGCCGGACGTTCGACAGGGTGACGGCCCCCACCAGCGTTCGCCCGTGATCGGTGAAGATGAAGAAGGGCCAGGCGTTCCCGGCCTCCAGCTCGCGCTGGTAGATCGCCAGCCGCCGCTTGAAGGCCGCGCGGGTCAGGTCGTCCTCCGGCCAGGTCGGCTCCCACGGCTGGAGATAGGGATAGGACTCCTGCCGCAGCATGGCCCAGGCCTCATGGTCGGTCGAGCGCGGCGAGCGCAGGATGACCCCCTCGCCCTCCACCACGGGTCCGCCCGCGTCGCTGATCCAGTCCAGAAGCGCCATGACCTAAGAATAACCCGCTCGCGGCCGCCTTGGCGACGGTTTCGGCGCTGGATTTGGGCGAAATTACCGGAGTTTCATTTGACGGCGCGGCCAGTCATCGGCCCCTAGCGCGGGACGTCGCGGGAGATCAAATGACCAGAGCGCTGCTTTTCGCCACCCTGCTGATGGCCTTGGGGCCGTCGACGGGCGCCCTCGCCCAGGCCCCTGCCTCGCCGGGCGCGATCGTCGTCGTCGATGACGACGTGGCGCGGTTCTGGACCGCCTATGACGCAGTGCGCGGCATGGCCGATCCTGTGCAGCAGGAGGCCGAGTTCCAGCGCCTCTATATCGACCAGGGCACGCCTGGCCTGCGCGCCTTCATGGAAGCCAAGGGCTACAGCGCCGCCAGCTATGTCGCCGCCATCAACGCCTACCCCCGCTACTGGGACACCGTTCGGCCGCGCACGGCGCTGGCCGCCGGCGCCCTCGTCCGGCTCGAGGGGCACCTGGATCGCTTCCGCGATCTCTATCCGGACCTGCGGCCGGCCGGCATCTATTTCGAGGTCGGGGCCCTGCGCTCGGCGGGCACGACCCTGGACGACAAGGTGCTGCTCGGCGTCGAGATGGCCACCGGAGATCAGAGCGTCGACACCTCGCAGATGTCGGCCGGACTGCAGAGGTTCTTCGCCGGATATTTCGCCAGCAACCCGCTCGCCAACCTCGACCTGCTGGCGGTGCACGAGGTGGTCCACACCCAGGAGCGCGGCGAGCGCCAGACCCTGCTGGCCCAGGCCGTGTACGAGGGCGTGGCCGACTTCGTCGCCGAGCAGGTCACCGGCCGCATGCCCGACCTGGCCTATGTGACCTACGGCCCGCAGAACGACGCCGCGATCAAGGCGGCCTTCCGCCGGGACATGATGGCCAACGACTACAGCGGCTGGCTCTACAACAGCACCGACAACGCCTTCGGCGTTCGCGACCTGGGCTATTACGTCGGCTACGCCATCGTTTCGCGCTACCATGCGCGCGCCGCCGACAAGCCCGCCGCGATCAAGGCGATGATCGAGCTGGACTTCGGGGATCAAGCCGCGGTTCAGCGCTTCGTCGACGCCTCCGGCTATTTCGCTGACTAGCTGAAAAGAGCGTCCCTGAACGCCACGCCCGCCGGGGCGGCGGCCTTGGGACCCAGCACCGCCGTGGCGGCCAGGCCGGGCGCCAGGCACCCGGCGGCGGCGGCGCGGACGTCCTCGGCGGTCTGGGCCAGGGTGCGGTCGGCCATGGTCTGGGACGCGATCGGCGCGCCGAACAGCAGCACCTGAGCCGCGGCCCGGCCCGCACGAGCCGCCGGGCTCTCGTCCGACATCCACAGCCCGGCGTTCAGCACCGCCTTGGCGCGCGACAGCTCGGCGGCCGTGGGACCGGTCTCGGCCAGCGCCTTCAGCTCGGCGGCGCAGACCTGGGCCAGTTCCACGGCCCGGTCGGCCGAGGCTCCGGAGTATATGCCCAGGACGCCCGCGTTCTCATAGGGCTCATGATAGGCGTCGATGGCGTAGGCCAGTCCCCGCTCCTCGCGGGCGCTCTGGAACAGGCGCGAGGCCATGCCGCCGCCCAGGATCTCGCTCATCAGCCGGGTGGCCGCATAGGCCGGATCGACCGCCGACGGGGCGGGCAGTTGGAAGACGATGTTGGCCTGTTCGATCCGCCGGGTCAGGGCCGCCGCGCCGCCGGTGAAGCGGGGCGTCTCGGGCTCTTCCGCCGGGGTGGCGACCTGATCGCCGAACCAGCGCTCGGCCAGGGCCAGCAGCTCGGCCTCATCTACCGCGCCGGACGCCGCCACCACCATGCGGTCGGGGGAATACAGGCGGGCGCGCCAGACGCCGATGGAAGCGCGGTTGATCGGCTTCAGACTGGCCACGGAGCCCAAGATCGGACGTCCCAGCGGCTGGCCGGCGAAGGCGCGCGTCTGGGCCATTTCGAAGACGTGGTCGTCGGGCGTGTCGAAGGCTTCGGCGATCTCCTGCGCCACCACGTCCTTTTCGCGCACGATCTCGGCGGGATCGAGCATGGGGCGGAAGACGAGGTCGGAGAGAACCTGCATGGCCAGCGGCAGGCCGCCCTCCAGCGCCCGCACCTCGAAGCTGGTGCGCTCATAGCCCGTGGCGGCGTTGATCGAGCCGCCTTCGGCCTCGATCCGCTCGACGATCTCCCGCGCGCCCATGTCGCCCGCGCCCTTGAACACCAGATGTTCGAGGCAGTGGGACCAGCCCGAGGTGGCCTCGCTTTCCCACTTGGCCCCGCCGCGCACGGCGACGGTCAGGGCGAGGGTGCGCAGACCCGGCATGGGATCGCAGACGACGCGGACGCCGTTGGACAGGGTGTGGAGGGTGGCGGTCAGGAAGAGCTCTTTTCAGTGTCGCTGGACGGCGTCGAGGGGCGCAGCTTGCGCCGAAGCAGGGCCACGTAGGTTCCCGCGAGCGCCAGCGCCAGTCCGAACCATGTCAGGGCGTAGCCGAGGTGGTTGTTGGAGAAGGCCGCCGGCGGGGCCGAGGGCTGCAGCGCCTGCCATTCCGGATTGGTCGAGGACAGGGCGTAGAGGGTGCGCGGATCGACGGCCTCCGTCACGCCCAGCGCCCGGGCCATGGCGACGGTGTCCCGGGCGTAGAAATGCGTCCCGCTGACGGCCGGGGCCATGGGGCCTGGCGGCGGCGTATGGCGCACCTCGACCGTGACCTCCAGCGGCGCCCCCGAGGCGGCGACCGGCGGGCGGGCGGAGATGGTGTCGGCGATGAAGCCCCGATCGACCAGGAAAGTCGAACCGGCGCCCTCGGGACGGCAGGCCGAAACCAGCCGCACGCCGACCTGTCCCTCCTGAATGGTCTGGAGTTCGACGAACGGGGCCGTGGCCAGCCCGCCACAGACGATGATCGCCTTGCGGAATTCCGGATCGGCGGCGGCCAGGACGGCGGACAGGGGCTGCGGCGCGGCGGTCGCGGCGGCCTCGGCCTCCGCGATCAGGGCCTCTTTCCACTGCAGGCGCTGCACCTGCCATGTCCCCAGCGCGCACAGCAGGACCAGCGACAGTCCGGAGGCGATGGTCAGCCCCCAGGGGAAGCGAACGCGGGCCTCAGCCATGGTTCGCCTGCCCGGCCTTGTTGCGCATCTGGAGGGCGATCATCACGCCCTTGCCCGGGCGCATCAGCCCGATCGACAGCCCGGCCACCAGCGGCAGGGCGATCAGCAGCAGGAGCCAGATCGGCGGGTTCCAGGCGATCATGGCGAACAGGGCGCCGAAGACCACGATGCCGCCCGCGATCTGCATGATGAAGATGGCCGCGCCGTCGCCGGTGTTCAGGCGGCTGTAGTCGAAGCCGCAGGCCTCGCACCGGTCCACCACCTTGAGAAAGCCCGCATACAGCGGCGCCTGATCGCAGTTGGGGCAGCGGCAAAGCAGACCGGCGCGGATCGGGTCGATCCGCGCCGGTTGATTGTTCAGACCTGAGGGCCCGTCGATCACCCGAAGGTGACGTAGACGAAGGCGAACAGGAACAGCCAGACCACGTCCACGAAGTGCCAGTACCAGGCGGCCGCCTCGAAGCCGAAATGCTTCTCGGGGGTGAACTGGCCGGCCAGCAGGCGCAGCAGGCACACGATCAGGAAGATGGTCCCGATCAGGACGTGGAAGCCGTGGAAGCCCGTCGCCATGAAGAAGATCGAACCGTACAGGCCCGAGTTGATGGCTTCTTCGTTGAAGAACAGGTTCTCGTGGATGATGTGGCTGTACTCGTAGACCTGGACGGCGGTGAACAGCACGCCGAGCGCGATCGTGATGATCAGGCCGATCTTGGTGGCCTTGCGATCACCCTGCGCGATGGCGTGGTGAGCCCAGGTCACGGTCGTGCCGGACAGCAGCAGGATGACGGTGTTCAGCAGCGGCAGCTGCCAGGCGTCCAGGGTCTCGATGCCCTTCGGCGGCCAGGTCGACCAGGCCTTGGCGGTGTCTGCCCAGGCGCCGACTTCCGGAATGTGGGCGCGAGCCTCATTGAAGATGCTCATTTCGAAGAACATCCAGAAGAAGGCGGCGAAGAACATCACTTCCGAAGCGATGAACAGCAGCATGCCGTAGCGAAGACCGATCGAGACGACCGGGGTGTGATCGCCCTGGCGGCTTTCCTTGATCACGTCGGCCCACCAGCCGAACATCGACACCAGCACGCCGGCCAGACCGGCGACGAACAGGACTTTGTCGCCCTTGGCCAGCAGGGCCCCGGCGACCGGACCGGCGTCAGCCGACGCCAGCCCCTTCATCCAGACGACCGCGCCGATCATCATGATCGTGACGGCGATCGAGGACACCAGCGGCCAGGGGCTGGGGTTCACCAGGTGATAGTCGTGATGCGGAGTCGCGTGGGCGTCGGCCATCTGTATCTCTTGAACGGTCGAGAGTCGTATTGGGGGCAGGCTATAGCGCCCGCTATCCGGCCGCGCCAGAGGGCGAGACGCCGTTTACGGCCTGCTGGAACCGCTCGGTCGGATAGAAGGTGTAGCTGAGGGTGATTTCGGTCACGCCGCGGCTCTCGCGGTCGGTCGCCATTTCGGGCGCCACGAAATACTGGACCGGGAATTTCATGGTCGCGCCGGGCTGGATGATCTGCTCGTCGAAGCAGAAGCACTGCAGCTTCTGGAAATAGGGTCCGGCGCGCTCCGGCACGACGTTGTAGGCCGCCTTGGCGCTGATCGGCTTGTCCGAGGTGTTGGTCACGTCGAAGAAGGCCATGCCCGTTTCGCCGATGCGGACGCGCTGGGTCACCTGCTCGGCCCGGAAGGTCATGGGCAGGTCGCGGACGTTGGTGTCGAAGCGGACCAGCACCGTCTGGTCCAGCTGGACATCAGGAGCCCGCTCGGCCTTCTTGACGGTGCCGTCGAAGCCGGTGACCTGGCAGAACATGCGGTACAGCGGCACGGCGGCGAACGACGCGCCCGTCATCCCCATCACGCCCAGCACGCAGACGATGGCGACGGCGTTTCGCGACAGCTTCATTGGGCGTAGCCCACCGGCTGGCCGGCGGCGACGGCCGCCTCGCGGGCGTCCAGGTTGCGCTTGAGGTTCAGCACCGTGACGCCGAACACCAGGATCATGAAGCCCACCAGCACCCCGGCGATGGCCAGGTTGCGCTTCTTGCGGGCGGCGAGTTCTTCAGGGGTCAGGCGGCGCATGGGCTTACAGTCCCGGGGTAAGGCTCTCGACCAGCAAGGCGGCGAACAGGGCCATCAGGTACAGGATCGAGAAGGCGAACAGGTTGCGCGCCGGTTTGGCCTCGGCGCGGACGTCATACAATGCGGCCTCTCGCCCCACGGCCTCGGCCTTGTCGGGCTGATCGCCGGCGCGCGAGCGCCACAGGCGGACGGCCAGCAGCAGGAAGCCGAGCCCGCCGACCAGCGAGACCACCAGATAGATCAATCCGCCCAGCCCCGTCAGGCCCGGCGCGATCGCCGCGGGCAGGAACAGCAGGGTGTAGATCAGGATCTGCAGCCGGGTGCTCTTGGCGCCCCGGGCCACCGGCATCATCGGAATGCCGGCCTTGGCGTAGTCGCCGGCCGAATACAGGGCCAGGGCCCAGCTGTGCGGCGGGGTCCACAGGAAGATGATCAGGAACAGCAGCCAGGCCTGCCACGGGGCCTGGCCGGTGGCCGCCGCCCAGCCGATCACCGGCGGCAGCGCGCCCGCAGCCCCGCCAATGACGATGTTCTGGGGCGTCCGGCGCTTCAGCAGCAGGGTGTAGAAGACGGCGTAGTAGAGGATGGTCAGCAGCAGCAGGCCGCCCGCCAGCCAGTTGGTCGTCATGCCCAGCAGCATGACCGAGAAGACCGACAGGACGACCCCGAAGGCCATTGCATCGTTCTTCCGGACGCGGCCCGCCGCGACCGGCCGGCCGCGCGTGCGCCGCATCAGGGCGTCGGTTTCGCCCTCCAGCGCCATGTTCAGGGCGCCGGCCGCCCCCGCGCCGACGGCGATGCACAGCACGGCGATGGCGGCCGAAATCCAGTCGATGGCGCCGTGGGCCACGACCAGGCCGGTCACGGCGGTGAAGATCACCAGCGACATGACGCGCGGCTTCAGCAGCTGGAAGAAGTCTTCCGGCTGGGCCGTGGAGATCGTGGACGGGGCGGTGTCGGTCATTGCGCTTCTAACGGTTGAGGGCCGCCCCTTATGAAGGAGCGGCCCCCGATTGTCGTTCCGGCCGGGGCCGGTCGTCCTAGTGCTCGTCGCTCTTGACCACCGGCAGTTCGTTGAACTGGTGGTGCGGAGGCGGCGAGGACAGGGTCCACTCCAGCGTCGTGGCGCCTTCGCCCCACGGGTTGGCTTCACCCTTGCGGCGACGGATGGCGGCTTCGGCCAGCATGACCAGGAAGACGACGACGCCGACGACGGTGATCGCGTAACCGATCGACGAGACGTGGTTCCACAGGGTGAACGCGTCCGGATAGTCGATGTAGCGGCGCGGCATGCCCTGGAGGCCCAGGAAGTGCTGCGGGAAGAACACGAGGTTCACGCCCACGAACATGATCCAGAAGTGCAGGCAGCCCAGGAACTCGTTGTACTTCACCCCGAACATCTTCTCGAACCAGTAGTAGAAGCCCGCGAAGATGGCGAAGACGGCGCCCAGAGACAGCACGTAATGGAAGTGAGCCACGACGTAGTAGGTGTCATGCAGGCTGTAGTCGATGCCGGCGTTCGACAGGACCACGCCGGTCACGCCGCCGACGGTGAACAGGAAGATGAAGCCGATCGCCCACAGCATGGGCGTCTTGAAGCTGATCGATCCGCCCCACATAGTCGCGATCCAGCTGAAGATCTTCACGCCCGTGGGCACGGCGATGATCATGGTGGCGGCGATGAAGTAGGCGCGCAGGTTCACGCTCATGCCGACCGTGTACATGTGGTGCGCCCACACGATGAATCCGACGAAGCCGATGGCGACCATGGCGTAGGCCATGGCGAGGTAGCCGAAGATGGGCTTCTTCGAGAAGGTCGAGACGATGTGGCTGATGATGCCGAAGCCCGGCAGGATCAGGATGTACACCTCGGGGTGGCCGAAGAACCAGAACAGGTGCTGGAACATGACGGGGTCGCCGCCGCCGGCCGGGTTGAAGAAGCTGGTGCCGAAGTTGCGGTCGGCCAGCAGCATGGTGATGGCGCCGGCCAGGACGGGCAGCGACAGCAGCAGCAGGAAGGCGGTGATCAGCACCGACCAGGCGAACAGCGGCATGCGGTGCAGGGTCATGCCCGGCGCGCGCATGTTGAAGATGGTGGTGATGAAGTTGATCGCGCCGAGGATCGACGAGGCGCCCGCGACGTGCAGCGAGAAGATCGCCAGATCCATCGCCGGGCCGGTGTGGCCGGTGGTGGAGAGCGGCGGATAGATCGTCCAGCCGCCGCCGAAGCCGCGGCCCGGGCCGCCATCGACGAACATCGAACAGATCAGCAGCACCCAGGCGGCGACCAGCAGCCAGAACGAGATGTTGTTCATGCGCGGGAAGGCCATGTCCGGCGCGCCGATCATGATCGGAACGAACCAGTTGCCGAAGCCGCCGATCATGGCGGGCATGACCATGAAGAAGATCATGATCAGGGCGTGGGCCGTGACGACGGCGTTATAGCCGTGCTTGGACTGCTCGATCAGACCCATCAGCTGGATCGACGAACCTTCCTTGAAGATCTGGATGCCCGGCTCGGCCAGTTCCCAGCGGATCAGGCCGGACAGGGCGCCGCCCACGATGCCCGCCATGATGGCGAACAGCAGGTACAGGGTGCCGATGTCCTTGTGGTTGGTGGACAGGAACCAGCGGGTGAAGAAACCCGGCTTGTGGTCGTGATGCCCGTCGTGGTCGTGGGCGAGGTTTTCGGCTGCGGTGGCCATGTCTTTGGGGCTCTCGCGTATCGTTACTGGGCGGCCGGAGCGGCGGCGGGAGCCGCAGCCGGGGCCGGCGTGGCCGCGGCGGGCGCGGCAGGGGCGGGAACGGCGACAGCGCCGTCGGCGACGGTGGGCGCGCCGGTGGTGCCGGCGGCGGCCTGGGCGGCGGTGCCGCCCGGAGCTTCAGCCGCGGTCTTCGGCGTCATGGAGCCGCCCTTGCTGGTCACCCAGGCTTCAAACTCAGCCTGTGTCACCACGCGGATCTCGATCGGCATGAAGGCGTGATCGACGCCGCACAGCTCCGAGCACTGGCCATAGAAGGTGCCCGTGCGATCAGCGCGGAACCAGGTCTCGTTGACCCGGCCCGGGACGGCGTCGACCTTCAGGCCGAAGGCCGGCAGGGCGAAGGCGTGGATCACGTCGGCGGCGGTGACCAGGACGCGGACCGTCTTGCCCACCGGCACCACGATCGGCTCGTCGGCGGCCAGGCGGTAGACGTCATGCGACAGGCCGCGCTCGGCCAGCTTGTCCTCGGGCAGCATGTTCGAGACGTACTCGGCGATGCCCTGGTCCGGATATTCATAAGCCCAGTTCCACTGGTTGCCCGTGGCCTTCACGGTCAGGTCCGGCGTCGGCATGTCGTGATAGGCGAACAGCAGGCGGAACGAGAACAGCGAGATGCCCACTAGGATCAGCACCGGGACGATCGTCCAGATGACCTCGATCATGGTGTTGTGGCTCCACTTGGCGGGAACCGGATTGGACTTCTTGTTGTAGCGGATGACGATCCAGATGATCAGGCCGAGCACCAGCAGGGTGATCAGCGTGATGATCGGCATCAGGATCAGGTCGTGGAAGTGGTGCGCCTCGACCTTCAGCGGCGACGCCGCCGGTTGAAGCCCGATACCGCCCGGCGTCGGCTGACCCATGCGCTCGGGTCCCGAAGCCAAAGCCGGCGTGGCGGCGAAAACGGCCAGGCTCAGGGCGGTGAGTCCACCACCGACGATCGCCCGGGCGCGCGTGCCCATCCCCATGCGAGACATCCTCATAAAACCGTTTCTTCGCAATCATTTGCGAGTGAATCGCAAACAAGCGCCGGGACACAGCGGCCCGCGGCGGTACATCGGGCGGTCCATATCGCCCCCTCCCTCACTTGCCAAGCGTCCCGACCGTTCCGCGACGTTCGGGCGCCGGATTAAATCGCATTCATGTTTCGCCAGCTACCTTGCAGCGCAAGATACCTTGCAGTATCCCATCGACATCACAGGAGACGTTGATGTGCCTGAAACCATAGAGATCCAGTTGAAGAAGGGGGTGCTGACGCTGTGCGTCCTGGCCCTCCTGAACCGGCGCGAAAGCTACGCCTACGAGATCGCGTCCACCCTGTCGGACGCCATCGATATGGGCGAGGGCACCATCTACCCGCTGATGCGGCGGATGCAGTCGGACGGCCAAGTCGAGACCTATCTGGTCGAATCGTCCTCCGGGCCCTCGCGCAAATACTACCGACTCACCGACGCCGGTCGCCGGGCCCTCGCGGCCCAGACCGCCGAGTGGCGCGCCTTCGCCCGCGCCGTCGAAACCATTGTGGACGTTCCGGCCGAACCGGCTGCGCCGTCCGCCCAAGAGGGAGCTGAATAATGACGAGGGACGAATTCATGGGCCGGTTGCGCCGCGGGCTGGTGGGCCTTCCCACCCGGGCCGCCGGCGACATCGCGTCCGACTATGAGCAGCATTTCGACGACGGGATCGCTGACGGCCGCTCCGAAGCCGAAGTCGCGGCCGCCCTCGGCGATCCCGACCGTCTGGCCCGCGAGCTGCGCGCCGAAGCCGGCGCCCGTCGCTGGGACCAGGAACAGAACCCCGCCGCGGCGGCGGGCGCCATCTTCGGGCTGATCGGCCTGGGCGCCATCGACATCCTGATTCTGCTGCCGATCGTCTTCCCGGTGTTCGGCGCGGTGATCGCGATGCTGCTGAGCGGCGTCGCGGTCTTCATCGCCGGCGGCTTCGTCGCTGTGGCCGGATCCTTCTTCGGCGGGCCCGGAGGCGTGCTGGCCGCCCTTCTGATGGGCGTGGGCCTGATGGGCCTGGGCATCTTCATGGTGGGCCTGATGGCCCTGCTCACCAAATGGCTGATCGACGCGACCGTCTGGTACGCCCGACTGCACTACCGCGTGCTGAAGCCCGCGCTCGACAACCAGAACCAGGCCTGAGGGAGGGACCTGACATGATCCGCAATCTACTGGTCATCACCGGCGTGGGCTTCGTCCTGGCGCTGGTCGGCATCGGCGGCTCCATGGCGCTGGTCGGCAACGACGTCCGACGCAACGACTGGACCTGGGTCGTCACCGACGACGAGGCCGGCGACTCCGGCTTCCACCTGGAACGGGGCGAGGTCTCGCCGGAAACCGTCCGCACGATCGAATGGACCGGCGGCGAGCGCCTGTCCGTCGATATCCCCGGGCAAGTCACCTACATTCAAGGCGACCAGCCGGGCATCCGCATCACCGGGCCGAAGGACGCCGTCGACAAGGTTCGCTTCTCCGACGGCCGTCTGATCATGCTCGACGACGACCGCAGCGAGCGCGGCTACATCCGCTGGACCGGCACGGGCATCCGCGTCTGGAGCGAGACCGAGGCCCTGCGGGTCGAGGTCACGGCCCCCGCGGTCCACACCTTCGAAATGGGTGAACACGGCCGGCTCAAGATCCGCGGCTACGATCAGCCGACCCTCGACGTGACCGTCAACGGCAACGGCGAGGTTGAGGCGGACGGCCGCGCGCCGAAGGTCACCGTCACCGTCAACGGCGACGGCGATACGGACCTGCGCCGGCTCGAGGTCGTCGACGCCAAGGTGGACCTCACGGGCCGCGGCGATGTGACGGTCGGCCCGACCGGCCGCGCCGATATCGACATCTCCGGCCACGGCGACGTCACCCTGACGCGCAACCCGGCCCAGCTGAACCAGTCGATCACCGGCTGGGGAGACGTCGACCTCGACTGACCCTAGCCGCCCCTATCCCTCCTCGTCGTGGTGGAGGGCGGCCGCTTCGGCGGCCGGAGCGGGGATGGCCGCTGCTCCCTCGTCGCGCCATCCCCGCTTCATTCGCCGCGCCCCGTGCGCGGCGAAGACCGTGACGCGGCGCATCTAAGTCCCTATCTCTGCCGCCATGACCGTCCTCGTTTCCCCGCCCGCCATCCTCGACAGCGCCGAGGTCGGCGCCGACGAAGCCCTCTCGATCCTCCAGGACGCCCTGACCGGAGCCGATGACGGCGAACTGTTCCTCGAACGCTCCGAATCGGAATCGCTCGTTTTCGACGACGGCCGCCTGAAGTCCGCCGCCTATGACGCGACCGAGGGCTTCGGCCTGCGTGTCGTCGCCGGTGAAACCGCCGGCTACGCCCACGCCAACGAGATCAGCGGCCCCGCCCTGCGCCGCGCCGCCGACAGCGCCGCCCTCGCCCGGGCCGGCCACGCCGGGATCGCCGCCGAGGCCCCGCAGGCGACCAACCGCAAACTCTATGACGAGGTCGATCCCCTCGCCTCCCCCGCATTCTCCGACAAGATCGCCCTGCTGGCCGAGATCGACGCCTGGGCCCGCGCCCGCGATCCGCGCGTGGTGCAGGTCTCGGCCTCGCTGGTCGGCGAGCATCGCCAGATCGAGATCCTGCGCGGCGACGGCCGACTGATGCGCGACATGCGTCCGCTGGTCCGCCTGAACGTCTCCGTCACCGTCGAGAAGGACGGCAAGCGCGAGAGCGCCTCCTCGGGGGCCGGCGGGCGCGCCGGCTTCGAGACCTGGATCGCCCCGGCCCGCTGGCAGGGCCAGGTCGATGAGGCCCTGCGTCAGGCCCTGGTCAATCTGGAAGCCGTCGATTGCCCGGCGGGCGAGATGGACGTGGTCCTGGGCGCAGGCTGGCCGGGCGTGCTGCTGCATGAGGCGATCGGCCACGGCTTCGAAGGCGACTTCCACCGCAAGGGATCATCGGTCTTCACCGGCAAGATGGGCCAGCGCGTCGCCGCCCCGGGCGTGACCGTGGTCGATGACGGCTCCATCGCGGGTCGCCGCGGCTCCCTGACCATCGACGACGAAGGCACGCCGACCTCGCGCACCGTGCTGATCGAGGACGGGATTATGGTCGGGCTGATGCACGACCGGCTGTCGGCGCGTCAGCTGAACGCCCGCGCCACCGGCAACGGCCGCCGCCAGTCCTTCGCCCACATGCCCATGCCGCGCATGACCAACACCTTCATGGAAGGCGGCAAGGACTCCAAGGCCGACATGATCGCCTCGACGAAGCGCGGCCTCTACGCCGCGAACTTCGGCGGCGGCCAGGTGGACATCACCAACGGCAAGTTCGTGTTCCAGTGCACCGAGGCCTATCTGATCGAGGACGGTCGGATCACCGCCCCCGTCCGCGGCGCCACCTTGATCGGCGACGGGGCCACGGCGCTGACCCAGGTGCAGATGATCGGCGACGACTTCGAGTTCGATCCCGGCGTCGGCGTTTGCGGCAAGGCCGGCCAAGGCGTCCCCGTCGGCATCGGCCAACCCTCGCTGAAGATCGCCGGACTCACGGTCGGCGGCACGGCGGTCTGAGGCGACGCCGCCGGGCGTTTCATGGTAGAGCTTCCCTTGACGGTTGCATGAACGATCGCACTCGCGGTCGCGGCCCGTCCGGGGAGACGTTTCATGAAGGCCGCCCTCTCTCAGTACGAAGTCGATATCCAGATGACGCCGGCCACGCTGGAGGCGCTCATGGCGAGCGGCTACGCGCTGTCGGCCTTCAAGGCCGTCCAGACCACGGTCAACGGCGCCGCGCCTCTGCTGTGGTACCAGACCAGCCGACTGCTGATGACCACCTCCATCACCTGGCAGGAACAGTATCAGGCCTATGCCTCGACCAGTCAGATCATCGCCCACGGAATGATCCGGCCCAATTCGACGACCGACATCGGCCTCGGCCAGACCGCTCAGGTCGGCGCCAACGGCGCCATGACCGCTACGGATGGAGGAACGCCCGCCGCGATCTCCATCCTGAACCAGGCCAGTCAGCCGTGGACTTGCGGCGTTTCGCAGGTGGTCGAGAACCAGGCGAACCCGGTCTGCGCCGTACCGCTCTACGGGAACATGCTCGACGTCATCGCGCCGGTGGAGCAGGTCCTGCTGATGCTCTCGGCCATGTCGGTCAACACCGGCACCGTGATCTATCAGGCCTATGCCCCCGGCGTGCTGATCGACCTCAGGGGCGCCGCGCAGCGCACGGTCCAGTTCGACATCAACAACGGCTGGAGCTGGGACAGCGGGACATGGGCGCGGTCGGTGGCGTCCAACACTGACCTCGTGCCCCTGCTGATCCAGCAGTGAGGCGACGAACGGGCCAGTCCGCTCTCGCCGCGCCGCCGATCACATTCTGAGCCGGATTACCGGGACCGCCACTCCGGTCCTACGATCTCGAAGCCGCGGGCCTTCAGGCTGTCCAGCACACCGCCCTCTTCGGCCAGCAGGCGTACCGGCGCGACGCCCATCGTCGTGCCCGGCGAGATCATGGCCGTCTCCACCGCCGCCGCCCATTGCTGGTGCAGCTGGGGAGCCAGCTCGGGATCGCCCCACGGCCAGCAGACGTTCAGCGCCTGTTCGATCGGCGAGTTGACCACCTCCGGCACGCGGAAGGCGCGCCAGTCGATCGCGCGGTCACGCGACGACTCGGGCCCGGCCTCGGCGGCGGCGATGGCGCGCTCGACGCACGGCACATGGACGCTCTGGGGCGCCGAGATCAGGCTTTCGACCAGTTCGTCGCCCCGCACGGTGCCGACCGGACGCATGTCGATGCGGGCGCGGCGGCCGGCGCGGCGCACCACGTCCACCGCGTCCTGCGCCTCGCCCCCGGCGCGGAAGCCGGCCTTGTCCTGCATCAGGTCCAGGCTGGTGAAGAGCAGGCTCTGGGTGCGCCAGTTCTGGTTCCGCTCGTCGGCCATCAGCGCGTCAAGCCGCGCCTGATACTCGGGCGACAGCCAGGTCGCCGTGGTCTGCCCCTGTGGCATCCGCCCGATGGTCCGTGCGCGCCAGATGACGCGCAGGATATCGCTGAACGACGCCCGGCCCTCCTGAGGCAGCAGGATCAGGTCCGCCTTGGCGGTCGCCTGCTCCAGCGCATCGGGATGCCAGGTGACGTCGCGCGGGATGGCGCGGATCGAGCCCACCAGGATCAGGGTCGAATCGCCCCGTGTGATCGTCCACATCGGCGCGCCCGAGCGACGGGCCAGCACCACGACCTCATCCAGCTCGGTCGCTTCCTGCGAAGCGGGGGCGGAGGGCGTCTGCGCCAGGGCCGGCGATGCGGCGGCAGTCAGAAGCAGAAGGGAGACGGCAACGGCGACGACGGCTTTCACGAACTCACCCGTTAGACTTGATGAAGAGAAGTATTGGATAGACCAGATCAGAACATAAAGATGACAGCCCTGTAATGCTGTCGCCGATTTAATCCACCTGTCCGTCTTGTAACTGGAGACAAGCAAACCATCCGGTCACACCTCTCGTCACACGACGAGGGGAGTTTCGCAATGACCAGAACCATTCTGTTGGCGACCACAGCGCTGTTGCTGACCGCCGGCGCCGCCGCCGCTCAGACGCCGCCGCCTGTACAGGCCGAAGCGGGTCAGCAGGGCGTGCTGATCTTCGAACCCGCCTTCTTCGCCGACCAACAGCCGAACACCGCGCTGGACATGGTCAACCGCGTCCCCGGCTTCAGCGTCAACGACGGCGACGGCAGCCGCGGCTTCGAGGGCTCCGTCGGCAACATCCTCATCAACGGCTCGCGGCCCGCCTCCAAGAACGACACCGGCTCCAATGTCCTGTCGCGCACCCTGGCCGCCCAGGTCCTGCGCATCGAGCTGATCCGCGGCGGCGCCCCCGGCATCGACATGCAGGGCTTCTCGGTCGTCGTGAACGTCATCACCCGCAGCGAGTCCAGCCGACAGTCGGTCTTCACCGGCAACGCCGCCCTGTTCGAGGGCGGGAACGACGTCTACGGCGGCTCGTGGCAGTTCACGGCCAAGGACGGCGACCGCACCTGGGGCTTCACCCTCAGCGACGGCATGTCGACCAGCGACTCCAACGGCGTCGGCCCGGTCGTCCGCCGCGACGGCGCCGGGACCATCCTGCGTCAGGAAGACTTCTTCAACGACCAGTCCGGCGGCGGGAATTCGCTGCGGGTCAACTACGCCAGCCCCTTCCTGGGCGGCAAGATCGACCTGACCGCCCGCTACGGGATCAACGACTTCTCGAACATAAACCTGCAGACCTCGCCCACCGTGCGGCGTGAGAGCGTGTACGCCGAGGACGGCGCCAGCGGCGAGTTCGGCCTGGTCTACACCCGCGATATCGACAGCCGCCTGAAGTCCGAAACCCGTTTCATCCACGAGTTCTCCGACAACGATTCGAGCGCCTTCTCGCGGGTCACGGAAAATGCGGTGAACGCGCCAGAGCAGCGCTTCTCCTCGGTCAGCGAGAGCTCCGAGACCATCCTGCGCAGCCTGCTGCGCTACGAGCATTCCCCCAAGCTCACCATCGAGACCGGCGGCGAGATCGCCTACAACATGCTGGAGACCGAGCAGGCCTTCAGCGTCGGCGGCGTGGCGGTTCCGCTGCCCTCGGCCTCGGTCAAGGTCGAGGAGACGCGCGGCGAGCTTTTCGCCAAGGGAACCTGGCGGCTGCGCGACAACCTGACCTTGGAAAGCGGCGTGCGTGTCGAGGCCTCGACCATCAGCCAGTCGGGCGACGCGGACAAGGAGAAAAGCTTCTACTTCATCAAGCCGCGCTTCCTGGCCACCTGGACGCCGAGACCCAACAACCAGTTCCGGCTGCGCTTCGAACGCGAGGTCGGACAGCTGAACTTCAGCGACTTCGCCGCTTCGGCCGAACTGGAGGACGAGAACGTCTTCGGCGGCAACATCGACCTGGAGCCCGAACAGCGCTGGATCAGCGAGCTGGCCTATGAGCGCCGCTTCTGGGGCGATGGTATCGTCAGCATCACCCTGCGCCACGATGAGATCAGCGACGCCATCGACGTGATCCCGCTGGACGGCGGCCTGTCGGCCAACGGCAACATCGGCGATGGAACGCTGGACCAGTTGGCGGTGAACATCCTGGTGCCGATGGACAAGGTCGGCTTCACGGGCGGCCGCGTCGGCTTCCGCAACACCTGGAACAAGACCGAGGTCACCGATCCGACCACCGGCGAGACGCGCCCGATCTCAGACGTGCGCCCCACACAGGCGACCATCACCATCGCTCAGGACATCAAGTCCTGGAACCTGCAGTGGGGCGGCGCCTGGCTGCCGCTGCTGGGCCTGGCGAGCTACGACCCCGACCAGAGGTTCAGCTGGCGCGGCAAGGACTATTTCGAGCTCTGGGCCGAATACAAGCCGACCCCGACCCTGTCGTTGCGGGCTCAGATCAACGTCTGGAACGACTTCGACCAGGAACGCATCGTCTACGGCGACCGCCTGACCCGGCCGATCGCCTACATCGAAACCCGTCAGATCGACCCGCGGACCTTCTACCAGCTGCGCCTGCGCAAGACGTTCTGATCGGCTCCGGAGGCGGCGGCGGTTTCCCTTTGACCGCCGCCGGTTCACACACCTGTCCCGCTTGTAACTGGAGCCGGCGGGGCTTCGCAGGCAACCTCTACCGACAGGGGAGACGTCATGCACAAGGCATTCTGGCTAGCGAGCGTCGCAGCGTCCGTCCTCATAACCCCGGCCCTGGCGCAGACCGCGCCGCCTGCCCCCGAAACCATCGCCCAGCAGGGCGTGCTGGTGTTCGACCCCGTCTTCTTCGCCGACAGCCGCCCGGACACGGCGTTCGACATGATCACGCGCCTGCCGGGCTTCGCCTTCAACTCCGGCGACAGCGACACGCGCGGCCTGGCCGGCGCGTCGGGCAACGTCCTGATCGACGGCCAGCCGCCCTCGGCCAAGACAGATAATCTGGAGGCGGTCCTGCGCCGCATCTCGGCCGCAGGGGTCGCCCGCATCGAGCTGATCCGCGGCGGCGCTCCTGGCATCGACATGCAGGGCCATCCGGTCGTCGCCAACGTCGTTCTGGCGCGCCAAGTGACCACCGAACGGGTGCTGGAGCTGAACAGCTACATCTATCCCGACGGCCATCTCGGTCCGCTTCTGGCGGCCCGCTATTCCCGTCGCGACGGCGACAACCAGATCGAAGGCTCGATCAGCGCCACCTCCGACCGCACGGACGGCACGGGCGACGGCTTCCGTCGGCGCTACGACGCGTCGGGCAATCTGGTCCAGGACGCCGACCTGGTGCTGTGGGATCGCTTCCGCAACGTGCGCGGCACCGGCGCCGTACAACGCCGCCTCGCCGGCGGTCGCCTGCGCATCACCGGCCTGCTGGGCTGGTTCAGCAATGAGAACGCCCAGGACGTCCTGATCCGCTCGGGTCCCGGAACCGACAGTCGCAACGACGAGGAAGACCACGGCATCGACAGCGAGCTGGGCGTCAGCTGGGTCCGGGACCTTGGGCCGCGCACCGCGCTCGAGCTGACCGGCCTGCAGCGCTACGAAACCGAGGACTACACCGGCGTCTCCGCCAGCGGCGGGAACAGCTCGACCTTCACCTCCGACGACACCGAGGGAGAGTCGATCGCCCGCGTCGAGCTGCGCCATCGCCCCTCGGACCAGTGGTCGGTCGAGACCGGCGGCGAGGTGGCGTGGAACTTCCTCGACAGCGCCACGACCTATTCCGAGAACGGCGTGCCCGTTCCCCTGCCCTCGGCCTCGGTGCGGGTCGAGGAGCTGCGGGGGGAGGTCTTCGGCCAGGCCACCTGGCGACCCAATCCCGAGTTCACCCTCGAGTTCGGCGTACGGGTCGAGGTGTCCGAGATCAGCCAGACGGGCGACAGCGACCTGAGCAAGTCGTTCGTCTATCCCAAGCCCCGCATCCAGGCGACGTGGACGCCGTGGACCGGGCACCAGTTCCGCTTCCGGGTCGAGCGGACGGTGGGCCAGCTCGACTTCGGCGATTTTGTCGCCTCGGCCGACATCGACATCGGCCAGGTCGAGGGCGGCAACCCCGATCTGGCGCCGTCGCAGGAGACGGTGTTCGAGGCCTTCTACGAGCGCCGCTTCTGGGACAAGGGCGTCTTCGACGTGACCGTCCAGCATGCCGAGGTCCAGGACGTGGTCGATGTGATCCCGCTGGCGGGGGGCTTCGACGGCGTCGGCAACATCGGCGACGGGACCTCGAACTTCTACCAGGTGCGCCTGACGCTGCCGATGGACCGGCTGGGCCTGTCCAACGCCCGTCTGCAAACTCGCGGCAGCTGGTCACAGACCCGCGTCACCGACCCGGTCACCGGCCAGGAGCGCCGCTTCGAGGGCAACCAGGCCTTCGGCTGCGGCGTCAACTTCAACCAGGACCTGAAGGGCGGTCGCTGGTCCTACGGCTTCGACCATGGCTGCAATGTCGACAAGGGCCGCATCTTCCGGGTGCGCGAGATCCGCGCCCTCTACGCTGAGCCGGGCGTATCGCTCTATGGCCAGTGGAAGCCGCGGCCCGACCTGACCGTCCGCGTCGACATGGGCAACGCCAGCGACCGGGCCCAGGGCTATAACCGCGACCTCTACAGCGGACCGCGCGACGTGGCGCCGGTCGTCACCCACGAGGTGCGCCGCACGAAGATGAGCCCTTGGCTGTTCCTGCAGATAAGAAAGACCTTCTGAAGAAGGCGTCCCTCCGTCCCCCGGAAACTGAGGATGCCCCGGTGCATCAAAAAGGGCGGGACCGCGAGGTCCCGCCCTTCCTGTGTGATCAACCCGTGAGGGCGATCAGTGGATGCCCGCCATGCCCTTCTTGAGGAGCGGCGAGATGATCAGCAGGAACACGCCCACGCCGACGCCGACCCAGCCGATGGTCCCGAAGATGGAACCATAGGTTTCCAGGGCCAGGGCGCGGTCGGTGACGACGCCCGCCACCGTGTCGGTCGCGGTTGCCTTGGCGATGATGCCGGCCACGATGTGCGCCACGGAGCTGGACAGGAACCACACGCCCATCATCAGGCCGACCACGCGCGCCACCGAAAGCTTGGTGATCATCGAAAGGCCGACCGGCGAAATGCAGAGCTCGCCGATGGTGTGGAAGAAGTAGGTCAGGAACAGGAACAGCAGCGGCACGCGGAAGTCCGCATTGGCCAGATTGCCCGCCGCCCACATCAGCACCAGGAAGCCGATCCCGACGAACATCAGACCGAACGAGAACTTCACCGGAGTGGAGGGTTCGGCGTTGCGCTTGGCCAGCCAGACCCACAGCGCCGCCATGATCGGACCGCCCAGAACGATGATGCCCGGGTTGAACATCTGCGTCATGGCCGCATTGAACCACGAGGGCATCTGGGTCGACTGGTCGGCGAACAGGGTCAGCGACGAGCCGGCCTGTTCAAACAGGGCCCAGAACAGGACCGAGAAGAAGATCAGCACCTGGGCGACCAGCATGCGGCTCCGCTCGGAGCCCTTCAGCTTGAAGACCGTGTAGCCGACAACCAGGGTGAAGATGACGCCCGCGAGCCACGGCAGCAGGTTCTCGATGATCTCGTGTCGCTGCATCAGAAGCCAGGTCGGGAAGACCGCGACCAGGCCGGCGATCCAGAAGAACGGCACCAGCGGCACGCCCAGGATGCTGCGCCCCTGAACCGGAACCGGCGGTGCGCCGCGGCCCTCGAGCCAGCCCTGGCCGAGCACGAAGGTCAGCAGGCCGAACAGCATGCCCACGCCCGCCAAGCCGAACCCGTAGGCCCAGCCGTACTTGATTCCGAGATAGGAACAGGCCGCGGTGGCCAGGAACGAACCCAGGTTGATGCCGACATAGAAGATGGTGAAGCCGCCGTCGCGACGCGGGTCGTTCTCTTCGTAGAGCGCCCCCACGACGGTGGAGATGTTGGCCTTCAGGAAGCCGACCCCGACGATGATCAGGGACAGGGCGAAGAACAGGATCGGTTCGCCCAGCGCCAGGTCGCGGTTGGTCTCCAGGCTGTAGCCGCCCACGGGCGTGAAGGCCGGGAAGCCGCCGGCGGTCGGAGCCGCGACAGCATTGGCGGCTGCCGGCTCGGCGCCGACGGTCGAGACGCCTTGCGGCGTGATCGAGATATGAACCCGCTCGTCGCCGTTGACGGCGAACATCTTGCGGTTCTGGTCTCGGCCTTCGACCTGAAGTTCGTAGGTCGTGGCGCCGATGGTCAGGCGCTCACGCCCGCCCGTGCCCTCGAAGGCCATGGTGAAGTGGCCGGCCACCAGCAGCACCGCGCCGATGATGACCGCCTTGCGCGATCCCAGATACCGGTCCGCGATCAGGCCGCCCAGCACAGGCATCAGATACACCAGCGCGGCGTAGGCCGCGTAGATGCCCTGCGCCTCGCCGGTGCTGAACAGGAAATGTTGGGTCAGATAGAGGACCAGCAGGGCCCGCATGCCGTAGTAGGAGAAGCGCTCCCACATCTCGGTGAAGAACAGGATCACCAGCCCGCGCGGATGTCCCAGAAATGTCTTGCGGGGCCCGGCGGTAAGCGCGCCCCCTGTGTCCGTCGTACTCAACGGCCAACTCCCATTTTGCCTTGCGCCCCACCTGACGCGATGGGCGCATAAGCAGCACGCGGATGAAGACCGGACAAGAGTTAAGGGTAAATTGGCGCCGAGGTGGCTTGCCGCCCCCCCTGACGGCAGGATAGGCCCGCCGGACAGGCGGCAGGTAAAAGCATGACGACTCGGCGCGCGACCCTGATCGGATTGGCCGGCGGCCTGGCCGCGGCCGCCTGCTCGCGCGCGCCCACAGTGACGGGCGACGTAGTCGCCGCGGGCCAACCCGCCGCCCTGCTGATCTGGGCCGTCGCCCGCGAGCGGCTGGCGGGATGGCCGCGCAAGCCGGACCCCGAATGCCTGGCTGGACTGGCGCCCGGCGCCGCGGCGCTGCCCGAGCTGGGCGGGCTGGCCGGACCGGGACGGCAGGCCGGACTGGAAGCCATCGCCGCCCTGCGCCCGAGCCTGATTCTCGACTACGGCGACACCGATGCGCAGAACGTCCAGCGCGGGGTCCGGATCAAGGCGCGGTTGAACCTGCCCTGGACCCTGATCGACGGCGCCCTGACCCGCATTCCCGAAGCCTTCCGACAAGCCGGAGGGCTGCTCGGCGCCGCCGAGCGCGGCGCCAGCCTGGCCGACGACGCCGAACGGGTGCTGGCCGACTGGCGCAGGTCGCCGCCGGGCCGAAGCTTCTACTACGCCCGCGGCGCCGACGGGCTGGAGACCGGCTTCCGCGGCGCCCTGGCTACCGAGGTGCTCGAGGGCGCCGGCTGGACCAATGTCGCGGTCGGCGCGACCGACATCGGACGGGTCACCCGCGAACAAATCATCGCCTGGGACCCCGAAGTGCTGGTCACCCTGAACGAGGGCTTCGCGCGTACCGCCCTGCACAGCGAGGTCTGGCGCCGCCGTCCCAACGGCGGGATGCGCCGCATCCTGCTGCTGCCCGACAAGCCGTTCGGCTGGATCGACCGGCCGCCGTCGGTGAACCGTCTGCTGGGCTGCGCCTGGCTGGCCTCTCCCGGCGACAGCGCCATGGCGCTGGCCATGCTGAGCCGCCGCCTCTACGGGCTGGCTCCGGCCGAAATCCGCCGCCCGCAATGGCTCGATTGAGAGGCGTTCCAGCCTGGGTCCCGACCGCCGCTCTGACGCTGGCGGCCCTCGCCGCCGCGACCGCCGTCCTGTGCTCCGGCCCGCTGTCGGTCGCCCCGGCCGACCTCGCCGCCGCCCTGTTCGGACGCGGCTCGCCCGAAGCGGAGCTGGCCCTGGCCCTGCGCGGCCCCCGCCTGCTCGCGGCCCTGACCTGCGGCGCGGCGCTGGCGGGCGCGGGGGCGGGCTTTCAGATCCTGTTCCGTAACCCCCTGGCCTCGCCCGACCTGCTCGGCGTCTCTTCCGGCGCGGGCTTCGGCGCGGCGGTCGCCCTGCTGCTGGGCGCCGGGGTCTTCATGACCCAGACCGCCGCCTTCATCGGCGGGCTCGCCGCCGGGGCGCTGGCGGTCGGCTGCGCGGCGCTGACCCGCAGCGGCGACGGGCGGCTGGCCCTCATCCTGTGCGGGGTGGTGGCCGGCGCGCTGGCCTCCGCCGGACTGGGGCTCGTGGTCACCCTGGCCGAGCCCTATTCCCAGCTTCCGGCCATCACGTACTGGCTGCTGGGCTCCTTCACCCGCGCCACCTTGTCGGAGGCGGCCCTCGCCCTGGTCCCCGCCGCGCTGGGGGCCGTGATCCTGCTGTGGCTGGGTTTCCGGCTGGACGTGCTGTCTCTGGGGGACGAGCAGGCGCGCTCATTGGGCCTGCCCGCGCGGCCCCTGCGCATCCTCGCCCTGTGCGCCGCCGCCCTGATGACCTCCGCGGCGGTGGCCGTGGCCGGCGTGGTCGGCTGGATCGGCCTGCTGGCGCCCCACGCCGCGCGGCTGGTCGTCGGCGAACAGGCCGGGCGGCTGATCCCCGCCGCCATGGCGATGGGCGCCCTGTTCGCGCTTGTCATCGACCGCCTGGCCTCGGCCTTCGGCCCTGCGGAGCTGCCCGTCGGCCTGCTGTCCGCCGCCGTCGGCGCCCCGGCCTTCCTGCTGCTGTTCGTGATCAGTGCGAGGCGGGCATGAGCCTGATCCTAGAACAACTGGTCGCGGGCCGCCGCGACTTCCGCCTGCCGCTGCTCGATCTGGCCGTCGCGCCGGGCGAGGTCGTGGCCCTGATCGGTCCCAACGGCGCCGGCAAGACCACCCTGCTGAAGACCGTCGCGGGCCTGCTGCCCCCGCTGCACGGCCGTACCGTGGGGGCCGGACCGGCCGCCTATCTGCCGCCGCCGGGCGCCGTGTCGGCCGCCTTCTCCGCCCTGCATGTGGCCGCCCTGGGCCGGGCGGGACGGCGGCGCTGGTCCTCGGCCCTCGCCCCCGACGACCTGGACGCCGCCCGCGCCGCCCTCGTCCGGCTCGAGGTCGCCGATCTCGCGGACCGCCCTTTCGACCGCCTGTCCAGCGGCCAGCAGCAGCTGGTCCTGATCGCCCGCCTGTTCGTGCAGGACGCCGCCGTCTGCCTGCTGGATGAACCCCTGGCTCTGCTCGACCCCGCCCACAGCCTGCAGGTCGAGACCGCGATCCGGGCGCTGGCGGGCGAGGGGCGCGCCGTCATCGCCTCCACCCACCATCTGCCCTTCGCCGTGCGCGCCGACAGGGTGTTGTCGCTGGGACCGGACTGGATCGAATCGGCGAGCCCCGCAGCCGCCCTCGCGCCCGACCGCCTGCGCGCCTTGTTCGGGGTCGAGACCACCGCCTGCCCCTGCTGCGGCCATGCTGTCTCCTGAGCCCTTGAGTTGACGGCCCGGGTGGCCGACCCTGCGGTCATGACCCGTCTCCGCCTCGCCCTGGCCGCCGCCGTCTTCGCCCTGATCGCCGCGCCCGCCGCGGCGCAGGAGACGCCCCGCTGGTCCTTCGCCATCCACGGCGGCGCCGGGGTCATCGAGCGCGCCAGCCTGACGCCCGAGCAGGACGCCGCCTACCGCGCCGCCCTGCACCGCGCGCTGGAGGCCGGACAGACGATCCTGGCCGACGGCGGCTCGGCGCTGGACGCCATCCAGGCGGCGATCCAGGTCATGGAGGACGATCCGCTGTTCAACGCCGGACGCGGCGCCGTCTTCACCGCCGAGGGCCGCAACGAGCTGGACGCCGCGGTCATGGACGGCGCGACCCTGAACGCCGGATCGGTCGCCGGCCTGACCACCACCCGCCACCCCATCGGCGCCGCCCGCGCGGTGATGGAGCAATCGCCCCACGTCATGCTGATCGGCCCGGGCGCCGACAGCTTCGCGGCATCCGTCGGACTGGAGCAGGTCGATCCGAGCTTCTTCTTCACCGAGCGCCGCTGGCGGGGACTGGAGACCGCCCTACGCGCCCAGAACCTGCCGATCCCGCCCCGTCCCGCCGGCGCGCCGGGGCCGCAGGCCGCCAACGACCTGCCGCAGCCGCCCCTGAACGAGCGCAAATTCGGCACCGTCGGCGCGGTCGCGCTTGACCAGCAGGGCCGTCTCGCCGCCGGCACCTCCACCGGCGGCATGACCGCCAAACGCTGGGGCCGCGTCGGCGACGTGCCGGTGATCGGCGCCGGCACCTACGCCTCCAACGCCGACGGCTGCGCGGTCTCGGCGACCGGCTCGGGCGAGTATTTCATCCGCGCGACCGTGGCGCGGGACATCTGCGTCAGCACGCGGGGCGGCGCGACCGCACAGGCGGCGGCCGAGACCGAGATCGCGGACGTGGGCTCGATCGGCGGCGACGGGGGCGTGATCGTCATGGGCCGCGACGGAGCGCCCGCCTTCGCCATGAACACCTCCGGCATGTATCGCGGCGCCGTCTCCAGCTCCGCGCCGGCCCAGGTCGCCATCTATGGCGATGAGGACCTCCAGCCGTGACCGCCGCCATCGATCTGACCGAGAAGTTCGCCGCCTTCTCCGATCACTGGCGGCCGCGCGTCGCCGCCCAGTTGAATGGTCAGGACGTTCGGCTGGTGAAGGTGCAGGGCGTCTTTCCGTGGCACAGCCACGCCGACGCCGAGGAGATGTTCCTGGTCTGGAAGGGGCGCTTCCGGGTCGAGTTCCGCGACCGGATCGTCACCCTCGACCCCGGCCAGTTCATCGTCGTGCCGCGCGGTGTCGAACACCGCACCGCCGCCGACGAGGAGGCCGAGGTGATGATCTTCGAGCCGTCCGAGGTCATCAACACCGGCGACGCACCCGTCTCCGACTTCACCGCTCCGTCGGGACAGACCGTATGACCGCCCGCGACACCCCCGGCGTCCTCGCCCCGCCGCCGCTGATCTATCTCGCCTTCCTTCTGGCGGGCTGGGGTCTGGGCCAGCTGTTCCACGACTCCTCGCTGGGGCTGGACACCAACCTGCGCCGCGGTCTGGCGTTCGGCCTCGTGATCGGCGGCCTGCTGATCGAAATGATCGCCCTCGGCCGATTCCGCCGCTGGGGCACCGCGCCCGAGCCGTGGAAGCCCTCGACCGCCCTGATCACCGACGGCCTGTATCGCTTTAGCCGCAACCCGATCTACATCGGCTTCGCCGTCATCCATATGGGCTTCGCGGTCGCCATGGACAGCTCGGCGGCGCTCGCCGCACTTCTGCCCTGCCTGGTCGTCATCCACCGCTTCGTGATCCTGCGCGAGGAACGCTACCTTTCGCAGAAATTCGGCGCCGCCTGGGACGCCTATCGCTCGAAGGTGCGCCGATGGCTGTGAACGAAGACGAACTGTCCGTGGTGGCCATCGAGGAGCTGGACGCCGCCTGCGCCCTGCCGTGGCCCGACATGAAGGCCGTCACGCCTTGGGGCGACACCTATGAGGGCGTCGCGCCGTCCGGCCGCGAGGTCGAGATCGAGCGCCGCTACCTGTGGGCCCACCAGCCCGAGGGCGCCATCGCTGTCGAGGTCGAGGTGCGCCTGATCGGGGGCCGCGAAGGCGCCGAGGCCAAGGCCTTGATCCACCCGCCCGGCTGAATCCACAAAACCGTTAACCTTTTCCCGTTGCCAAGCGCTGCCGTCGGCGCAGAATGCCGTTCGGTCCTCTCAGCGGGTATTGCATGTCCTACGGCCCAGACTTCGCCACGGCCGATCCGGCCAACGCCCCGCTCGACGCCCCCCTCTATCTGGGCGCGGACCCGGTGCTGTGGGGCGCCCTGATCCTGCTGTTGCTCGCCGCCGTCCTGCTGGGCTGGTTCCTCGGCGCGCGCGCGGCGCCGAAGACCGGCGACGCCTCGGCCTCGATCTGGAAGGCCATCGACGGCGCGGCCAAGGACGCCATGAAGGCGGACGACAGCGCCCTCAAGGGCCGGGCCGAACATCTGCTGGGCGTGGTCGACAACCGTCTGGGCAAGACCCTGGCGCTCGCCGGCGGCAAGGACGGCCTGTCCGCGTGCGTGAAGGCCCTGCGCTCCGCCGTCGACGGCAAGGTGCCCGAGAAGCCCAAGGACAGCCACGACGCTCCGAAGGCCGACCCTGACAAGGCCCGTGACGGCCATGGTCATGACGACAAGCCTGCCGACGACCACGGCCATGGCCCGGCCGCCAGCGCCGCGACGGCCAACATCACCATCAACGTCGCCCCGCCGGCGCCCGCCAAGCCGGACAAGCCCCACCACGATCATCATCCGGCCCCCGCACCGCGTAAGGAGATGACGGTGCGCGAACAGACCGACGCCCTGCGCCTCGCCGTCGCAGCCTTCAATGAACACTGGCGGCACGAGAAGGCCCGCATCCGGGCGCTGCGGGCCGCGCTGGCCGAGCTGTCCGGCGTCGACGGGCCGCGTTTCAGCCACGACTGACGACACGATCCCGCGACAGGCGGTTTCCCGAACGCCGGAAACCGCTTAAGCCGGAAACATGAAACTCGCCTCGCTCAAGCACGGTCGTGACGGCCGCCTCGTTCTCGTTTCCAGCGACCTCGCCTGGTTTACCGACGCCTTCCTGATCGCGCCGACCCTGCAGGCGGCGCTGGACAACTGGGACCGGGTCGAGCCCGACCTGCGGGCCCTGGCTGAAAGCCTGGAGCACGGCGGCGTGCCGCGCGGCCGCTTCCACGAGCGCGACGCCGCCTCGCCCCTGCCCCGCGCCTACCAGTGGGCGGACGGCTCGGCCTATGTGAACCACGTCGCCCTGGTGCGTCAGGCCCGCAACGCCGAAATGCCCGACAGCTTCTGGACCGATCCCCTGATGTATCAGGGCGGTTCGGACGGTTTCCTCGCCCCGCGCGACGCCATCCCGCTGGCCGACGAAAGCTGGGGATGTGATCTCGAGGCCGAGATCGTCGTCGTCACCGGCGACGTGCCCCAGGGCGTGACCCGCGAAGAGGCCCTGTCGCACATCCGCCTGGTCGGTTTGGTCAACGATGTGTCGCTGCGCAACCTGATCCCGGCCGAGCTGGGCAAGGGCTTCGGCTTCGTCCAGTCCAAGCCCGCCAGCGCCCTGTCGCCGGTCTTCGTCACCCCCGACGCCCTCGGCGATCGCTGGGTCGACGGCAAGCTGCACGGCGCCCTGGCAGTCCAGCTGAACGGCGAGGACTTCGGCAAGGCCGACGCCGGGGTCGACATGACCTTCGACTTTGGAACCCTGATCGCTCACCTGGCCAAGACCCGCGCCCTGTGCGCCGGCACGGTGATCGGTTCGGGCACCGTTTCGAACCGCGACGCCGACGGCGGCCCGGGCAAGCCGGTGTCCGAGGGCGGCCTCGGCTACTCCTGCATCGCCGAGGTCCGCACGGTCGAGACCATCCTGCGCGGCAAGCCCGAAACGGCCTTCCTCAAGCATGGCGACACCGTCCGCATCGAGATGCTGGACGACAAGCACCACTCCATTTTCGGCGCCATCGAGCAAACTGTCGGTCCGGTTGCGGGCTGACGCCTTTTCGCCTTTCTGTCGGTGTTAAGCTTGGCCACGACAACAAGGGAATGGGGAGTAGACTAATGAACCGGAAGTCGCTTTGGCGCACGATCGGTATGACCTGCATGGCGCTCGCAGCCGTGCCGGCCTTGGCCCAGGATGCGGGTGAGGATTGGGATTTCGGGCGCGATGAATCGCGGAACCTGAGCATCGCCGCCGTCACCTTCCAGAATTTCGGCGTCGCCGTACGCTGCGCCAACGACCGGCTGAGCGTCGTGGTCTCGGGCCTGCCTGCGGGCTCCGGCCGCCGGTCGCTGGGCTGGAGCCTCAACGGCTCCGCCGACCGGACTTCGCAATGGGTGTCGGCGCGCAACAGCACCTCGGCGTTCGCGGTCTGGCCGCGCAGCGTCGCCACCGACCTGAGCCATGGCGGTCGCCTCAATGTCTCCATCGCGGATGGAAGCCGAGTGCGCCGGTACGAGGTCGACATTCCGGCGTCCAACCAGGCCGTCGGGCGCGTCTTCGAGGCCTGCGGCCTCAGCCTGACCACCCCCGCCGATGTCGCGCCGTCCGGTGAAAGCTTCGTCGGCCTGCGTTGGGACCGCGCGCCGCGCCCCAGCCTCCCCAACCGTTCGGAAAGCTTCGAGGCCGGCCTGGCCGGGATCCAGTGCACGGTCCAGGCCGATGGATCGCTGCGCGGCTGCCGCGCCGAAAGCGAGTTCCCGGAAAACGGCGGCTTCGGGCGCGCCGCCGTGCTCGGCGCCCACCGTTCGGGCCGGGTGTCTCCGATCGTTCAGGGCGAGTCCATCGCCGGTCGGACGATCAGCTTCGTCACCAACTACGGACAGCTCGAAGGCAACTACATGGAATCGCCGCCCAGCCGCCTGCCGGGCCGTGACGAGATCTACAATCCGCAGCGCGTGACCCCCAACTAGGTCTCGAACGCCGGCCCGTCTTTACGCGGGCTCAAGACGGACTAAGCTTCCCCCGTTCGCCGATCAGCGCGAACGGGGGAAGTCTTCGTGACGCAAGAACAACTCATTCCGCTCATCGCCATCGCGGTGGTGATCCCGCTCGTCCTGCTGCGCAATCGCAGACCCCGGACCCTGCGCATCGAGTACATGTGGGTGGCGCCCCTGCTGGTCGTGGCCGCCATCGGCTTCGGCATCTGGGGCATGACCGTCAGCGGGCGCGGCCACGCGCCGGTCGAGCCTCTGTCCCTGCTGATCCTCGCCGTCGGCCTGGCGCTGGGCTGCGCCTTCGGCTGGCAGCGCGGCAAGATGACCACGATCTACAAGGAGCCGGACGGCACGCTGAAGGCCCAGGCCTCGCCCATCGGCCTGGTCATCATCATCGCCATCCTGATCGCGCGCCAGACGCTGCGCCCGTGGCTCGAGGCCCACGCCGCCGACTGGCACGTCAATCCGCTCGCGATCCTCGAAGCCTTCATGCTTTTCGCCGCGGGGACCGTTGTGGTCCAGCGCATCGAAATGTGGATCCGCGCCCGCAACATCCGCCACGGCGGCGCCGACGCCCATGTCGAGACCGAGGCCTGACACCCATGCGCCTGACCAAGACCCTTCTCGCCGCCGCCGTCTGCGCGCTCGGCGCCTCTCCCGCCCTCGCCCAGCAGGCGGCCGAGGACTGGGACCTGACCACCAACGCCGAACAGCAGCTGACCCTGGCCACGCTCGACTTCGGCGCCAACGTCCTGGCCCTGCGCTGCCGCGCGGGCGACCTGGACATGCTGGTGACCGGCGTCCCGGTCTCCACCGGCGCGACGCGCAAGGTGCGGGTGTCGGCCGGGGCCATCGCGGCCGAGGACCAGGTCTGGATCGCCCAGCCCGGCCAGCCCGTCCTGGGCGCCGACGAGCCCGCCCGGCTGGCGCGCCAGCTTCGCGCCGGCGGCGATCTGGACATCCGGCTGGATCCCGAAGGTCCGACCGATCGCTCGCACCGCTACCGCCTGACCGTCCCGGCCTCCGCCGCCGCGGTGGACGCCGTCCTGACCGCCTGCGCCAAACCGCTGGATGAGCCGCGAGACCTGCTGGTGCGCGTCTCCGAACCCGTCACCTGGAGCGCAATGCCCATCCCGGCCTTCCCAAGGAGTCCGGCCGCGCAGACCGCGGGCCGGGGACGGGTCGGTCTGTCCTGCATCGTCTCGCCGGAATGGGGGCTCACGGACTGTCGGGTCGAGAGCGAGACGCCGCCGGACGCAGACTTCGGCGCCAGCGCGCTGCGAAGCGCCCGTGACGCGCGCCTGAATCCTCCGACGAACGGGACGGATATTCGTGGCCAGTTGCTGGTCTTCGCCATGCAGTTCGAACCGCCGGGCGGCCGGTGACCTGAGGCGAGTTGCATTCGTGCGACCGCCCCTGTAGGCGCAACGTCATGCGGGCGTGGTGAAACTGGTAGACGCGCCGGACTCAAAATCCGGTTCCGAAAGGAGTGTCGGTTCGAGCCCGACCGCCCGCACCAATCGACTCAAGGCGTGAGATTCATGCCGACGCGAGCCCAGCGCCCCAACACACTCATCGCGCGCACAATCTTGTGACTTTGGGTTGCCGATCCGGCGCCCCCTACTGCCTCGCGCCAAGCTTGGCTTTATTTTTGTAGGAGGGTCTCATGCTGAAGAACATCCTGGCCGCGACGGCGGCCGGTCTGGTCATGGCCGCGTCGCTCGGTGCCGCCGCCCCCGCCCCCACGGCCGCCGCGGCGGCCTCGGTCCAGCAGTACTATCCCGGTCCCGGGGTCTATTGCTTCGGCCCGAACCAGTGCTTCCCGATCGCCTATTCCTATGAGGTCTACTCCGACGCCGAGCACACCAACTATATCGGCGGCGGCTATGACACCTGCGTCCAGTCCGGCTCGATGATCTACGTCAGCTCACCCAACCTGCCGTCCGGCTATGAGGTGAAGACGCCGATGTACGTCTGTACCGAGATGGGGCCGTTCGAGCCGGGCGACTGGAACCCGCCGGCCTGATGAGCTCCTGGGGGCGATCCGCAAGGGTCGCCCTTTCTGCATGGAAAAGCCCCCGTCGGAAGGGGACCAACGGGGGCTCCGACGTTCATCGGGTCAGACCGGGGTGAGGAACTCCGGGCCGTTAGGCGAACGCACTATCTGAACGGATGATTTCAGCCAGTCCGTCGCGCCCCCGGCGGATAATTTTCGATAACGGAGGCGGCTATTCCACTGGTCGGTCCGCCCTCCGCGCCATGACGTCAGCCGCCCGGCGAACCTGCGATGAGCACATAGCCCGGATGGCCGCTGACCTCGTCGCGCGCGGCGCGCAAGGCGGCCTGACGGCTGGTGAAGATGCCGAGCAGCCGCCCGTCGCGCGAAGCGAAGGTCCACAGGCCGTCGGAGGGTCGAACATCGACCGGAACCCGGGCCATCATGCCGACGCCCTCCCGCATTTCCGGCGGCCGGTGAGCCGGTCCGCCTCGGCCTGCAGGCTTCCGGCCAACGCCGCCGCGGCCTCCCGGTCGGCCAGCGCTCCGGTGCGGCAGCCGTTGACGGCGACGCACCAGCCGCCCTTGCACGCCCGCACCCTGTAGCGGCGTGGCCGCAGGGGCCGGACCGACGCCGGAGCGCCGTCCGCATATCCGCTCATCATCGGCCGCGCTCCCGATCCGACGATGGACGGGCGCCGAAAGCCAGGCCCACCAGATCCAGCGTCATGCGCCAGACGCCGGGCGTCCCTTGCGGACGCGGTTTGAGACTGTGGATCAGCAGGGAATTGCGGGTCATTTCGACCTCCGTTGCAGAGGCCCCAAATCGACACCCGGCAGGCCTCAGCGCGCCATTCGAAAAGCGGGGCCGCGCATAAGGGCCGCATAATCCCGATGGCCCGCCCTTACGCTTTCCTTATGCCGCCGCCGCGAAAGCGGATGGCGCGCTTACGCGGTTCGGGAGCCTTGTCCGGCCTTCTTTAGTCGGAGGCTGTCGGCATGGCCGATCTGATCTTTCTGGCGTTGGGCGGTGGGGCGTTTGTCGCCTTCGCCGGTCTCGCCGCTGCAATGAAGAGGATGTGACGATGATCGTTTCCATCCTCTGGGGGGCCGGGGCCGTCGTGGTCGCCGCCTACATGATCGCGGCGCTCGTGCGCCCCGAGCGGTTCTAGGGAGCCGCCGTCATGACTGTTCAAGGTTGGGCGGAAATCGCCCTCACCCTCGGTCTCGCCGCCCTTCTGGGCTGGCCGATCGGGATCTACATGTCGCGTGTCTGGAACGGCGAGCGGACCTGGCTGGATCCGGTGCTGAAGCCGGTCGAGGCCGTCTTCTACAAGGCCTCGGGCGTTGATCCGACCCGCAGCCAAGGCTGGCTCGGCTACGCGAGCGCCCTGCTGGCGTTCAACGCCGTCGGCTTCCTGCTGCTCTACGCCATCCTGCGCCTGCAGGGCGTGCTGCCGCTCAACCCGCAAGGGTTCGAGGGCGTCAGCCCGCATCTGGCGTTCAACACCGCCGTCAGCTTCGTGACCAACACCAACTGGCAGTCCTATGGGGGCGAGTCGACCATGTCGACCTTCACCCAGATGTCCGGGCTGACGGTGCAGAACTTCGTCTCCGCCGCCACCGGCGCGACCATCGCGGCCGCCCTGGCGCGGGCATTCGTCGCCAACCGCGGCGAAGGCGTCGGCAATTTCTGGGCCGACCTGACGCGGACGACGCTGTACGTCCTGCTGCCGCTGGCCTTCATTCTCGCCGTCGTTCTGGTCGGCCTCGGCCTGCCGCAGACCCTGTCGGCGCACGCCACGGCGACCACCCTGGAAGGCGGACAGCAGACCATCAGCCTGTTCCAGACCGCCAGCCAGGTCGCCATCAAGCAGCTAGGCATCAACGGCGGCGGCGTCTTCAACGCCAACGCGGCCCACCCGCTCGAGAACCCCTCGCCCCTTACCAATCTGATCACCGCCGTGGCGATCAACGTCATGGGCTGGGCCGCCTTCTTCGCCTTCGGCCGCAGCGTGCTGGCCAAGCGTGAGGTGAGAGCGCTCGCCATCGCCGCCCTGGTTCTTCTGGGAGCCTGCACCTCGGGCATCTACATCGCTGAAAGCCAGCCCGCGCCGGCGCTCGTCGCCGCCGGGATCGAGCAACCGGTGAACATGGAAGGCAAGGAGACCCGCTTCGGCGTGGCGTCCACCGCCGCCTGGGCCGGTCAAACCACCGGCGCCTCCAACGGCTCGGTCAACGGCATGCACGGCAGTCTGATGCCGCTGGCCGGCGGGCTGACCATGTTCCTGATGCAGCTGGGCGAAATTCTGCCCGGCGGCATCGGCTCGGGCATCGCCATCATGGTCGTCATGGCCATGCTGTCGGTCTTTGTGGCGGGCCTGATGGTTGGTCGCACGCCCGAGTACCTGGGCAAGAAGATCGAGGCGCGAGAGATCCAGTACGCCATGATCGCGGTGCTGGTCCTGCCCCTGGCCATCCTCGGCTTCACGGCCATCGCGGCGGTCTTCCCGACCGCCTTGGCGGGGCTGCTGAACCACGGGCCGCACGGCCTGTCGGAGATGCTTTACGCCTACACCTCGGCGGCGGCGAACAACGGCTCGGCCTTCGCCGGGCTCACGGCCAACGCACCGTGGTGGAACACGACGCTGGGCATCGCCATGCTGGCCGGTCGCTTCGTGCCCGCCGTCGTGGTGCTGGCCATCGCCGGCTCGCTGGTAGCCAAGCCCAAGCTGGCGCCCAGCCCGGGCACGCTCCCTGCCCACGGCGGCCTGTTCATCGGCCTGCTGATCGGCGTCATCCTCATCCTCGGCGGGTTGCAGTTCTTCCCGGCCCTCGCCCTGGGACCCATCGTCGAGCATTTCCAGATGCTCGGCGGGGCGTTCTGAACGGACATCCCCAATGACCTTCGCAAATCCTGAAATGCCGGGCGGCAAGACCCGCCCGGCGCCTCTGGCGGGCGGCCTCAACGGCGCCATGCTGGGCCGCGCGCTCGGCGACGCCTTCGTCAAGCTGGACCCGCGCAAACTGCTGCGCAATCCGGTGATCTTCACCACTTGGATCGTGGCCCTGCTGGCGACCGTCTCGGCGGTCGCGGCGGTGGTGGGCGGCCAGTCGGCCGGCTTCGCCATCCAGCTGGCGCTGTGGCTCTGGGCCACGGTCCTGTTCGCCAACATGGCCGAGAGCGTCGCCGAGGGCCGTGGCAAGGCGGCGGCCGACAGCCTTCGCGCCACCCGGGTGACGACCAAGGCCAAGCTGATCGTCGACCCGAAGACCGGCACGATCGTCCCGACCCCGGCGCATGAGCTCGCGGTCGGCTCGATCATCCTGGTCGAGGCCGGAGATGTGATCGCCTCGGACGGCGAGATCATCGAGGGCGTCGCCTCGGTCAACGAAGCCGCCATCACCGGCGAGAGCGCGCCGGTGATCCGCGAAAGCGGCGGCGACCGGTCCGCCGTCACCGGCGGCACCACCGTGGTGTCGGACTGGATCAAGGTGCGTATCACCTCGGCTCCCGGCTCGACCTTCCTCGACCGCATGATCGCGATGGTCGAGGGCGCCAACCGCCGCAAGACGCCCAACGAGCTGGCCCTATCGGTGCTGCTGGCCGGACTGACCCTGGTCTTCCTGATCGCGGTCGTGACCCTGCTGGGACTGGGCGCCTATTCGGGCGTGAAGCTGGATCCCCTGGTGCTGGGTGCCCTGTTCATCACCCTGATCCCGACAACCATTGGGGGCCTGCTGTCCGCCGTCGGCATCGCCGGCATGGACCGGCTGCTGAAGGTCAATGTGCTGGCCACCTCAGGCCGGGCGGTCGAGGCCGCAGGCGACGTCGACACCCTGCTGCTCGACAAGACCGGCACCATCACCTTCGGCAACCGCATGGCCACCGAGGTCATCCCGGTCCCGGGCGTGCGTCCCGAGGCCGCCCTGCGCGCCGCCGTCACCGCCTCCCTGGCGGACGAGACGCCGGAAGGCCGCTCCATCGTCGAACTGGGCCGCAACGCCGGCATCGTGGTCGAACAGCCGGAAGGCTCCAAGGCCATCCCCTTCACCGCCGTGACCCGCCAGTCGGGTCTGGATGCGGGCAAGGACAGCTGGCGCAAGGGCGCGGTCGACGCCGTACTGAAATCGCTGGCGCTGGACGAGGCCGCCGCCCCGGCCGAGTTCCGCTCGGCCGTGGACCGTATCGCCCGCTCGGGCGGCACCCCCTTGGCCGTGACCGAGAACGGCGCCCTGGTCGGCGTCATCCACCTGAAGGACGTGGTCAAGCCGGGCGTGAAGGAGCGCTTCGCCGAGCTGCGCCTGATGGGCCTGCGCACCGTGATGATCACCGGCGACAACCCGGTGACCGCGGCGGCCATCGCCTCGGAAGCCGGGGTCGACGACTACCTCGCCGAGGCCACCCCTGAGGACAAGATGCGCCTCATCAAGGCCGAACAGGCCAAGGGACGGCTAGTGGCCATGTGCGGCGACGGCGCCAACGACGCCCCGGCCCTCGCCCAGGCCGATGTCGGCGTCGCCATGCAGACCGGAGCGCAAGCCGCCCGCGAAGCCGGCAACATGGTCGATCTCGACTCGGATCCGACCAAGGTCATCGAAATCGTCGAGGTCGGCAAACAGCTGCTCATCACGCGCGGCGCCCTGACGACCTTCTCCATCGCCAACGACGTGGCCAAGTATTTCGCCATCATCCCGGCGATGTTCGTAGTCGCCCTGCCCGCCCTCGGCGCGCTGAACGTCATGCGGCTGGGCTCGCCTGAAAGCGCGATCCTGTCGGCGGTGATCTTCAACGCCCTGGTCATCGTGGCCCTGATCCCGCTCGCCCTTCGCGGGGTGAAGTACCGGGCCGTCGGCGCCGGAAAGCTGCTGGGCCGCAACCTGCTGATCTACGGCCTCGGCGGTCTCGTCGCGCCCTTCGTCGGCATCAAACTCATCGATCTCGTGATCACCGGCCTCGGCCTGGCCTGATCCTGCAAGGACTGAAACCATGAACCGCAAAACCCAACTGAAAGCCTCCGGCCGCAACGACGCCCTGTTCGCCGGCGCCTGCATCGCCGCCCTCGTCATCGTCGGCGTGGCCGGACAGGCCCGGGCCCAAGACGCGACCGGCCCCAAGATCTCTTGGAACGCCGCCGTGACCTCCGACTACGTCTTCCGGGGCGTCAGCCAGACGCAGGAGAACCCGGCGATCTCGGCGGGCGTCGACCTGACCAACGGCGCCTTCTACGCCGGGGCCTGGGCCTCCAACGTCGACTTCGGCGACGAAACCGACGCCGAAGTCGACCTGTACGGCGGCTGGCGGCCCGAGGTCTCCGGCTGGAACCTGGACCTCGGCGGCGTGGCCTACCTCTATACCGGCCAGCCGGACGGGGCCGACTATGACTACGTCGAGCTGAAGGCCGCCGCCTCGCGCGCGGTCGGACCGGTCACCGTCGGCGGCGCCGTCTACTGGTCGCCGGACTTCTTCGGCGCGTCCGAGGACGAGGCGACCTACCTGGAGGCCAACGCCGCCTTCGTACCCGCGGACCGCTGGACGGTCTCGGGCGCGGTGGGCCGTCAGTGGGTGTCGTCGGATCTCGACTACGCCACCTGGAACCTCGGCGCTGCCTACGCCCTGACCGATCACCTGAGCGTCGACGTCCGCTACCACGACACCGACCAGCACGACTTCGGCGACAGCTATGGCGCGCGCGCCGTGGCCTCGCTGAAGGCGGCCTTCTGAGGGGCGATGACATGATCTCCCAACTGCGTCCGGCCCTGGTCATGACGGGCCTCTTCACCCTGCTGCTCGGTGTCGCCTATCCACTGGCGGTCACCGGCATCGGCCAGCTGGCCTTCCCGGATCAGGCGAACGGCAGCCTGATCCGCGACCGGGACGGCACGGTGCGCGGCTCGGCCCTGATCGGCCAGCCGTTCGCGGAAGGCCGCTACCTGCACCCGCGCCCCTCGGCGGCGGGCGACGGCTATGACGCCTCGGCCTCGTCCGGCTCGAACCTCGGCCCCCTCAACGAGGACCTGAAGACCGCCGTCGCCGAGCGCGCCGTCGCGATCCGGGCTGAGAACGGGGCCGGGGTCATCCCCGCCGATGCGGTCACCGCCTCGGGTTCGGGCCTCGACCCGGATATCTCCCCGGCCTACGCTCGGCTGCAGGCCGCGCGCATCGCGACGGCCCGGGGCGTCTCGGTGGAACAGGTCCAGCGCATCATCGGCCGGCACGTCGAACAGCCCACCCTGGGCTTCATCGGCCAGCCGCGCGTGAACGTGCTGATGACCAACCGCGCTCTCGACGCGGAGCTGCCGGCCCCTTGACCATGACTGGACCCGACCCGTCCGCATCGCCAGCCGCCCGCCGCAAGCGTGGGCGGCTGAAGGTGTTTCTGGGCATGTCTCCCGGCGTCGGGAAGACCTATGAGATGCTGCGCGCCGCCCGCCGCCGAAAGGCCGAGGGCGGCGATGTCGTGGTCGGGGTGGTCGAGACCCACGGCCGCCGCGAGACCGAAAGCCTGCTGCGGGGGCTGGAGGTCATGGCCCGTCAGCCGATCGACTATCGTGGCCGCGCCCTGATGGAGTTCGACATCGACGGGGCCCTGACCCGCCGGCCGGGTCTGCTTCTGGTCGATGAATACGCCCACTCCAACGCCCCCGGCTCGCGCCATCCGAAGCGCTGGCAGGACGTGGAGGAGATCCTGGACGCCGGGATCGATGTCTGGACCACCCTGAACGTCCAGCACCTGGAAAGCCTGTCGGACGTGGTGCTGCGCATCACCGGCGTGCGCCAGCGCGAGGCCGTGCCGGACAGCGTGCTCAGCCGCGCCGACGACATCGAAGTCATCGACATCACCCCCGACGAGCTGCGCAAGCGGCTGGGCGAGGGCAAGGTCTATGTGCCCGAGACCGCGCGGCTGGCGTCCGAGAATTTCTTCAAGGTCGAGAACCTGACCGCCCTGCGCGAACTGGCCCTGCGCCGGGCCGCCCAGACGGTGGACGACCAGCTGGTCGCCACCCTGCGCGAGAAGGGCGTCGAGGGTCCCTGGGCGGCGGGCGAGCGCATCCTGGTGCTGATCGGCGGCGACGCCATGGCCGCCACCCTGGTCCGCACCGGACGGCGCATGTCCGACATGATGATGGACGCCCCCTGGACCGTCGCCCACATCGAACGGCCCAGCGGCGGTGTGGCCGACGCGGTCGGCGCCGCGCGCCTGAACGAGGCGGTCAAGCTGGCGGAACAGCTGGGCGGGCGCAGCGTGCGGCTCAGCGGCGACGACGTGGTGCGGACGGTCATGGACTACGTCCGCCGCAACAACATCACCCAGATCGTCCTGGCGCGCGGGCGCGAGAACCGCTTCAGCGCCTTCCTCGGCCGGTCGCTGGCCGCCGAATTGCTGCGCGCCGCCCAGGGCGCCGCCGTCCACATCATCACCGATGCGGGCGGCGAAGCGCCAGAGCGCCGCCTCCGCCTGTGGCCGCCGGCCTCCCACGCGGGCTGGACGGGCTATGCGGTCGGGGTCGGGCTGGTGCTGCTGGCCACCGGTCTGGGCGCCGTGCTGGACCGCAGCTTCGAACGCGTTGACCTGGGCGTCATCTACCTGGCGGCGGTCGTCGGCGCCGGCGTGCTGTATGGCCTTCGCCCCGCGCTGGCGGCGGCGACCGCCGCCTTCCTCGTCTACAACTTCCTGTTCCTGCGCCCGCTGTACAGCCTGGCGATCGGCTCCCCCACCGACCTGCTGACCCTGGTGCTGTTCTGGGCCGTGGCCCTGACCACCGGCGCCTTGGCGGGACGGGTGCGCGAACAGGTCCGCAACGCCCAGCGCCGCGCCTCAGCCGTCTCGGCCTTGCTGGCCGCCAGCCAGACCCTGTCCGGCGCCGAGGACGCCCGCGCCACCGCCCGGGCCCTGGCTGAACAGGCCTCCGCCGCCGCTGGGGCCAAGGCCGTCGTCTTGCTGCCCGAGGGCGAGGACCTGATGGTCGCCGCCTCCGCGCCTCCGGTCGACCCGCCGCTCCAGCTCGGCGCCGCCGCCATGGCCGCCGCGCGCTGGACCTGGGAGAAGGGCGAACCCGCCGGCCACGGCACCGGCACCCTGCCCCAGACCAGTTGGACCTTCCGCCCCCTGCAGGGGGTGCGCGGCCGTTCGGGCGTGGCCGGCATCGAGGCCGACGCCCTGGCGCCCGGCTCGGACGAAGAGCGGCTGGCGCTGGCCATCCTCGACCAGGGCGCCGTCGCCATCGAGCGCGCCGATCTGGCCGGACAGGCGCTGGAGACGGCGACCCTGAAACGGACCGACCGCTTCCGCGGCGCCCTGATGAACTCGGTCAGCCACGACCTGCGCACGCCGCTGTCGACCGTGCTGGGGTCCGCGACCACCCTGATCGACTATGGCGACACCCTGACGCCCGCGATCCGCGCCGACCTGCTGCTCAGCATCCGCGAAGAGGCCGAACGGCTGAACCGCTACGTCGGTGACCTGCTGGACATGACCCGGCTTGAGGGCGGCGGGCTGAACATCAAGTCCGACTGGACCGACGTGCGGGATGTGCTGAACGCCGCCGCCGGGCGTATCTCGCGCCGCCTCGACAAGCGCACCCTGACCCGCGACTTCCCCGCCGACCTCAGCATGATCATGGTCGACGAGGGCCTGCTGGAGCAGGCCGTGGTCAATATTCTCGAGAACGCGATCGCCTACAGCCCCGACGGCTCCCGCATCGAACTGGCCGCCTATGAGGATCGCGGCTCGGTCGTCATCTCCATCGAGGATGAGGGCAAGGGAATCCCCACCGCCGAACTGGAGCGGGTGTTCGACAAGTTCCGCCGCATGGAGGAACCCTCGGACCGGACCAAGGGCGCCGGGCTGGGCCTCGCCATCGCCAAGGGCTTCGTCGAGGCGATGAACGGCCGCATCGCCGCCGCCAGCCCCATCGTCGATGATCACGGCACCCGCGTGCTGATCAGCCTGCCCAAGGCCATCGCCACCCACCGGGACCTGCTATGATCACTCCAGCAAGACGCGTTTTCTTGACGCGAACCGCTCACACTTCGCTTGAAAACGCTTGGGCCTATGTCCGCCGCTAGAACCACCGTCCTGGTCATCGACGACGAAGCGCAGATTCACCGCTTCCTGTCGCCCGCGCTGGACGCCGCCGGCTTCGATCCGAAACGCGCCGACAGCGGACAGGAGGGCCTGCGCGCCATCGCCCTGTGGAACCCCGACGCCGTCGTGCTCGACCTCGGCCTGCCCGACATGGACGGCAAGGACGTGCTGCTCCGTGCTCGCGAATTCTATCAGGGTCCGATCATCATTCTCTCCGCTCGTGACCGCGAGGCCGAGAAGATCGAGGCGCTCGACCTCGGCGCCAACGACTATGTCGAAAAGCCCTTCGGCGTCGGCGAACTGCTGGCCCGACTGCGCGTCGCCCTGCGCCTGAAGACGGGCGCCGACCAGCCGCACGGCCCCATCACGGTCGGCGACCTGGTCATCGACCTGGACCGCCGCCTGGTCACCCGCGCGGGCGAACAGGTGCGCCTGACGCCCAAGGAATACGACGTGCTGGCTCAGCTGGCCCGCGCCGCCGGCAAGGTGATCAGCCACAAGGACCTGCTGACCGCCGTCTGGGGCGCGGCCCACGCCGCCGACACCCAGTACCTGCGCGTCGTCGTCGGCCAGCTCCGGCAGAAGCTGGAGCCCGACCCCGCCCAGCCCCGCTGGATCTCCACCGAACCCGGGGTCGGATACCGGCTGCAGACCTAGGGCTCGGGCGCGGATTACACGCCCGCGACGTGCCCAAGCGTGGCTTTGTCGTCGCGGTCATTGATAATGATTTGCAAATTCATTTGATCGCGGATAACCGACCCGCCCAGTCAGTTTGCGGGGTGCATCCATGGTCATGCGTCATCTTCTTTCGTCAGCGGCTGCGGTCGCCCTGCTGGCCCACGCTGGCGGCGCGGCGGCCCAAGCAGCGCCGCAGACGCCGCCCAAGCCCATCCCTACCGTGGTCATCGACGACTCCGGCGCCGCCCCCGCCGCGCCGGTCTACGGCACGGGCGTGGAGGCCGGGACCACGACCTTGAACCGCGAGGCGGTGGACAGCCGCGCCCCAGGCTCGGGCGACGTCAACAGCCTGTTGCGCATCCTGCCGACGGTTCAGTTCAGCAACTCGGCGGGCGCCGCCAGCCGCGAGTCCCTGCAGGACCTGCGCCCCGAGACCATCTCCATCTCGGGCGGCTCGGTGAACGAGAACCTGTTCGTCCTCGATGGCGTCGGCGTGAACTCCTACATGTACGACGGCGATGAGGGTGCGGGCGACTTCACCGGCTTCGGCGTCGCCGCCGCCTCGGCCCAGACCCATTGGGTCGACGCCAGCCTGGTCGGCGAGCTGACGGTGCGGGATTCCAACATCTCGGCCCGCTACGGCGACTTCACCGGCGGCGTCGTCGAGATCGCCACCCGCGCCCCGTCGCACGTGTTCGGCTTCGAAACCTACTACGGCCTGACCAGCGACGGCATGGCCGAGTACCGGGTCTCCGACCTGGCCCGCACCGCCATCGGATCGGGCGCCATGCCCGCCACGCCCGAGTTTGAGAAGGAGCGCTTCGGCTTCAGTGCGGACCTGCCGGTCAACGAACGGCTGCGCCTGCTGGCAGGCTATAACCGCAGCACCTCGACCGTCACCAACTTCCCCGGCAACAACTATCTGGCCTACGGCGCGTTCAACCTGCGCAGCAAGGGCGAGAACGTCCTGCTGAAGGCCGAATACGATCTCGCCGACACGGTGACCCTGACCGGCCAGGTCAACTACACGCCCTATGAGAGCCAGGCCCGCCAGACCAACACCGCCTACGACAACCTGATCACCTCCAACGGCGGCGGACTGACCGCCCGGATCGGGCTGGACGGCGAGCGCGGGACCGCGGCCTGGAGCCTCGACCTGACCTATGCGAACACGGACAACACCCGCGACGCGCCGTGGGGCACGTTCAACATCTCGACCGCCGCGCCGGGCATGGCGGGGTGCTCCGCCACGACGTCCTGCACCATCGGCGCGGCGGGGGACTTCATCCAGGAGCAGGACGACATCCGCCTGAGGGGCGACTGGGCGCAACCGCTCGGCCTCGGAAACCTGTCCGTCGGCTTCGAGGTCTCCAATATGAAGGCGCACCGTGAGCGGCCGCAGGAGCTGATCTCGCACCTGACCAGCAACATCAGCGTCAACACCGTCTGCGTGAAGGGCGAGAGCCTGGCCTGCCGCAACGGCTCCTACGCCCTGACGACCCAGCTGCGCTACGGCGCCTTCGACGCCCGGGCCGAGATCAACGCCTACGCCCTGTGGGCCGAGTACCAGGTCGATCTGGCCGGCTTCGACGTCCGCGCGGGCCTGCGCTACGACCACGAGGACTTCCTCGACAATCACAACATCGCGCCGCGCCTGTCCGTCTCCCGCGACCTGCCCTGGGCCGGAATGAACCTGACCGCGGGCCTGAACCGCTACTATAACCGCAGCTTCGTCGGCTACGCCCTGCGCGAGGGCGCCGGGGTGACGCGCACCTACACCCGCACCCCCACCATCGTCGGAACCGAGCGCCGCTGGAGCGACAACTGGATCCTGAGCAGCCACACCGACAGCAACCGCTATTCGGGTCTCGGCCTGGACACTCCGCATTCGGACGAAGCCACCCTGGCCCTCACCGGACCGCTGGCCTGGATCGGCGGCGAGTACCGGATCAAGGGCGTGCTGCGCGACACCCGCGACATGATCGCGCGCTCGGTCCGCACCACCGAAATCTACGACCGCGAGACCGGCACGACGGCCACCCGCAGCGTCTACACGGCCACCAATGACGGCGAGCGCAGCTACCGCGGCCTGTCGCTGGAATACACGCGCCGCTTCGGGGACGACCACACGCTCACGATGAGCACCAACTTCTCCCACACCGACGCGACCAACCTCAGCTATTTCACCATGGCCGACGAGGTCGAGCTGTCCGGCCAGAAGGTCTTCTACAACGGCCAGGTCGTGGATCTCCTGGAAGCCATCGCCGACAACCAGCTGCAGGACTACGCCTCTCCCTTCATCCTGAACGGGGACTGGAGCGCGCGCTGGTTCGACGGACGCGTGCGCACCAACGTCAACGCCCGCTACCGCGAGGGCTACCAGCGGGTCGCCGACACCGGCGTCAACACCACCGTCGGCGGCGTCAGCTATGACGTCTACGGCAAGGTCGACATCAAGGATTCGGTGGACGTGAACCTGTCGACCCAGGTCGACGTGGCCCGCACGGCCTACGGAAGCGTCTCCCTCGATCTCCGGGTCAACAACCTGTTCAACACCGTGCTGAACGACAACTACATTTCGCCGGCGCAGCCGTACCAACTGGGCCGCAATGCATGGGCGTCCGTGAAATTCCGCTACTGAGACACATTCCCTGGCGCGCCGCTCCGGCGTCCGTCGTCCTGGCGATCGGCCTGATCGCCGGGGCCTGGGCGTTCGACAGCGTGCGCGCGCAGGATTCAGCGGCGGTCGTTCGCGCCGTCGTGTCTGAAACGCCCACGACGGAAGACCTGCGCGCCGCCTACGCCGGGGCGCCGGAGACCTGGCCCGCCCCGACCCTGAGGGCCGGCGCGGTCTTCACCGAGTTCGCTCCCCTGCCCCCGCCCATGACCCCAGCGGACAATCCGGTGACGGCCGAGAAGACAGCGCTGGGCCAGCGTTTGTTCGACGATCCGCGCCTGTCGGCCTCGGGCCAGATCGCCTGCGCCTCCTGCCACGCGCGCGAGCTGGGCTTCGCCGACGGCGTGCGCACCTCCTTTGGTCACGACCGCCGGCGCGGCAAGCGCAACGCCCCGTCCGTCGCCCCCGCCGCCTGGATGCCGATCCTGTTCTGGGACGGCCGCGCCGACACCCTGGAGGCCCAGAGCCTGCACCCCCTGGTCGATCCGCTGGAGATGGCCGGCGCCCTGCCCGAGATCGAGGCGCGCATCGCCGCCGACCCGACCTATGCCGAAGCCTTCCGCGCCGCCTTCGGCGACGACCGGGTAACCATCGACCGCATCGCCAAGGCGCTGGCCACCTTCCAGCGCAGCCTGCGTCCGGGCCAGGGCCGCTGGCGGCGGTTCATCGGCGGCGACCGACGCGCGCTCAACGACCAGCAGTTGCGCGGCCTGCACCTGTTCCGCACCAAGGCCGTCTGCGCCAGCTGCCATAGCGGCCCGGCGTTCAGCGACGGCCAATTCCACAACCTCGGCCTGACATTCTATGGCCGTGAGCACGAGGATCTGGGGCGCTATCACGTCACCGGACGTCCCCAGGACGTCGGCGCCTTCCGCACCCCCAGCCTGCTGGGCGTCTCGCGCACGGGGCCATGGATGCACAACGGCCTGTTCCCGCTGATGGAAGGCATCGTCCGCTTCTACAATGCTGGCGGAGCGCATCCGCGTCGGCCCGCCGGATCGGAGACTGACCCGATGTATCCGATCACCGATCCGATGCTGGAGCCGCTGAACCTGACCGACGAAGAGATCGACGACCTGGTCGCCTACCTGGAAGCCCTCTGAAGCGAAGTCGGTCGAGTTGGGCGATGTCCAACTCGCTCAAATTTCGCTCCAGGTTGATGCTAGGCGGCGCCCCTGGCCCGGTAGTCGATGTTCACCGTGAAGTCGCGCAGGCTCCAGCGTGCGCCGGGGGCCGGTCGCGGGAAGGGCTGGGAAGCGGCGATCTGGTCCAGCGCCGCCCGGTCCAGCGCCCTGACGCCGCTGGAACGCACCAGACGCAGCCGGTGCACCCGACCGCGGCGATCCAGCTGGAAACTCACAGTCACGACGCCGCGCGCGCCGCCCGGATGGCGCTTGTGGCGTTCGATCCAGGCCAGGACCTCGGCGGACCAAGTGTCGGTGTCGGCCGCCGCGGCGGCGCCCAGCGACTGCCCGCCGCCGCCCTGGGTCGCGCCCGGCGTCGCGGCGTCCGCGGTCACCTGGCCCCGGTCGCCCGCGCGTCCGGGACCCGCCGGGCCGGGCGCGTCGGTGCGGTTGTCATCCGGGCGGCGCGCCTGTTCGGAGGGTTGCGGCTGGACTGAGAGCGGAACGGTCAGCTCCGCCGGAAACACCGCCGGGGTCAGGTGCGCGCGGGGGCGATCCGCGGCCTGGGGCCGCGCGGCGCCCCCGGCCTGGCGCTCGGCCTTCGCCGCGGCGGAGGGCGGCGTCGGCGAGTCGAAGCGGGGCGACGGCATGAGCGTCAGGTTGATCACCGGCGCGGCCCCTCCGATCAGCTCAGGCGCCGCCTGCAGGCCGAACAGCGCCAGCCCGCCCACGTGCGCCGCCGCGACCAGCGCATAGGCCAACACATGCCCGCCCGGCGTGGCGGTCGTGCTCTGGCGGGGGCGGAAGGACATGAACGCCGCGAACCGGGTGAAACAGGGGCTCGTCTAATATCGATAATCACTCGCAAAGACCAGCCAGCGTGGCCTGTTTGCGGCCTGGGCGCCGCCGTTCAGTCTGCCGGACTCCAGCCTTCCTGCACCGGCTCGACGCGGAAGGTGTCGGGCGTCCGGCCCGTGGCGGCGTCCGTCAGGGTCAGCGAACAGCGCGTCCCCGCCTCGTTGGGCGACACAACGTAGCTATGGCCCGCCGCCGGCACGAAGACGAAATGCGAGCCGCAGAAGATCATGGTGACGCCCGCGGTCCGCTCGGTCTGCAACTCGAAATACATCGGGACGCCGGCCGCGATGACCTCGGGCTTGTCATAGGCGAAGAGCAGTCCGCCAGAGATGTTCGCCCGCCGCGACCACTCCGCGTTCGACACCATCAGCTCGGCGTGATCAGCGTCGGTCAGGGCCCCGCGCGTCAGCGCGATATGGGCGGTCGGCGCGCCTTTCGGCGCGACATAGGTCGGCGTGCAGGCGGCTGCGCCCACAGCGGCGATCAGCACGACTGCGGCGATGAGTCTGGACATGTGGTCAATCCCCCGATTGCTCTCTCCGGAGGGTAAGCAGACCGCCGTTCGCCCGGCAAGAAACGCTAGAGAACGTCCAGCACCGTTTCCTTCGGCCGCGCCAGCACCGTGCCCTTCGGCGTGCGGACGAACGGCCGTTCGACCAGGATTGGATGCGCGACCATGGCCGCCAGGATGGCGTCGTCAGAGACGCCCGCCTCCAGCAGGCCCAGTTCGCCGATCAGCGCCCCAGCCGCCTCGCCCTTGGTCCGCATCGCCTCACGCGGGGTCAGTCCCGCCTCGGCCAGCAGCGCCTTCAGCCCCTCGGCCGTCCAGCCGGTCTTCAGGTACTCGATCACCTGCGGATCCTGGCCCGCGTCGCGGATCATCTGCAGCACATTGCGCGAGGTGCCGCAGTTCGGATTGTGGAAGATGGTCACGGTCATGGGCGGCCTTATAGCCACTCCGTCGATCTTTTCACCGCCCACCGGTTGCGATTGTCGCACCCCGACCGCATGTGGCCCCGATGACCTCCCCCACGCCCGACGCCGCCCCGCCCGCCGCCAAGGGCCCGGGGTTCCCCGAGTTCGTCTGCCTGATCGCCATGTTCATGGCGCTGAACGCGCTCGCCATCGATTCCATGCTGCCGGCCCTTCCCAACATCGGCGAGGCGCTCGGCGTAGTCACCGAGAACAGCCGCCAGTGGGTCATCACCGCCTATCTGCTCGGCTTCGGCGGGGCCCAGATCGTGTACGGCCCGCTGGCCGACCGCTATGGCCGCAAGCCGGTGCTGATCGCGGGCCTGCTGATCTATGTCGTCTTCGCCGTCGCCTGCGCCTTCGCCCCGAATTTCGGCCTGCTGATCGCCGCCCGCGTCGCGACCGGCATCGGCGCGGCCGCCACCCGGGTGCTGGCCGTGTCCATCGTGCGCGATCGCTACTCCGGCCGGACCATGGCGCGGGTCATGTCGCTGAGCTTCCTCGTCTTCCTGGGCGTGCCCATCCTGGCGCCGACGGTCGGCCAGCTGATCCTGACCGTCGCGCCCTGGCCTTGGGTCTTCGGCGTGCTGGCTGTGTTCGGGGCGGTCGTCCTGACCTGGGCCGCGATCCGCCTGCCCGAGACCCTGCATCCGGAAGACCGCCTGCCCATCAACGCCCGCCGCATCGCCGGCGCCTTCCGCGAGGCCGTCACCAACCGGGTGTCCATCGGCTACACCCTGGCCATGACCTGCATCACCGGGGCGCTGTTCGGCTTCATCAACTCCAGCCAGCAGATCTTCTACGATGTCTTCAAGGCGCCGGAGCTGTTCACCACCATCTTCGCCGCCATCGCCGGCGGCATCGCGGTGGCCAGCCTGCTGAACTCGCGCTTCGTCGAGAAGCTGGGCTCGCGCCTGATCTCCCACACCGCCCTGCTGGGCTTCATCGCCATGGGCGTGATCCACAGCGCCGTGAACCTGAGCGGCCACGAGTCGATCTGGACCTTCGCCATCCTCCAGGCCCTGACCATGTTCTGCTTCGGCTTCATCGCCGGCAATTTCGGCTCCATGGCCATGGAGCCCATGGGCCATATCGCGGGCACCGCCTCCTCGGCCCAGGGCTTCATCTCCACGATCATCGGTTCGCTGATGGGCTTCGCCATCGGCCAGTCTTTCAACGGCTCGGCCACTCCGATGGCGCTGGGCTTCACGGTCATGGGCGTTCTGGCCCTGGTCTTCGTCCTGATCGCAGAGCGGGGCCACCTGTTCCGCGCCAAACATCTGACGCCCGTCGCGCGCGCCTCTTGATCTTTTCGCTGCGCCGGGGCGTTGTCCGGCCAGCGAAAAGAACACGGCCTCGATACGCCCGAACGGCGGCGGGCCACAGGAAGGACGCACCATGATCCGGACCCTCGGCCTCGTCTCCGCGCTCGCGCTCGCCACCGCCCTGGGAGGATGCGCCATGACCGCTTCCGGCTCCGACATGCCGCCCCTGCCCGCCTCGGCCACCGCGCCGATCCAGTATGTGCGCGACGTCCACTCCTACGCCCGGCCCGAGATCGCCCACGTCCGCCACGTCGCGCTGGACCTGGCCGCGAACTTCCAGACCAACACCCTGTCCGGGACGGCCACCCTCGACATCCAGGGCGTCCCCGGCGCGACCGAGGTCATCCTCGACGTCCGCAACCTCGACATCCGCACCGTCACCGACGGCTCGGGCGCGGCGCTGCAGCACAGCACGGGCCCCTCCGATCCGATCCTCGGCCAGGCCCTGACCATCCGCTTCCCGGCGCTGGCCGCCGGTGCGACGCAGAAGGTCGTGATCGGATATTCGACCCGCCCGGACGCCGCCGCCCTGCAATGGCTGACCCCGGCCCAGACGGCGGGCGGCCGCAAGCCCTATATGTTCAGCCAGGGGCAGGCGATCCTGACCCGCACCTGGGTTCCGACCCAGGACAGCCCCGGCATCCGCCAGACCTGGGACGCCCGCATCGTCGCGCCGGCCGACCTCAAGGTGGTGATGAGCGCCGAGACCCTGACCACGGACGGCGAACCGGTCGAGGGCGGCAAGGCCTGGCGCTTCCGCATGACCAATCCGGTCCCGCCCTATCTGATCGCCGTCGGCGTGGGCGACGTGGACTTCGCCGCGATCGACGAACGCACCGGGGTCTGGACCGAGCCGTCGCGCCTGCGCGCCGCCCACGATGAACTGGTCCCGACCGCCCGCATGGTGGACGTGGCCGAACAGCTCTACGGCCCCTACCGCTGGGGCCGCTATGACCTGCTGGTCCTGCCGCCTTCGTTCCCGTTCGGCGGCATGGAAAACCCGCGCCTGACCTTCGCCACCCCGACCATCATCGCCGGCGACCAATCGCTGGTGTCGCTGGTGGCGCACGAACTGGCGCACAGCTGGTCGGGCAACCTGGTGACCAACGCCACATGGGCCGACTTCTGGCTCAACGAAGGCTTCACGGTCTATTTCGAGAACCGGATCATGGAGGCCCTGTACGGCCCCGACCGGGCGCTGATGCTGCAATCCCTGGGCTGGGGCGACCTGCAGACGACGCTGGCCGACCTGCCGCCCGCCGACACCCGCCTGAAGCTTGAACTCGACGGCCGCGATCCGGACGAGGGCCTGACCGACGTCGCCTACGAGAAGGGCGCCGCCTTCCTGCGCACCATCGAGCGCATCGTCGGCCGCGAGCGCTTCGACGCCTGGCTGAAGGGCTATTTCGAGCGCAACGCCTTCCGCCCGATGACCACCGAACTGTTCCTCCAGGACATCCGCGCGCATCTGGTGACCACCAAGGCGCTGGAAGACCAGATCATGATGGACGCCTGGATCTACCAGCCGGGCATGCCGTCGAACTGGCGGCCGCCGGTATCCAACGCCTTCGTTCCGGTCGATGCGGCGGCGCGGGCCTTCGCCGCCGGCGGCCCGGCCTCGGCCGTTCCGTGGGCGAACTGGTCGACGCAGGAGCGCCAGCGCTTCCTCGCCTGGCGTCCGCCCGTGCCGCCGGCCAGCGGCCGCTGGTTCTCGGACGCCCAGCTCGCCGACCTGGAATCGACCCTGCACCTGAAGACCGAAGGCAACGCCGAGGTCCTGTTCGCCTGGCTGCAGATCGCGGTCCAGCACCGCTACCAGCCCGCCGTGCCGACGCTGGAGCATTTCCTGACCACCCAGGGCCGCCGCAAATTCGTGCTGCCGCTCTTCACCAGCCTGTGGGCCCAGTACGAATGGGGGCGCCCCATCGCCACCCGCATCTACGCCCAGGCCCGTCCCGGCTATCACCCGGTCACGACCAACTCGGTCGACGCCGTCGTGGGCCGGCCGAACTGAGCAAAGCCTCTCCCTCCCCGTCTGGGGAGGGTGGCTCGCGAAGCGAGACGGGTGGGGAACCGAGCGCTCGGATACGAACCCCACCCTGTCGTCTACGCGCCGACATCCCTCCCCACTTCGGGGGAGGGAGAAGGACCCACGAACCTGTGTCCGGCGCCACCTTGGCTTCACCGCCCCGCGACACTAGGTTCCGCCCCACAAGATCGGCCTTCGCCGACACCCCTTCAGGAGACGCCACATGACTGACGCCGCCCGTATCGATCAGGACAATCCCCTCGGCGTCGACGGCTTCGAGTTCGTCGAATTCACCGGCCCCGAGCCCGAGGCCATGGTCGCCCGCCTGGAACTGATGGGCTTCACCCGCACCCACGTGAACCCGGCCAACAACGTCGTCCGCCTAAAGCAGGGCGACATCACCATGCTGGTCAACCTGTCGCCCAAGGGCCAGGCGGGCGAGTTCGCGACCGATCACGGTCCGTCGGCCAACGGCATGGCCTTCCGCGTCGCCGACGCCAAGGCCGCCTTCGAGGGCGCGCTGCAACGTGGCGCCCGCAAGGCCGAAGGCGTCGCCGGCGGCGCGCTGGGGAACGACTACCCCTACATCCTGCAGGGTATCGGCGGCTCGCTGCTCTACGTCATCGACCAGTACGGCGAGAACGGCTCGCTCTACGACGCCTGGGACGAGATCGAGGGCTGGGAAGAGGCCGAGCGCAAGAATTCGATGGGTCTCGAGATCCTGGACCACCTGACCCACAACGTGCGTCGCGGCGAGATGCGCACCTGGTCAGGCTTCTACGGTTCGGTCTTCAACTTCGAAGAGCAGAAGTATTTCGACATCAAGGGCAAGGCCACCGGCCTGTTCTCGCAGGCCATGATCGCGCCGGACCGCGCCATCCGCATTCCCCTGAACGAAAGCCAGGACGACAACTCCCAGATCGAGGAGTTCCTGCGTCGCTACAACGGCGAGGGCATCCAGCACATCGCCCTGACGACCGAGAACATCTTCGAGACCGTCGAGGCCATGAAGGCGCGCGGCGTGGCCTTCCAGGACACGATCGAGACCTATTTCGAACTGATCGACAAACGCCTGCCCAACCACGGCGAGGACGTGGAGCGGATGCGCAAGAACCGCATCCTGATCGACGGTTCGGACGAGGAAGGCCTGCTGCTGCAGATCTTCACCCAGGACACCTTCGGTCCGATCTTCTTCGAGATCATCCAGCGCAAGGGCAACGAGGGTTTCGGCAACGGCAATTTCCAGGCCCTGTTCGACTCGATCGAGCTGGACCAGATCCGTCGCGGCGTCATCAAGGTCGATGCCTGAATGAAGGTGCGGCCGCCCCACTGGCTACCCTGGCTCGGCCCGCTCCTCGCGGCCGTGGTCGGGGCGCTGGCGGGCGAGTTCTGGCTGGGCGGCGGCTTCTGGACGGTGCTGGCCGCGGCCCTGATCTGCGGCTTCGCCCCCATCATCGGCTACCGCATCTGGAAGTGGCGCTGGCACCGTAAGGGGTAGTCTTTAGCGGGGGGCCGCATGATCCGCTGGATTGCTCTGGGCGCATTGTGTGCGTTGACCGCTTGCGGGCGAGAAGAACCGCTGCCCGTCGGTGTGAAGCGGCCACAGGCCGCCGCGGCCTGTCAGGTTCCCACGCCATCGGGCTTGGCCGCGGACAGTCTCTATCGGCTGGCGCAGGAACTTGACGCATCCGTCTGTGAAGAGGCGCAGGGTTCGACCTTCATCTTCCCGGTGAACCAATCATGCGATGAGGAGACGATCGGGCAGACCCCGCAGGCGCGCAGGATCAGCCTCGAAGACGCATCAGCCAAACTCCAGGCCTGCAATCTGGCCGTCGGCGAGCGCCCACCGGCCGGCGCCTTTACCACCCTCATCAAGCTGAAGGACGCGCATCCCTCCGATGGGCGGATCAGGGATGCCGACATCCGCCTGCATGACATCGCGCGGCGGGTCCCACTCGGAGCGGCGAAGCTGCAGATGCAGAACGGCGTGGCCTGCTTCCAGTACGACGACGCGCCGGCCTTCCGCCGCAAGCTCGCAGCGCTCGAACGGTATCTGCCCAAGGGCGCGGTGGTAGAACATCTCGACGGCAGACAGTGCGCGAGCCTGTTGATCCTGCATCGAAGAGCGGCCTGAGGCCTGTTTTCAGCTCAGTGGAAATCCCGCGATCCCGGCAGCACCCGCACATCCCTCGGATGCCGCCCGCGCGTGGGCGCATGGCCTGAGCCCGGGGCCGCGTCGGGGCTCAGATGGCCCAGCATCGGAGTCCAGTCCTCCAGCTGTTCGACGACCAGATGGGTCACCCCCTCGGCGGTCTGCACCTTGCCCCGCGCCAGCACCATCCGCGCGCCCATGGCCACCGGGCGCAGTCGTTCGAAGACGTCGGGCCACAGCACCAGATTGGCGACCCCGGTCTCGTCCTCCACGGTCATGAAGCAGACGCCCTTGGCCGTGCCGGGCCGCTGGCGCACCAGCACCACCCCGCCGACGGCCACCCGCTTGCCGTTCGCCGTTTGCGGATAATCCGCCGCGGTCTGCGCCCCCGCCTGCGCCAGCCGGTCGCGCAGATAGCTGACCGGATGCCCCTTCAGCGACAGGCGCAGGGTCTGGTAGTCGCCCACCACCTCCTCGGACGGCGCCAGTTCGGGCAGGGCCTCGGGCGGGCGGCCGTCGGCCTCGCGCAGGCCCATGGCCTCGAACAGGGGCGCCCCGGCGACCGGCGGCGCCCCACGCGCGGCCCACATCCCCTGCCGGCGGGTCAGCTTCAGCGAGCCGTAGGCGTCCGCCTCGGCCAGCCGGTCCATCGCCGCCGGCGTCAGCCGCGCCCTCAGGCGCAGATCGTCCAGGTCGGCGAACGGCCCCTCGGCCCGCGCCGTCATGATCGCCTCGGCCCAAGCCTTCTTGAACCCGTCGATCGATCGCAGGCCGAGGCGCAGGGCGCGGCGCGTCTCACCCGGCGCCGGTTCCAGCGTGGCGTCCCAGTCGCTCATGTTCACGTCCGGATGGCGCGCCTCGGCCCCATGATCCTTCGCATCCCGAACCAGTTGGGCGGGGGCGTAGAAGCCCATGGGCTGGCTGTTCAGCAGGGCGGCGGCGAAGACCTCGGGATAGTGGTGCTTCATCCACGCCGAGATGTAGACCAGCAGGGCGAAGGAACAGGCGTGGCTCTCCGGGAAGCCGTACTCCCCGAAGCCCTTGATCTGGTCGAAGCAGCTTCGCGCGAAATCCGGGTCGTAGCCGCGCTCGATCATGCGGCTGACGAACCGGGTCTCATGCTCATGGATCGTGCCCATGTGCCGGAAGGTGGCCATGGCCCGGCGCAGGCTGTTGGCCTCCGCGGGCGTATATTTCGCCGCCTGCATGGCGATCCGCATCGCCTGTTCCTGGAACAGCGGCACGCCCAGCGTCTTGTGCAGCACCTGCTTCAGCTCGTCCGCCGGACCATGCTCCGGGGACGGACTGGGATAGTCGATCTCATAGGGCTCGCCCCGCGCCCGCGCCTCGCGCCGTTCCCGACGCCGCTTCAGATAGGGATGGACCATGCCGCCCTGGATCGGCCCCGGCCGGACGATCGCCACCTCCACCACCAGATCGTAGAAGACCTCGGGCCGCAGCCGGGGCAGCATCGCCATCTGGGCCCGGCTCTCCACCTGGAAGACCCCGACGGAATCGCCCTTGCACAGCATGCCGTAGACCTCGGCGTCGTCCTGCGGGACGGTGTGAAGCTGCAGCCGGCGGCCATAGCTGTCCGCGATCATGTCGAAGCCGCGCCTCAGCGCCGTCAGCATGCCCAGGGCCAGCACATCGACCTTCATCAGCTTCAGATGGTCGATGTCGTCCTTGTCCCACTCGATGAAGGTCCGGTCGTCCATGGCCGCGTTGCCGATGGGCACGATCTCCAGCAGCGGCGTCTGGCTCAGCACATAGCCGCCGACATGCTGGCTCAGGTGGCGTGGGAATTTGATGATCTCGGCCGTCAGCTGAAGCGCCAGCCGCATCCGCGCGTCGTCCCGGCTCAGGCCGGTGCGATCGACATGCTCGTCCTTCACCGCATCGCCCCAGGAGCCCCAGACCGTATCCGCCATGCGCGCGGTCACGTCCTCGGTCAGGCCCAGCGCCTTGCCCACGTCGCGGATCGCCGAGCGGGGGCGGTAGTGGATGATGGTCGCCACGATAGCCGCCCGATCCCGGCCATAGCGGCGATAGACGTACTGCATCACCTCCTCGCGCCGCTCGTGCTCGAAATCGACGTCGATGTCCGGCGGCTCGTCCCGGTCGGCCGACATGAAGCGTTCGATCAGCACGTCCTGCTCGGCCGGATTCACATTGGTGACGCCTAGGCAGAAGCAGACCACGGAATTGGCCGCCGACCCCCGTCCCTGGCACAGGATCGGCTTCTCCTGCCCCCGCGCCCAGGCGACGATGTCGTGCACGGTCAGGAAGTAGTTCGGATACTTCAGCAGTTTGATCAGCTTCAGCTCGTCCCGGATCTGGATCCGCACCTTCGGCGGAACGCCTTCGGGCCAGCGTTCCCTCGCGCCCCTGAAGGCCAGGCGCATCAGGCGGCGTTGCGCAGTCCAGCCCTTCGGCACCGGTTCGTCCGGGTACTGATAACTGAGCTCGCGCAGGGAGAAGCTGCAGGCGCGCGCCACCTCCATCGTCCGCTCCAGCGCCGCCTCATGGCCCCGGAACAGGTGGGCCATGCGGGCGGGCGTCTTCAGGTCGCGCTCAGCGTTGGCCCGCAGCCGCCGTCCGGCCTTGTCGATGGTCACGCCCTCGCGGATGCAGGTCAGCACGTCCTGCAGCATGCGCCGGTCGGCGTGGTGATACAGCACCGCATTGGTGGCGATCATCGGCGCGCGCGTGCGCTGGGCCATGGCCGCCAGCCGGTTCAGCCGGCGCCGATCGTCCCCCCGCCACAGGGGCGCGGCGGCCAGGTAGAGATCGTCCGGCCAGGCCGCCCGCCACGCCGCCAACCGGGTCTCGAAGGCGGCGTCGGGCGTCTCCGGCGCGGGGGCCAGGGCGATCATCCCCTCTCCCAGCCCCACGGCCTGTTTGAAGGTCAGCCGGGTCTCGGCCTTCTCGATCCGCTCGCCTTCGGGGTCCGCGCCCGGCTGCGGCACGGCCTCGCTCTTGCCCAGCGACAACAGACGGCACAGGCGGCCATAGGCGGCGCGGTCACGCGGGAAGACGATCAGGGCCGTCCCGTCGGTGAACACCAGCCGCGACCCGATCACCAGCTGCTGCCCGACCTTCTCGGCCTCCATCAGCGCCCGCACCATGCCCGCCAGGGTGTTGCGGTCGGCCACGCCCACGGCGGCGATTCCCAGCGCCTTCGCCTGATGGATGATCTCGCCCGGGTGGGACGCCCCCTCCAGGAAGCTGAAGTTCGTCATCGCCCCCAGCTCGGCGTATTCGCCGTTCCAGACCGTCACGGCAGCACTCCGTGCATCCACCACGACGGCGCGCGACCCTCCTCGCGCCCGTACAGCCCCTCGCGAAACAGCCAGTAGCGCCCGCCTTCGCCATCCTCGACGCGGTAATAGTCACGGGTGCGGACCTCGCGCCCGTCGGGACGGGGCCGCCACCATTCGGGCGACAGCCGCTCCGGCCCCTCCGCCCGCACGACCCGGCGGCTGACCCGGCGCCAGGTGAAGCGCGCGGGCGCCCCCTCGGGCAGGTCGAACAGCGGATCATCGATCGGCTCGGGCGGATCGAGCAGCAGCAGGGGGCGGCGACCGGCCTCCGCCGGGTCCGCCGCCGGAGTCCGGCCCAAGGCGGGGACCAGCCGCTCGGCGCGCTCCGGAATCCAGCTGTCGACCGGTTCGGGCGTCAGCACCCGGTCCTCGCCCAGCCGCGCGGTCAGCCGGTCGATCAGGGCCGCCAGGCTCTCGGCCTGCTTCGCCTCCGCCTCGCTTTCCAGCGCCCCCTGCCGCGCCGCCATGGGCTCGGTCAGGTCGGCGGTCAGCATCAGCGCGTCCAGGCCGAAGCCCAGCTCCAGCCGTCCGAACCCGGCCTCGCGGAACAGCCGCATCCAGATCGGAACCTCGCGCCCCGGTCGTCCCATGCGCACCGACAGCCCGGTCGTCAGCCCATCCGAGCGGAAGCCGGTCAGGGTCAGGGCCTTGGCCCCCTGCCCGTCCCTCTCCAACGCTCGCGTCAGGTCGGCGGCCAGTTCGGGCAGGCGCGCCTCCACGCCCTCGATGTCGCCCAGGGGTTCGGCGAAGGCCTGCCAGACCCGATAGCGGGCGGGCGGGCGCACGGGCGTCAAGGCCTCGCCGACATACCCCCGCGCCTGATCCAGCCGCCGCACCAGGCCGATGGCGTCGCCGTCCCGGAAGCGCCGCGCCAGACCCGCGCGCGGCATGGTGTACAGGCTGCCGATGGTCTTCAGCCCCAGCCGGCGCGCGCCGGTGACGGTGCGGTCGTCCAGCCGCAGCGCCTCGACCGGCAGGTCGGCCAGCAGGTCGGAGACGGTCTCGTCCGTGGCGACCGGATCCCGGCCCTCGCCCCAGCGCGCCAGCGCCCAGGCCGCCCCCGGCGTCGGGGCCAGGGCGACCCGCGCGACCGTCCCCGCCTCGGCCAGCCGGGTTCGGATCTGCGCCAGCAGGGCCGCCTCGCCGCCGAACAGGTGCGCCGCCCCCGTGATGTCCAGGAACAGCCCCTCCAGCCCCTCGCCGGACGGATCGAGACTGACCGACGGCGACCAGCGCTCGGCCCAGACCGCCAGCGCCTCCAGGGCCCGGTCGTCGGCGGCCGTATCGGCGGGCCGGCACAGCAGGTGCGGGATCATAGCCAGGGCGTCGGCCTGGGTCTGGCCCCGCCGCAGGCCGGCGGCGCGGGCGGCCGGATTCAGGGCGTGGATCACCGCCGCGCCCCGACTGTTCTTCAGGATCAGGGCGAACGGGGTCTGCGGGTCCAGGGCGGGGTCAGGCGGCGAGGCCGGACGCCGCGCCCGTTCCAGCGATCGGCGCCGGACCGAAACCGGCCAGTCGATCAGCCAGACGGAGACGATGCGTCTCATCATCCTGCTCCAGCATCCAGGCGCCGGGACGTTCGCCCCGGCCCCGCGTCATCTCCGCGATCAGGCGCGCCTGTCCCGGCGCCCGCGGGTCGTCGGCGTCGGGCGCGGACAGCGCCGCCGACACGCGCCAGCGCCGTCGCGCCGCGCTCAGGCCATCCAGGCTTCGCGGCAGCATCAATCCGGTCGAACCGCCGTCCCGGGCGGCGAAGTCCAGCCGCCGCGTCTGGGCCAGGCTGGCCCCGTCCACCGCCCCCAGCGCCAGCGACACCGCCCCCGACCGCAGGGCCTGCTCCAGCACCCACAGCGCCTCGGCGGCGGTCGACACGGGCGTCAGGATCAGCGCCGTCCCGGCCAGGCCGGGGCCATAGAGTCGGCCATACTCCCCAAACCACGCCCGGGGCGCGGCGATCAGCGCCGGGCGCCCGTCGTCCTCCCGTCGCCGCGAAAGGGCGAACAGAACGGTCGCCGCCATGTCCCGCGGCGTCGACGCGCACGCCTCCTCCAGAGGCGCGGCGGCCTCGGGAAACGGCTCCGGCGATGCGGCGGGAAAGGGGGACATGGCGACCATGAAAGATGAATGTTCATTATTTGTTCTCATCCACGAAGAGTCAAACCGGATTCCGCCCCTCCCGTTCCGGTGGAGACGCATATACCCGTGATTGTAGAACTGGCCCGCTCCCTGCACGTTTACCGCCGTGGAGCGCGCCCCGCTCCCGAAACGATACAGCTCAGCCATGACGCTCAGAGAGATCGTAGAAGCGGATTATCCAAGGGTGCAGGACCTGCACCGCAGCGTGGGCTGGCCGGAACGGTCGCTGGCCGGGTGGCGGTGGCTGCACGCCAACCCGGCCCGGCTGGACATCGGCGCGCCGGCGGGCTGGGTCGCGGACGGCCCCGACGGCGAACCCGCCGCCCACGTCGGCAACCTGATCCAGCGTTTCCGGCTGGGCGGGCGACGACTGCACGGCGCGACGGGCTTCTCGATCATCGTCACGGCCAGCGTGCGCGGGACCAGCCGCCACATGCTGAAGACCTTCACCTCCCAGCCCGATGTCTTCGTCCGCTACACCCTCAACGCCAATTCCACCTCCCAGCCCCTCTACGCTCGCCACGGCATGCTGGCCTGGCCTGAACAGACTCATGCGCTGAAGCTGAGCTGGGTCGTCGATCCCCTGCCCCTGGCCCTCAGTCGCCTGTGGCGGCGGCTGTATGCGGCCGCGCCCCGCGCCGTGTCGGGACTGGGCGAGCAGCTGATGAACGACCGGCTGGGCCGTGTCGCCCGTCCCGCCCTGCCGCCCGGGGTCAGCCTGCTGGCCGATTTCGGCGACGCCTCGCCCTACGCCGCCTTCTGGCAGGCGCTGACGGACGAGGGGCGGCTGCTGGCGGACCGCAGCCCGGAGATCCAGCGGTGGCGTCTGCAGGACCCCGACCTGTCCCAGCGCCCGTTGATACTGGCCTTCGAGCGGGACGGCGCCGTCGTCGCCTACGCCATGGCCATGATGGCCAAGTCGAACATCCTCGAGCCGCCGGTGCTGGAGGTCATCGACCTGGAGGCCCTGCAGCCCCACGCCGACGCGATCCCGGTTCTGATGACGGCCCTGCGCGACGCCGCCCGCGCCATGGGGGCGGCCAAGTTGCGGCTGCCCATGGTCACGCCGCGGGACCTGCTCCGGCTCGGCGACTTCGCCCGCACGGCCCGCCGCGAAGGCGGCTGGGGCCACTGCCACGTCCAGTTTTCAGAGGATGCGCCCGATCCGGCCCTGTGGTCGCCCACGCCCTATGACGGGGACTATGCGATCTGCCTGCGGCCCGTCCCGCTCGAACGCGCGGCGCGCGGCGCACGGGCTCCGAGGGCCGCCCCGGCGACCGCTTCCAAGGCCTAGACGGCTTTCAGGGCTAGGGGCGAGCCTTCAGCTCGTCGCGGATTTCCGCCAGCAGGGCCTCGGTCGGGGTCGGCGCGGCCGGGGCTTCCGGCGCCGCCGCCTGCTCGCGGCGCATCTTGTTCACCAGCTTCACCATCAGGAAGATGACGACGGCGACGATCAGGAACTGGATCACGGTGTTGATGAAGGCGCCGTACTGGATCGCCACCTTCTCGATCTCGGCGGTCGCCGGATTTTCGGGGACCAGCACCCATTCCAGGTTCGAGAAGTCGACCCGGCCCAGCGCCAGGCCGATCGGCGGCATGACTACCTGTTCGACCAGGCTGGTGACGATCTTGCCGAAGGACGCGCCGATGATGACGCCGACCGCCAGGTCGATGACGTTGCCGCGGGCGATGAATTCCTTGAACTCGGTGACCAGTCCCATGGGGCGTCCTGTCAGTCGGTGGCGTTCAGCCGCTCGCGCAGCTCCTTGCCGCTCTTGAAGAAGGGAACCGCCTTAGCGGGCACCTCGACCGACTCGCCGGTGCGCGGATTGCGGCCGGCGCGCGCCGGACGGCCCCGAACGGAAAAGGCTCCGAAACCGCGAAGCTCTACGCGACCGCCGTCGCCCAGCGCCTCGACCATGCGGCCCAGCACGACATTCACGACACGCTCGACCTCAGCATGGGTCAGATGCGTGTTTTCGGCCGCGAGCTTCTCGATCAGCTCGGATTTGATCATGCAGCCCCCGCCCTGTTCAGCCCCAGCCCGTACCCATACGGCTGCATCCAGTCTCGGGATGCAAGCCCACCCTATCTCTCGCGCGCCCGGCGAAAAAGGCCCAACCGTCCGTCAAGCCCGCGAATTGTAGGTTAAAGGACGGAAACCGTACACGAGTTCCGCCGCGCCCTCAGGCTTTGAGCACGAAAAAGGCGGCCGGATCGCTCCGGCCGCCTGATCGTTTTTTCGTCGATGACGAAGAGACTTAGTCCTTGGAGCCGGCCTTTTCGCGCAGGGCGGCGCCCAGGATGTCGCCCAGCGAAGCGCCGGAGTCCGACGACCCGAACTGTTCGATGGCCTCGGCCTCGTCCTTCATTTCCAGGGCCTTGATCGACACCGAGACGCGGCGCGAGGCCTTGTCGATGCCGGTGACCATGGCGTCGACGCGGTCGCCGACCGAGAAGCGCTCGGTGCGCTGCTCGTTGCGGTCGCGCGACAGGTCCGACTTGCGGATGAAGGCGGTCGCCGGAGCGTCGTCTTCACCGAACTTGACCTCGATGCCGCCGGTCTCGATCGCCGTCACGGTGACGGTGATCTGCTGACCCTTCTTGAAGGTGTCGCCTTCCATCGGATCGCCGCCCAGCTGCTTGATGCCCAGCGAGACGCGTTCCTTCTCGACGTCGACGTCCAGGACCTTGGCCTTGACGGTTTCGCCCTTGCGGTAGCGTTGGATGGCTTCTTCGCCCGACACGTTCCAGTCCAGGTCGGACAGGTGGACCATGCCGTCGATGTCGTTGTCTAGGCCGATGAACAGGCCGAACTCGGTGGCGTTCTTGACTTCGCCCTCGACGGTCGAGCCGATCGGGTTGTTGGCGACGAAGGCGTCCCACGGGTTGTCCTGGGCCTGCTTCAGGCCCAGCGAGATGCGGCGCTTGGAGGCGTCGACATCCAGCACGACCACGTCGACTTCCTGCGAGGTCGAGACGATCTTGCCCGGGTGGACGTTCTTCTTGGTCCAGGACATTTCCGAGACGTGGACCAGGCCTTCAACGCCGGCTTCCAGCTCAACGAACGCGCCGTAGTCGGTGATGTTGGTGATGCGGCCCGACATCTTGGCGCCGACCGGATACTTGGCTTCCACGCCGTCCCACGGGTCGGCCTGCAGCTGCTTCATGCCCAGCGAGATGCGCTGGGTGTCCGGGTTGATCTTGACGATCTGGACCTTGACGGTGTCGCCGACGGCGAGGACCTGCGACGGGTGCGAGACGCGCTTCCACGACATGTCGGTGACGTGCAGCAGGCCGTCGATGCCGCCCAGGTCGACGAACGCACCGTAGTCGGTGATGTTCTTGACGACGCCTTCGCGGACTTCACCCTCTTGCAGCTGGCCGACCAGCTCCGTGCGCTGTTCGGCGCGGGCTTCTTCCAGGATGGCGCGACGCGAGACGACGATGTTGCCGCGCGGACGGTCCATCTTCAGGATGGCGAAGGGCTGTTCCTTGCCCATCAGCGGGGCGACGTCGCGCACCGGACGGATGTCGACTTGGCTGCCCGGCAGGAAGGCCGAGGCGCCGCCCAGGTCGACGGTGAAGCCGCCCTTGACGCGGCCGACGATGGTGCCGTTGACCGGCTGGCCGTCGGCGAACACGACTTCCAGGCGGGTCCAGGCTTCTTCGCGGCGAGCCTTGTCGCGGCTGATGACCGCTTCACCCAGGGCGTTCTCGACGCGCTCCAGATAGACTTCGACGTTGTCGCCGAGCTTCGGAATGACGGCGCCTTCGCCGATGCCGAACTCGCGGGCCGGGATGCGGCCTTCGGTCTTCAGACCGACGTCGATGATCAGGATGTCTTTTTCGATGCCGACGACGCGGCCGTGGACGACCTGGCCTTCGCCGAGGTCACGGCCCTGAAGGGTTTCGTCGAGCAGCGCCGAGAAGTCGTCGCGGGTGGGGGTGAGGGTGTCGGTCATGTAACTCTGGGGTTGGAGAAAAAGGCTTGAGCGCGCGACCGAAGGGTCCCGCGCCAAAGAGGGGTTCAGAAGAAAGAGTCAGGTCGTCGGGACGCGAGGCTGAAGCTCAACCAGAGCGCCCGCGGAAGCCGAGGATGGGAGCGTTGGATTTGCGGAACGGGTCAAAGACCGTGTTTCGCGCGCGCCGCCTCGACGATACGGCGGGCCGCATCGAAGGCGGCTTCTATATCCATATCGGTCGTGTCCAGCAAGACGGCGTCGTCGGCCTGCACCATCGGGGCCGCGCCCCGGCCCGCATCGCGCTCGTCGCGGCGGATGATGTCGGCCAGCATGTCCTCGAACGCGATGACGGCGCCCCGCCCGGTCAGCTGCTTCCAGCGGCGGGTGGCGCGCACTTCCGGCGCGGCGGTAACGAACAGCTTGGCCGGGGCCTCGGGGGTGATCACCGTGCCGATGTCGCGCCCGTCCAGCACCGCGCCGCCGGCCTGGGCCGCGAAGGCCTTCTGGAAGGCCAGCAGCGCCGCGCGCACGCCGGTGAAGCCCGCGATCCGGCTGGCCGCCTCGCCGGCCTCGCCGCTGGTCAGGCGCTCGGTGTCGGTCAGGTCGCCGGCGTCCAGCGCCCGGGCGACCGCTTCCGCCGCCGCCTCGTCGTCCAGCGACTTGCCCGCATCCAGCAGGCCGACGCCCACGGCGCGGTACAGCAGGCCGGTGTCGAGGTGCGGCAGGCCGTACTCGGCCGCCAGCCGCGCGGCGATGGTGCCCTTGCCCGAGGCGGCGGGTCCATCGACGGCGATGATGAAGTTCCTGCTCAAGATCGACGATGCTCCATGGCTTGCCGCCAGCCGACGTAGGCCAGAAAGAGGGTGAAGCCTACCGCCGCCAGCAGCGCGGCGCAGAAGAAGGCGAATACGGCCCAGTACGCCAGGGGGTTGTCGGCCAGATGCAGCGACGGCCCCCGGCGGCCGGGTATCACGCCTCTGTCCAGAATGACCAGCAGCTCCGATCCGCCCCGCCAGCACCCCACGCCCATCAGCGCCGCGAGGATCCAGGTCGTCACGGCCTTGAAAGACCGCCGCATGAACGCACGGCTCACGTCCAGTCCTTCCAGCGGACCAGCACAAGGACCGCGAAGGCCGCCAGGCCAAGCCACAACAGGCAGGCCAGGCCGTTCAGGGCCAGTGTCGAATAGTAGAAGAAATCGCCCTCGATCCTCAGATGAACCGCGCCGTGCTTGCCGGTCACCATGCCGGTGGCGATCCCTCGCCACACGACCCAGGCCGTCCAGCCGGCCCCGCCCAGACAGGTCAGGAGCCCCAGGATCGCAACGCCGCGAGAAAAGACCTCGCGCAGCGCCTTCATTCGATCAGACCGCCCAGACCGTTCATCATCTCCACGAAGCCCGGGAAGCTGGTGGCGATCATGCCGGGTTCGTCAACGGCGACGGCCTGATCGGCGGCCAGGCCCAGCACCAGATGGCTCATGGCGATGCGGTGATCGTGGGCGGTGTGGACGGTCGCGCCGCCCGCAACGGGGCCGCCGGTGACGATGAAGCCCTCGGGCTCTTCCTCAACAGCCACGCCGCAGGCGCGCAGGCCGGCGACCATGAGGGCGATGCGGTCGCTTTCCTTGACCCGCATCTCGCCGACGCCGCGCATCACCGTCTGGCCCTCCGCGAAGGCGGCGGTGGCGGCCAGGATCGGGTATTCGTCGATCATCGAGGCGGCGCGATCCTCAGGAACCACCACGCCCTTCAGCGCCGAGTGGCGGGCGGTGACGTCGCCGACCTCCTCGCCCCCGGCCATGCGGCGGTTGGCGATGGTCAGGTCCGCGCCCATCTCGCGCCAGGTGTCGAACAGGCCGGTGCGCAGCGGGTTCAGCATCACGCCCTCGACCGTGACCTCGGAGCCCGGAACGACCAGCCCCGCCGCCAGCGGGAAGGCCGCAGAGGACGGATCCCCCGGCACCGCCACGGCGGTTCCGGTCAGCCGTTGGCCGCCTTTCAGCGAGATCTTCCAGCCGTCGCCCCGCGCCTCGACCCCGACCTCGGCGCCGAAGGCGCGCAGCATCCGCTCGGTGTGGTCGCGGCTCTTCTCCGGCTCGGTGACCGTGGTGACGCCCTCGGCGTTCAGACCCGCCAGCAGGATGGCCGACTTGATCTGGGCCGAAGCGACCGTCTGCACATAGTCGATGGCGGTCAGCCCGCCCCCCGACAGCTCGACCGGCAGCCGGTCCTCGGCGGCCTGCCAGCGGAACCGCGCGCCCATGTCGGCCAGCGGCCCCGTGACCCGCTTCATCGGCCGCTTCCGCAAGCTGCCGTCGCCGTCGAAGGTCGCCGTGACGGGATAGCCGGCGGCCGCCCCCATCAGCAGGCGCACGCCCGTTCCGGCGTTGCCGCAGTCGATGACGCCGTCCGGCGAGCGGAAGCCGCCCTGCCCGGTCACGCGCCAACGGCCCTGCCCCAGACGCTCGACCGTCGCGCCGAACGCCTCGGCGGCCCGGGCCGTGGCCAGGATATCGTCGCCTTCCAGCAGCCCCTCGACCTCGGTCACGCCGGTCGCCATGGCGCCGAAGATCATCGTCCGGTGCGACATGCTCTTGTCGCCGGGAGCGCGCACGGCGCCCTTCAGCGCGGGGCTGCGGCGGGCGGTCAAATGCGTGAAGTTCGTCACCCGGCGGTCTCCAAAGGGCAGGGATGGCGCGGGCGTACGGCCATTTTTGCTTCAGGTCTGAAGGGCCTGAATCCAGAAAATGGCCCAAGTCTAAAGTCCGGCGAAATCTGAGTTCGGGAGCGCGCAGCGCTCTCGAACCGATTTCGCCGAGGAGATGGCTTTTGACAGCGGCTCCCAAGGGTGGCAAGGGAGCCGCCCGAATTCCCCCCTACCGTGAGAGGCGCCCCCGTGGCTAATCCCGAACTGGGCCAAAAGCAGGTCTGTCCGAACTGCCAGGCCAAATTCTACGACCTGAACCGCCGACCGGCTCACTGCCCGAAGTGCGGAACCGACTTTGATCCGGAAGAAGCGCTGAAGCTGCGCAACCGCCGCGGCCGCCCGGCCGGCTATCCGGCGGACGACGAGGCCGAGGATCAGGTCAAGGACAAGAAGGTCGACGGCGACGAAGACGAGGAAGAAGACGTCAAGACGCCGGAGATCGACGAGGAAGGCCACGAGCCGATCCTGACCCCCGACGACGAGGACGAAGCCGTCGTCGATCCGACCGAGGAATCGGGCATGGGCGAAGCCGTCGAAGACGACGACGTCCTGGCCGACGACGACGATGACGACTCGGTTCCGTTCATCGAGGACGAGGACGACGACTCCTTCGAAGACGAAATCGGCAAGCCGTCGTCCGACGAGGACTGACGAAATTCCGGGCGGATCGGCAGCGTTCGATCCGCCCGGAAATCGCCTTCCGAACAGCGTTCGAAAAAGGCGAAAATAAATGGTGGAACCGGGCTTGATCACCAAACGGCCCTGACATAGGTTCCGCCGCCTCGCCGGGGGCCAACACCAACACCTCGGCGGACTGACCGGCAACGGTTCGGGGCTTTAGCTCAGTTGGTAGAGCGCTTGCATGGCATGCAAGAGGTCAGCGGTTCGACTCCGCTAAGCTCCACCATGAAGGCCCCGCGGGAAACCGCGGGGCCTTCTCCAATTCCGGCCCTGGTCAGCGTGAGCCGTTGCACTGCCGGGCGTCCGGTCCCATCTATCCTTCAGCCGGCGCCCTGCCGATCTCGGGGGGCGTGGACGGCGCGAATGCCTGCTTCGGGGGCTTGAGACATGACGACGCGCACCATCCTGTTCGACAGCCCCTTCCTGCTGGGCTTCGACCATACCCGGGCCCTGATCGACCGCGCCCAGCGGGCGGCGGCCGACAGCTACCCGCCCTATAATGTCGAGCAGCGCGGCGAGCGGTCGGTGCGCATCACCCTGGCGGTGGCGGGCTTCGGCCCGGACGACCTGGCGATCACCATCGAAGGCCGCCAGCTGACCGTCGCCGGCAAGCGCGAGGACGCCGGCAAGGCCGATCAGGCCTTCCTGCATCGCGGCATCGCCGGTCGCGGCTTCGTCCGCAGTTTCGTGCTGGCGGACGGGCTGGAGGTCGACGAGGCCCGCCTGGAGCATGGCCTGCTGCACGTCGACATGAGCCGCCCCGAGGACCTTCCCGTCCTGCGGCGCATCCCCATCACGACGGGTTGAACCCGTTGTTTCTCCGGCCGCCGCTTTCGGGGCCGAACCCAAGCGCCGCACAGGCGTTAGCTGAACGTAAGGAGGCGGTCGCATGACGCCCGAACTGAAGATGACCCGACAGGACTTCGCCGAACTGGGCGCCCCCGACCTCGTCTATGTGCGCGAGATCCGCGCCGCCGACGTGATGGCCGATACGCCCGCGACGGCGATCCAGGGCCTGTCCGTGGATCCGGAAGCCACCCTCTACGCCGTGCACGGCGCCGACGGCGAGCGCCTGGCCATCATGACGGACCGCGAGACCGCCTTCGCCACCGCCGTGGCCCACGAACTGGAGCCGGTGTCGGTCCACTAGACCCACCGCCAACCCAAACCGAACTCAACGAAGAAGCGAAGGCCGCCGTCAGGCGGCCGTGGCCGGGACTTGGTCGCGCACGAACAGGGCGCGGATGGCGTCGGTCGTGTGGGCTTGGCGCAGCTGCTCGCGCATTTCCGACGAGCGCAGGGCGCGCGAGACGGCGGCGAGGGCCCGCAGGTGCTCCGCGCCGTCGCTGGGTGGGGCGAACAGGGCGAACAGGAGGTCCACGGGACGGTCGTCCACCGAGCCGTAGGCCACGGGCGTATCCAGACGCACGAAGACCGCCGTCACCCGGCTGACGCCTTCCAGCCGGGCGTGCGGAACCGCGACGCCCGAACCGAGACCGGTGGAGCCCAGCGCCTCGCGCTCCAGCAGAGCTTCGAGCACGCGCGCCTCGGACATGCCGAGGGCCTGTGCGGCGGCGTCCGCCACCACATGAAGAGCCTGGCGCTTCGACGACGCGCCGCTGCGCAGAACGACACCGCCGTCCGCCAGCAAATCACCGATGTCCATTGGAACCCCGACTCTACTCGATCATCCCGGGTGGGCGGGCGCCCTTTAGAGCACCCGCCCCCTTGTGGGAAGCACTATGACGTACGACCGTTTACCGAACCGTGTCCGTTGAGCGAGACGGCCTTCCGCTCAGGGTCGATCCAGCCCACGTTTCCATCCGGGCGGCGGTAGACCACCGAGATGCCGCCGTGGGCGGCGTTGCGGAAGACGACGACCGGGTAGCCGGTCATATCCAGCTCGGCCACGGCGCGGCCGACGGTGATGGTGCGGATCTCGGTTTCGGTCTCCGCGATGACCATGCCGACGGGCGGCGGCTCATCCGGCGCGCCGGCTTCGCCGAAGGTGTCGTCCTCGACCTCGTCCGGATTGCGCAGGACAATGCTGCGGGCGACTTCGCGGGCGGCGTCCTCGGTCTTCTCCGGAGAGAGACGCTTGGGCCCGATGTGGTGATCCTTCAGGCGGCGCTTGTAACGACGGACCCGCTTCTCGAGCTTGTCGAGCGAGTCCGAGAAGGCGCCGTGGGCGTCTCCGCCGAGTCCGGTGGTGACGATAGCCTGCCCCGACGCAAGGCGGACCCAACAGTCCACCTTGAAGCCGTGACCGTCCTTCGACACCACGACCTCGGCGTTTTCAGCACCGCGTTCGAAGTATTTTCCGATCCCGTCTTCGAGTTCCTGGGAGATGCGCGAGCCTAACGCTTCGCCGACATCTACGTGCTTGCCGCTGACCTGGACTTGCATGTCGATAGAACGCGACCGAACCGGATTGGTGTCAACGAAGAACAAGGAAATCGACAGTCACGCTTGCGCGATTGGTCGCACTCTTTTTTGGGCCGCGGATCGTCGGCCCTTCGGCACCTTCCGGCCCGACGCGGCCTGGCGCTTTGAGCCCGCTTCCGATCCGAGATCGGCGGATGAAACCATAGCGCCTCTGCGCCTCGCAGCGCAAGAACAAAATGCGAACATTTTGCTGTGGCGGGGACGTCAGCCCGCCTTGAGCATCCGCTTGCGCTCGACGGAGGACGGAATCCGCAGCGCCTCCCGGTACTTCGCCACCGTGCGCCGGGCGATGTCGATGCCGGCCTCGCTGAGCAGTTCGACGATGCGGTCGTCCGAGAGGACGTCGCCGTCGCGGCCCTCGCCGTCGATCATCGACTTGATCCGGTGACGGACGGCCTCGGCGGAGTGGAGCGCGCCGCCGTCGGACGACTGGATGGCGGCGGTGAAGAAGAATTTCAGCTCGAACACGCCCCGGGGCGTGGAGACGTATTTGTTCGAGGTCACCCGCGACACCGTGGACTCGTGCATGCCGATGGCGTCGGCGACGGTCTTCAGGTTCAGGGGGCGCAGGAACTCGACGCCGAAGGCCAGGAAGGCGTCCTGCTGGCGCACGATCTCGGACGAGACCTTGAGGATTGTCTTGGCCCGCTGGTCCAGCGACTTGACCAGCCAGCTGGCCTGGGCGGCGCATTCGGCGACGAAGGTCTTGTCGACGTCCGTGCGCGCCGCGCCGGCGACGACGCCGTGGTAGCGCTTGTCCATGATCAGGCGCGGCAGAGTGTCGGCGTTCAGCTCCACCTTCCAGCCGCCGGCCGGATCGGCGCGGACGTGGACGTCGGGGATGACCGTCTGGGCCGGCTCGCCGCCGAAGCCCGCGCCGGGACGGGGCGTCAGCGCCTTCAGCTCGGCGATCATCTCGGCCATGTCCTCGGCGTCGACGCCGCAGATCTTGCGCAGCCCCGCCAGGTCCCGCCTGGCCAGCAGGTCCAGGTTCTCCAGCAGGGCGGCCATGGCCGGATCGAAGCGGTTGCGCTCGATCAGCTGCAGCTCGAGGCATTCGGGCACCGAGCGGGCCATGACGCCGGTCGGCTCGAACCCGTGGCAGACGGCCAGCACGCGCTCGATCCGTTCGCCGCCGACGCCCAGCCGGTCGGCGACCTCGGCCAGGTCGCCGCGCAGGTAGCCGCCCTCGTCGACCATGTCGATCAGGGTTAGGGCGATGCCGTGGTCCGCCGGCGAGAAGCCCGCCTGCGAGGCCTGGGCCTGCAGATGTTCCCACAGGGTGCTTTCGCGCGTGTCGGGCTGCTCGCGCCCCTCCCCGTCCGGCAGGCCGCCGCCGGAGCCGGCGCGGGACCAGTCGGTCAGGCCGGGCTGGCCGTCGTCGGTGCGGTCCGCCCCGCGCTCGCCCGGGGCGGCGTCGCCGTAGACGTCGTCCCCGCGCGCATCGACGGAGTCGCCGGCGTCGGCGCTGCGGCCGTCCTCGAAGGTCATCTCGGCGCGGTCGGCGACCTCGATGCGCTCGGGCGTGGCGTCATTGGCCTCGCCCGGATCGCCGTCCTCGCGTTGCAGCAGGGGGTTCTTTTCCAGCTCGGCCTCGACGAAGGCCTCCAGTTCGAGGTTGGACAGTTGGAGCAGCTTGATGGCCTGCTGCAGCTGGGGCGTGATGACCAGCCCCTGGCCCTGCCTGATCTCCAGCCTCTGTCCGAGCACCGCGTGCCTCCCCGCCTTCGGACCCGAGTGGCCCGAAACTTGCTGAGGCGACTTTGTCGCCGAACCGGTTAACGGCGATTGAAGGGTTGGAACGCCCATGCGCGGCGCCGGGAAAAGGGTCCGGGCGGCGGCGGGCGGCGTCGCCTTCACGGATCGGGCGCGGCGGAAAAATCCGGGTGCGAAGAGGGCGGATCGCCCGGCGCGGCGGCGGCGGCGAGGAGCTGGTCCAGCACCCCGACCGCGGCGGAGTTCAGGCCGTTCAGGCGGTCATAGACCCCATCGGAGATATAGCCCTGGCGCCAGGCGCGGCCGACGCGGACCTGGGCCGTCCCCAGGCCGTTGATGAAGGCCATCCGGTCGCGCAGCGGCGCCAGGGCGCTGACCAGCGGATCCTCCGCCCCGGCCGAGCCCCGCGATCGCGCGACCCGCTCGCGCCGCCGCCCGGCCTCGCGGTCCGCCTCCAGCCGCGCGGCGAGCTTCTCGTGCAGCCGCATCCATGACGCCGCCTCCCCTGCCCGGCCCAGGCGCAAGGCGCGCCGCACCCGGACCAGGGCGTCCTCGGCCAGGGCCGCGCAGTCGACGGGCTGATCGGCCTCGGGATCGTCGTCGGGGACGGGCCGCGGATCGGGCTGGTCCGCCTTGCGCCAGCCCTCGCGCCGGGCCCGGTCCCTGAACGTCCTTTCCTTCAGGCCATAGCGCCCGCAGACCTGTTCGGTGGAATCGCCGGCGAGGTAGTCACGACGGGCTTGCGTCCAGATCTCGGGACTGTGGACGGCGCGGCCGCGTGGAGCGGCGGGAGTGTCTGTCTGCACGGTGCGATCCTCCTGTCGGGAGGATGATCGCACGCCGGTACGTCAAAATTGGTCGGCGGCCCGTGAGAGGCGATCAAAGGCGGTCAGGACGCGGGCGCCGGCTCGCTCCACATATCCAGATCGGTCTCCCGCCCGATCAGGGCCAGGCCCGAGGCGATGGATTCGAACTCGCCCCCGGTCTCGATGCGGTCGGCGCCGAAGCGGCGGTGGAAGATGTCGCGGACGGCGGGGACGAAGGAAGTACCGCCGGTCAGGAAGACGCGATCGATCTGGTCGGGGGCGAGCCCCGAGCGCTGGACGGCCTCGTCGACGGCGGCCTCGATGGCGGCGAGGTCAGGGGCGATCCAGTCTTCGAACTGGGCGCGGGTGACCGGCTTCTCGATCCGGATGGAGCCGGCGGCGAAGACGAAATCGGCCTGCTCCTGGCTGGACAGGGCCATCTTGAGCGCGGCGACGGATTTGTAGAGGGCGTAGCCGTGGTTGTCGTCGAGGACCTCGATCATCCGGTCCAGCTTGTCCGGCTCCAGCGCGGTGCGGGCCAGCGCGCGGATGTCGCGCATGTCCCTGGACGCGCGCAGCAGGGCCAGCTGGTCCCAGCGGGCGAAGGCGCTGTAGTAGCGCTGGGGGATGGGCAGGGTCTTGCCGAAGGTGCGGTACTCGCTCCCCTTGCCCAGCTCGGGCGACACCAGATGGTCGATGATCCGGTAGTCGAAGGCGTCGCCCGCCACGCCGACGCCGGAGCGGGCCAGCGGGGTGGAGCGCAGGCCCTCCAGGCCGCGCTCGAAGCGGACGACGGAGAAGTCGCTGGTGCCGCCGCCGAAGTCGGCGACGAGGACGCTTGCGTCGCTTTGGAGCGTGCGGGCGAAGAAGAAGGCCGCGCCGATGGGTTCGTAGGCGTAGCGGATGTCGGTGAAGCCGAGCCGGGCGAAGGCGGTCTCGTAGCGCTTCAGCGCCAACTGTTCGTCAGGGGCGCCGCCCGCGAAGGTGACGGGGCGGCCGACGATGACGCGGGCCGGAAGCTCGGCCATGCCCTCGCCGCCATGGGCGCGCAGGCGCAGCAGGAAGGCGCTGAGCAGGTCCTCGAACCTGTAGCGCCGGTTGTCGATGACCGTGTCGGTGAAGGCGGCGTTGGCGGCGAAGGTCTTGAACGACTGGATGAAGCGGGTGTCGAGCGCGTCCTCGACATAGGCCTCGATGGCCCAGGGCCCGGCCTCGACGATGCGCTCGGGCGGCTGACCGTCAGCGGACTGGCGGATCTGGAAGCTGAGGGTCGAGCGGAAGGCGGTGACCTGACCGGTGGGGGCGTCGAAGCGCAGGACGGTCGCCTCGCCGTCCGCGCCGGCGAAGGCGACGACGGTGTTGGTGGTGCCGAAGTCGATACCGACCGAGGGGGCGATGTCAGTGGTCATGAAGGCGGCTCCCGGCGGTGGGCGGCGCTTCTAGCGCATGCGCCGCCGGGGCGGAACCGTCAGGCGGCGCCGATTCGCCCGCTCTGGCGTTCCTGCATACGGCGGTCGATACCGACCGCCGCGAACTGATCACCGGACCCAATCCCATGCCCAGCCAACTCCTGCGAATGGACAACGTCGGCATCGTGGTGGAGTCGCTGGACGACGCCGTGGCCTTCTTCACCGAACTGGGCCTGACCTGCGAGGGGCGGGGCCGGATCGAGGGGGAGTGGGCCGGGCGGGTGACGGGGCTGGGGGACCAGAGCGTCGAGGTGGCGATGATGGTGACGCCGGACGGGCATAGCCGGCTGGAGCTGTCGCGGTTCCTGGCGCCCGCCGTGGTCGCCGATCACCGGACCGCGCCGGTGAACGCCCTGGGCTATCTCAGGGCCATGTTCACGGTCAGCGACATCGACGACGTGCTGGCGCGGCTGGGCAAGCTGGGGGCGCAGCTGGTGGGCGAGGTGGTGCAGTACGAGAACGCCTATCGCCTCTGCTACATCCGCGGGCCCGAGGGGCTGCTGATCGGGCTGGCGGAGCCGTGCTAGTCCTCCACCCTGTCGCCGTTGCAATCGACGGTGAACAGGTGAGCGGTCAGGGTCTCGACGCGGACCCGGTGACAGTCCGCGTGCTTCTCCAGAAGGTCCTTGATCTTCGCCAGAACTTCCGGCGCGCGCCTGGCGTGGGCCGTCTCGGTGGGCACGGGGCTGCCCTTGTGAAAAACCTTCAAAGTGTATGGACCCATAGGCAGCATCCGGGCCCGCTGGAGAGGCCGCGCCCGTGGCTAATGCTCTTGGCTGGACTTGGTCGCAAACAATCGAGAGAACGCCGGAACCAGCCCGGGATGCGCAAGCTGCATATGCGCCTGCTCTGCGCCCAAGGCCCATCGACACCCTGATTGAATCCGGACGGCGCCGCGCCGAGGGCGGGCCGCTTGCGGCGGCGGCCGTTCGCGTGCTCACTCCGGTCGGGCTTCAAGGACCGCGCGTGGGGCGGCGGCGACCGGACACGGCCTCGGGGACGGGATAATGGCGCTGACGGTCTCGTATCCGGGAGTCTATGTGCAGGAGATCGGCGCGCCGCCGCCTGACGTCGGGGTCACGACCTCGCTGGCGGCCTTCATCGGCCGGGCGCCGATGGGGCCCGTCGATACGCCCGTGACGGTGAACAACTGGGGGGACTACCACCGCGTCTTCGGCGGCCTGGATGGGGACAGTTCGATGTCCTACCAGGTCAGCGCCTTCTTCGAGAACGGCGGGGGCCAGGCGGTGTGCGTGCGGCTGTTCGAGGCGCCCGCGGGCGGCGACACGGACGGTTGCCGCGCCATCCTGTCGCTGGGTGCGGGGCCGGCGGGGGACGGCGCGCCGCTGGTGCTGGCCGCCGCGTCGCCCGGGAGTTGGGGCGACCGGCTGAGCGCCACGGTCGATACGGCGGGCGTCACGGAGGAGACGGCGCGCGGGCTGGGGGTGTCCGATCCGGCCGGCCTGTTCAACCTGACCGTCGCCTGTGAGGCGCCGAACGGCGCGGTCCGGACCGAGCGGTTCACCAACGTCACCCTGGACCCGGCCTATCCCGCCCTGCTGCTGCGCCACGTGCTGGCGGAGCAGTCGCAGCTGGCGACCTGGAGCAGCGGCGGAGCCGTGGCGGCGGGCGCGAGCGGCCAGGGCCAGGGCGGCCGGGATTCAGCGCCCCTGTCGATCGGCGCCTGGCTGGGCGATCCGGTCCGGAAGACCGGCCTGTATGCGCTGGACCAGACGCCGGGCTTCAACATCCTGTGCATTCCGCCCGACGACATCGACGGCGACACGCCGCCGGTCGTCTACCAGAGGGCGGCGGAATACTGCGTGATGCGCAATGCGATGCTGATCATCGATCCGCCGACGCGATGGCAGGCGGACTATGCGCGGGGCGAGCTGCAGGCGGTGTCGCCGGCCGACCTGGGCGCGTTCAGCGTCGAGGCGGGGCGCAGTTCCGCGGTCTACTTCCCCCGGGTGCAGGCGGTCGATCCGCTTCGCGACGGCCAGGTCCGGACCTTCCCCAACAGCGGCTACATGGCCGGCGTGTGGGCGCAGACCGATGTCCAGTCCGGCGTCTGGAAGGCCCCGGCGGGGCTGAACGCGGCGATCAACGGCGTCGCCGGCCTGCCCGCCGTGCTGACCGACGCGGAGAACGGCCTGCTGAACCCGCTGGGCGTCAACTGCCTGCGCACCTTCCCCATCGGCGGCACGGTGATCTGGGGGGCGCGCACGTTGCAAGGCGCCGACGTGCTGGGCGATCCCTACGCCTACATCCCGGTCCGGCGGCTGATGCTCTATCTGACGGAATGGACCCTGCAGAACACGAAGTGGGCGGTGTTCGAGCCCAATGACGAAGTCCTCTGGGCGGGCCTGCGCAGCCAGGTGTCGGCGTTCATGAACGACCTGTGGAAACAGGGCGCCCTGTTCGGATCCGCCTCGAACCAGGCGTGGTTCGTGACCTGCGACGCCACCACCACCTCGACGGCCGACATCGAGGCCGGGCGGGTGAACATCCAGATCGGATTCGCGCCGGTGAGACCGGCCGAGTTCGTGATCCTGAACATCCAGCAGACGGCCGGGCAGGGCTAGGGCGGCGGCGCCTTCGTCAGGGCTGGATCGCCACGCCGACGAAGGGCCAGTCCTGCTCGCGGTCGGAGCCGAGAAGCCGGTCCTCGTCAGCCGGGTAGGAGGCGGTGTCGCCCGCGTACCAGAGGTCCGGGCCGCCGGTGAGGAACAGCCGCTGGCGCGATCCGACGCCCCCGATGCCGGCGTCGCAGGAAGTGCGCTGCGGGCCGATCTCGAACATCTCCAGCCGCGGACCCTTGAAGACGCGGACGGCGCGGACGAGGGCGGGACGGCCGGGCGCCGGGGCGCGGACGACCTCGGCGTCGATGATGGCGGCGAACTGGTCGATCGTGGCCCGCGCCGCGGCCTCACGCCCCGCCGGGTCGGCGGGTATCGCGAAATCGCAGGCGAGGGCGACGGTGGGAAGCCCCGTGAACAGGACGGCGACCGTCAGGGAAAGGGCGCGATGTCTCTGCATGGCGGGAGTGTGCGAGATGGGGCCGCCGGGGGCAAGCGGGACAGGCCCGTGGCGGTTAACCCCTTCCGTCAGCGACATGTTCATCGCTCGCCCACAGGTTGAGCCTTGTCCGACAGGCTTTCCGGGGGTCCCCCATGGTGATGTTCCGACCGCTGATCCGCTATGCCGACTTCAAGGGTCGCGCCAGCCGGAGCGAGTACTGGCTGTTCGCGGTGCTGCAGGGGCTCTGGTACGGCCTGCTGGTCGGCCTGACCCTGGGCGCGATGGGCTCGGGCGAACCCGCCCAGGCGACGCCCGGCGTGCTGATCGCCTTCGGCGTGATCCTGATCAGCCTGGCCGCCCTGATCGTGCCCAACTACGCGGTGCTGGTGCGCCGGCTGCACGACAGCGGGCGCGGCGCGATCTGGCTGTGCCTGATCGTGCCCAGCCTGCTCAGCTCGGTGATGGTCATCGGCACGATCGCCACGGCTGTCGGCGCGGTCGGGGCGGGCGCGAGCCGCGAGGCCTTCGTCGGCACAGTCCTGACCGGGCTGGGCGCGGCGGGCGTGCTGTCGATGATCGGCATGGTCTGCCAGGGCGTCCTGCTGATCCTGACCCTGCTGCCCGGCACGCGCGGCGAGAACCAGTTCGGCGGCGACCCGCGCGATCCCAGTTCGGGCGGCTATTCCTCGGGCGGCGGGATCTATGACGAGGCGCGGCTGGAGAGCCTGTTCGCCGAGGCCAGGGGCGAGACGGGCGCGGAGCCCGCGTACAAGTCCCGATTCGACTTCGGTCCGGGACCGCAGACCGAGCCGGCGCCCGCCCGCCAGGCCGCGCCGGTCGACTGGGGGCGGCCCGCCTATGATCCCGGCACGGCGCCGTCGCAGCCGTTCGGACGCCGCAACGGCTGAAATCAGGCGTACATGTCGCCCAGATAGACGCGCCGGACCTCGGGGTCGCGGATGACGTCCTCGGCCTTGCCCTCGAACAGGACCGAACCGCCCGAGATGATCGAGGCGTGGTCGATGATCTCGAGCGTCTCGCGGACATTGTGGTCCGTGATCAGGACGCCGATGCCCTCGCCCGCCAGATAGCGGATCACCTGCCGGATGTCGGCGATGGCCAGGGGGTCGATGCCGGCGAAGGGTTCGTCCAGCAGCATGAAGCTGGGGTTGCCGGCCAGGGCGCGGGCGATCTCGCAACGGCGACGCTCGCCGCCCGACAGGCCCGAGGCCGGGGCGTGGCGCAGGTGGTCGATGCGGAGCTCTTCCAGCAGGCGGCTGGTCTCCTCGGCGATCTTTTTGCGGTCGGTCTGGTGCAGTTCGACCACGGCGCGGATGTTCTGCTCGACCGTCATGCCGCGGAAGATCGAGGCCTCCTGCGCCAGATAGCCTAGGCCCATGCGGGCGCGCTGGTACATCGGCTGGGCCGTGATGTCCTCGCCGTCCAGCCAGATCGAGCCGGCGTCCGGCGGGATCAGGCCGGTGATCATGTAGAAGCAGGTGGTCTTGCCCGCGCCGTTGGGACCCAGCAGCCCCGCGACCTCGCCGCGCTGGACGGTGAGGGAGACGTCGCGGACGACCTGGCGCTGGCCGAAGGAGCGGGCCAGGTGTTCGGCCCGCAGGCCGGTCGCGCGCGCGGCCTCGACCGGCGCCGGGGCGACCGCGTCATGGACGTTGAGGGCTGAGAGTTCCTTGCGCGCCACGCGACACCCGAGCCGAAGCTCAGTTCCCCCGCGTCTGGGGGTGGAAGACGCCCTGGACGCGACGGCCCGAGCCGCCTTCCATCTGCGCCGCCTCGGTGCGGGTGTTGTAGACCAGGCGGGCGCCGGTGACGACGTTCTCGCCCTGGGTCAGGATCACGTCGCCGGTCAGGATGACGGTGTCGTTGCTGGTGGTGAAGACCGCGTGGTCCCCGCGGATCGTCTGTTCCGGCGTGACCAGATAGACGTTGCCGGTCGCCTCGACGCGGCTGTCGCCCGTCTGGTCCAGACCGGCGATGCGGTCGGCGCGCAGGCGGTTGTCGCCCTGGATCAGTTCGGCGCGGCCGATGAGGTTCAGGGTGCTGCCGACATATTCGACGCGGTCGGCGCCCCAGGTGATCGGCTGCCCGCCCTGGAAGCTCTGGGCGTCGCCGATCGTCGGCAGGGCCATCAGGCCCAGGCCGAGCGCGGCGGCGGTCAGAAGTGTGGTCTTGCTCATCAGTTCGCCCTCGCCGGGTTCACGGTCCCGCGCACCTTGTTATCGCCCGTACCGCTGAACACGACCCGTTGGCCCTGTTCATAGATCGCATAGGACGAAGCGTTGATCGTTCCAAGGGGGCCGGTTCCCTGAACCCCCTTGTCACCGGTCACCACGCCGGTCGATGTATTGACCACCGCCTCGGGCGTGACGAGCGTGAAACCGGTGCCGCCGTCGGAAATCCGGACGTTGGGGCCGATGGTCACGGTCTTGGCGACCTCGTCGTACGTACCGCCGTCGGCGGTCAGGGTGGTGACCTTGCGGCCGCCCAGGTTCAGGCGGAGCGCCGGACCGATCAGGCGGAAGCGGCCCGTGGCCGGATCCCGAACCGCGCCCTTGGCCCCGATGACGAAGCTGCGGCCCTGGGCGTCCTGGCCGTGGAACATGGGGTTGTCGAGGCGGACCTCGCGGCTGGTCCCGGCCTTGCGCTCGACGTCCGACATGACGGTGCGCAGGACGACCCAGCTGATCGTGCCGCCGGCCAGCACCAGGATCAGCACGGGCAGGAGGCGGCGCAGCAGCTGGACCCGCCGGGAGCGCGAGCGGAAGGCCTTGGCCGTCGCGGCGACGCGGGCCTCGTCCTCGGCGGTGCGGCTCTCGACCGGCTCGATCATCAGTGCGCGTCACGCATGGGCGAAGATGTCCTGCTCGTCCCAGCCCGCGAGGTCGAGGGCCGAACGGGTGGGCAGGAAGTCGAAGCAGCGGCGCGCCAGCTCGGTGCGGCCCTCGCGCTCGAGCATCTCGTCCAGCTTGGCCTTCACGGCGTGCAGGTAGAGGACGTCGGAGGCGGCGTAGTCCAGCTGGGCCTGGGTCAGGACGGCCGCGCCCCAGTCGCTGGACTGCTGGGCCTTGCTGAGTTCGACGCCCGCGCATTCGCGCACGACATCCTTCAGGCCGTGGCGGTCCGTATAGGTGCGGGCCAGCTTGGAGGCGATCTTGGTGCAGTAGACCGGACGGGTCTCGACGCCGAGATGCAGCTGGAACATGCCGATGTCGAAGCGGCCGAAGTGGAACAGCTTCAGCACCGCCGGATCGGCCATGACGCGCTTCAGATTCGGGCAGTCGTAGGCGGGCCGGTTCAGACGCACGACATGGGCGTCGCCGTCGCCGGACGACAGCTGGACCACGCAGAGCGGATCGCGGCGGAAGCGCAGCCCCATGGTCTCAGAATCGACAGCCACCACCGGACCCAGGTCCAGACCGTCGGGAAGATCGCCTTCGTGCAGAAATACCGTCATGAGCCGTAGGTAGCGCGCAGCGGCGCAGGAGGCGAGGCCAATGTCGTCTGACGGAGCCCACAGGCGGCTAATCGCGGCTGACGGAGCCCAGCTAGTGATTAGTGGTTAGTGATTAGTGGGTCGACGCCGCAGGCGGCGGCGCGCAACCGGCGCTGTCAGAGACGCGGCCACCCACTAATCACTAACCACTAATCACTTCGCCAGCACCAACGGCCGCCAGCCGGGGCGCCGTTCCCCATCGAGCCCCGCCCCAAAAGAGAAACGGCGCCGCACCGGAAGTGCGACGCCGTTTCAATAATTGGTGCCCAGAAGAGGACTCGAACCTCCACGACCTTTCAGTCACTGGCACCTGAAGCCAGCGCGTCTACCAATTCCGCCATCTGGGCCCGGACGTCGCGTCCCCGAGGGGGCGTTTTCGTCTGGAAGGCGCGGACCTCTAAGGCAGCGGATCATGTGGGTCAACAGCCATTTTTTGCGTTTGCGTTGCGAGGCTCGCAGCCATCGTCTAATCCCCGCCCCAGCAAGGGTTCGCCCGCGCGCCGTTCGCCTTTGGAGTCTGACATGAGCGAAGTCGCCCCCGGCCTGGTCACCGTCTTCGGCGGTTCGGGATTCGTCGGCAGCCAGGTTGTGCATGCCCTGGCCCGTCGTGGCTGGCGTATCCGCATCGCCTGCCGCCGTCCTGACCGGGCCTACAAGCTGCAGACCTCGGGGTCGGTCGGCCAGATCCAGGCGATCCGCTGCGACGTCACGGACGCCGCCCAAGTGGCCGAGGCGGTTCGCGGCGCGGACGCCGTGATCAATCTGGTCGGCATCCTGTACGAGGCTGGCGCGCGCACCTTCGAGGCCCTGCACGTCGGCGCGTCGCGCAAGATCGCGGAAGCTTGCGCCGCCGCCGGCGTGGACCGTCTGGTCCAGGTCTCGGCCCTGGGCGCCAATCCGGAGAGCGAGTCGGACTACGCCCGCACCAAGGCCGAGGCCGAGATGGCGGTGCGCGAAGTGAAGCCGGACGCGGTGATCCTGCGTCCGTCGGTGGTGTTCGGCCCCGGCGACGACTTCCTGAACAAGTTCGCGGGCATGGCCCAGATCGCCCCCGTCCTGCCGCTGATCGGCGGCGGCCAGACGAAATTCCAGCCGGTCTATGTCGGCGACGTGGCCGAGGCCGTGGCCCGCGCCGCGAGCCGCAGCGAAGCCGGCGGCCAGACCTATGAGCTGGGCGGCCCGGCGGTGATGACCTTCGAAGACGTGCTGAGGCTGGTGGCGCGCGAGACCTACCGCACCCCGGGCTTCCTGCCCCTGCCCTTCGCCATCGCCAAGCTGATCGGGACCTTCGCCCAGATCCCGGCGGCCCTCGGCTTCAAGCCGGTGCTGACCAAGGACCAGGTGGTGCTGCTGGAGAGCGACAACGTGGTCGCCGCGGACGCCCAGGGCCTGGCCGCGCTGGACATCGAGCCCACGGGCGTCGAGGCCGTGGCCGCCAGCTATCTGTGGCGCTACCGCCGCGGCGGGCAGTTCGCGGAAGCGACGGCGGCCTGAGCCACCGCCTCCAGCGGAGCGCGGACCTTCGGGGAAGTGGTTAGTGGTTAGTGGTTAGTGGTTAGTGGTTGGCCACCAGCCTGCGACAGCGCGGTTTGCGCCGCTCTTCCGCCGGCACTGTCAGCGGAAGGGCGGCGCAGGTCTTGCGGCTGCACCCTGCCGACCAACCACTAACCACTAACCACTAACCACTTCCGGCGCTCCGGGATCAGCCGTAGGCCCAGATGGCCAGCAGGCCGACGCCGCCGACCAGGATCCGCCAGGCCGCGAACGGCGCGAAGCCGTAGCGGCCGACGAAGTCGACCAGGGTCCTGACCACGAACAGGCCGCTGAAGAACGACACCACGAAGCCGATGCCGATCAGTCCGGCGACGTCGCCGTTGATCAGGTCGCGGCTCTCCCAGAAGTCGAGGCCGAAGGCCGCGACCATGGTCGGGATGGCGAGGAAGAACGAGAACTCCGCCGCCGCCCGCTTGTCGACGCCCAGCAGCAGGCCGCCGACGATGGTCGCGCCCGAGCGCGACACGCCGGGGATGATCGACAGGCACTGGAACAGGCCGACGCCCAGCGCCGTCTTCCAGCTGAACTTCATGGAATCCTCGGTGCGGGCCGGGGGCGCCCAGCGCTCCAGCGCGATCAGGGCGAAGCCGCCCAGGATCAGGGTCACGCAGACGATCGTGGGATTGAACAGCACCCGCTTGATGAAGTCGTGGAACAGCAGGCCGACGATGGCGGACGGGATGAAGGCCAGCAGCACCGACAGGGCGAACATGCGCGCCGCCGGATCCTTGCCCGGCAGGCCGACCAGCACCTTCCACAGGCGCTGGAAGTAGAGCGCCACCACCGCCAGGATCGCGCCCAGCTGGATCATGACGATGAAGGTGTCCCACGGCTCCGGCGGCAGGCCCAGAGCCTCCTTGGTCAGCAGCAGGTGGCCGGTGGACGAGACCGGAATGAATTCGGTCAGGCCTTCCACCAGGCCGAGGATGATCGCCGCCAGCCAGTCCGCCATGCGCGTCCTTTCAAAGATGATGTCGGGTCAGTTCGCGCCCGGTTCGGGCCCCACATAGCGCAGGCGCGCCCGGATAGGCGAGCCGTCCAGCATCTGATCGACCGCATGGGCCAGCAAACCCGCGAGGCGGCCCGTCAGCAGGATGTCCTGCGCCGCGTCGCGCGGCAGCTCCATGCGGCGCACGGCGACCGCGAGGGCCAGGGCGAAGCCCGGCGGCTGTCCCGTGACCGCCTCACCGTCGCGCAGGACGCGGGCCAGGTCGGCCGGCAGTTCGGCGGCGGCCAGCAGGCTGGCGGCGCGGGGATCGCCGGCGGCCCAGTCCGGATCGCCGAACCCGGCCCCGGCCGCATCGCGGGCGGCCTCGGCGGGCGATCGGCGGGCGGCGATGATCCAGGCCGAGGCGGACGCGGTCTCGCCCACGGTGCGCGAGGCGGCCAGCACGGCCAGTCCGGCCAGAGCCGCGGCGGCGGGGGAGGCTCCGCCCCCGGCGGCGGCGCGGGTCGCGACCACGGCGGCGTCCATCCCGGCGTCCGCCGACAGGACCAGCGCCCGGCGGATCAGCTGGGCGTCGCGCTCGGGCGCCTTCCAGAAGCGGGCCAGACGCTGGTGCAGGAACAGGCGGGGCCCTGGGCCGGCGACGGCGTCGACCGCCTCGTCCAGCACGCGGGCGCATTCAGTGCGCAGGGCCTCGGGCATGCGCGGCTTGGCGTCGGCGTCTTCCTCGGCGCGGCGCGACAGGGCGGTGAACAGGCGGGCGCGGGTCGATCCGCCGGGCGTCACGCCCACGCGGGGCCGGATCTCGGCGAAGGGATTGGCGGTCCGGGCGCCCCACAGGCCGCGGGCCACGTCCTCCAGCGTCGCCGTGGCGGACAGCTGGACCGCGTCCAGGCCGCGATAGAACAGGCGGCCCGAGGCGACGACGCTGACCGAGGATTCCAGATCGGCCTGGCCGCGCGCGGCGGGGCCGCGTTCGGCCGTCCGCGGCGCTTCGTCGCCGTCGTCGACCGCATCGCCGGTCAGGCGCGCGATGTCGCGGACGGCGTACAGGCTGCGGCGGGGATCGTTCGGGTCGGGACGGGCGGCGATGCGGCCACGGCTGACATAGGCGTAGAGCGTCTGGGCCTTGACCCGCAGACGATCCAGCGCCTCGCCTCGCCCGATCCAGCGCTCGCCGGACGTGTCCATGCCTGTCTCCCCCGGCTGTTCAGCGCCCGGAAACCATAATGGGACGCGACCATGGGACCCTTTCGTGACGAACACGCTAACGTCGGTACGCGCACGGCGCCTTGGCAGGGTCACGGGTTTCCGCGACAAGGCGTCATGACCGCCTCCTCCCTCGACGACGCCCACGCCGCGACCCGCAGCGTCACGCGCCTGTCGGTGGGCGTGGCGGTGGTGCTGATCGCGCTGAAGGCCTTCGCCCTGGGCGCCTCGGGGTCGGTGTCGATCCTGGCCTCGCTGGCGGATTCGTCGCTGGACCTGATCGCCTCCCTGGCCACCTTCTTCGCCGTGCGCTGGGCCGCCGCCCCGCCGGACGAGGAGCACCGCTTCGGCCACGGCAAGGGCGAGGCCATGGCCGCGCTGGTGCAGGCCGGACTGGTGTTCGCCTCCAGCGTCTTCATCGGCTGGGAGGCCATCCAGCGCCTGTTCGATCCCCGCCCGGTGACGTCGGGGACCTGGAGCGTCGGCGTGGTCCTGATCTCCATGGCGCTGACCGTCTGGCTGATCTGGCGGCAGAGCCGGGCGATCAAGGCCAGCGGCTCGGTCGCCGTGGCCGCCGACCGCGCCCACTACGCCTCCGACCTGGCGGCCAGCGCCGTGGTCCTGATCGGCGTGATCTCGGGCACGTTCCTGAAGGCGCCGGGGCTGGACGCCGCCGCCGGCCTGGTGGTCGCGGTCTGGCTGTTCTGGGGCGCCACGGCCGTGCTGAAGGACGCCGCCGACCAGCTGCTGGACCGGGCGACCTCGGACGCCGACCGCGTGGCCATCACCAGCGCCATCCTGTCCGATCCGCGCATCGCCGGGGTCCACCGGCTGCGCACCCGTCAGGCGGGGCCGGTGACCACGATCCAGATGCACGTCGACATGGCGCCGACCCTGACCCTGGCCGAGGCCCACGACATCCTGGAACAGGCCGAAGCGCGCCTGCTGGCCCTGTGGCCGCACGCCGACATCCTGATCCATCCCGACCCGCGCGGACCGGTGGAGCCGGACGCGACACAGGCGACGGGGCAAAAAGGCCCGTGGTCCTGACGCGATGACTAACGCCCGCTTAACGGGCTTGGGCGCATGGAGTGCGGGATGTCGGTCTCCGTCCTGTTTCACTTCGCCTTCGACCCCGTCTCGCGCGCCGCGCGACTGGCGCTGGGCGAAGCCAAGGTGGCGTTCGAGGAGAACGCCGTGCGCCCGTGGGAGCCGGACTGCCCCGTCGGCGCCCTGAACCCGTCCGGCATGACGCCCGTGCTGCAGACCACCGCCAACAACCGCGTCCTGACCCTGTGCGAGCAGGCCGCCATCCTGGGCTGGCTGGAGGACCGCGACCGCGAGCCCTTCCTGGTCCCCGCCGATCCGTTCGAGCGCGCCGAGACCCGGCGCCTGGTCGGCTGGTTCGACCGCCGCTTCACCGACGAGGTCGACGCCGTCCTGCTGCACGAGCGGATGGAGAAGCCCCTGCTGCGGCTGGGCCCGCCCGAGGCGCGCCAGCTGCGCGCCGGGCGCGAGGCGCTGCGCGCCCATCTGACCATGCTGGAAGGCCTGCTGGCCGAACGCGACTGGCTGGCCGGACGCCGCCTGAGCCAGGCCGACATCGTCGCCGCGGCCCATCTGTCGATCCTGGACTATTTCGGCGAGATCGCCTGGGCGAACTATCCGGCGCTCAAGACCTGGTACATGAAGCTGAAATCCCGCCCCTGTTTCCGGCCCCTGCTGACGGACCGCTTCCCAGGGGTGGCCGCGGCGGCGCACTACGCCGACCTCGACTTCTGAGATCTCCGCTCATCCCGGCGAAAGCCGGGACCCAGTGTTCTGGGTGATCCGCCCCTGCAGGGCATGCGTCATCGCCGGTCCTGAAATGCCGGCGTCACGCTGGACAGGACTGGGTCCCGGCTTTCGCCGGGATGAGCGGTGTGTGAGATAGCGTCCATGGCGGCCGATCCCCGTAAATTCATTCGCGAGCGCGCCGCCGCCCTGGGCTTCGACGTCTGCCGGTTCGCCTCGGCGTCCGAGCCGTGGAGCGCGGGCGAGCGGCTGGCGCATTTCGTCGAGTCGGGGCGTCACGGCGACATGGGCTGGATGGAGACGACGCTGGAGCGCCGGGCCCATCCGACCGCCATGTGGGACGGCGCAAAGACCGCCGTCGTCCTGGGCCTGAACTACGGCCCGGAGCACGATCCCCTGCCGGAACTGGAAGACCGGTCGGCCGGCTACATTTCGGTCTATGCGCGCGGCGACGACTATCACGAGGTCATCAAGGGCCGGCTGAAGACCCTGGCGGGCCAGATCGCCGCCCGCACCAAGGAAGAGGTGAAGGTCTTCGTCGACACGGCCCCGCTGATGGAGAAGCCGCTGGCCCAGCGCGCCGGGCTGGGCTGGCAGGGCAAGCACACCAACCTGCTGTCGCGCAGCCACGGCAACTGGCTGTTTCTGGGCGTCATCCTGAGCGCCACGACGTTCGAGCCCGACCCGCCGGAGGGCGAGCACTGCGGCACCTGCACCGCCTGCCTGGACGCCTGTCCCACCAACGCCTTCCCGGCGCCGTTCCAGCTCGACGCCCGGCGGTGCCTGTCCTACCTGACCATCGAGTTCGCGGGTCCCTGGCCGGAGGAGTTCCGCGCGGCGACGGGCGGGCGCATCTACGGCTGCGACGACTGCCTGGCCTCCTGCCCGTGGAACAAGTTCGCCGCGGCGGCCAAGGAAGGGCGGGTGCAGGCGCGCGACGCCCTGGTCTCGCCCCGGCTGGCGGATCTGGCGGCGCTGGACGACGCCGCCTTCCGGGCCCTGTTCTCGAAGAGCCCGGTCAAGCGCATCGGCCGCGACCGGTTCGTGCGCAATGTCCTGTACGCCATCGGCAACAGCGGCGACGCCGACCTGATCGGCCCGGCCGAAGCCTTGCTGAACGATCCCGCGCCGGTGGTGCGGGATGCGGCCGAATGGGCGCTGTCCCGACTCCCCGGCCGTTAGGCGTTGGCGGTGACGCCGACCACCCGTTCGCCGCCCTCGGCGCGGGCGACGGCCAACAGCTTGAGGCGGAAGACCAGCACGCTGTTGGCCGGAATCTTGCCGGCCGCGCGCTCGCCATAGGCCTTGTCGGCCGGCAGGTAGACGATCCACTCGTCGCCGACCTTCATGTGCTGCAGCGCCTCGGTCCAGCCCGCGACGACCGTGCCGAGGGTGAAGACCGCCGGCTGGCCGCGCTCATAGCTGCTGTCGAAGACCGTGCCGTCGGTCAGGGTGCCCTCGTACTCGACGCGCACCAAGTCATTGCTGTCCGGGCTCTCGCCGCCCGGAGGACCGGACTGGAGGACCTTGTACTGGATGCCGCCGGGCAGGGTCTGAACGCCCTCAGCCCTGGCGTTGCGTTCCATGAAGGCCTGCCCGGCCTTCAGATTGGCCTCGGCGTCGGCGCCGCCCGTGTCCGGCGCGCGATTGCAGGCGGCCAGGGCCGCAACCATGGCCAGGACGGCGACGCCCCTAGCCCATCCGGAGTTCATAACCCGCACCTTCAAGTCCCTGTCTGATTTCTTCCGCATGCGCCTCGCCGCGGGTTTCGACCATGATGTCGAACTCCGCGCCCTTGGCCGGCACGTCCAGCGCCAGCCGGTTGTGCACGACATCGATGATGTTTCCGCCAAGGCCGCCGATCACGGCGCTCATCTTGGACAGCATGCCCGGGCGGTCGTCGCCCAGGATGCGATAGACGATCAGCCGCTTCTCGCGCACCAGTTCGCGGTTCAGGACCACGGCCAACATGCGGGCGTCGATATTGCCGCCGGTCAGCTCGATGCCGACCTTCAGCCCCCTGAACTTGTCCGGATAGGCCAGCATGGCCGCCAGCCCGCCCGCGCCCGCGCCCTCGGCGACGGTCCGCTCCATGGTGGCCAGATAGGAGACGCCGCGTTCGAAATCGGCCTCCTGGCAGACCAGGACCTCTTCGATCAGCGGCTCGGCCAGGGCGAAGGGAATGTCGCCGACGGCCTTGATGGCGATGCCTTCGGCGATGGTCTGGCCGCCGCATTTGGGCGCCTCGCCGCGCCGCTTGGCGCTGAACGAGGGGTACATCGCCGCCTCGACCCCGAAAATGCGAATCGACGGCTTCATGGCCTTGGCCGCGATGGCCGAACCGGCGATCAGCCCCCCGCCGCCGATCGGGATGATCAGGACGTCGAGGTCCGGCGCGTCCTCCATGAACTCCAGGCCGCAGACGCCCTGGCCGGCGACGATTCCCTCGTCGTCGAAGGCCGAGATGAAGACGAAGCCTTCCTCGTCGCGCAGCCGGTGGGCCTCTTCGGTGGAGCCCGAGAAATCCAGCCCCTTGATGACGACGGTCGCGCCGTGCGCCCGCGTGCCGTCCGCCTTCACGAAGGGCGTGCCCTCGGGCATGACGATGGTCACCGGCACGCCCAGACGGCCGCCGTGATAGGCCAGCGCCTGGGCGTGATTGCCCGCGCTGGCGGCCACCACGCCGCGCTTGCGCTCCTCCGGCGTCAGCTGCAGCAGGCGGTTCAGCGCCCCGCGCTCCTTGAAGCTGCCGGTGAAATGCAGGTTGTCGAACTTGATCCACACCTCGGCGCCGGTCAGCTGCGACAGGCGGCGGGAATAGCGTACGGGCGTGCGGTCCACCTGACCGGCGATCCGGTCCCGCGCCGCCAGAATATCGTCAAACGTCACTGTCATGAGCGTCCCCTATAGCCGGTCTCGCGCCGGTTTGTTGCGCGCTTGTGAACCACGGTCCAAGAGGTCGCAACCTTGACCTTATGGCGGCGTTGAGCGTCTGATCGGGCGTTCGACCCGCCCCCGCCCGGAGAGAGCCCATGTCCACCGCCCGGTCCCTTCTGCCCCTCGCCGCCCTGACCGCCGCAGCCGCCGTGCTGGCGGGCTGCGAGACCGTGCCCATGGGGCCCGTCGCGCCGGCCGGACCGGCCGCGTTCCGCGCCGATGATTTCGCCTGGTCCAGCACCTCGGGCCGCGCGGCCATCGAGGGCCGGGTCGATTATCGCCGCGACGGCCAGGTCTTCAGCTGCACCGGCTCGGTCGCCCTGACGCCGGACACCCCCTATACCCGCGCCCGGTTCCGGACCCTGTACGGCTCGACCGACCGCGCCGCCCTGCCCGAGGCCGTGGTGCGCGCCCGGACCGTGGCCGATCCCAACGCCGACTACCGCTCCTTCGTGCGCTCGGAGACCTGCCGGAACGGGACCTTCGACTTCGTCGGCCTGCCCGCGGGCGGCTGGTTCATCATCGCCCCGGTCAGCGCCGGGGGAGACCGCGTGGTGCTGATGCGTCACGTCGAGACGCGTAACGGACGGATCGCCGTCACCCTGCCCTGAGTGCCTCCAACGCCGTATTTCGAGGCCGCGTATCGGGCCGCTTCGGAGAATTAACCATGCGAGCCTCCCTCCTGATCGCCGCGGCCGGCCTGGCCCTGGCCGCATCCCCCGCCGCCGCCCAGTCGTGGGCCGGCGGCTACGGCCATGAGTACGGGAACAGCGGCTATAACGGCGGCTACGATCCGGACGGCGGGAGCCGCTACTACACGCCGCGCTACCGCTCGAACGCCGTGCCGTCGAACTTCGACTGGCGCAGCCAGCTGGACCGGCCGGGCGACTATCGCTGCGACCGGTTCTGGGACGCCAGCCGCGACGACTGCGGCGACCGCTGGCGCGACCAGCGCCGCCGCGTCAGCCCGCAGGCCCGCAGCGACTATCGCCAGCTGGCCGGCTACCGGTACGGCTACGGATACGACTCCGGCCGCTACGGCTATGGCGGTCACGGCTACTACCCGCGCCGCGGCTACGGCTCGCAGTACTACGGCGGCTATGGCTACGGCGGACACAATCAGGGGGGCACGGCCTATGAGGGCGCCTATGGGCGGCCCGACGTGGTCTTCCCCGGCGGCGGTTATCGCGGCGGCTATGCGGGAGGCTCCCGGGACGGGCGCCGCATCGACTGGTGCCGGGCGACCTACCGCTCCTACGACCCCGGCAGCGGCTACTATCGGGCCTACAGCGGCCGCCTGGTCTGGTGCGGCTAGAGCGAAATCGGTTGAGTTGGACGCAGTCCAACTCAGCTCAGATTTCGCTCCAGCATAATTCTGGAGCCTGATTCACGGCATCAGCGGAATCGCGAAGCGATTCCACCTCAGCCGATCAGGCTCTAAGCTGGACGCCTGACAATGTTCGTCCGATCACAGACGTGTGGGTGATCGGCGTTCGCCATTGTTTCGCCCTCTGCGGCCCGCTCCTTCGCCCCGCCCGTCCGGGCGTAGTCGAGGGGGAGCGTCATGTCCCAGCACAATATTTCCGGGTCCGAGGTCTTCGGTCCCAAGCCGTTCGTCATCCTGCGCGGCGTCAAGACCAGCGGCCTGCGCCGCCAGCGTAGCGCCCGCACCCTGGTCGCCTTCATCGCCGGCGCCGTCGTGGCCGTGACCGGCGGCGCGATCGCCCTGGCGGCGGTGTTCGGGCCGACGCTCTTCGGCTGAAAGCCGAAGAGCTTTCTTTATGTTGGGCCGCGGACCGTCGGCCCCTTCGGGGACCTCCCGACCCGACGCGGCCTGGCGCATGTTTGTTGGGCCGCGGTCAAAAGGCTCCGCCTTTTCGACCCGACGCGGCCTGGTTTCTCCCTCCCCTTCTGGGGAGGGTGGCCGAGCGAAGCGAGGTCGGGTGGGGAGCGGCGCTTCCGCCCTTACGAACCCCACCCTGTCGGCTCTGCGCGCCGACATCCCTCCCCACGAGGGGGAGGGAGAAAGCGCCTGCTAGGCCAGCCACACCATGCGGCGCGTCCGGGCTTCCCCGTTCCGGGCGCGGCTGAAGCCCTTGCGGACCTCGCCCGTGTACAGGAAGCCCGCCTTCTCCAGGACGCGGCCCGAGGCGGGGTTGTCGTCGAAATGGCCCGCGACCAGGGCGCGGCGGCGCCAGTTGCGGCTGGCCCAGACCACGCCCGCCTCCAGCGCCTCGGTGGCGTAGCCGCGGCCCCAGTAGGGGCGGCCGATCCAGTAGCCGACCTCCGGGCCGATATCCCCGTCCTCGAACAGGCCGATCACGCCGACGGGCCCGTGGTCCTCGTGGTCGATCAGGAAGGTGCGGGCGCGGGCCGGATCCTGGCCCGCGACGGTCAGCACGAAGGCCTCGGCGTCGGCCGTCGAGAAGGGATGCGGCATGCGCAGCGTCATCCGCGCGATGTCGGCGTCATTGGCCAGGGCCGTGAGACGGCTGATGTCCTGGGCCTGCGGGCTGCGCAAGGCCAGGCGCCGGGTCTCGACGACGGGAGAGGGTTCGATCACGCACATGACACGCCTCATTCGGAACTCACCGCCTCCTTGGAGGGCTCGGGCGGTGTTCGAGGCGGGGAACGAAAACGGGGAGCCTGGTGATCCAGACTCCCCGCGGAAAATTTCCCTGGTCCGGATCGCGGCTCTTGAGCCTTCGCGATCCGGGTGATGTTCCGTATCGCGTTACTCGGCGGCCATGGCCTGTTCGGCGGTGTCGTTCGCCGGAAGAATCGACACGTAACAACGGCCGTTGGCTTTCTTCGTGAATTTCACGGCGCCGTGCACGGTGGCGAAGAGCGTGTGGTCGCGGCCCAGGCCGACGTTCTCGCCCGGGTGGAAGGTGGTGCCGCGCTGGCGCACGAGGATGTTGCCGGCCAGCACGCGCTCGCCGCCGAACTTCTTCACGCCGAGGCGCTTCGACTCGGAGTCGCGACCGTTACGCGACGAACCGCCTGATTTCTTGTGAGCCATCGTAACTCTCTTCAGCTTCGCGTCCGGCGCCCTCGGGCGCCCGACATCGTCATTCTATCACAGTCGCGGCCGCAAGGGACGCGGGGTTGGTTTTACGCTTCGTCGGTCGAGGCGGCGGCGGCCTTCTTGGCCGGAGCCTTCTTGGCCGCGGGAGCCTTGGCGGCCTTCGGAGCCGGAGCGGCTTCCTCGGTCGCCTCGACGCGCGGGGCCAGGCCACGGGCGCGAGCGTTCATCTCGAGCTTGGTCATCAGCGAGGTTTCGCCGTCCCACTTGGCCTTCTCGCCGGCGCCTTCGATGCCGGTGATGCGCAGGACCGATTCCATCTGGCGGTGGCCGTTGGTGCGGCGGTAGCCCTGGCGACGGATCTTCTTGAAGATCTTGATCTTCTCACCCTTGCGGGTTTCGACCAGCGTCGCGGCGACCGAAGCGCCTTCGATCAGCGGAGCGCCGAGGGTGACGCCCTTGTCGCCGCCCAGCATCAGGACTTCACCGAAGTTGACGGCAGCGCCAGCGTCGCCGTCGAGCTTCTCGACCACGATCACGTCGCCCGGTTGGACCCGGTACTGCTTGCCGCCGGTCTTGATCACCGCGTACATGTTGAAGCCTCAGCGTAAACGCAAAAAGAATAGCGCCCGGCGGGGACCCCCGGCGGGCGAAGAGCGGCGACATATACGGAAGGGGTCCGCCGAGTCAACGCGGACGGGGAAAAAACCCCGGACCCGCCGTATTCGGGTCCGGCTCCCGCCGTCCCCTGAAGCTCGGACCTTTGCCCGCCGTACAGACCCTGCCCGGCCGTCGCAAGGTCGCGGGGGACGGGACGACGGGAATCCGGAGCGGTCGCCCGTCAGCGGCCATCGCCCGGCCCGGCCGAGGCGTCCCCGATCACGACGGCCTCATCAACCCTGACGATACCGGTGCGCAGAGTTCTATGCATGATGCGGGGCTGATCGATGCTCCGCCGGCGCTGCGTTTGACTGGCGATCATCCTCCAGTCGCCTCGTTGGCGAGTTTTCTGCTCGAAGTTAGCTTCGCCATAATCTCTGGTTGCTTGCCCGACCCTCTTAAGGTTTAGGTAAGAGTACCTAGCGTCGGCGACGACGCCAATGCATAACGGCGCTTCATGAGCGCCCGTCTTCAGGGGGAGACACCTATATGCCGACGACCTGGTCCACCGTAACCGATCCCATTGGCGACACCGGCGCCTTCGACAGCCGCATGATCTTCGGCGACTTCGACGGCGATGGCGACATCGACATCCTGTTCCAGAACGGCAACACCGCCGGCACCGGCATCGGCTACATGCGGAACAACGGCAACGGGACGTTCGTCACGTTCACCGACGCCACCGCCGCCGGGTCGATCTTCCAGGGCGTGGACCTGTCGGGCCGTCAGATCAGCCCGGCCAACTTCTTCATCCTGGACTTCGACGGCGACGGCGACCTGGACATCCTGGACCGCACATCCAACAGCACGACCTTCTTCCGGAATGAAGGCAACGCCGGCTTCACCCGCATCGCCGATCCGATCCCGGACACCGGCAGCTTCGATCAGCGCATGGTCTGGGGCGACTTCGACGGCGACGGCGACGTGGACGCCCTCTACCAGAACGGCAACACCGCCGGATCGGGCATCGGCTTCCTACGCAACGACGGCGGCCTGAGCTTCACCAACTTCACCAACGCCGCGGCGGCAGGCACGCCCTTCACCGGCGTCGTCTTCACCGGCCTGCAGATCACCACCTCCACCTTCGTGGTCGATATCGACGACGACGGCGACATGGACATCCTGGATCGCGGCACGACCCAGGTGATGTACCGCAACGACGGCGGGACCATGGTCCGCACGGCGGATCCGCTGGCCGACATCGGCAATTTCGACGCCCGCATGATCTTCGGCGACTTCGACAGCGACGGCGACACCGACGCCATCTACCAGAACGGCAACACCGCCGGGACCGGCTTCGGCTATTTCCGTAATGACGGCGGGTCCTTCACCAACTTCACCAGCCTGACCGGCACGCCCTTCGAGGGGCTGGACCTGACCGCCCAGCAGCTGACCACCTGGACCGCGGTGGACATCGACGGCGACGGCGACGTGGACATCGTCGACCGCGACCAGGCCGGCGGCGGCCTGGTGCTGTACCGCCAGAACGGCGCCCCGCCGCGCCTGACCGCCACGACGCCCTCGGACAACGGCACGGGCGTGGCCCCGGGCGCCAACATCACCCTGACGTTCAGCGAAAGCGTCACCAAGGGCAACGGCAACATCTACATCTACCGCGGCGACGGCATCCTGATCGAGACCATCTCGATCGGCTCGGCCCAGGTGACCGGCTCGGGCACGACCTGGACGATCGACCCGTCCGTCACCCTGGCGGGCCTGACCAACTACTACATCCTGATCGACCAGGAGACCTTCGCCGACGCCGAGGGCGCGGTGTTCGCCGGCATCTTCAACCCCACGACGCTGAACTTCACGACGGCGTCGAGCAACACCGCCCCGACCTTCACCAACCTGAACGGCGACGCGGCCGCGCACACCGAGAACGTGCCGGTCCGGCTGGACGTGGGCGGCAACGCCACGGTGGCGGACGCGGAAAGCCTGAACTTCGACACCGGCACCCTGACCGTCACCATCACCGCCAACGGCCAGGCGGGGCAGGACGTGCTGAGCGTGGCCAACATCGGCAACGGGGCCGGCCAGATCGGCGTCTCGGGTTCGGCGATCCTGTATCAGGGCGTGCAGATCGGCACCTTCACCGGCGGGACCGGCGGCGTGGCCCTGGTCATCACCCTCGATACCGACGCCACCCCGGCGGCGACGCAGGCCCTGGTGCGGGCGCTGCAGTACAACAACACCTCGGACGCGCCGAACACCGCGACGCGCACGGTCACCATCGTCCTGACCGACGGCGACGGCGGCACCAGCACGACCCAGACGACCAGCGTCACCGTCACGGCGGCCAACGACGTTCACACCGGCGGCGCCGCGATCACCGGCACGGCAAGCGAGAACGGCGTCCTGACCGCCGTCTCGACCCTGGCGGATCCGGACGGCCTGGGCGCCCTGCACTATCAATGGCAGCGCGACACCGGCGGCGGCTTCGTCAACGTCGGCGCCGACCAGTCGACCTACACCCTCGGCGACGCCGACGTGGGCGGCGTGGTCCGCGTGGTCATCTACTACACCGACGCCGGCGGCACGGTGGAATCGGCGACCTCGGCGGCGTCCGCCGCCATCGCGGCGGTCAATGATCCGCACACCGGCGGCGCCTCGCTCACCGGCACGGCGACCGAGAACCAGACCCTGACCGCCGTCTCGACCCTGGCCGACGTGGATGGCCTGGGCACGCTGCACTACGACTGGCAGCGCGACACCGGCTCGGGCTTCGTCTCCATCGGCGCGGCCGACCAGGCGACCTACACCCTGGGCGACGCCGACGTGGGCGGCGTGGTCCGCGTGGTCATCAGCTACACCGACGGCCAGGGCTTCTCGGAATCGGCGACCAGCGCCGGCACCGCGGCCATCGCGGCCATCAACGACGCGCCCACGGGCGGCGTCTCGATCACCGGCACGGCGACCGAGGACCAGGTCCTGACCGCCGATTCCTCGACGCTCGCCGACGCCGACGGCCTGGGCACGCTGCACTACCAATGGCAGCGCAACACCGGATCCGGCTTCGTCAACGTCGGGGCCGACCAATCGACCTACACCCTGGGCGACGCCGACGTAGGCGGCGTGATCCGCGTGATCACCAGCTACACCGACGGCCAGGGCTTCGCTAACAGCGTGACCAGCGCCGGCACTTCGGCCGTCGCAGGCGTCAATGACGCCCCGACGCTGAGCCTGACCGGCACGACCACGACCTTCGTCGAGGACGGCGCCTCGGCGGACCTGTTCTCGGGAGTGACTGTCACCAATCCCGAAAGCGGCCAGGAACTGACGCTGCGCCTGCAGGTCAGCGGCGTTTCCGACGGTCTCGACGAGCAGCTGATCCTGTCCGGCGTGCCCATCAACCTGGTCGCCGGCAGCCCCTTCATCCAGCCCGCGCCGGGCGGCGCCGTGATGGTGCAGGTGACCTCGGGCGGGGCGGGCGTGCTGAACGTCATCATCGTCGGCATCAGCTCGAACACCCACGCGCAGCAGATTCTGGACGCGCTCGTCTATCGGAACGCCAGCCAGAACCCGACCGTGGGCGACCGCACCGTGACCGTGGTCTCGATCGCGGACAACGGCGGCGGCTCCAATCTCACGACCGTCAATGTCAGCACGACGGTCACCGTCAGCGCGGTCAACGACGCCGCCGTGGCGGTGGACGACGTCAACATCACCGCCGAGACCGTCGCCGTGAGCGGCACGGTCTTCACCAACGACAGCGACGTGGACGGTCCCGCCCTGGTGGTCAGCGCCGTGAACGGCTCCGCAGCGTCGGTCGGGATGCAGATCACCCTGCCGTCGGGCGCCCTGCTGACGCTCAACGCCGACGGGACCTACAGCTACGATCCCAACGGGGCGTTCGCGTATATTCCGGGCCCGTCGTCGGGTTCGCCGAACCAGACGGCGACCGACACCTTCAGCTACACCCTGGCCAACGGAAACACCGCCACGGTCACCATCACCATCACCGGCCAGGACACCGAGGGCGACGTGGTCACCGGCGGATCGGGCGACGACGTCCTGACCTCGGGCGGCGGCGACGACACCTTCGTGGGCGGCGGCGGCAACGACACGCTGACCGGCGGAGCCGGCAAGGACACCGCCGACTATACCAACGCCAGCAGCGGCGTCGTGGCCGGCCTGAACACGGGAACGGCCGACGACGACGGCGACGGCGGCGTGGACACGCTGATCGAGATCGAGAACCTCACCGGCTCGGCCTTCAACGACACCCTGACCGGGGCCGAGGGCGAAAACGTCCTGAGCGGCGGAGGCGGCTATGACGTCCTGGTCGGCCTGGCCGGCAACGACACCCTGTACGGCGGAACCGGCACGGCCAACGAGATGTACGGCGGCGAGGGCGACGACACCTATTACGTCGACGCCGACGACACGATCATCGAGGAGGTCGACGAGGGGCATGACACCGTCGTCACTACCCTCAACGCCTTCTTCCTGGGGGCCAATTTCGAGGACCTGACCTACGCCGGCTCGGGCAATTTCCAGGGCCGGGGCAATGCGCTGAACAACGTCCTCACCGGCGCCGCCGGCGACGACATCCTGAGCGGCGGCGCCGGGCGGGACCGGCTGAACGGCGGCCTGGGCAGCGACACGGCCAGCTATGCGACGGCCGCCGCCGGGATCGTGGCTGATCTGGCGGCCAATGCGGTCACCAACGACGGCGACGGCGGCTCCGATATCCTGACCAGCATCGAGAACCTGACCGGCTCGGCCTTCAACGACAGCCTGTCGGGCGACGCTTCGGCCAACAGACTGGACGGCGGCGACGGCGACGACGTGCTGATCGGACGCGGCGGCAACGACGTCCTGCGGGGCGGCGACGGGGTCGATACGGCGGACTACAGCGCCGCAGCCTCGGGCATTCGCGCCCAGCTGGATACGGGCGAGGTGACCGACGGCGACGGCGGAACCGACTACGTCAGCGGGGTCGAGAACATCATCGGCACCGCCTTCAACGACGTGATCATCGCCAGCACGGGCGACAATGTGCTGGACGGCGGCGCCGGCTACGACATCCTGATCGGCGGCGAGGGCAACGACACCCTGCGCGGCGGATCCGGCGTGGCCAATGAGCTGTACGGCGGCGAGGGCGACGACCTCTATATCGTCGACGCCAACGACACGATCGTCGAGCTGTCGGGCGAGGGCGTGGACCGTGTCGAGACGACGCTGCACAGCTACACCCTGGCCGACAACGTCGAGCACATGCGCTTCACCGGCACGGGCAACTTCGCCGGTCAGGGCAACGCCCTGGCCAACGAGATCACCGGCGGCATGGGCGACGACACCCTGACCGGCGGCGGCGGCGACGACGTGCTGGACGGCTGGTCGGGTCGCGACACCGTGGTCATGAGCGGCCTCAGCACCGACTATACGATCGTGCACCTGGGCGGCAGCCAGTACCGGATCACCGACAATGTCGGCGGTCGCGACGGGATCGACCTGCTGAACGGCATCGAGGAGGTCCGCTTCTCCAACGGCGTGACGGCCATCCTCAGCGGCGGCGCCGCCTCGCCGGTCCTGTTCGTCAAGGACGCCGCTTCGCAGCCGCTCACCCAGCCCGGCCTCATCGCGGACGACCAGAAGGACACGGCCGAACCCCTGGTCCTGCCCGGGGTGACCGACGACGACTTCCTCATCGGCAAGGGCGATCACCTTCCGCTGGTGCAGCCGGGTCTGGGCGACGATGCGCATGGGCTCGAGATGAGCCATCTGGCTCCGTCGGTCATGATCGACGGCGTGCAGATCGCCGTGCTGGAAGATCACGCCATCCCCGGCATCGGCCACGCGCCGGGTCACGACGACTGGATGTTCTGATCCACCGATCCGGCGGCGCACGAAAAATGCGCCGCCGGGCTCGACTGTTATAAAGTAACACGCTACAGGGCGAGCAATGTCGCCGTCCGATCTCGAGCAACCCATTCTGCTGTCCCTGCTGGGGACCGGCTTCGCCACGGCCTTCCTGCACGCCGCCCTGCCCACGCACTGGCTGCCTTTCGTGCTGGTCGGCCGGGCGCAGCGCTGGAACCTGCCGCGCGTGCTCGGCGCGGTCGGCGCGGCCGGCCTGGCCCATATCGCCACCACCGCCCTGTTCGGCAGCCTGATCGTCATGGCCGGGCTGGCGCTCGACCAGTGGATCTCGGGCCTGCTGCCGCACATCTCGGCGGTGCTGCTGTTCCTGTTCGGCGCCTTCTACCTGGCCCGCGCCACCCTGCGCCGCCCCCGGATGGCGGGCGGCCCGGAGATGGACCTGCCCGAGCCCACCGTGTCCCACGCCGCCGCCTTCTGGGGGCTGGTGGCCATGATGGCCGTGTCGCCGGGCGAGGTCCTGCTGCCCATTTACCTGTCGCAGGCCACCGAGGGCCTGCTGGTGCTGATCGCCCTGACCCTGACCTTCGCGGCGGGCACGGTGGCCGGCATGGCGGTCTTCACCCTGCTGGCCCGCGCCGGCTGGTCGGTGCTGCGGCTGGAACGCTGGGCCCGTTACGAGGGCGCGGTCCTGGGGGTCGCCCTGATCGCCATCGGCCTGCTGGTCGTCTTCCACCAACACTGAAGGTTGGTGAAAGGTTATATATTTACATTCAATGACTTAGTAGAACGCCGCATTGACCCCTTACGCGACGGAGCCTAAGGACGCCGCATGGCGCACGGACACGACCACGCACACGATCATGCCGACCACGCCCATGACCATGGGCATGGGCACAGCCATGGGCCCGGGGGCCATCATCACGGCCCGGTCGACACCGGCGACTGGCGCTACGCCGTCGGCCTGATCGTCAACCTGGCCTTCGTGGCCGTGGAGTTCGGGGCCGGGATCATCAGCGGCTCGACCGCCCTGATGGCCGACGCCGGGCATAATCTGTCGGACGTGCTGGGCCTGGCGATGGCCGGGGGCGCGGCCTGGCTGGCGCGCCGCGCGGGCGGGTCGCAGAAGACCTACGGCTACGGCAAGGCCACGGTGCTCGCCGCCCTGTTCAACGCCCTGCTGCTGATCTTCGCCTGCGGCGCCATCGCCTTCGAGGCCGTGCGCCGCCTGGCCGAACCGGCCCCGGTCGGCTCGGTCACCATCATGATCGTGGCGGGCATCGGCTTCGTGATCAACCTGGGCACCGCCCTGCTGTTCATGAAGGACCAGCACAAGGACCTGAACGTCCGCGGCGCCTATCTGCACATGATGGCCGACGCGGCGGTCTCCATCGGCGTGGTCATCGCCGGGGGCGTCATCCTGCTGACCGGCTGGTCGATCGTGGATCCCCTGGTCAGCATCGCCATCGTGGTGGTGATCCTGCTCGGCACCTGGGGCCTGCTTAAGGACTCGGTGAACCTGGCGCTGGACGCCGCGCCGCGGAACGTCGACGTCGAGGCCGTTCGGGCCGCCTTCCTGGCCCTGCCCGGCGTCCGCGCCGTGCACGACCTGCACATCTGGGGGCTGTCGACCACCGACACCGCCCTGACCGCCCATCTGGTCCACGAGCGCGCCGACGCCGACGCCCTGCTGGCGGAGGCCCAGACCCTGGCCCGCGCCCGCTTCCAGATCGGCCACACCACGCTTCAGCTGGAAAGCGGGGCGCTGCCGGACTGTCCGGACTGCTGAGCGACCGCGGATCAGTCCGCGGTATCAAGCCTCAGGTCGATGCGGCGCTGACGCCGGAAGCGCTCTAGGTCTTCGGGCTCCCGCACCGCGACGCGTACATAGTCCTCGAGCATCTCGCCCCAGGTCGCGATGAACTCGCGCTGCATCTGCCGATTCCGGGCCACGTAGAGACGCCACTCGAAAAGGCCCCATAGGACCACCGCGACGGTGAGCCCGGTCGCCAGCGAACTGCCCGCGACCAGCGTCAGCAGGGGAACGGTCACGACGGGAAACACGGCGCCGTCGGGCGGCCGGAGGAATTTCTTGATCTTCCACGGCTGCAGATCCCACGCATCCTTCAGACCCATGGTCAGGGCCTCCGCCATCGCGGCTTCGCGCTGAGGGCGACCGGGTTCGGTGGCCAGGATGCGGGCGTGCGCCCAGGCGCCCCGCCTGAGCCGATCCATGGGGGCGTCCAGATAGTCCCGGAACAGGCCAAACGGCAGCCACCCCAGCCCCAGGCTCAACTGGAAATGCAGGGGAAAGATCGAAGCCAGTCCCATGAAGACGCCCTCGCCCCGCGCGACGGTGGGCGCGTGCGCCCACCGTCCCTGGCCCGGCCAGTCGTTCGCCATGGCCCGGGGCAGATCATAGGCGACATGGAGGTAGGCCCCGGCGGCCAGCCGCAGCAAGGGCGTGTTCAGACGCAGCCAGATCGCCCGGTATCCCGCCAGCTCCCCACTGTCGTTCCAGCGCTGTCGCTCTTCCAGGAACGTCACGACGAGCCGCTCCAGCCACGTCCGGTCGTCGCCGGAGAGGGTGGCCGCCCTACTACGAATGTCCGCCGTCACGGCCCGGTAGACCTTGTCGAAGGGACGAAAATAGCTTGGAGGAAGTCTCATCGGGGGCGGGCCTCCAGGGTTCACGGCGAAGCTTCACCACCTTCTCCCGTCTTCGCAAGGCGAAAATCCCCCTGAAGTTGCATCGACCAGCAAGTGGCCAGCCCCCTTCCCTTCCGGCGCCCCAACCGCCATCTAGCGGCCCATGACCGACACCGCTTCCGCCGCAAACGCCAAGATCCCCGTCACCGTCCTCACCGGCTATCTCGGCGCGGGCAAGACCACCCTGCTGAACCGGATCCTCACCGAGGACCACGGCAAGCGCTACGCCGTCATCGTCAACGAGTTCGGCGAGATCGGCATCGACAACGACCTGGTGGTCGGCGCCGATGAGGACGTGTTCGAGATGAACAACGGCTGCGTCTGCTGCACGGTGCGCGGCGACCTGATCCGCGTCGTCGCCGGCCTGATGAAGCGCCAGCGTCCGGGCAAGCCCGCCTTCGACGCCATCATCGTCGAGACCACCGGCCTGGCCGACCCCGGCCCGGTGGCCCAGACCTTCTTCGTCGACGAGGAGGTCAAGGCCAAGACCCAGCTGGACAGCGTCACCGCCCTGGTCGACGCCAAGCACGTGATGGCGCGCCTGGACGACTCCAAGGAGGCCCGTGAGCAGGTCGCCTTCGCCGACCGCATCATCCTGAACAAGGTCGACCTGGTCACCGCCGAGGAGCTGAACGAAGTCGAGCGCCGCCTGCGCGCGCTCAACCCCCTGGCCCCCATCACCCGCACCGAGCGGGCCAATGTGCCGCTGGACCAGGTGCTGGGCGTGCACGGTTTCGACCTCGACCGGATCACCGAGGTGCGTCCCGACTTCGTCAATCCGCCGCACGGCGCGGACGGCCATGTGCACGACGACCACTGCGGTCATGATCACGACCATGATCATCATGACCATGATCACGGGCATGATCATGGGCACGACCACGGTCCGCGCGGCCACGCGCACGAGGACGACATCAAGGGCATCGCCCTGTCGCTGGACCGTCCGATGGACGGCCAGAAATTCACCGCCTGGCTGGACAAGCTGCTGGGCGAGCAGGGCCAGAACATCCTGCGCGCCAAGGGCATCATCGAGGTGGCCGGCGAGGACCGCCGCCTGGTCTTCCAGGCCGTGCACATGATCCTGGAGGGCGACCTGCAGAAGCCGTGGGGCGACAAGGAACGCCGCTGGTCGCGCGCCGTCTTCATCGGCCGCGATCTGGACGAGGCGGCGCTGAAGGCCGGGTTCGAGGCGTGCGCGGCTTGATCGCACCCGAGCCCAGGACCGCGCTGATCGTCGGCGCGTCGCTGAACCGCTTCCTCCGCTGGAACGGCGAGGCGCTGCCCTGGTGAACCCGCCCCTCGCCCCGCATCGCGAAGCCGTGCTGCATTACGGCACCCCCGACTTCGAGGTGGTTCAGCCCGGCGACTTCGTGCGCTGCGCGGTGTCCGGCGCGGCCATCCCGCTGGACGCCCTGACCTATTGGAACGTGGCGCTGCAGGAGGCATACGCCTCGGCGGAGTTCATGACCCGCCGGTGGGTCGAGACCCACAAGGCCGAGACATGACCCTCTTCCAGTTCGATGCCCAGCCCACCGCCGCCCTGTTCGAGAAGGACGGCGCGGTCTTCGCCCTGGGCGACGGCGCGGTGCGGTTCGAGGACGGCGCCTTCAGCATCGCCCACGACGGCGCGATCCTGTGCGCCTGCGCCCACCCGTCGGGCGAGGGCGTCCTGACCGGGGGCGACGACGGCCGGGTGATCTGGCACCGCAAGGGCGAGGCCGGCCTGCTGGCCACCGCCAAGGGCGCGTGGATCGATTCCATCGCCGCCTCGGCCGAAAGCGGGCTGATCGCCTTCTCGGCGGGCAAGACCCTGTCGGTGATCGACGCCAAGGACGCCGCCTTCCGCCGCGACTTCGTGCACGAGCGCACCGTCTCTGGCGTGGCGTTCGAGCCCAAGGGCCGGCGGATCGCGACCTCGACCTACGGCGGCGCGGCGCTGTGGTTCGCCCGCATCGCCGACCAGAAGCCGACCCTGCTGAAGTGGGCCGGATCGCATACCGGCGTGGCCTTCTCGCCGGACGGCGCCTTCGTCGTCACCGCCATGCAGGACAACCAGTTGCACGGCTGGCGGATCAAGGACCAGAAGAACCTGCGCATGGGCGGCTACCCCGGCAAGGTGAAGTCGGTCAGCTTCCTGTCCAACGGCCAGCTGATGGCCACCTCGGGCGCGCAGGGCGCCGTGCTGTGGCCTTTCGTCGGCGCCAACGGTCCGATGGGGCGCGAGGCCACCGAGATCGGCTTTGACGAAAGCAGCCTGGTCACCCTGGTCGCGTCGACGCCGAAGGCCGGCCTGCTGGCCGCCGGGCTGAACGACGGGCGCGTCTGGCTGGCCGATCCGGCCGGCCAGGGCCTGAACTTCCTGAAGGCCGAGAAGGGCGCCCCCATCGTGGCCCTGGCCATGAGCGCGGACGCCCGGCGCATCGCCTGGGCCGACGAGGACGGCGGCGCGGGGGTCGCCGACACCTGAATCTCATTCAGGGATGAATTCGTCCGAAATTCGCAGATTCTCGAAACATCGTCTTCCGATGCGTATTTCTACTAGGGTGAAATGACCATTTCTACGCGTATAAATTACCATCTACCCGTTTAGGGTGTATTAGCCATTGTGGCGTTAGGCTGTGACCATGTCGCACGCCAAACCCATTCCTGGCTTCTTGGGACTAGAGGTCCCGCCCCGCACCGAGGCGCCCCAGCGCACGCGGCCCAAGCCGGTGTCTATGGCGGACCTCTCTCCCGAAGAATGGCGCATCGTCTCGATGGCCGAATGTCCGAAGACCCGGCGGACCATGGCCGACACCATTCTCAACTCCACATCCGGCGCCGGAAAGGCGCCCCCATGTCGCGCCCGGTAATCCTCACGCTCATGCGCAACCGCCGCGGGGGAGCCGCGGTGGAGTTCGCCATACTCGCTCCGGTCCTGCTCGCCCTCGTCGCCGGCGGCATCTTCTACAGCCGCTGGTTCACGGTCGCGTCGCAGACCCAGAACCTGGCCAGTGACGGAGCCCGCGCCGCCGTGGCGGGCCTGGACGACACAGAGCGCCAGACCATCGTTTCTGGCCTGATGACCGGCGCCGTGGCGCGCGTGCCGCTGGAGAAGGGCGCGACCCGCACCTGGCGCGCCTGGCGCGACGGCGACCTCTACGCCGTGTCCGTGACCACGACCCTGCCTGACTACGACCTGGCGCGGCTCATTCCCATGCCCAACCCCGCCGTCACCCGCGAGGCCGTCGTCGTCATTCCGGAGGCCGCAGGATGACCAGTTTTCTCAAACGCCTGCGCCGCGACCAGCGGGGCGGGGTCGGCGCCCTCTCGGTGCTGCTGGCCGTGCTCGTCATCACCGCGACCGCCGCCACGGTCGACGCCGCCTCGGTCGAATTCCGCGCCCGCGCGCTGCAGGGACTGGCCGACACCGCCGCCGTCTCGGCCGCCGGCGACCTGACCACCGCCGAGAGCACCGTGCGACGCGTGCTGAGCCTGAAGCAGTCCGGCGCGCGCATCGAACAGGTCGCCCTGGGCGAGTATCAGGCAAAGGCCGATGTCGCCGTGGCCGACCGCTTCAACCCCGAAGGGCCCGTTCCCGACGCCGTTCGCGTGGTGTTGCGCGAGGACGTGCCCCTGTTCTTCGGCTCCGTGCTCGGCATCGGGTCGGTGCGGGTGCAGAAGACCGCCGTGGCCATCCGCCCGGCGCGCGACGCCGCCGCCTTCTCCATCGGCTCGCGCCTGCTGACCCTGGACCCCCCGTTGGCCAACGCCATCCTGTCCCAGTTGATCGGACGCGAGATCAAGCTGACCGCCCTGTCCTATGACAACATGCTGGCCTCCAGCCTGGACGTCGACGACCTGCTGGACGAACTGGGCCGCGTCCTGTCCGCCGACGACCGCGAAAACCTGCTGACCCGCGACCTGTCGACCCGCCAACTGGTCGACGCCATGGCGAAGGGCACGACAGGCCCGACCAACCTGGCCCTGAAGAGCATCTCCGCCACGCTGGCCACCGGGCCGGACCGAAACCTGCGCCTCGGCTCCCTGATCAATGTCGCGTCGGGCGTGAAGGGCGATATCAGCGCCAAGGTTCCCGTCTGGGACCTGCTCAACGCCGCCCTGGGCGAGGCCGCCGGGCCGCAGACCATTGATCTGAACGCCGATGTCGACGGCCCCGTCACCGCCAAGGTCCGCCTGGCCGTCGGGGAACGCGAGCAGAAATCCCCCTGGCTGACCGTGGCCCGCGACGGCACGACCGTGGTGCGCACCGCCCAGGTCCGGCTGCATGTGGACGTCACCACCGCGAATCTGGCCGGCCTGGGTCGGGTCCACCTGCCGGTCTACGCCGAGGTGGCCAGCGGCAAGGCGGCCCTGACCTCCATCAACTGCCGCGAGGACAGTTTCGACGTCACCGCCCGGTCCGGCATCGCCAGCGTCGCCCTGGGCGAGATCGAGTCCTCGAAGCTGTCCGACTTCTCGCGCGACGCCGCCCTGTCGCCCGCCGCGATCCTGGATACCGCCGTCCTGAAGGTCCGCGCCGCCGCCCGCATCAATGTCGGCGATTCCGGCGACACCCGCCTGCGTTTCCACCGCGCCGACATCAACAGCCTGAAGGCCCAGACCATCGGCGCCAAGGGCATCCTCGGCTCGACCCTGACCAGCCTGGTGGCCAACGCCCATCTGGACGTGCAGGTGCTGGGGCTGCTGGGCATCTCCCTGCCGGGGCTGCCCGCGACCCTGCGCGACATCCTGGCCGGGGTCGCCGCCCCGCTGGACAGCGTTCTGGAGGAGATCCTGAAGCTGGTCGGCGCCGGGATCGGCGAGGCCGACGTGCGCGCCGCGGGCCTGGAATGCGGCACCAAGGGCTCGCCGCCCACCCTCGCCGCCTGACCTCTTGCGCCCGCCCGAGGAGCCGCCCAACATCGGCGCATGACGGGGGCTCCCAAACCAAAGAGGCGGCGGCCGATCCTGACCGTCTTCCTGATGCTGACCGTGCTGCTGGTCGGGAGCGTGGCGCTGTACCGTTTCGTGCCGCCGCCCCAGACCTGGCTGATGACGGCCCGGCTGTTCGAGGGCTCCGGCCGGGACTACCGCTGGCGCTCGCTCGACGACATCTCGCCTCGTCTGGTCGAGGCGGTGATCGCCTCGGAAGACTCCACCTTCTGCGCCCACGCCGGCTTCGACATGAAGGCCATCGAGAAGGCGCTGCAGACCAACGCCAGGGCCGAGAAGCGCGGAAGCGGCCGCATCCGCGGCGGCTCCACCATCAGCCAGCAGACCGCCAAGAACGTCTTCCTGTGGCCGGGCCGGGACTGGATCCGCAAGGGGCTGGAGGCCGGCTACACCCTTCTGATCGAGACCACCTGGGGCAAGCGCCGGATCATGGAGGTCTATCTGAACGTCGCCGAATGGGGACCGGGGATCTACGGCGCCGAGGCCGCCGCGCGGCACTGGTACGGAAAGAGCGCCAAGGATTTGACCGCCCGCGAAGCCGCCCGCCTGGCCGCCATCCTGCCCAGCCCGCGCCGCTACAAGGCGGCGGCGCCCGGCCCCTATGTCCGTCGCCGCGCCTCGCGGGTCCAGGCGGCCATGGGCACGGTCCGGAACGAGGGCCTGGCGCGCTGCGTCCTTCGCTAGATCCGCACCGCTGACCGCTTGACGCCATCGGCCGGCGCGCGTCCCTTGTCGCCAAACCAGCGGCGGGAGGCCGCGAGGAGGAGCCTATGAAGCGTACCCTGATGACCGCGACCGCCGTCTGCGCGCTCGCCTTCGGCGTCGCCGCCTGCGCCGGCCTGAGCCACGCCGACAGCGCCGCCGCCCCGGCCGCGACCGATGCAGCCGCCCCGGCGTCCGCGACCCAGACCTGGCCCGTCACGACTGAAGGCGCCGCCGCCTTCGTCGCCGCCGCCGAGACCCGGCTGGCCGCGCTGAGCGAAGAGGCCGCGCGCATCCAGTGGACCCGCGCCACCAACATCACCTACGACACCATGTGGCTGGAGAGCCGCATCAACGCCGAGGTCACCGAGACCCAGGTCGAGCTGGCCAACCAGGCCGCCGCCTTCAACGACGTCCAGGTTCCGGCCGATGTCCGCCGCAAGCTGAACCTGCTGCGCCTCGGCATCGTCCTGCCCGCCCCGAACCGTCCGGGCGCCGCCAATGAACTGGCCGAGATCACCACCCGCCTGGACTCGACCTACTCCGTCGGCAAGTTCGAGTATCAGGGCCGCCAGATCACGCTGGACGACGCCAACGTCCTGATCGCCGAGAGCCGCGATCCCAACGAGACCAAGGCCCTGTACGAGGGCTGGCGCACCATCTCGCCGGTCATGGCCGCCGACTACGCCCGCATGGTCGAGATCGCCAACGAGGGCAGCCGCGAGCTGGGCTTCGCCGACACCGGCGCCATGTGGCGCGCGGGCTATGACATGGACCCGGACGCCTTCGCCGCCGAGACCGACCGCCTGTGGGAACAGGTGAAGCCCTTCTACGTGAACCTGCACTGCTATGTGCGCGGCCGCCTGAACGCGAAGTACGGCGACGCCGTCCAGCCCGACCACGGCCCGATCCGCGCCGACCTGCTGGGCAATATGTGGTCGCAGCAGTGGGGCAACATCTACGACGTCGTGGCCCCGACCAGCGGCGGGACGTCCAGCTACAGCCTCGATGCGCTGCTGACGAACGCCCAGTACGACGCCACCCGCATGGTCCGCACGGGCGAGGGCTTCTACACCTCGCTGGGCCTGCCGGCCCTGCCCCAGACCTTCTGGGAGCGGTCGATGATCACCCGGCCGCGCGACCGCGAGGTGGTCTGCCACGCCTCGGCCTGGGACCTCGACAACGCCGAGGACATCCGCATCAAGATGTGCACCCAGGTGAACGGCGACGACTTCTACACCGTCCACCACGAGCTGGGTCACAACTACTACCAGCGCGCCTACAAGGATCAGCCCTTCCTGTTCAAGAACGGGGCGAACGACGGCTTCCACGAGGCCATCGGCGACTTCGTCGGCCTGTCGGCCCTGACGCCCACCTATCTGAACCAGATCGGCCTGCTGCAGACCACGCCGGGCGCGGAAGAGGACATTCCCTTCCTGCTCAAGATGGCGCTGGACAAGATCGCCTTCCTGCCGTTCGGCCTGATGGTCGACCGCTGGCGCTGGGGCGTCTTCGACGGCGAGACCAGCCCGGCCGAGTACAACAGCGCCTGGTCGGCCAACATGCTGAAATATCAGGGCCTTGTGCCGCCGGGACCGCGTCCGGCCAACGCCTTTGATCCGGGCGCCAAATACCACATCCCGGGCAACACTCCGTACACCCGCTACTTCCTGGCCCACATCTACCAGTTCCAGTTCCAGCGCGCGGCCTGCAAGCAGGCCGGCTGGCAGGGCCCGCTGCACCGCTGCTCGATCTACGGAAACAAGGAGGTGGGCGAGCGCTTCGAGCGGATGCTGGAGATGGGCCAGTCGCGCCCGTGGCCGGAAGCGATGGAAGCCTTCACCGGCGAGCGCGGCAACGACGCCTCGGCGGTGGCCGACTATTTCGCGCCGCTGAACGCCTGGCTGACCGTGCAGAACCGCGGCAAGACCTGCGGCTGGGACGCCTGATCGCCTGAACCAGAGAGCCCGGCGGTTCGTCACCGCCGGGTTAACCCTCGCCGTTAGGCCTTCCCTTAACCGAACTCGGTCATCTTCCGCCCCGATGACCGTCGGCGCCCTGTGCCGCGGCGAGGACCGGGATGACGATGGCTATCGGACACTGGATCAGCGGGATCGCCCGAGGCGCGTGCAACCTTGTTCGCCGCATGGCGTCCGAGACACGCGGCAACGTGGCCATGATCTTCGGCCTCAGCATGCCCGTGCTGGTCCTGATGACCGTCGGCGGGGTCGATATCCACCGCGCCTCGACCGTGCGGGTCAACCTGCAGGACGCCCTGGACGCCGCCACCCTGGCCGCCGCCCGCTCGCCCTACTCCGACGACGTCAACATCCAGCGCGTCGGCCTGGCCGCCCTGAAAGCCAATCTGAAGGCCTATCCGAACATCACCCTGCGCGAGGCCGACACCACCTTCGTACTGAACAAGTCCGAGATCGTGGTCGCCAGCTCCAAGGTCGATGTGAAGACCCTGGTCGCCAACATCTTCCTGCCGCCCTACGGCAAGTTCATGGATGACTACATCCAGGTGGGCGCCCACTCCGAGGTCAACCGGGCGACCAAGGACATCGAGGTGTCGCTGGTGCTGGACATCACCGGCTCGATGGAAGGGACCCGCCTGTCCGACCTCCAGGAGGCGGCGAACGATCTGGTCGACCTGGTCGTGCAGACCAACCAGAGCATCAACAAGACCCGAATGGCGCTGGTGCCCTATTCGATGGGCGTCAACGCGGGCAGCTATCTGAACGATGTGCGCGGGGCCGCGCGCGGGGCCACCAACATCACCGGCGCGGCCTGGATGGTGGCCAACAGCCAGAAGACGATCACCGCCATGACGAAGGCCAGCCCCGGGGTCTTCACCGCGAACAGCCACGGCTACTCCACGGGCGATTTCGTCTGGATCAGCGGGGTGACCGACGGGAACAATTCGGGCCAGACCGACCTAGCCTCCTACCTGAACGGCAAGTCCTACAAGGTGGTCAGGATCGACAACAACACCTTCTCCCTGCAGACCCTCGCCGGGTCGGCCATCAACACCACGGGCTACCAGACCTATACGGCCAGCAGCGGCATCGCCCGGCGTTGCCTGGTCTCGACCTGCGAGGTGGTGGTGACCTCGAACGGCCACGGCCTGGCCACGGGCGAGGACGTCCGCATGCTGAACGTCGGCGGCATGACCCAGCTGAACACCCAGAACAGCGTCAGCCCCAGCGGTTCGACGCCCTTCTACCAGACCGTCACCAAGCAGACGGACTCGACCTTCTCGATCAACAACATGGTCGGCCCCGTGGCGGCGGTGTCCAACTACACCTCGGGCGGCACGGTGCAGTGCCTCGAGTACGGCTGCGCCAACTTCCTGTTCACGAACAACGAGAACAACCTGCGCATCTTCGAGGCGTCCAGCTGCGTCAGCGAGCGGGTGGGCTCCAACGCCTACACCGACGCGGCCCCGTCCACGTCCAAGGTCGCCTTCTCCTATGTCGGGACGACAAACGTCGGTCAGGGCGGCTGCATGACCACCACATTCACGCCGCTGACCACCAACCGCGACACGCTGCATAGCCGCATCAACGCCTACAAGGCCGAGGGCGGCACCGCCGGCCAGATCGGCGTGGGCTGGGGCTGGTACATGGTCTCGCCGACCTTCGCCTCCATCTTCCCGACGGAAAGCACGCCCGATCCCTACGGCACGCCGAACCTGCTGAAGGTGGTGATCATCATGACCGACGGCGAGTTCAACGCGGTCTACTACAACGGCGTGCGGGCGCGGGACTCGGGCGCGGGCGGCGGTTCGAACGACCGCTGGATCAACCACAATTCCAACAACGGCAGCCCCTTCCTGCAGTCGGTGAACATGTGCAACGCCATGAAGGCGCAGAACATCATCATCTACACCGTGGGCTTCGACATCTCGGGCACGCCGGACACCACGCCCGGAACGGTCGATACGGCCACCGAGGTCATGCAGGCCTGCGCCACCAGCCCGGACTACGTCTACCTGCCGCAGAACGGCTCCTCGCTGAAGACGGCCTTCGCCGCCATCGGCCGCAGCATCAGCCAGCTGCGCATTTCCAAGTAGGCGGCGCCTCGGGCGGCAGGCGCTGGTGGATGGGAAGTGGCTAGTGATTAGTGGCTGGCCGCCAGCCTGCGACGGGACCGTTTGCGCCGCCCTTCCGCTGGCGACGTACACAGCGCGCGGAGCGGCATCTCAGTAGCCGGCGGCCGCGGAAGGGCGACACCGGCCACACGGCCGCACCCTGCTGGCCAGCCACTAGTCACTAACCACTAATCACTCGCAGCCACCAGCGTCGGCCCGTCGCGCACCGCCGCCGGCTGCCGCCCGTCAGATCAGCCGGATCTCTTTCAGCCGCTGGGTCAGGAAGTCCTCGGCCATCAGCGGCTGTCCGGCGTAGCGGTCAGGGTTTTCCGGCGTGATCGTGGACGGCAGGGTCTCGATCATGAAGTCCGGGTTGAAGTGCAGGAAGAAGGGCGTCGAGTAGCGGGCGAAGCTGGCCCGTTCCGGCGTCGGGTTGATCACCCGGTGGCTGGTCGACGGCAGGACGTGATTGGTCAGGCGCTGCAGCATGTCGCCGATGTTGACCACCAGGGCGCCCGGCGGCGGCGCGACTTCCAGCCATTCGCCGTCGGCGTCCTTCAGCTGCAGGCCGCGCTCCTCGGCGCCCAGCAGCAGGGTGATGACGTTGATGTCCTCGTGCGCGCCGGCGCGGACGCCCGAGGCGCCGGCCGGCACCGGCGGATAGTGCAGCATGCGCAGGATCGAATTGCCCAGCTGGACCTTGTCCGCGAAGAAGTCGTCGCCGAGTTCCAGATAGCGGGCGATGCCGCGCAGCACCTTGGCGCCCAGGGCGTCCATGGCGCTGAACATGCCGTACAGGTGGTCCTTGAAGCCCTCGACCTCGGTCGGCCAGACGTTGTCGCGCATGTATTTGCGGTAGGGGTGGCCCTCGGGCAGTTCACGGCCGACATGCCAGAACTCCTTCAGGTCGACGGTGGCGGCGCCCTTGGCGGCTTCGACGCCGAACGGGGTCAGGCCCCGCGCGCCGCCGGTGCCCGGCTGGTGGTACTGGCGCTTCACGTCTTCCGGCAGGGCGAAGAAGGCCTTGGAGTCGTCGATGGCCGCCTCGATCACCGCCTCGTCCAGGCCGTGATCGGAGATGACGGCGAAGCCGTAGCGCTTGAACGACTGGCCCAGCTTGTCGGCGAAGGCCTGGAAGTCCTGATCGTACAATTTCATCGACACCGGCTCGAGGGCGCGGGTCGGGGCGGGGGCGGCTTCGGTCACGTCTGAACCCTTGTCGACAGTCTGGCGGTTTCCATACGCCCTGCGGCACGACCTTGGCAAAGCGTGGGCGCCGTCCGAAAAAATCCGACCGGATCCGTTCAGCTCCGGTACAGATAGGAACCTTGACTGTAAGGCCGCGTTTCAGGGCCAGAACCCGTACGATCGAAAGGATCCATCATGCGCGCCAAACTCTTCGTCACCGGCGTGAGCATCGCCGCCCTGCTGGGCGCCGCCGCCTGCACCACCACCGACCCGTACAGCTCGACTCCGCGCCGCAACAACACCGGCACCGGCGTGATCGCCGGCGCCCTGGGCGGCGCCCTGCTGGGCTATCTGACCAACACCTCCAACTCCGAGGAAGGCCGCAAGAACGCCCTCATCGGCGCCGGCATCGGCGCCCTGGGCGGGGCGGCGGTCGGCTCCTACATGGACCGTCAGCAGCGCGAGCTGGAAGCCGAACTGTCCGGCTCCGGCGTCGGCGTGGCGCGCCAGGGCGACAACCTGGTCCTGCGCATGCCGTCGGACGTGACCTTCGCCTCGAACCAGTCGTCCATCAACGCGCGCTTCTATGCGACCCTGGACGACGTGGCCGCGGTGCTGGACCGCTACGACCAGTCGCTGATCGACATCGTCGGTCACGCGGATTCGGACGGCGCGGACGACTACAACCTGAACCTCTCGCGCCAGCGCGCCTCCTCGGTGGCCCGCTACCTGGTCGATCGCGGCGTCCTGGCTGACCGCCTGTACGTCGATGGCCGCGGCGAGAGCCAGCCGATCGCCTCCAACGCCACCCCGGACGGCAAGGCCCAGAACCGCCGCGTCGAAATCCTGATCCGCCCGTTCCGCGGCTGATCTGACTGGCTCCGGCGGCGGTGCGTCATGCGCGGCCGCCGGCGGCCGGCAAGTGGTTAGTGGCTAGTGGTTAGTGGCTGGCCGCCAGCCTGCGACGGCGCCCTCCGCGCCGCCCTTCCGCAGGCAGCCAAAGAACGAGCGTGGCGTCAGCACCGTCAGGCGTCAGCGGAAGGGCGGCGCAGGCCGTGAGGCCGTACCCGGCTGGCCAGCCACTAACCACTAGCCACTAACCACTTTCATCCCCGGTCCAGCCGACCGTAACGCCGCTTTTTCCGCGCCTCACACCGTTCCGTGACTTGCACAGCCGGCGCGCGAATGCTCGATACGGAAGCACGTTCGACTCGGGGGAACGATTGCGTCCGGACCATCAGGAATTTGCAGACGGCCTCAGGCTGGCCACCATCGCGGTCATCGCCGCGGTGCTGTCGGCGACCGTCGTCATCGGCGCCGGCCGCGTCCTCCTGCCCCGCCCCGATCCGGTCGCCGAGGCCCAGGCCCAGCTGGTCCGGACCGTCTCGCGATAGTCGCCTAGGCCCGGCCGATCGAGGTGTAGCGGAAGCCGCGCGCCCGCATGTCGTCGGGGCGGTAGACGTTGCGCAGGTCCACCATCACCGGCTGACGCAGCAGCAGCTTGACGCGGTCCAGGTCCAGCGCCCGGAACTGGTCCCACTCGGTCAGGATCACCACCACATCGGCGCCGGTGACGGCCTCATAGGGACCGTCCTTGAACACCACGCCGTCCAGCAGCTTGGACGCCTCATGCATGCCCTCGGGGTCGAAGGCCTGAACCGTCGCGCCCAGGGCCATCAGGGCCGGGGCCACGTCCAGCGAGGGGGCGTCGCGCATGTCGTCGGTATTCGGCTTGAAGGTCACGCCCAGCAGGGCGACCGTCTTGCCCTTCAGGTCGCCGTCCATAGCGGCGGAGACGCGGCCGGCCATGGCCTTCTTGCGCGCGTCGTTGACCTCGACCGTGGTCTCGATCAGGCGCACCGGCGTGCCGGCGTCCACCGCCGTGCGCACCAGGGCGAGCGTGTCCTTGGGGAAGCAGGAGCCGCCGTAGCCGGGGCCGGCGTGCAGGAATTTGGCGCCGATCCGCTTGTCCAGGCCGATGCCGCGCGCGACCTGCTGCACGTCGGCGCCGACCGCCTCGCACAGGTCCGCCATCTCGTTGATGAAGGTGATCTTCATCGCCAGGAAGGCGTTGGCCGCATATTTGATCAGTTCGGACGTGCGGCGACCGGTGAACAGGATCGGCGTCTCGTTCAGGTTCAGCGGACGGTACAGCTCGCGCATCACGGCCTGGGCGCGTTCGTCCTCGGTGCCGACCACCACGCGGTCGGGCCGCTTGAAGTCCTCGATGGCGGCGCCCTCGCGCAGGAACTCCGGATTGGAGACCACGGCGAACTCGGCGTCGGGGCGGCGTTCGCGAATGATGCGTTCGATCTCGTCGCCGGTGCCCACCGGGACGGTCGACTTGGTCACCACGACGGTGAAGCCCTCGATCAGGCCGGCGATCTCCTCGGCGGCGGCGTAGACATAGGACAGGTCGGCGTGGCCGTCGCCGCGGCGCGACGGCGTGCCCACGGCGATGAAGACGGCGTCGGCGCCGCGAATCGCCTCGGCGCCGTCCAGGGCGAAGGACAGGCGGCCCCCGCGCACGTTCGAGGCGACCAGATCGTCCAGGCCGGGCTCGAAGATCGGGATCTCGCCCTTCTCCAGCCGGTCGATCTTGGACTGGTCCTTGTCGACGCAGGTCACGTCATGGCCGAAGTCGGCGAAACAGGCCCCTGACACCAAGCCCACATAGCCGGTTCCGATCATCGCCACGCGCATGTGGGTCCACCCCGTTCAGACAGGCCGTGGAGATAGCGACCGGGCGCGCCTTTGACCACCCCGGGCGTCGCGGCGGCGGACAAAGCAAAACCGCCGGCCCTCTTTGGAGGACCGGCGGCTCTGTAGTCTGGGCCTACCGGCCTTCGGCCTGCTTGAGGCCGAAGGCTTCGGATCAGCTTCCGTTTTTAGCGGAAGTTGATGCCGATGGTGGCGCGACGGTTCAGCGGCTCGCGAACGCCGTCGGCGGTCGGGCGGGCCAGCTGGGTTTCACCCTTGCCGTCCAGCGAGATCACGCCGCCGTTGACGCCCGAGGCGACCAGGGCGTCAGCCACAGTGCGCGCACGGCGGTTCGACAGGCCGATGTTGTACGCCGCGGAACCCGAGGTGTCGGCGTGGCCGACGATCAGGATGCGCGTCGGACGACCCGACTTGGCGTAGTTGGCGGCCTGCGTGACCACCGATTGGGCTTCGGC
>NZ_JBYTCY010000004.1:0-57747 GCF_058790835.1 Brevundimonas sp. EU05-FHT14B11
CATCGGCATCAACTTCCGCTAAAAACGGAAGCTGATCCGAAGCCTTCGGCCTCAAGCAGGCCGAAGGCCGGTAGGCCAAGACTACAGAGCCGCCGGTCCTCCAAAGAGGGCCGGCGGTTTTGCTTTGCGCGACATCCGCCGATGCAGCGCCTACGTATGAGGACCATCGTCGAACGAGGCTGTCCCATGCCGCGCCGTCTCCTCCTGATCCTCGCCATCCTCGCCGCCGCCGCCTGTTCGGGCGGCGACAGGGCCGAGGGCGGCGCTCCGCCCGCCGCGCAACAGGACAGCGGCCGCCGCGAGGTCGCGGTCTTCGCCGGCGGCTGCTTCTGGTCGACGGAATCCAATTTCGAGCACATGCCCGGCGTGGTGGCCGCGGTCTCCGGCTTCGCCGGCGGGCGAACCGCCAATCCGACCTATGATCAGGTCGTGCGCGGCGGCACGGGACATCTGGAAGCGGTCCAGGTCACCTTCGATCCCGCCCGGATCTCGTATCGCGCCCTAGTCGATCGCTTCTGGCGCACCATCGATCCGACCGATGCGGAGGGCCAGTTCTGCGACCGGGGCGCCAGCTACGGGACCGCCGTCTTCGCCACGACCGCCCAGCGTCCGACGGCGGAGGCTTCGCGCGCGGCCGCCGTCCGGATCATCGGCGCCGATCGGTTTGTGACACCCGTTCGCGCCGCCGCCCGGTTCTGGCCCGCCGGGGCCGAGCATCAGGATTTCGCCCGCCGCAATCCGGTTAGATACGGCGGCTACAGCCGATTCTGCGGCCGGCCCGAGCGGCTTCGTCAGGTCTGGGGCTGAAAAACCATCCACAGTTGTGCGTTGCAACATGGTGTGTCCCGACGGCCACCCCCGCCGACTGTCATGTCACTGTCACATCAATGTCGTCCCACTTTCCAACGGCGCGCCTAAGGGGGGCGTGATTTCGACCGGCCGCCGCCGGACGAGGGCGCTTCCGCCCAGCTCATCGGGGATAGATGACAATGACGAACCGCAAACGCGTGTTCTGGGCCACCACGGCCCTCTTCAGCGGCCTGCTTCTGGCCGGCGCCGCTTCGGCCCAATCGACCGGCTCCGCCGCGGTTGAAGAAACTGACCTGGGCGAGGTCGTCGTCACGGGTTCGCGCGGTCCGCGCAGCATCGACGGCGCGATCGTCGCCCAGCAGATCGGCAAGTCGCGCTCGACCGTGACCCAAGAGTACCTGGCCCGCCAGCAGCCCGGCCAGAACACCCTGCAGTCGCTGAACCTGCAGCCGGGTGTGAACTTCAATAACAATGACGCCTACGGCAACTCCGGCGGCGACCTGACCATCCGCGGCTTCGACGCCCAGCGCATCTCGATGAACCTCGACGGGATCCAGCTGAACGACACCGGCAACTACCAGATCTATCCGACCCAGCAGATCGAACCGGAACTGCTGGAGCGCGTCAGCGTCAACCAGGGCACGACCGACGTCGACAGCCCGACCGCGGCCGGCACCGGCGGCACCGTCAACCTGGTGACCCGTCGTCCGAGCAACGACTTCGGCATCATCGTCCAGCCGTCGATCGGCACCGACAACTACCAGCGCATCTTCGCGATGCTGGACACCGGCGCCATCGGCCCCTGGGGCACGACCGCCTGGCTGGCCCTGTCGGCCAACAGCTACGAGCAGTTCGACCGTGACGGCGTGACCAACCCGGGCGACCTGGAGCGCCAGGCCGTCAACGGCCGCATCTATCAGCCGCTCGGCGACAACGGCGACTTCGTGTCGGTGGCCTTCCGCTATCAGGAAGACCGCAACAACACCTACGGCCGCAAGAACGTCCGCAACTTCAACAACGGCGGCGTGCTTGAAGCCGGCAACACCCAGTCCTGCCAGCTTCTGGCTCCGGGCGCCGGCCGTCAGGACCACGGCACCGCCGCCCTGAACCCGGGCTGCGGCAGCTTCTACGGCACCTTCTTCAACCCGACCGACAGCTTCAACGTCCGCGGCCAGTCGCGCTTCACCCTGACCGACAAGCTGACCCTGACGGTTGACCCGCAGTTCTCCTACACCCTGGCGAACGGCGGCGGCATTCAGGCGATCGAGGAAACCGATCAGCGCCTGCAGGGCCTGATCTACAACCCCGCCACGGCCGCGACCCGCGTCGCCAACGGCGTCGATCTCAACGGCGACGGCGACATCCTCGACCGGATCCGCCTGTACTCGCCGTCGAACACCCGCACCAACCGCACCAGCGTCAACGGCTCGCTGATCTATGATCTGAACGAAGATCACCGCTTCCGCGTGTCGTACACCCACGACTTCGGTGTGCACCGTCAGACCGGCGAATACAGCCGCGTCGACCTGGGCGGCCTGCCCGCCGACTGGTTCGGCGGCGTCATGAACAACGGCCAGCAGATTCTGACGCGCGACGGCAACGTCTTCCAGAAGCGCAACCGTCGTTCGACCGCCGAACTGAACCAGGTTTCGCTGCAGTACGTCGGTGACTACTTCGACAACGCCCTGACCCTCGATCTCGGCGTGCGGATGCCCTTCTTCAAGCGCAACCTGCAGAACTTCTGCTACCAGCTCGACACCTTCGACGCCTACTGCTCGGCCCAGGCCCCGCGCACTTCGGCGGGCGTGCTGATCACCCCGACCCCTGGCGCCCCGGTCGCCTTCGAGCGCAAGTACGACGACGTCCTGCCGAACGTGAACGTCACCTGGCGCTTCGCCGAGAACCAGCAGCTCTTCGCCTCGTACTCGAAGAACCTGTCGGCTCCGCGTACCGATGACCTGTACGACCGGATCCCGGCCAACCCGGAACCGGAAACCACCAACAACTACGACATCGGCTACCGCTACCAGTCCAGCCGCCTGATCGCCTCGGTCTCGGCCTACTACTCGGCCTTCCAGAACTACATCGTTCGCGCCTACGAAGAAGTTCGCGACGACGACGGCAACCTGCTGGACACCATCGCCTACACCACCAACGCCGGTGATGTGGACCGCTGGGGCGTCGACGGCCAGATCGGCTACTTCGTCAACGACAACCTCTCGCTCTACGCCACGGCCTCGTACTTGGGCAGCGAGATCAAGGAAGACATCCCCGGCACCACCGCCGGCAGCACCTTCGCCACCAAGGGCAATGAGCTGTTCGAAGTGCCGGAATGGCAGTACGGCCTGCGCGCCCAGTACGAAGTCGGCGCGCTGACCCTGGGTGTCCAGGGCAAGTACGTCGGCGAACGCTGGACCACCCTGGTCAGCCAGGGGCCGGGCTCGAACGACTACACCAAGGACTACACCCTGGTGGACGTCGATCTGCGCTACGACCTCGACTTCATCCGTCCAGGCACCTACCTGCAGATCAACGCCCTGAACGTGTTCGACGAACTGTACCTGTCGGATATCGCGACCTCGACGGCTCCGTCGGGCTCGGGCCAGACGGCCAACCTGGGCGCTCCGCGCTCGGTCGTCGCCACCCTGCGCGTCGCCTTCTAAGGCTCACGCGGTTCAGACTGAATGGAGGGCGGTCCGGAAACGGGCCGCCCTTTCTTCTTGCGCGCCGCCTCGCATCGCCTGGGCCTGCACGTCACCCGCGACGGCCGGAACGTTGAAGTCGGGGCCGCGCATGTCTATCTGGCGCGGCTGGCCTGCTTCGCCGCGCACAAGGATCGCTTCCGCCCATGACCACGCCCGTCCCCGCCGAATGGTCGCCGCACCGCGCGATGTGGGTCGGCTGGCCCAGCCATGGCGAGCTGTGGGAGGACAACCTCGAACCGGCGCAGGCCGAGGTCGAGGCCTTGGTGCGCGCCCTGGCCGGTCCGGGGCGTGAACACGTCAAGCTGCTGGTCGGCAAGGCCGAGGCGCTGGACGACGCCCGCGCCCGCTTCGCCGGCGTGGACGGGGTCGAGGTCATCGACGGTCGCTTCGGCGACATCTGGCTGCGCGACACCGGCCCGATCTTCGGCGCCGGCTCGGCCCGCGCCGCCGCCTTCCGCTTCAACGGCTGGGGCGGCAAGTACGAACTCGAGCACGACGACACCGTCGCGACCCAGATCGGCGCGGCCTCCGGCGTGCCGCTCGATCGCAACGACTTCATCCTCGAGGGCGGGGCGCTGGACCACGACGGGCAGGGGACCATCCTGACCACCCGCCAGTGCCTGCTGAACCCCAACCGCAACCCCGGCTGGACCGAGGCGAAGGCCGAGGCCGCCCTGACCGGGGCGCTGGCCGCCCGCAAGGTGCTGTGGCTGGGCGACGGCCTGCTGAACGACCACACCGACGGCCACGTCGACAACCTGGCCCGTTTCGTCGCGCCGGGCGTGGTGGCCTGCCCGATCGCCTGGGGCCGGAACGACCCGAACGACGACGTCTATGACGCGGTGGCCAAGGCCCTGTCGGAGATGACGGATGCGGCCGGCGGGCCGATCACGGTCCTGCGCCTGCCGTCGCCCGGCCTGGTGCTGGACGAGGACGAGAAGCCGATTCCCGCCAGCCACATGAATTTCCTGATCGCCAACGGCGCGGTGATCGTCCCGACCTACGGCGACGACCGGGCGGCCGACCTGGCCTGCCAGGGCCTGAAGACCGTCTATCCGGACCGCGAGATCATCCCGCTGCCGTCGCTCGCCATCCTGAGCGGCGGGGGATCCTTCCACTGCATCAGCCAGCAGGAGCCTGCGTAATGAGCCGCACGATCAGCGTCGCCGCCATCCAGACCGCCTATGGCGAGGACATGCAGGCGAACATCGACAAGACGGTCGGCTTCATCCGCGAGGCCGCGGCCCGGGGCGCGCAGGTGATCCTGCCGTCCGAGCTGTTCCAGGGGCCGTATTTCTGCGTCTCGCAGGAGGAGAAGTGGTTCGGCACGGCCTGGCCGTGGCGTGAACACCCCGCCGTCGTCCAACTGCAGCCGCTGGCCAGGGAACTGGGCGTGGTCATTCCCGTCTCGATCTTCGAGCGCGAGGGGCCGCACTATTTCAACTCGCTGGTGATGATCGACGCCGACGGGACCCTGATGGGCGTCTATCGCAAGAGCCACATCCCCGACGGCCCCGGTTATCAGGAAAAGTACTACTTCCGGCCCGGCGACACCGGCTTCAAGGTCTGGGACACCAAGTTCGGCCGCATCGGTGTCGGCATCTGCTGGGACCAGTGGTACCCGGAGACCGCCCGCGCGATGATGCTGCAGGGCGCTGAGATCCTGATGTATCCGACCGCCATCGGCACCGAGCCGCATGACGACACCCTGGACACCGCCGCGCCGTGGCGCCGGGCCATGCAGGGCCATGCCGTGTCAAACGTCGTGCCGGTCGTCGGCGCCAACCGCATCGGTCATGAGCAGGTGACGGAGGCGGGCCAGACCTTCTACGGCCACTCCTTCATCGCCGACCATCGCGGTGATCTGGTCGAAAGCCTGGAGCGGGAGGAGGGCGTGCTGGTGCACACCTTCGACCTCGACTTCCTGGATCGCCACCGCGCGGCCTGGGGCTTCTTCCGCGACCGCCGCACCGACCTTTACGGCGTCATCAGCGGCCCGCGCCCCGCCTAGGAGCCGGCCGGCCTGAGCGCCCGGCGCTCTGCGGCGCACGACGGGTTGGTCAGGCCTTCCGCCCGGGCGGCGGCCACCTCGGCGCGCGCGGCCTCAAGATCGGCGGCGAAGTCCGGCGCGGCGGCGGCGCGGGCGTAGAGCGTCCGGCCGATGCTCGCGCCGTCCCGCACGTCGCTCGGCCAGTTCATGCGGCAGACGATGCGGCTGAAGCCGATCTCGGCCCCCTCTCGGCGCGCGGCCTCGGCCCGGTCGGGCGCGAGGTCGGCGAACATTTCGCCATAGGTGGCGCCCGCGACCGCGCCGTTGGCGGGCCAGGACGGGCTGTCGCGCATGGTGTCGGTGACGCGCTGGCAGGGCTGAAGGGTCGGGTCGACGGCGATGGGACGGGCGCGCGCGTGCCCGGCGGCCAGGCGGCGGGTCAGGCTGTCGGCGTCGACCAGAAGACGATTCATCAGCCGGGTCAGGGCCGGGCGGGGCGCGCCGGCCAGGCGGGTCCCCAAGGCGCAGTCGAAATGCTGGGCGGCTTCGGGCGGACGCAACTCCGCCTGGGCTGTGGCCATCCACCAGCGGTCGGACCCGGGCGCGGCGCCCGGCGTCTCGTCACCGGTCCAGGTCAGGGTCGTGAGCGATGGGGCGAAGGCGCCGGACAGGGCGTCGAGGGCGCCGGCGTCCAGATAGCCGGACACGGGCAGGGCCGCCGGGCCGCTCCCGCCGCTCGTGGCGCAGGCCCCCGGCAGCAGGATCAGGGCCGCGACGGCGGCCGTACGGATCAGTGGCCGCCGGTCCACGACAGCTGGACGTCGTTGGGGGCGCCGTCGACCGGGGTCACGACCACGGTCAGCAGGCGGGTTCCGCCGTCGCCGGCCGAATAGGCCCGCGCCTCGCCCCGGTTCAGGCTGTTGATCGGCTTCAGGCCCGCGGCTTCGGCGCGCTGGCGATAGAAGGCGACGACCTCGTCCGGCGTGGCGTCGGTGGTGAAATCAAGCATGCCGCCGGGGCCCGCAGGCCCTTGGGCCGAGATGGCCGCAGACTTGGGCTGGCCGCCCGGGTAGATGACCGCGAACGCGGGAGCGTCAGGCGCGGCGGGCTCGGCGGTTGTCGCAGGGGGCGCAACGGCGGGGCCGGCCGCCGTCGTGGCCTCGGTGGCGCCGTCCGTCGGCGTCGCCTCGACGGCCGCGTCATCCTTTTTCGCGTTGCTGTCGCAACCGGTCATGACGATGGCCGCCGTGATCGTGGCGGCCCAAAGCATGCGCTTCATCCCGTATCCGTCCTTGAGACTGCGTTGTTGGCTTCACCGTGGCCCAACCATGCGGCGGCGGCAAGGCGGCAAGAGGCCGGTTCGGCGACCGAGCGCCGGAGTGTGTCAGCCCGTCGCCGCGTCGGCCTCTCCCCGCCCGCCCTCGGCGGGATCGCCCGCCGGCCCTTTCAGATCCTTGCCCGTGTTCTTCACCGCATTGGGTTCCACGCCCGACGGAGACTGGGGATCGGCGGAGGCCATGCCCTCGCTGGCCAGGGTCTCGTTGATCAGGTCCTGGTCGGGGTCGTCGTCCGAACCCGTGGCGGCCCCGCCCTGCAGGGAGCCGGCGCGCGTGTCCGATCCCATGTCCGAACCCGACAGGGCCTCGGTCAGGGCGTCCGGCGTGCGCCCCAGGTCCGGCTTTTCACCCATGTCGTCGGCTTCGCGGGCGTCTTCGGTCTGCTGTTGCTGCTCGGTCATGGAAAACTCCTTCCCGAACATAGCGGTCGGGGGCGGGCGAGGTTCCGAAGCGGGGGCGGCCCATAAAAATATATCTTACGACTATTGCGTAGCACTTTTTAAGATATATCTTTGCCGCATGAAAACGAAAGGACACATGATGTTTGGATTTCACGAAGACGAAAGCGGCCACCACGGCCGCCACCACGACCGCCATCGCGGTCATGACCGGGAATGGGGCCACGGCGCTCATTGCGGCGCGGATCGGGGCGACGGCGAAGGCCGCGGCTTCGGTCGGGGCATGTTCGGCCGGGGTGGACCCGGCGGGCGCCATGGCATGGGCGGCCAAGGTATGGGAGGAAGGGGCGGCGGCCGGGGCCGGCGCATGTTCGGTCCGGGCGATCTGAGGCTGGTGCTGCTGGCCCTCATCGAGCAGGAGCCCCGCCACGGCTACGACCTGATCAAGGCCATCGAGACCGCCTTCGGCGGCGGCTACGCCCCCTCGCCGGGCGTGGTCTACCCTAACCTCTCGCTGCTCTCGGACGAGGGCCTGATCGCCGGCGTCGAAGCCGGCGGCAAGCAGGTCTTCTCGGTGACGGAGGCCGGCCAGGCCTGGCTGGACGCGAACCGCACGGCCGTCGACGGCGTCATGCAGCGCATGGTGCTGGCGGCCCGGATGGTCTCGGGCGAACAGGCTCCGGAAGTCGTGCGCGAGGCCCTGCACACCCTGCGTCAGGCCATCGTCACCAAGCCCGGCGACTGGAGCGATCCGGAAACCGCGCGGGTGGTGGAAAGCCTGATGAAGGCGGTGCGGGAGATCAGCGGGCAGTAAGAGACGCAAGCTGAAGCGAAGGGGCCGCGAGTGATTGTGGCCCCTTTATCGTGCGCTATTGGCGAGGCGCAGACCCGGTGTAGGGTCGGCGAATGAGACCTCTGTTCGCCATTTCGCTAATGACGCTGTCTCTCGGCGCCTGCGCGTCCATCTCGCCCGCCGAGGGGCTAGAGCGCATCGTCTATGATCCTCAGCCGCCGCCGTTCTGTGGTGCGTGCGAGACGCGCACGGTCACGGTGACCGCCGACGATACGGTCTGGATCGAGGACGGTCATTGGGCCGGAGACTATTCAAACTGGACTGTCCGGCGGCGCCGGTTGGTGGGCGAAGCTGGGACCTATATCCGTCTCCGGGACGCGCTCGTCCCCTATCGCCCCGAGACCGAACAGCTGTCGTCGTCCTTCGCGGGCGAGGAGTGCGAGAACTACCTCACCGACAACGGCGGTGCGGTCATCACCTGGAGCGGCGCGTTCGGGGCCATTCGCCGGGGCCTGGATTACGGCTGCCTGGACGACAAGGTGATGAACGATGCGATCATGACCGCCGTCGCCCAAGTGCCGGTCGGCCGCTGACGGCAGACATGAAAAAGGGGCCGGATCGCTCCGGCCCCTCTCATGGGTTCGACCCAAGCGGTCTTACTTCCCGAACAGCTTGTTCCAGCGGCGCTTGTCGCGGTTCTTCCAGGTCCCGCGGTGATAGGCGTCCGAGCCGATCAGCGGCACGACGGTGGTGGCTTCGGCGAAGACCATCTGCTCGTGCGTGGTCTGCACCTTGCCCCACGAGGCGGCTTCCTTGAGCGTCGAGGACGAGCAGGCGCCGTCGCGGACGTCGGCGACCGTGATCTGGACCGCATAGCGGTGCATCTCGGCCTCGATGCCGAGGATCTCGGCGCAGACGACCGTGTCCTGGGCGAAGTTCTTGGGCACCCCGCCGCCGACCATGAACAGGCCGGTGACGCCCGCGGCGATCTTGATGTCGGTCAGTTCGCGGAAGTCCGCCACCGCGTCGATCATCAGATAGGGCTTGCCCTCGGCGATCCGCTCCTTCTGGTGCTTGACCAGGCCGAAGCCGGCCGAGGAGTCCACGAAGGCCGGGCAGAAGATCGGCACGCCCTCTTCATAGGCGGTCTGGATCAGCGAGCCGGGCTTCTTGGCGTTGCCTTCCGACAGCCACTTGCCCATTTCCCAGATGAACTCGCGCGAGGAATAGCCGCGCGGCTCCAGACGGTTGCAGATCTCCAGGATGGTGTGGTCACACGCCTGAAGCTCTTCCTCGTCGATGTAGGTGTCGTAGATCCGGTCGATGTAGTTGTCGCGCAGGACGTTGTCGTCCACCTCGCCGGCGGCCTGGTAGTGCTTGAAGCCCAGGGCCTCGAAGAAATCCATGTCGACGATCGAGGCGCCGGTGGCGACCACGGCGTCGATCATGCCGAACTTCACCATGTCGCGGTACACGTGCATGCAGCCGCCGGCCGAGGTCGAGCCGGCCAGGATCAGCCACGGCGAGCAGTCCTTGTCCTCGATGGCCATGTTGAAGATGTCGGCGGCGCGGGCGGTGTCGCGCGACGAGAACGACATCTTGCGCATGCTGTCGATGATCGGACGGGCGTCGAACGAGGTGATGTCGACGTGCTCGACCGTGTTCTGGAGCAGTTGGGCTTTTTGGTTCGATTGAACGGGAGCGTTCATTGCAAGGGTTTCCCTTTGATTTGAGCGCCCGTCGTCAAAAGAGAACAGCGGCCCGGACGGAGCGACGGGCCGCTGCTTGTTACAACGCAAAAGCGACGGTTTAGCGCCGTTGCTTCTTCCGCTGGCCCGCCTTGCCCTTCGGGCGCGACAGGCGGACGATCTTGCGGGCCTGCTCTTCCGCCGAGGTGCGCACGGTCGGGATGGAGCGCGGCGCCAGGCCGTAGAGCGAGGCCATCGGGGCGTCCTCGACCGCGGCGATGTCATGCTCGCCATAGCCATTGAAGCCGGTCGTCATGGCGACGCCATAGGCGCCGAGCATGCCGATCTCGATGAAATCGCCTTCCTGCACATCGGCCGGCAGCCAGAACGGGCCCGGCATGTGGTCGATGGAATCGCAGGTCGGGCCGTAGAAGCGGAAGGGCTTCAGGTCAGACGAGGCGTCTCCGTCCCGGACCAGCTTGGTCGGGAAGGGCCAGCGCGAGTGGGTGGCGTCGAACAGCGAGCCGTACGACCCGTCGTTCAGATACAGGGCGTCGCCCTTGCGCAGGTCCACGCGGCACAGGACCGACGAGGATTCGGCGACCAGCGACCGGCCCGGCTCGCACCACAGCTCGGTCGTTTCCGACACGGGCATCTCGCGGAAGCCGCGGTGGATGGCGTCGGCGTATTCGCTCATGTCCGGCGGGACCATGCCCGGATAGACCGAGGGGAAGCCGCCGCCGACATCGACGATGTCCACGAATACGCCGGCGCGGCTGATGGCGCGGCCGACCTGGGCCATGGCGGCCTCATAGGCGGACGGGCGCATGCATTGCGATCCGACGTGGAAGCAGACGCCCATCAGGCCGTCCTTCACCGCCTGGCGGGTGGCCAGCAGCAGGGACGGGGCCTGGTCCGGCGAGACGCCGAACTTGCCCGACAGGGAATAGGCCGCGCCGTCCGCCGAGACCGCCATGCGAACCAGCAGGTTCAGGTCGGTCGCGCCGCCGGTGGATTCGATGATCTTCTGCAGCTCGTCATGGCTGTCGAGCGAGAAGGTGCGGACGCCGTGGTCGAAATAGGCCTTGGTGATCGCGCCGCGGCTCTTGACCGGGTGCATGAAGGCCAGGCGTGCGTCGACGCTCACCGAGCGAACCAGCTCGATCTCGCCGATGGAAGCCACGTCGAAGGCGGTGACGCCCGACTCGATCAGGGTCTCGATGACCCAGCGCGAAGGGTTCGCCTTCACCGCATAGAAGACGTCAGCGTTCAGATTGTCCTGGAACCAGCGCGCCGCTACGGAAACCGAACGCGGTCGCACGAGGGCGACGGGACGTTCAGGGGACCGCTCGCGGACCAGGTCCAGGGGAAATGGATACGTGCGCAATTCACGTAAACCCCTGTAATTGTTAAACCCAGACCGGCGTTAGCAGCGCAACGTTAGACCTACGGGGTCCGCCGGAAGGCGCGATATGAGGTCATACGACTGTCATGTAAAGAGGTTTTTTCTAGGCGGGCGTTGATCTTGCTCGGGATTTGTCCGCGTGCGGAACGAGCTTGGCCGCCCGGCATGACTCAGCCGTAACTTGCCGCGCCGCGGAGCGCTGATACCGTCCCCTCCGCATATCATTCGGGGGACTGTTCCATGCGCCGCGCCGCTCTTCTCGCCGCCGTCTTTCTCGCCGTCACGCCGTGGCAGGCCTTCGCCCAGGTTCCGGCCTCCGAACTGGCCCGCAGCGTCGACATCCCCTTCGAAGAGTTCACCCTCGACAACGGCCTGAGGGTCGTCGTCCACACCGACCGCAAGGCGCCGGTTGTGGCCATCCACGCCTGGTACAACGTCGGCTCCAAGGACGAGCCGGCGGGCCAGACCGGCTATGCCCACCTGTTCGAGCACATCGGCCTGTTCAATCCGACCGAGAACGTGCCCGGGGGCCTGATGGAGCCCCTGCGGGCCATGGGCGCCACAGACTGGAACGGCACCACCTGGTTCGACCGCACCAACTTCTTCCAGACCGTGCCGACCTCGGCGGTGGACCAGGCGCTCTACATGGAGAGCGACCGGATGGGGCATCTGCTGGGCGCGCTCAGCCAGGAGCGGCTCGATAACCAGCGCGGCGTGGTCCAGAACGAGAAGCGCCAGGGCGACAACCAGCCCTACGGCCTCGTTTATTACACGGTGCTGGAGACCCTCTTCCCCGAGGGGCACCCCTATCGCCACTCGACCATCGGCTCGATGGCCGACCTGGACGCCGCCAGCCTGGAAGACCTGCGCCAGTGGCACCGCGACAACTACGGCCCCAACAACGCCGTCCTGGTGCTGGCGGGCGACATCGACACGGCGACCGCGCGGCCGCTGGTCGAGAAATACTTCGGCCACATCCCCCGCGGCGCGGTGAACGAACCGGCCCAGGCCGACATCCCCACCCTGGCGGCGCGCGTCGACAAGGTGCTGCACGACCGCGTGCCCAACACCCAGCTGTCGCGCAACTGGGTGGTCCCCGGCCTGGTGTCCGACGAGGCGGCGGCCCTGGACATCGCCGCCAGCGTGTTCGGCGGCCTGGCCAGCTCGCGCCTGGACAACGCCCTGGTGCGCGGCGACGAGACGGCGACCTCGGTCAGCGCCTCCTATCAGCCGTTCCAGCGGCTGGGCATGATCGACATCGATGTGAACGTGAAGGCGGGCGGCGACGCGGACGCCGTCTCGGCGCGGCTGGACCAGCTGCTGGCCGACTATATCGCCAGCGGCCCGACCCAGGCCGAGGTCGAGCGCGCCGTGACCCGCCGCATCGCCGGGGTGCTGCAGGCGCTTGAGCCGACCGGCGGTTTCGGCGGCAAGGCGGTGACCCTGGCCGAAGGCGAGCTCTACGCCAATGATCCCGGCTTCTACCGTCGTCAGCTGGCCGCCTACGGCGCGGTGACGCCCGCCTCGGTCAAGGCGGCCATGCAGCGCTGGCTGACCCGTCCGGTGCTGGCCGTCCGCGTCGAGCCGGGCGAGCGCGAAGCCTATGCCGAGGCCGCCGACAACCGTCCGGCCCCGGCGCCCGCCGCCCCTCTGACGATCACCCCGCGCGCGCCCATGCCGCCTGTCGGCGAGATGCGCCCGCTGGTCTTCCCGGCCACCGAACGCCTGCGCCTGTCGAACGGGATGGAGGTCGTCTACGCCCGCTCGACCACGGTGCCGATCACCCGCGTGGCGGTTGAGTTCAACGCCGGCCTGGCCGCCGATCCGGCCGATGAACTGGGCGCCCAGACCCTGATGCTGGGCCTGCTGAAGGAAGCCGCCGGCGACCGTGACGCCGCCCAGATCGCCGAGCGCGAGGAACAGCTGGGCGCCAGCATCAGCGCCGGCGCGTCGATGGACCGCACGGTCATCAGCCTGATGTCGCCGACCGCCAATCTGGACCCGGCCCTGGCCCTGATGGGCGACATCATCCGCCGTCCGGCCTTCCGCCCGGGCGATATCGAGCGCCGCCGGACCCAGCAACTGGCCCAGATCGCCCAGGAGCGCAGCTCGCCCAACGGCATGGCCGGGCGCGCCTGGCCCGCCCTGGTCTTCGGCGCCGACCATCCCTACGGCCGCCCGATGACCGGCCTCGGCTCGCCCGAGAGCGTCGGCGCGATCAGCCGCGAGGATCTGCAGGCCTTCCATGCCCGCTGGATCCGCCCCGACCTGGCCCAGATCTTCGTCGTTTCCGACAAGCCCCTGTCGGAGGTCGCCGCCCTTCTGGAAGCCCATCTCGGTCAGTGGGCGCCGCCGGCTTCGGCCCGCGGCGAGAAGAATTTCGCCGCCGCCGTCCCGACGGCCCAGCCGCGCATCATCCTGGTCGACCGGCCCCAGTCGCCCCAGTCGATCATCCTCGGCGCCATGGTCCTGCCGACGACCGGCCACCAGGACCGGGTGGTCTTCACCGCCGCCAACGAGGCGATCGGCAGCGGCTTCCTGTCGCGCATCAACCAGGACATCCGCGAGACGCGCGGGTGGTCCTACGGCCTGGGCGGCTCCGCCGCCGGGCTGGAACAGCAGGTGCCCTACATCATCTCCGCCCCCGTCCAGTCGAACCGCACGGGCGAGTCGGTGCAGGTCCTGATCGATCAGTACCGCGCCTTCCTGTCCGACCGGGGCGTCACCGCCGCCGAGCGCGAGCGGATCGTCAACGCCAACGTCCGCCAGATCCCGGGCCAGTTCGAGACCTCGGCGGCCCTGCTGGGCGCCCTGCGCTCGAACGCCCTCTACGGCCGTCCTGACGACTACTGGACCACCCTGGCGCCTCGCTATCAGGGGCTGGACCAGGCCGCGCTGGACGCCGAGGCCCGCCGCCTTCTGGGGGAAGCGCCCTTCGTCTGGGTGGTCGTGGGCGATGCGGCGACCGTCCGGCCCCAACTGGAGGCCCTCGGCCTGCCGGTCGAGGTGCGGACGGCGCAGTAGGGCAGGGCGTGCCCGCGGCGCCGTTCCGCTGGACGAAATCGTCGCGGACGTGCCATTAAGACTTGCCTCGCGGGCCCTGTCGGGCCATGCGGCGCGCCCTTGCAACCGCAAATTCGCGTGCTCATGACCTCAGCTCCCGCCGCTGTCGCGTCCGTCAAGGACGTGTCCAAAACCTTCGGCGCCCGGAAGGCGTTGAACGGCGTCTCCGTCGAGGTCGGCGCCGGCGAGATGGTCGCCCTGATCGGCCCGTCCGGCTCCGGCAAGTCGACCCTGCTGCGCTCGATCACCGGCCTGCAGTCGATCGACGGCGGTAAGGGCACCATCACCGTCTTCGGCGAGGTGGTTCAGAAGAACGGCCGCGTGACCGGTCAGGTCCGCGCCGCGCGCCAGAAGCTGGGCATGATCTTCCAGCAGTTCAATCTGGTCGGCCGCCTGTCGCTGTTCTCCAACGTCATGCTGGGCGCGCTCGGCCGCGTTCCGGGCTGGCGCGGCCTGTTCGGCGCCTGGCCGGGCGCGGACAAGGAACTCGCCATGGCCGCCCTGCACCGCGTCGGCGTGTCCGACTATGCGGCCCAGCGCGCCAACACCCTGTCCGGCGGGCAGCAGCAGCGCGGCGCCATCGCCCGCGCCATCGTGCAGGGCGCGAAGGCCATCCTGGCCGACGAACCCGTCGCCTCGCTGGATCCCGTCTCCGCCCGCAAGGTCATGGAGCTGCTGGTCGAGCTGAACCAGCGCGACGGCATGGGCGTCATCGTCACCCTGCACCAGGTCGACTACGCCATCCGCTATTGCGACCGCGTCATCGCCCTGCAGGGCGGCAAGATCGTCTACGACGGCCCGTCGACCGGTCTGGACACGGCCCGCCTGATCGAAATCTACGGCCCGGAGTTCGAGGACGCCTTCTGGGAAACCAAGGCATGATCCTTTCCGGCTGGGCTCGCCGTTCCGGGATCGGCGCTCTCGCCGTCGCCGCGCTGGGCCTGACCGGCGTGGCTCTGGCCGGCTGCGGCGAGCGGAACGGCGCGTCCGGCAAGCCGGCCGAGACCGTGACCTTCTCCATCCTCTCCGCCCAGGGCCAGGCGTCCGCCGGCCCCCTGTGGCAGCCTCTGCTGGACGACATGTCCAAGGCCGTCGGCGCGCCGGTGAAGCCGCAGTTCGCCTCGACCTACGCCGCCCTGGTCGAGGACATGAAGCGGGGCGAGGTCCAGGCCGGCTGGTTCTCGGCCCAGCCCGCGATCGACGCCATCGATGACGCGAACGCCGAACTGATCGCGCGCACCGTCAACCAGCAGGGCCAGGACAACTATCGCGCCACCCTGATCGTCAAGACGGGTTCGGGCATCACCCTGGACGGCGTCATGGCCTGCGGGCGGCGCTACAGCTTCGGCATCGGCGACGCCCAGTCGACCTCGGGCACCCTGGCCCCGCTGACCTATCTGTTCACGCCGCGCGGCATCGATCCGGAGCGCTGCTTCAGCAGCGTCCGCTCGGCCAACCATGAGCGCAACGCCTTCGAGGTCGCCTCCGGCGTGCTGGACGTGGCGACCTCCAACACCGTCAGCGGCGCGGCCCTGCAGGGCCAGAACCCGACCCTCGCCGAGCAGATCCAGGTCATCTGGCAGTCGCCGCCGATCCCCGAGGGCGGGATTGTGGTGCGCGAGGACCTGGACCCGGCGCTGAAGGAAAAAATCCGCAGCTTCTTCCTGACCTACGGCCAGGGCGCCGGGGTCGAGGCCGAGCGCCAGCGCCGCGTGCTGGCCGGACTGCGCTATTCACGCTTCAACGCCGCTGACGACGACTATCTGGACCCCGTGCGGGAAATGATGGCCGACCAGCGGCTGATCGCCGCCCGCGCCGAGCGCAACGCCGCCGGCGTCGCCGAGGCCGAGCAGGAACTGCAACGCCTGCGGGCGAAACGCGAGGTTCAGCCGTGAACCCCCTCAAGACCACAACCGCCGCCCGTTCGGGCGCGTTCCGGAAAGCCATGGGCATGAGCCGCCTTCGTACCGTCTTCGCCGCCGTCCTGGCGCTCGCCGTCGTCGTCCTCGGACTGACCTCGGTCCCCGCCGCCGCCCAGACCCGGGCCGAGCGCCCGACCAAACTGGTCTTCACCATCCTGTCGGCGGAAGGCCAGGCCTCGTCCGGCCCGATGTGGCAGCCGCTGCTGGACGATCTGGAACGCGCGGTCGGCATTCCGGTCGAGCCCATCTTCGGCTCGAACTACAGCGTGCTGGTCGAGGCCATGAGCGCCGACCAGGCCCAGATCGGCTGGTTCTCGGCCCTGCCGGCCGTCCAGGCGATCGACCGCGCCGGCGCCGAGGTCATCGCCCGCACCGTCGATATCGAGGGCAAGGATTCCTACACCTCGTCCCTGATCGTGAAGAAGGGCTCGGGCATCACGCTCGCCGACGTCGAGCGTTGCGGAAAGCGCTACGACTTCGGCATCGGCGACGCCCAGTCGACGTCGGGCACCCTGGCGCCGATGACCTATTTCTTCAGCCCGCGGAACATCACGCCGTCGGCCTGCTTCGCCACCGTCCGCTCTGCCAGCCACCAGGCCAACTCCTTCGCCGTGGCCAACGGCCTGGTCGACGTGGCGACCTCCAACTCGGTCAACACCGTCTTCCTGCGCCGCGAGAACCCGGCCATCGCCGACCAGATCGAGGTCATCTGGCAGTCCCCGCCGATCCCGGAATCGGGCATCCTGATCCGCGGCGACCTTCCCGCCGACGTGAAGGCCAAGATTCGTCAGTTCTTCGTCACCTACGGCCAGGGCTACGGCCCCGACGTCGAGCAACAGCGCGCGGTGATGACCAAGCTGAACTATTCCCAGTTCCGCGCCGCCGACAATAGCTACCTGGACCCCATCCGCGAGATGAAGGCCGACCAGGCCCGTCGTGAGGGCCGTCCGCCCGAGGTCGCGCCGCCGTCCAGGAAGGATCAGATCACCCGCTGGGGGCCGTTCGCCCTGATCGGCGTCCTGGTGCTGCTGGCCATCGGTCTGAACGTCCTGCCCAAGCGGGCTCCCGCGCCGAGCGATCCGGCCGTGGTTCCGGCGCCGCCGAAGAAGTCCATGGCCGCCTGGTCGCTGGACATCCTGCTGTGGGGCGGCTTCGCCATCATCCTGCTGGCGGCGGTCGGCCACGTCGGCCTGCCCAATATCGGCAACCTCTTCTCCAGCCCGGAGAAGATGCAGAAATACGGCCAGGCCTTCCTTAGCCCGGACTTCAGCCAGTGGCGCATGCTGGTCGGCCAGATGTGGCTGACGGTTCAGATCGCCCTATGGGGCACCTTCCTGGCGGTCTTCATCGCCATCCCGCTCAGCCTCATGGCGTCGCGCAACCTGTCGCCGGCCTGGTTGGTCTGGCCGGTGCGCCGCGTGATGGACCTGCTGCGCTCGGTGCCCGACCTGGTGGTCGCCACCCTGTTCATCGTCGCCGTGGGCCTGGGCCCGCTGGCCGGGGTGCTGGCCATCGCCCTGAACACCGCCGGCGTGCTGGCCAAGCTGTTCTCGGAAGCGGTCGAGTCGATCGACAAGGGGCCCATCGAGGGCGTCAAGGCGACCGGCGCGGGCGGCCTGCACGAGATCGCCTGGGGCGTCATCCCGCAGGTGGCCCCGCTGTGGACCTCCTTCGCCCTCTACCGTTTCGAATCGAACAGCCGCGCGGCCACCGTGCTGGGCCTGATCGGCGCCGGCGGCATCGGCCAGACCCTGTTCGAAAGCCTGCAGGCGTTCGAATATTCCAAGGTCTCGACCATCGCGATCATCATCGTCGTGGCGGTGACCCTGATCGACATGCTCTCCCAGGCCATGCGCAAGCGGCTGCTCTGAGCCTGAGAACCGCACCCACCTCCGCTCATCCCCGCGAAGGCGGGGACCCAGGCTTGAGCTAAGCGCGCAGCCGGTCGAACAGGTCGTGCCAGCCGGGGTTCATCTCTTCGATGAGCCTCAGCTTCCACAGCCGATTCCATTTCTTGATCTGGCGCTCGCGCCGGAATGCGCCGGCGCGGCTCTCGTAGACCTCATACCAGACAAGCCGGGCGACGCCGTATCTCGCCGTGAAGCTCTCCGGTCGCATCTTGTCTCGATGCTGCGTGATGCGCACCAGCAGGTTGTCGGTCGATCCCGTATAGAGGGTGCCGTTCCGCTTGCTGGCGACGATGTAGGTGAAAAAGGCCAAAGGCGGAGACCGCGGCTAAAACCTGGGTCCCCGCCTTCGCGGGGATGAGCGGAATTAAATCCGATCATCCATGCACGTCAAGCGTGTGTCAGCCCTGCCGCAGATCCGGCGGCGTCGCCTCTTCCGTCAGCATGCGGATGGCTTCCTCGACGGTGACCAGTTCCTGGGCCTGCGAGCCGAGGCGGCGCAGGGCGACCATGCCCTCTTCGGCTTCCTTCTTGCCGACCACGGCGATGACCGGGACCTTGCCGACCGAGTGCTCACGCACCTTGTAGCCGACCTTCTCGTTGCGCAGGTCGATCTCGGTCCGCAGCCCGGCGGCCTTGAACTTCGCCACCACCTCTTCGGCGTAGCTGTCGGCGTCCGAGACGATGGTCGCCACCACCGCCTGCGTCGGCGCCAGCCACAGCGGGAAGGCCCCGGCGTAGTTCTCGATCATGATGCCGATGAAGCGCTCGAACGAGCCCAGGATCGCGCGGTGCAGCATGACCGGCCGATGCTTCTGGCCGTCCTCGCCGATGTAGGTCGCGTCCAGCCGCTCGGGCAGGACGTAGTCCAGCTGCAGCGTGCCGCAGGTCCACTCGCGCCCGATGGCGTCCTTGACCACGAAGTCCAGCTTGGGCGCGTAGAAGGCGCCGTCGCCTTCGGCGATGACCGGATCGACGCCCGCGGCCTTGGCGGCCTCGGCCAGCATGCCCTCGGCCTTGTCCCAGAACGCGTCCGACCCGGCGCGGATCTCGGGGCGGGTGGCCAGGTTGATGTAGGCCGTCTCCATGCCCAGGTCGGCGTGGATCATCTTCGTCAGGCGGATGAAGCGCTCCGTCTCCTCGACGATCTGGTCCTCGCGGCAGAAGATGTGGGCGTCGTCCTGGGTGAAGCCGCGCACGCGCATCAGGCCGTGCAGGGCGCCCGACGGCTCATAGCGGTGGCAGGCGCCGAACTCGGCCATGCGCAGCGGCAGCTCACGGTAGGACCGCTGGCCGATGCCGAAGATCTGCACGTGGCCCGGGCAGTTCATCGGCTTCAGGCTGAGGGTCTCGCCCTCGACCGTCTCGCAGACGAACATGTTGGGGCGGTATTTCTCCCAATGGCCCGACTTCTCCCAGAAGGTGCGGTCCAGCACCTGGGGCGTCTTGACCTCGACATAGCCGGCGGCGTCCAGCCGGCGGCGCATATAGGCCTCGATGACCTGCCACAGCACCCAGCCCTTGGGGTGCCAGAAGACCATGCCCCGGCCCTCTTCCTGCATGTGGAAGAGCTCCATGGCGCGGCCCAGCTTGCGGTGGTCGCGCTTCTCGGCCTCCTCGACGCGCAGCAGATAGGCGTCCAGGTCGGCCTGGCTGGCCCAGGCCGTGGCGTAGATGCGCTGCAGCTGCGGATTGCGGTGGTCGCCGCGCCAGTAGGCGCCGGCCAGCTTGGTCAGCTTGAAGGCCTTGCCCACGAACTTCGTCGAGGGGAAGTGCGGTCCGCGGCACAGGTCCGCCCAGGTTCCCGTCCGGTAGACGGTGATCGTCTCGCTGGCGGGCAGGTCGCGGATCAGCTCGGCCTTGAAGCTCTCGCCCTTGGCCTCGAACATCGCGATGGCCTCGTCGCGGTTCCAGACCTCGCGAACCAGCTTCTCGTCGCGGTCGACGATCTCGGCCATCCGCTTCTCGATCGCGGCGAAGTCGTCCGTCGAGAACGGCTCTTCGCGGAAGAAGTCATAATAGAAGCCGTCCTCGATGGCCGGGCCGATGGTGACCTGGGTGCCGGGGAACAGCTCCTGCACGGCCTGCGCCAGGATGTGCGCGGCGTCGTGGCGGATGGTCTCCAGCGCGTCGGGATCGTCACGCATGATCAGCTTGAAGTCGCCGCCGACTTCCAGCGGACGGTCCACGTCCCACTGCTGGCCGTTGATCTCGACCAGCGCCGCGCGCTTGGCCAGGGACGGGGAGATGGAGGCCGCCACGTCACGGCCCGTCGCATCGGCGGGAAACTGTCGGCTGGCGCCGTCGGGGAATTTGAGTTCGATCATCGGTCTGTCTTTTCGGGCGGCGGAGGCACCGGATCATAGGTCCAGTCCATGCCGCTGAAGGGGTGGCATTTACAGAGGCGTCTGACCGTGAGCCATCCCCCCTTGAGCGGTCCGTGCTGGATCAGCGCGTCCCGCCCGTAGTCGGAGCAGGTCGGCCGGAACCGGCATTGCTGCCCGATCAGGGGCGACAGCGTCACCTTGTACCCGCGATGGGCCAATCGGACGCCGCGTTCGTAGAGAGTTCCGCCGGAAGCCATGTCGCCGCGCTTATCCCCCGTGAAGGGCCTGGCCTCAAGTAGCGCGACCGCGCGATAGGCCAAAGATAAAGGAGCAACCGCCTAGCCGGCGAGGCGAGTTCGGGTGTCCGGAGCCTTGCGCTCCAGCGCCTCGCGGACGGCGTCCAGCGTCGCCTCGATGGCGACCATGGTGGAGGCGTGGCGGGCCGGGTAGTCGGCGACCTGTTTCAGGGCGCGCAGGCCCTCGAACCGGCCCTCGGGGCCTTCGCCGCCGGATTTCAGCATGGCCAGCATGGCGTCGCGGGCGGCGGACAGCTCATTCGCCGTCGCGCCGATCACCGCCTCGCCCAGCACGCCCGCGGCGGCCTGGCCCAGGGCGCAGGCCTTCACGTCCTGAGCGAAGGTCGCGATGCGGCCCTCGGCGTCCAGCGTCACGTCCACGACGGCCTTCGATCCGCACAGCTTGGCGACCCGCTCGCCCGTGCCTTCCGGCGCGGGCAGGCGGCCGCTGTGCGGCAGGTTGGCCGCCAGCGTCAGGATGCGCGTGCTGTAGAGCTCGTCGATCATGGAACCCAATGTAGGGGATCAACCGCCCCTCAGCTACCTTGCAGCGAGGTCCAGGTGCGGGCGGCGGCCTGTTGCGAGCCCGCGGCGTTGCGGGCGTTCAGCCAGGCCAGGTTGCTGTCGGCCTGGTCCGGCGGCAGGTCGCGGCGCAGGATCTGCTCCGCCTCGCCCATCTTCCCGTTCAGACCCAGGGCCAGCGCCAAGTTCAGCCGCACCTTCAGCGAGGCGCCCGGCTGGGCGGCGGCGCGGCGCAGCAGGGGCTCGGCGGAGGCGTTGTCGCCGCGCGTCATGGCCGAGACGGCCATATTGGTCAGCACGTCGGGATTCTCGGGCGACAGGGCCAGGGCCTGGGCCCAGGAGGCGCGCGCGTCGTCGGTCCGGCGCACCTGCTCATAGGCCGTGCCCAGCAGCGACCAGGGGTGCCAGTCGTCGGGCTTCATGTCGCGGGCCCGCTCCAGCGCCAGGATGCCGTAGAAGGCCTGGCCGCGCGCGATATGGGCCCGCCCCAGCTCCAGCATGGCGTCGTAGTTGCCCGGCTGGACCAGCAGCACGCGCTGGGCGATGTCGGCGGCCTGGTCGTGGCGGCCCAGTTCGCGCAGCGCCTGCGAGGCCTTCACTCCGGCGACCGGATCCAGCGGCGTGATCTCGGCCTCCTGGGTCCAGAACACCGACCGCGACAGGGCGTCGGCCCGCTCATAGGCGGCGCGCACCTCGGCGGTCGCGGGCGTGCGCGGCGGCGCGGGCTCGGCGGCCTGTTGAGGCACAGGCGTGACCTGCGCCAGCGCCGGGGCGGCGAGGGCGGTGAACAGGACGACGGTTGCGATACAGGCGGTCGTGCGCGACATGAGAAGGCGCTCCGGAAAGGTCGGCCATAGAATCGGCCCTCCGCGTCAACTGCTGGTTAACAAAGGCCGACTCCATGTCCGTTCTCCATCCCGATGTGCTGACTGCCGACGCCACGGGCGCGCTTCCGGTCCGCGTGGTCGGCAAGGACGCGGTTCTGGGCGGCGCCGAGGCGGCCTGGGCCGCCGCCAATGACTTCACCGGCAAGGCCGGCCAGCTGCTGGTCCTGCCCGGCGCGGACGGCGCCGTGGCGGGCGCCCTGTTCGGCGCCGGCGACCGCTTCGATCCCATGGCCGCCCGGGGGCTGGCGGCCAGACTGCCCGCCGGCCTGTGGCGGCTGGACGGCGTGGACGGGGAGGCGGCCTCGCAGGCGGCCCTGGCCTTCGCCCTGGGAGCCTATCGCTTCGACCGCTACAAGAGCCGTCCCGCCCAGGGCCCGCGTCTGGCCGCCCCCGGCGTGGACGTGCAGCCCCTGCTGAACATCGCCTCCGCCTGCGCCCTGGCCCGCGAGATGGTCGACACCCCCGCCGGCGACATGGGCCCCCTGCAGATCGAGACCATCGCCCGCGAGATCGCCGAGGCCCACGGCGCGGCCCTGTCGGTCATCACCGGCGACGCCCTGCTGGAAGAGAACTACCCCGCCGTCCACGCCGTCGGCCGCGCCGCCGCCCCGCACCGCGCGCCCCGGGTCATCGAGATCGGCTGGAACCTGGACCAGACCGGCCTGCCCTTGGTGGCCCTGGTCGGCAAGGGCGTCGTCTTCGACACCGGCGGACTGGACCTCAAGCCCGCCGCGGGCATGCGCAACATGAAGAAGGACATGGGCGGATCGGCCCATGTGCTGGCGCTCGGCCGCCTGATCATGCAGGCCGGGCTGCCGGTGCGGCTGGTGGTGCTGGTCGCCGCCGTCGAGAACGCGGTGTCGGGCGACGCCTTCCGCCCCGGCGACGTCCTGTCCAGCCGCAAGGGCCTGACCATCGAGATCGGCAATACGGACGCCGAGGGCCGGCTGATCCTCGCCGACGTCCTGGCCCGGGCGGCGGAGCACAACCCCGACCTGACGCTGGACTTCGCCACCCTGACCGGCGCCGCGCGGATGGCGCTGGGACCGGAGCTGCCGCCGCTGTATACCGACGACGAGGCCCTGGCCGCCGACATGCTGGCCGCCGCCGCCGCCGTGGGCGACCCGCTGTGGCGCATGCCGCTGTGGGCCGGCTACCGGTCGGCGCTGGAGACCGAGATCGCCGACCTGAAGAACGATTCCTCCGCCTGGGCGCAGGCCGGCTCGGTCTGCGCGGCCCTGTTCCTGCAGAAGTTCGCCCCCGAGACCGGCGCCTGGGCGCACATGGACATCTTCGCCTGGAACCCCCGCGCCCGCCCCGGCTGGCCCGAGGGCGGCGAGGCGCAAGGCCTGCGGGCGTCGTTCGAGATGCTGAAGCGCCGCTTCGCGGTGAGGCAGTAGGCAGTAGGCAACAGGGAGGATTGCTCTCCCAGCCGCCCGGCTGCGATCTACCGCCTACTGCCTACTGCCTACTGCCTGCTGCCTAACTTCCTCCCGTTAACGGCCCTTCCACCACCGCGCGCTACAACACCGGCTCAACCAGACGAGCTTCGTTTGACCGCTGCCGCCGACATTCTGGACCCCCGCACCACCCTGGCCCGGCCCGATCTGGCCGAGCAGGCGCTGGAAGGCGTGGTCCGCGCCGCGGCCTACCGCGCGACCCGGGCGATGCGCTGCACCGCCCCGGTGGCCGACATCCATGGCGAAACCGGATCCCGCATCGACCAGCTGGTCTTCGGCGAGGTCTTCGACATCCTCGACGCCGACGGCGACCGCCTGTGGGGCCGCGCCCGCCGCGACGGCGTGGTCGGCTGGGTCAAGGCCTCCAACCTGACCGAGGGCGCGCCCCTGGCCCGCGCCCGGGTGGCCGCGGTCGACGCCGCCCTGCCGCTGAACGCCCTCGTCCTCGAGGGCGAAGACCCCAGTTTCCAGCCTGTCGGCGCGTTCGAGACCGATCCCGTCGCCGTGGCCGAACGCCTGCTCGGCGTGCCGCACGTTCCCGGCGGCCGCTCCTCGCGCGGCACCGACTGCGCGGGCCTGATCCAGCAGGCGCTCTACGCCTGCGGCCGCGCCGCGCCGCGCTATCCGGACCAGCAGGTCGAGCTGGGCGCCGAGACGCCGCGCGCGCAGGCCCGTCGCGGCGACCTGGTGATCTGGCTGCATGACGACATGGGGCCGTGGAACGGCCATTCGGCGATCCTGATCGACGCCGACCGCGTCCTGCACGCCACCGGCCACCACGGCGCGGTGGTCATCGAGCCGCTGGCCGAGGCGGAAGCCCGCTACGCCGCCGAGGGCTTCAAGGCGCCGCGCTTCCGCAGGCTCTGAGCCACAACTCCGTTGCTATCGTCATCCCGGGGGCGCGAAGCGAACCCCGGGACCCAGCGGCGCCGCGACTGCGGCGAAACACCATCAGCCGTCAACGAAGCTCGCTGTCGCCGATATTCGAGCTCCCCACAGGTTCGTGCTTTCGCGCGCCGCCGGGTTCCGGCCTTCGCCGGGATGACGATAGCGGGCCAGAACGAAAAAGGCCCCGCCGTCGCCGGCGGGGCCTTTCCGTATCTGTGACCGAGCCTAGTGGTTGGCCTGGGCCGGGCTGGTCGCGGCGGGCGGAGCCGCCGGCGTGGCCTGGGTCGTCGCCGGAGCGGCGCCCGGGGCGGCCGGAGCCGCGCCCTCGGTGGCGGCGGCGCCTTCAGCCGGAGCCGCGCCTTCCGCCGGAGCGGCGGCGGGAGCCGCGCCGGGCTGACGCGCGGGGTCCGGCGCCGGGATGGCGAAGCCGCCCGAGCCTTGCGAGCGCAGCCAGGCGATCAGGTTGATGCGGGTCTGCTGGTCGCGGATGCCCGCGAACGACATCTTGGTGCCCGGAACGTAGCGGCCCGGCGCGGTGATGAACTGGTCCAGCTGGTCATAGCCCCAGGTCGGCGCTTCGGCCTTGTGGGTCGCCATGGCGTCCGAATAGGCGAAGCCGGCGCGGTGCATGACCGGGCCGCCGACGACGCCCCACAGATTCGGGCCGATCTTGTCGGCGCCGCCCGAGTGCGCGTCGTGGCAGGCCTGGCAGCGGGCGAAGGCGGCTTCACCGGCGGCCAGATCGGCGGCCGGCAGGACCGTGCCCCAATCCGGCGGCAGGACGACTTCGGCCGGACCGCCCGCGGCTTCTTCCGGAGCGTCGACGAAGTAGCCCATCTTTTCAGGGGCTTCGGTATGATAGATCGCGCCCGTCACCTGCTGCACGCCGATGATGACGAAGGCGGTCGCCAGAGCGGCGCCCAGGATCTTGTTGCCGTTCAGATTGCCGCTCATGCGTCTCGTCGCATCCCGTACATTAGGGCCCGACCGTCTGGACGGCGGGCGAATTCTTGCGTGGGCGTCTCTTACACGCTAGCGCGGCCTTCGCAACCGGGCCGGAGCGACCTTTCAGGCGGTCCGGCGTCGCAGGCAGCGAGGCAGACCGATGAATCCGTTGATAATGATTCCCGCTCGCATGGCGGCGACCCGCCTGCCGGACAAGCCGCTGGCCGACATCGGCGGCAAGCCCATGATCGTGCGCGCCTATGAGCAGGCCGCCCTGTCGGGCCTGCCGGTGGCCGTGGCGGCGGGCGATCAGGCCATCGTCGACGCCATCGAGGCCATCGGCGGCGTGGCCGTCCTGACCGATCCGGACCTGCCTTCGGGCTCGGACCGCATACGGGCGGCCCTGGAGACCATCGATCCGGACGGCGTCCACGATGCGGTGATCAATCTCCAGGGCGACATGCCCTTCGCCGACCCGGGCCTGGCTGTCGCCTGCGCGGCCCTGTTGCACGGCGAGCCGCGTTGCGACATCGCCACACTGGTGGCGCGCGAGGCCGACCTCTCGGACCGCTCCAATCCGGACGTGGTCAAGGCGGTCATCGCCCTGCCCGAGGGCGAGCGCCACGGTCAGGCCCTCTATTTCACCCGCTCGACCCTGTACGGCGACGCCCCCGTCTGGCGGCACATCGGCCTGTACGGCTACCGCCGCGAGGCCCTGCTGAAATTCTGCGCCGCGCCGCCCTCGCCGCTGGAGAAGCGCGAAAAGCTGGAACAGCTCCGCGCCCTCGAAATGGGCCTGCAGATCTGGGCCGCTGTGATCGACGAGGCTCCGCTGTCGGTCGACAATCCGGCGGACCTCGAGGCGGCCCGAAAGCTGGCCTGACCCGATCTTCTCCCTCCCCTCATGGGGAGGGTGGCTCGCGAAGCGAGACGGGTGGGGAACCGAGCGCTCGGATACGGACCCCACCCTGTCGTCGCTGGCGCGCCGACATCCCTCCCCACTTCGGGGGAGGGAGAATCACCGCCCGCCCAGGGCGCGCGCCGTCGCCTCGTCCGCCGGGAAGAAGGATTCGATGGCGATTTCGGACAGGGTCACGTCCAGCGGCGTGCCGAACACCGTCGTCGTGGTCAGGAAGGACAGCGGCCCGTCCGGTCCGTCCAGCACCAGCGGCGTGGCGATGGCGCTGCCCGGCGCCGGGTGGGCGCGCGGCCCCGGCGGCGCGGGATAGGCCCACAGCTCGTCCAGAAGCGCCAGGATGCCGGGGTCGGCCGAGGCCGCGAACTGCGCCCGCAACCGCTCCAGCGCATGGGCCCGCCACTCCGGCAGGTTGCGGATACGCGGCGCCAGGCCCTCGGGGTGCAGGCTCAGGCGCAGCACATTGATCGGTCCCTCCAGCAGATGCGGCGCGGCGCCGGCCAGCAACGGCCCCACGGCGGCGTTGGCCATCACCAGGTTCCAGCCGCGGTCGACGGCCAGAGCGGGGTAGGGCTCGTGCGCCCTCAGCAGCCGCTCGATCGCCGCCCGGGCCACGGCCATGTCGGGCGCGTCCAGCGCGCGCTCGGCGTGGACGGCGGCGAAGCCGGCCAGGCTCAGCAGGGCGTTGCGCTCGCGCATCGGCACCTCCAGCCGCTCGGCCAGGTTCAGCACCATCTCCCGGCTGGGCCGCGCGCGGCCGGTCTCCAGGAAGCTGAGGTGGCGGGTCGAGATGTCGGCCTCAATGGCCAGGTCCATCTGGCTCAGGCGGCGACGGCGGCGCCAGTCGCGCAGGGCGTGGCCGAAGGTCGGGCCAGAAGTCGGGCCAGAAGTCGGGGGGGTGTCGGTGATGTTCTGCATGACGACGATCCAATCCCTCCGAGGTGGGTCTGGCCATTACCTCTCGCGTAATCGACCGGCCTGAGCGGGGCCGTCAATCTCGGATCGTCAACACCGAGGAGGACGACATGACCACCGCCAACACGCCCCTGTTCCTGCGCCGCGTTCTGGGCCTCGACGCCCTGGCCAGCGGCGCCACCGGCCTGCTGCTGGCCTTCGGCTCCGGCCCGCTGGACGACCTGCTGGGCCTGGACCCCGCCTTCACCCGGCCCGCCGGCCTGTTCCTGGTCGCCTGGGCCCTGGGCGTCGCCGCGCTCGCCCTGCAGACCCGTCCGGCCCGGCCGCTGGTCATGGCCGTCATCGCGGTCAACGCCCTGTGGGTGATCGAAAGCGTCATGACCCTGGTGCTGGGCTGGCTGCAGCCGAACGGGCTCGGCGTCGCCTTCGTCCTGGCTCAGGCGGCGGCGGTGGCGGTCTTCGCCGGCCTGCAGGTCTTCGCGATCCGGGGCGCCCGTCAGGCGGCCTGATCGTCGGCGCCGTCGACCCAGGCCTGCAGCAGGCTGCGGGCGATGGCGATCTTCGGCGGAGCCTTGATCGAGGGATGGCGGCCGGCCAGCACGTCGGCCGCCTCCTGCCGTGTCAGCCAGGCCACCGCCTCCAGCTCCGTCTGGTCCGGCCGGGCGTCGTCCGAATCCACGTCGGCGAACAGGCCGATCATCAGCTGGGACGGGAAGGGCCAGGGCTGGCTGGAGTGATAGCGGACCGCCGTCACCGTCAGGCCGGCCTCCTCCTCGATCTCGCGGGCGCAGCCTTCCTCGATGGTCTCGCCGGGCTCCAGGAACCCCGCCAGCGCCGACATCCGGCCCTCCGGCCAGGCTGCCTGGCGGCCCAGCAGGCATTTCGGCTCCGGCCCGCCCTTGTAGATCGCCAGCATGATGGTGACCGGATCGACGCGCGGGAAATGCTCGGTCCCGCAGGCCGGGCAGATGCGCTTCCAGCCGCCCGAGGCCGTGTCGCTGGCCTGGCCGCAGGCGGCGCAGAAGCCGTGCCGCGCGCGCCAGTCGAACAGGCTCTTGGCCAGTCCGGCCATGGCCGCGTCGGCGTCCGACAGCACGCCCGCCGCCTCGCGCATCTCGGGGAAGGCGCCCAGCCCCTGCAGCGGCCCGGCCGTCGGATCGACCGGCCCCTCCACCTCGACGGCGAAGACCGGGGCGGATTTCCACAGGCCGAGGAAGACCTCGCGATCCGGGACCACGGCCCGGGCGTGGTTCAGCGCCAGCCATTGCAGGCGCGGTCCCTCGGCATGGTCCTCGACCAGCGGCTTGCCCTGCCACATGACCAGCGCCAGCGCCTCGGGATTGGCCGCCTGCTCGACCAGCCATTCGGGATCGTTGCGCCGGTCGCCCGCCCGGTCGAGCGGATTGCCGGCGAAGGTGTTCAGGACGGGCAGGGGCATGGCCGTGTTCTAGCAAGGCGGCGCTTGCATCCGCGAGCCGGAATCGTCATATCCCCGATCGGAGATCGCGGGCGAAGGCTTCGCCAATCTGGTCAGGGCCGGAAGGCAGCAGCCACAACGAATTCCCCTTCGGGTCGCGGTCTCCACCTTTCCCAGACAATCCGGTTCCGACAGTAACGCCGTCGGTCAGCGGTTGGGTCGGCTGACGTCGAGCATCAGCGTGGCGCTTCCGCCCGTGCTGCTCAGGGATACGATCTGCACTTCGTGCGAACGCAACAGCTGCAAGAACTCTGCCTCGCTGTCTCCGGTGCGATCACCGACGACGCCATTGCTGAGGGTAAATGGCCAGATCAGCATTTCGCCTGAACGGACAGGAGAGAAGCCGAGGCGTTCAGTGACGTTGGCCGCGAGCGCCTCCACAGTCGATGCCCGGCTCCAAACCGTGCAGGTTTCAATGTGCGAACCTTCCAGGCCGAAGACCTGCTCGGAAGCCGCATGCGCCAGCATGACGAGCATTGGATTGGGGACCGCATTCTCCGCCGTCCCGGCCGGGACGTTGGCGTAATACTGTGTGTCGAGGAAGTTGCGGCTGTCCGCCTGCTGGATTCTCCCCCTGTCCTTGTACCAGTTTTGTTGGGTCAGGATCTCGTCGGCTGCGTCCCGCCGGGCGCTGGTGTCCAGACAGATGCTGGAAAAAGCTTGGAATTGTTGCGCGGCGACCGGTGTCGCGGTGAGAACGGCGGCGAGGAGACCGCTCGCCAGGCAGCGCAAGGCTATGGACATTGATACCCCACCCATCTCGATAGATGTCCGAGACCTAGCATGGCTGCTCGCGGCGACAACGGGTGTTCCCCAGTCGAGGGCCGGATGGCCGCACATCCGCCCTCCCGGAATCTCTCCGCCCACGCTAAGACAATCCCATGAGCGACATCGACCCGAGTCTCGAAGGCCCCCCGTGGGACGAGGACGCCCCGGAAGGGGCGGCGGAAGAGCGCGACCCCAATACCGAGGACATGTTCGGCGCTCCGCCCGTGGCCCCCGAGCCCGAGAAGGAAGTCGCCCTGGCCGAGGCCGCCGCGCCTTCGCCGCCGAAGCCCGCGCTCGCGGCCGAACAGCCGGCGCATGAGAACGACGGCGCCGCCTATCAGGTGCTGGCCCGCAAATACCGGCCGCGCACCTTCGAGGACCTGATCGGCCAGGAGGCGATGGTGCGCACCCTGACCAACGCCTTCGCCACCGGCCGCATCGCCCACGCCTTCATGCTGACCGGCGTGCGGGGGGTCGGCAAGACGACCACGGCCCGCCTGCTCGCCCGCGCCCTGAACAACGAGACCGACGTCATCGACCGGCCCTCGCTGGAGCTGACGGCCCATGGCCGGCACGACGCCGCCATCATGGCCGGCCAGCATATGGACGTGATGGAGATGGACGCGGCGTCGCACACCGGCGTCAACGACATCCGCGACATCCTGGAGAGCGTCCGCTATGCGCCGGTCGAGGCCCGCTACAAGGTCTACGTCCTGGACGAGGTCCACATGCTGTCGACGCAGGCGTTCAACGCCCTGCTGAAGACGCTGGAAGAGCCGCCGCCCCACGCCAAATTCATCTTCGCCACCACCGAGATCCGCAAGGTGCCGGTGACCATCCTGTCCCGCTGCCAGCGCTTCGACCTGCGCCGCGTCGAGCCGGAAATCCTAGTCGAGCATCTGGGCCGCGTCGCCGACCGCGAAGGCATGAAGATCGAGCAGGAGGCCCTGGCCCTGATCTCGCGCGCCGCCGAAGGCTCGGTCCGCGACGGCCTCAGCCTGCTGGATCAGGCCCTGGTCCAGGGCGAGCGCGGCGAGACGGTCAAGACCGAGATCGTGCGCGACATGCTCGGTCTGGCCGACCGCACCCAGACCATCGCCCTGTTCGAATCCATCATGGCGGGCCGCACGCCCGAGGCGCTGGAGCTGTTCCGCACCCTGTACGGCTACGGCGCCGATCCGGTGCAGGTGACCAACGACCTGCTGGAGCATTGCCACGCCGCCTCGGTGGCCAAGATGCTGGGCCCCAACGCCACCCGCCTGCCCAATGATCAGGCCCAGAAGCTGACGGCGCTGGGCGCGGTCATCTCGGCGGGCACGCTGGCCCGGGTCTGGCAGATGCTGCTCAAGGCGCTGGACGAGGTCCGGCGCGCGCCCAATCCCGCCGACGCGGTGGAGATGGCCATCATCCGCCTGGCCTATGCGGCCGACCTTCCGGGACCGGAAGAGGCTCTGAAGGCCCTGCGCGACGGCGACCCCGTCGGCGGCGGCGGCTCGGCCCCGCGCGGCGGCGGTGGTGGTGGAGGCGGCGGCGCCCAAGCCAGTTTAGGGGCCCAGCTGGCCGCCCGCCCGGTCGCGGCCCCGGCCCTGCCCGATCCCCAGTCCTTCGAACAGGTCGTGGCCCTGATCGGCGAGAAGCGCGAAGTCGGCCTTCAGATGGACGTGCAGCGCTTCGTCCGCCCCGTGGCCTTCAAGCCCGGCGCCATCACCTATGAGAGCGTGCAGGGCGCGCCGATCGACCTGGCCCGCAAGCTGTCCGCCCGGCTCAGGGAATGGACCGGCCGCACCTGGCTGATCGCCGCCAACGGCCAGGGCGGCGGCGAGACCATCATCGAGATCGACCGCCGCAAACGCTCCGAAGAGCGCGCCGAGGTCGAGGCCGACCCCTTCGTCAAGGCGATCATGGAGGCCTTCCCCGGCGCGAAGATCGGCGAGATCCGCACGACCGCCGCGCCGGTGGACCTGCCGGTCATCCCGGACGAGGCGGACGACGAGGACTAGGTAAGGCGGGAGGCAGGGACTGCTTTCGACCCATTGCGGACATTGGGTGGCTCATTCAGGTTGGCCCTCTGACGGGGGTGTCTACTGTGAATATCGAACTGCTGAACGCGGTGCCCGGTGGGCCGGAGCTTGTGGAATGGTTCGACGGCCATGCTCCTCGCTTTCATGACGCCGAGGTCACCAGCTTCGCATTCGACCGCGCCGGACCCACGTGCATGCTCCGCGTCCACGGCTTCAAGGTAAGCCGCGCGGTCAAACCGGATGGTCCCTACGTCTTTGAAGGCCATGCCGTCGTCACGTTCCGGTTAGGCGAGGTCACCGGGATGCAGCTTGACGGTTTCAATCACCAGAATGCGTTGATGGGCCTCAGCATCGTTCGGGGCCCGAACGAGGGCTTCCGGGTGGAACTCGACCCAGCCTATGGCCTGTCCGGGTTTATTGAGGGGCGGTCGCTGTCGATTGCTATTGAGCCCGGCATTCCGCCGGGCAGCCAATACGAGGCTCAGAACAACGTCCGCTAACCGCCCCCAAGGGGCAGTCCGCATCCGACCCATTGCAGACATAAGGGTGCACTTCAGGGCCGGTTGCAGACCGCACTTCAACGGCTAAGATTGAGCGATGAGCACCGCTTCCCTGCAAGCCGATACGACGGCACCCTGAGCTTATGGCTGTCAAACAAAGGATCGTCAGAATATCTCAGAGCTCGCTGAGCGAAGCGTCTGTCGATACCGACGCCTTGGAGCGGCTCTTGCGGTTCGACCTAGCGGGACCTGAAGATACCTTGGACCTCGATTGGGCCCCTAACGGGCTGCTAGCGCTTGCTCGACGGTCTTTTACGGAGGGGCAAGTCGCAGCGCTGCGGGACATATTAGAGGGATCAAAGCTCCTCAACGAGGAATGCGCGGCTGGACCACAACACGATCCTGTCTACTCAGATGTGACCTGTCTTGTCGCTCCTGAGGTCCAGCGTGCGGCAGGTGTCTTGGCTGGCCTAACCTCCACCGACATCCTTCGAGCACTTCCGGCGACTTGGGGGGCGCAAAGGGAAGTCATCGGCGCTGGGACGCCTGACGATCCGCCCAACTACTACAAAGAACACTTCTCTGCTCTTCTAAACTTTGCCCAAGGGGCGGCAGATCAAGAGCTCTGCTTAGTCCAGTGGTGGGACTGAACGTCATCGGCGCTATCAGCTGGGGCGAGCTCCACATGCGACCTCGACCGGACGTTGGGGCAAGGTCCATGGCACACTCGCCTATGTCCGCTTTCCACCCATTGCGGCCTTCGAATGCGCCCGCTCTTGGGCTGGCCGGCGACAGCCCGGAACACGGGTCATCCCTCGCACCGCAGCGGTGATCCGGACGCTCGCTCCTGAAACGCGAGACGCCCGGAAGCTGCGTCAGCAGCTGTCCGGGCGACAGTCGGAAGAGAGCTCCATGCCTGCCCGGTTCTCCGCTTCGCTTCGGCCGGGATGACAAGAGCCTCGACGGCTTCGGCCCCTACAGGATCTGCGATGCGTCCTCGAAGCTCAGCCGTGGCGAGCGCGGGAACAGGTTTTCGTCCGAGCCGTAGCCGATGTTCATGATGAAGTTCGGCTCGACGTTCGAGTCCGGGAAGAACTCGGCCTTCACGGCGGCCGGGTCGAAGCCCGACATCGGGCCGACGTCCAGCCCCAGCGCCCGCGCGGCCAGGATCATGTATCCGCCCTGAAGCGAGGCGTTGCGGAAGGCGCTCTCGCGGCGCATCGCGTCATCGGCGAACCAGTCCTTCGCGCCCGGCGCGTGGGGGAACAGCGTCGGCAGGTGCTCGGGGAAATCCAGGTCCTGGCCGACGATCACCGTCACCGGCGCCTGCGCGGTCTTGGCCTGGTTGCCTTCCGCCATCAGCGGCACGAGGCGCGCCTTCGCCTCCGGCGAGGTCACGAAGACAAAGCGGGCGGGGGTGTTGTTCACCGCCGTCGGGCCGAATTTGGTCAGGTCGTACAGCTTGCGCAGCAGCGCCTCGGACACCGGACGGTCAGTCCAGGCGTTGCGGGTGCGGGCTTCGGTGAAGAGTTGCGCCAGCGCCGCTTCGTTAAGCGGGGCGTCGCGGTCGGGCAGAGCGTCAAAGGCCATCGTGTGGTCCCTCCAGATATAGAACTGCAACAGCAGCGGGTGCTAAATAGGAGGGCCTGAAGGCGGCGCCAAGGGGTCTGGAACACTTTCTGTTGCAGATAGCGGATCCGTCATTTCGCCGACCCCTGTCGCCGGGCGCGCGAACCGCTTATCTAGGGGGCATGAAAGACCTCAACGCCCTGATGCAACAGGCCGCGCAGATGCAGCAGAGGCTGCAGGACGCCCAGGCCAAGATGGCTGAAACCTCCGCCTCCGGCAGTTCCGGCGGCGGCCTCGTCACCGTGGCCCTGAAGGGGCCGGGCGACATCACCGCCGTGACCATCGACGACAGTCTGATGGTCCCCGGCGACACCGAAATCCTCGCCGACCTGATCGTCGCCGCCCACGCCGACGCCAAGCGCCGGCTGGACGAGGTCAACGCCGCCCTGATGCGCGAGGCCGCCGGTCCCATGGCGGGGATGAACATTCCCGGCATGCCCAAGCTGTTCTGATGCTCGGCGGGGAGGGGACCACATGCCCGTGCTGCGGCTACCGCACGCTCGCTGAGGGCTGGGGCTCGTTCCAGGTCTGCCCCATCTGCTGGTGGGAAGACGACGGGCAGCAGCTGGCCAACCCCCTCCTGCGCGACGGCGCCAATTCAGTCAGCCTGGCCGAGGCGCAGCTGTATTTCATCAGCGCCGGGGTCAGCGATCCCCGCTTCTCAGCCCACGTCCGCGCGCCCGCCGAAGACGAGCCGGATCCCGAATGGCGGCCGCTCGAGAACGGCCGCGACATGCAGGGCGGCCCGATCATGACGGCCGCCGAACCCTACTGGCTGCGCACCTGATGGCCGCCTCCGCCGGACCCGAGATCGAGCGGCTGATCAGCCTGCTGGCCAAGCTCCCGGGCATGGGGCCCCGCTCGGCCCGCCGCGCCGCCCTGGCCCTGCTCAAGAAGCGTGACCAGCTGCTGGTCCCGCTGGCCGCCTCCCTGGCGGAGACGGCGGAGAAGGTGTCGTCCTGCTCGGTCTGCGGCGCGCCGGACACCCGCAACCCCTGCTCCATCTGCTCGGACAGGTCCCGCGACAACGGCCTGATCTGCGTGGTCGAGGAGGCCGGCGCACTGTGGGCGATGGAGCGCTCGGGCGCCTTCCGCGGCAAGTATCACGTGCTGGGCGGTCTGCTGTCGGCGCTGGACGGCGTCGGCCCGGACGCGCTCCGCATCGCCGAACTGGTGGGGCGAGTGCGCGGCGGCGACGCGAAAGAGGTCGTTCTGGCCCTGCCCGCCACCGTCGATGGCCAGACCACCGCCCACTACATCGCCGAACGGCTGGCGGGCGGCCAGGTCGAGATCACCAGCCTGGCCCGCGGCGTCCCCGTCGGCGGCGAGCTGGACTGGCTGGACGACGGCACCATCGTCCAGGCCCTGCGGGCGCGACGCCCGGCCTGAGGCCATCGGACGGGCTGCGTCCGTTTCTGACGCAGCTATCGGCTATCCTGCCGCCGGTTGCCTCCCAGGGCGACGCATCGGACGCATGCGGACGCATCGGACGGTGTTTTCAGTCGGACGTGGCGGCTTTCCGCGACTCCGGATAAGGAACGGAGCATGAACGCCTCGCTCGTCGCCGCCCTCGCCGCCTCCGTCGTCGCCCTCATCGCCCTCGCATGGGCGGTGATGGAGCGTCGCCGCGCGGCCGCCTCGGACGCCCGCGCCTGGGACCTGTCGCAGCGCTTCGCCGCCACCGAGGCCCGTCTGCACTATGCGGAGGACCAGGCCGCCATCCAGACCGCCCTGCTCCAGGCCCAGGCGAGGGAGCAGGCCGACACGGTGGCCGAGACGCTGCTGAAGCGGACCGACGAGACCTTCCGCACCCGCGAGCTGATGGCCCAGCAACGGATGGAGGCCCAGCTCAAGCCGGTCGCCGAAACCCTGCTGAAATTCCAGGAGCAGGTCGCGGCTCTCGAGAAGACCCGCGTCGAGGAGACCGGCGGACTCAAGGAGCAGCTGGCCCAGCTGATGACCGCCTCCAGCGCCACCCGCGACGAGGCGCGCAAGCTGACCGAGGCCCTGCGCGGCAACACCGGCCGCCGCGGCCGCTGGGGCGAGCAGACCTGCCGCAACGTGCTGGAGGCCGCCGGCATGGCGGGCCGCTTCGATTTCGAGGAACAGTCCTCCTACGCCGACGAGGAAGGGCGCCAGAAACGCCCCGACTTCATCGTCCGCATGCCCGGCGGCGGCATGTTTATCATCGACGCCAAGGTGCCCCTGACCTTCGACGATCCCGCCGATGGCGACGAGGAGGCGCAGGCGCGGGCGTCTTCGATCCGGATCGCGGCCAGCATGAAGACCCACGCGCGCCAGCTGGCCTCCAAGGCCTATCAGGACCAGTTCAAGCCCAGCCCGGACGTTGTCGTTATGTTCGTTCCGGGCGAGTCCTTCCTCGCCGCCGCCCTGGACCACGAACCCGAACTGATCACCCAGGCCATGGCCTCGCGCGTGCTCATCGCGACCCCCACCACCCTGTTCGCCCTGTGCAAGGCCGTCGCCTACGGCTGGCGCGCCGAGGAGCAGGCCAAGAACGCCGAGGAGGTCGCGAAGCTGGGCAAGGAGCTCTACAAGCGCCTTTCGGTCATGGGCGGCCACGCCGCATCGGTCGGAAAGGCGCTGGAAGCCGCCGTGGGCCGCTACAACCAGTTCGTCGGTTCGCTGGAAAGCCAGGTCATGGTCTCGGCCCGCCGCTTCGAGGACCTGCACGTCGATCACGAGGGCAAGGACATCCCCGAGCTCGCCCCCGTCGAACAGGCGCCCCGCACCCTCAGCCGGCCCGAACTCACCGACAGCGCCCGCCTCAGCCTGACCGAAGGCGGCTGAGACCGGTCCCGGCGCCGATTGACAAGGGCGCTTGACACGTCTCGCTGGTGATGTAAAACACCCTTGTCAAACAGACAGGGGAGCTTGTCATGCCGTCCGCCAAACCCAAACGCCCCCTGACCGGCGTCGCCGCCTTCGGCCTCGTATTCGGGCTGTCCATCCTCGTCGGCGTCTTCGCGGGCGTCGGCAGCGTCTTCGCCGGCGAGGTTCCCGGCGCGCCGGGACTGGCCGCGTCGCTGGCCGTCAACGGCGCCGCCATGGCCGCGGCCCTGTTTCTCTGCGTCTGGTGGTGGCGCCGGATCGACGAGGCCGCGCGCGAGGCCCACAAATGGGCCTGGTGGTGGGGCGGCTGCTCCGGCGCGCTCGTCGGCGGCGCCCTCCTGCTGACCGCCCTGCACCGGGACGGCGACCTGGGGCTCGGCGCCATGGCGCCCAACGACGTCCTGGTCGCGGGCATGACCCTGATGTTCACCTGTCAGGTGGTGGGCTACTGCATCGCCTGGGCGGTGTGGTGGGCGAAGCGCCGGTGAGGACCCTGTCATGAACAATCGTCTCAAGGTGCTGCGCGCCGAGCGCAACTGGAGCCAGGCCGATCTGGCGGATGCGCTGGGCGTCTCCCGCCAGACCGTCAACGCGCTCGAGACCGGCCGCTATGACCCGTCCCTGCCGCTGGCCTTCAAGATCGCCAGGGTCTTCGACCAGCCCATCGAATCCATCTTCTCGGAATAGGAGCCTGCGATGTCCGGCCTCTTCCCCGCCTCCACGCCCGAATGGGCCCGCCAGTTGAGCAAGGCCGTCCTCGCGGGCGCCGTCTTCGGCGCCGTCGGCTACGCCGTCGGCCAGTTCGCCGCCAAGCTCTTCCCCGGCCTCGAGCCGGACCTGCCCGACCTGCGCTGGGCCGACATCGTCGCCGGCCTGGTCGCCGCGGTGCTGCTGGTCAGCTGCCTCGGCACGGCCATCACCTCCTTCTATCGCCGGAGCCTGGGCCGCGTCCTCAAGCTGGAAGGTCCGGCCGGCGATGATGAGGTCCGTGACGCCCGCAGGCAGTCCGCCGTCCTGGGCCTGTCCGGGGTCATCATGATCCTGCCGATGATCCTCTCCGGCCTGGCCTTGCCGGTGACCGCCTCCCTCGCCGGGATCGGCCTTCTGCTGGTGCTGCACACGGCGCTGAACCTGCGCCTCTACCGCTCGGTCGACGAGCTGTTCCGCCGCGTGGTGGTCGAGGCCGGCGCCCTGACCTTCTGGCTGGGACAGGGCCTGCTCTTCATCTGGGCCGCCGCCGAACGTCTGGCGGTCGCCCCGCCGCTCACCGCCTGGGACATCTATGTCGTCCTGATGAGCGTCTACCTCATCGTGTCGATGGTCGTGACCTTCCGCCGCGGCCTCGCCTGATTCCCGCCTCCCCGATCCAGCTCTTCTCCAGGAGACCGTTCCGATGACGCTCGCTTCGCGCCTGAAATCCACCGCCGCCCTGACCGGCCGCACCGTCTTCGGCCTCGCCGCGGGGCTGGGCCTGGCCGCCGCCATCGCCTTCCAGCCCGCTCCGGCGCTGGCCCAGGCCGCGGCTCCCGCCGCTCCCGCCGTCGCCGCCGCGCCCCGCGCCGAGGGCGCCGGTCCGGCCCTGTGGGTCATCCGCGACGCGGACTCGACCATCTATCTGTTCGGCACCGTCCATGTGCTGCGCCCCACCACCGGCTGGGCGACCGACCGGATCGACACCGCCTTCGACAGCGCCGACCAGATCTGGTTCGAGATCTCCAACCCGGACGATCAGGCGGCCATGATGCCGATCGTGCAGCGCCTCGGCCTCTCGCCGCAGACGCCCCTCTCCAGCCTGCTGAACGCTGAGGAGAACGCCGACCTGCAGGCCGCCGCGGCCTCGATCGGCATGCCCGCCGCCCAGATGGACATCTTCCGCCCCTGGCTGGCCGGCCTGACCTTGTCGGTCGCCCCGCTGGTCAAGGCGGGCTACGATCCGGCCTCGGGCGTCGAGCTGGTGCTGAAGGCCCGCGCCCTGGCCGCCGGCAAGCCGCTCCACGGCTTCGAGACGCTGGAGGAACAGGTCGGCCTGATCGCGGGCCTGCCCGACGAAGCCCAGCTGGACTTCCTGCGCAGCACGCTGGAGACCTATGACAACGCCACCGTCGAGCTCGACCGCCTGGTCGGCGCCTGGTCGAAGGGCGATGTGGCGGCCATCGAGCGCTACGGCGTGCAGGAGATGAAGGACGACAACAAGGTCGTCTACGACACGCTGCTGACCAACCGGAACGTCAACTGGGCGGGCCAGATCCAGACCCTGCTGGACGGCTCGGGCACCGTCTTCATCGCGGTCGGCGCGGCGCACCTGGCGGGGGACGACAGCGTGCAGTCGATCCTCGAACGCCGCGGCGTCCACGCCACGCGGGTCGAGTAGGGGGCTGGAGCGGGCGGCGGGAATCGAACCCGCACGAAAAGCTTGGGAAGCTTTCAGGCTACCACTACATCACGCCCGCGCAGCCGGAGGCAGCCTTAAGCGGAACGCCGCGGTGCATCAAGGCGAGATGCGCGCAGGGGTTCCAGGCAGACGGAACTCCACGCCGTCTGTGGCCGAGATGACGGCATGGACGGTCGAGCCGTCCACGATCGTCAGCACGGCGCGTCCCTTGGGGATGTCCGCCAGGGGCGCGGTCATCAGGTCCACGTCGAAGGCGGTCAGGTCGGCGCGCTTGCCGACTTCGATGGTGCCCAGCTCGGCCTCGCGGAAGCTGGCGTAGGCCGGCCACAGGGTGAACATCTTCAGGGCCGTGGCGCGATCCACCGCCTCGTTCGGCCGCCAGTCGGGCCCCTGGAAGCCCTCCAGATCGCGCCGCGCGACGGCGGCGTAGAACTCGATCAGGGGCGAGCCGCGCTCGACCGGCGCGTCCGAGCCGCCGACGACGATGACGCCCCGGTCGGCCAGGCTGTGCCAGGCATAGGCCCCGTCCAGCCGGGCGTCGCCCAGCCGCGCGGGGGCGAAATGCAGGTCGCCGATGGCGTGGCTCGGCTGCATCGAGGCGATGATCGGCAGGTCGTGGAACCAGTGATAGTCGGACGGCCGCAGGATCTGGGCGTGCTCGATCCGCCAGCGCACGTCCGCGCCGTTGGGCCGCGCGGCGGCGGGGACGGCGTTGAGGGCCTCCGCGTACCAGCTCGCCACCGAGGCGTTGCCGCGATCGCCGATGGCGTGGGTCGCGACCTGGATGCCGCCCCGCAGCGCGGCTGCGTACAGGGGAACGATCTCCGCCTCGGTGATCTGCATCAGGCCGGTGGTGTCGGGTCGGTCGGCATAGGGTTCGAACAGGGCCGCGCCGCGTGAGCCCAGGGCGCCGTCGGCGTAGTATTTGATCGCCCGGGTGATGATCCGGCCGTCGGCGGCGCTGCGCGGACCGCCGGCGATCAGCTCGGCGGCGCCGTCGGGCGTGACGCTGTTGTAGACCCGCAGCGGCGCCTCGCCCGCCTCGGCCATCTGCTCCAGCAGGGGCACGTCGCGCCACGGGGCGCTCATGAAATGGACGCCGGTCCAGCCGTAGGCGGCCTCGACGCGGAAGCCCGCGCGATAGGCCTCGCGGGTGGCGGCGGGATCGGCCTGGGGCATAAGGCGGGCGACCAGCCCTTCGGCGGCGTCGACCAGCAGGCCGGTGGGTTCGCCGTCCGGCCCCTTCAGGATCTCTCCGCCGGACGGCGCGGCGGTCGAGGCGTCGATCCCGGCGGCGGCGAGGGCGGGGGAGGAGACGACCACCGCATGGCCGTCGGCGCGGCTGAGCAGGACGATGCGCCCCGGCGCGGCGGCGTCCAGGTCGGCGGCGGTCAGGAAGCGGCCCTCCGGCCACCGGGTCTCGATCCAGCCGCGCCCGACGATGGGGCCGTCCGGATGCGCCTGGGCCCAGACCGTCAGCCGGGCCATCGCATCCGCGACCGAGGCCGAGCCTTCGAGGTTCAGGGTCAGTTCGCGCCAGCCCACGCCGTCCAGGTGGGCGTGGCCGTCGGTGAAGCCGGGGAACAGAGCCGCGCCCTGCAGGTCCACCACCTCCAGATCCGCGGCGTCCGGCGCGCCCGCGAGCGCGCCGACGTAGGTGATGCGGCCGTTGCGGACCTGGACCACCTCGGCGGTCGGCGCGCCGTCAACGCCGGTGTAGATCGGACCGCCCCGGATGATCAGGTCCTGCGCCTGGGTCGAAGTGGCGGTTCCGGCCAGCAGCAGGGCGAGAAGGAGCGTCCGTCGCATCTGATCGTTCCTTACGGGAAGGGGCTTCGGACTCGCCTTATTGCGTCCGCCCCGTCAAGCTCGACACTTCGATCGTTCGAGGGACCTACGCCATGACGCCGCTCATCCTCGTGTTCGCCGGAGTGTTCCAGACGGCGCCGGCCGAGCCGGTCAGGGCCGAACTCTGCCTGGCCCATGTGAACGTGATGATCGCCGAGGCCGTGCGGGAGACGGGGCGGGTCGCCGGCCCCAGCTGGTTCATCCGCGACTGGTGGGAGGAGCGGACGCCTGCGTCGGGCGAGGCCGGAACCCTGACGCCGGAACAAAGAGCCGCGCTCGAACGGACGCTGGCCGAGCGCAGGACGCAGGACCGGGCGCGCCACGACTCCGAGCTGGGCTCGTGCGTGGACGAGGCGATCAGCGCCGGGGCCGTCCCGGGAATGGCGCGGGTCAGCCCGGGATGAAGCTCTTCACCATCGGCTATGAAGGCGAACCGCAGGCGGCGGTGATCGACCGGCTCAAGGCCGCGGGCGTCGAGGTGCTGGTCGATGTGCGCGCGGTCGCGGCCTCGCGCCGCGCCGGCTTCTCCAAGACGGTGCTGGGGAACAGCCTGGGCGAGGCCGGGATCGACTACGTCCACCTGCGTCCGCTGGGCACGCCCAAGGCCGGGCGCGAGGCGGCGAAGAAGGGTCGGATCGGCGAGATGCGGGAAATCTTCGCGGGTCATATGGCCGAACCCGCGTCAGAGGCGGCGTTCCAGCAGCTGCGCGCGCTGGCGTCGGAGAAGCGGACCGCGCTGCTGTGCTTCGAGGCCGACCACGCCGGGTGTCATCGCGCGGTCCTGGCTGAGCGACTGGCCGGCGAGGACGGGTTCGAGGTGGTGAACCTCTAGGGCCCGCTTCAGTGGGCCGCGAACAGGCCCCATCCCGCCGCGATGGCGATCAGGGCGAACAGCCAGGACGAGGGGAAGCGCCAGGGCGCGATCCCGCCCTTCATCGCGACCCAGATGGAAAGCGGGGACAGGATGACGGCGACCAGCGTCAGCAGGATCGCCACATCCGCCGAGCCCGGACGAACGGCGGCGACGCCGTAGCCGAGCGCCATGACCAGCAGCAGCACCGTGACCATGTGCCAGGTCATGTAGTTCAGCCAGCGGCTGGCCTTGTCGAAGTCGTGGGCGTCCAGCAGCGGACGGGCGGCGAACCGCCCGCCCACGAAGGTATGCACGGCGAAGGTGATCAGGGAGAGGACAGCGGCCGCCGCGAAACCCGCATTGACCGCCATCCCTTCCATGTCAGGCCGCCGCCTTCTTGCCTTCGAAGTTTCCATAGAAGGTCTCACCCTTGGCGGCCATGTCGCGCACGAACTGCGGGACCTTGAAGCGGTCGCCGTAGCGTTCGGCGTACTCGTCCGCCTTGGCCACGAAGGCCTTCAGGCCGGTCTGGTCGATGAAGGTGATCGGGCCGCCGGTCCAGGGCGCGAAGCCCCAGGCCAGGATGGCGCCGACGTCGGCCTCGCGCGGGTCGTCGATGACGCCCTCGTCCCAGCATTTCGCGACCTCGACCGCCTGCCGGTACAGCAGGCGCTGCTTCTGGTCCTCGATCAGCTCGGGCGTCGAGTCGTTGATCTTCACCGGGGCCAGGTCCGACAGGCCGGCCCACAGGGTCTTGGGCTTGGTTTCGTAGTCGTAGAAGCCCTTGCCGTTCTTGCGGCCGTAGCGGCCCAGGTCCTCGACCATCACGCGCACGATCTCGGAGCCCGGCAGGGGCACATACTTGTCGCCCAGGTCCAGCGCGGTCTGCTTGGCGACCTTGACCGACAGGTCCAGCGCGACGTCGTCGTGCATTTCCAGCGGGCCGCGCGGCATGCCGGTCATGCGGCCCAGGTTGTCGATCAGGGCCGGGGCGTAGCCCTCCTCCAGCATCGCCAGACCTTCGGCGACGTAGGTGGCGAAGCAGCGCGAGGTGTAGAAGCCGCGGCCGTCGTTGACGACGATCGGGGTCTTCTTGATCTTCAGGATGTAGTCCAGCGACTTGGCGATGGCCGCCTCGCCGGTCTTCTCGCCCAGGATGATCTCGACCAGCATCATCTTGTCGACGGGCGAGAAGAAGTGGATGCCGATGAAGTCCTCGGGACGGACAGAGGCTTCCGCCAGGCCGGTGATCGGCAGGGTCGAGGTGTTGGAGCCGAAGATGGCGCCCGGGGCCAGCTTGGCCTCGGCGCGCTTGGTCACCTCGGCCTTGATCTCGCGGTTCTCGAACACGGCCTCGATGACCAGGTCCGATCCCTTGATCAGGTCGTAGTCGGTGGTGGCGGTGACCGAGCCGAGCAGGGCGTCGAACTTGGCCTGGTCGATCTGGCCGCGCGACAGGCGCTTCTTCAGCAGCTCCTCGACGTGGGCCTTGCCCTTGTCGGCGGCTTCCTGGGTCTGGTCGATCAGGATGGTCTCGATGCCGGCCAGGGCCTGCACATAGGCGATGCCCGCGCCCATCATGCCGGCGCCCAGGACGGTGACCTTCTTCGGGTCCGACTTGGGCACGCCCGCGGGGCGGACGGCGCCCTTGTCCAGTTCCTGCTTGGACAGGAACAGCGAGCGGATCATGGCCTGGGCCTGCGGCGTCATCAGGGTCTTGATGAAGTAGCGGGTCTCGATGCGCAGGGCCGCGTCCATCGGGACCTGAACGCCCTCATAGACGGCCTTCATCAGGTTGGTGGCGGCCGGATAGTTGCCGTAGGTCTGCTTGCGGATCATCGCGTTGCCGACGATGAAGTTCTGCACCCCGACCGGGTGGTAGGGGCCGCCGCCGGGCAGTTTGAAGGACTTGTCGTCCCACGGCTGGACGGCCTTGCCGCCCTTGATCCAGGCCTTGGCGGCCTCGACCTCGGTCCCGACGGGAACGACCTCATGCACGAAGCCGGCACCCTTGGCGTCGTTCGGGCGGAAGGACTTGCCCTCGGTCATGGCCATCATGGCCGCCTGCACGCCGATCAGGCGCGTCAGGCGCTGGGTGCCGCCGCCGCCCGGGAACAGGCCGACCTTGATCTCGGGCAGGCCCAGCTGGATCTTCGAGCTGTCGCCCACGACCCGGTAGTGGCAGGCGAGGGTGAGTTCCAGACCGCCGCCCAGCGCCAGGCCGTTGATGGCCGCGGCCACCGGCTTGCCGCAGGTCTCCAGCGCGCGCAGGGCGCCGTTCAGTTTCCAGCCTGCGTCATAGGCTTCCTGCAGCGAACCGCCGGCCAGCATGCCGCCGGCCATGTCGCCCAGGTCGGCGCCGGCGCAGAAGCCGGAGGCCTTGCCCGAGGTCAGGACCGCGCCCTTGATGGCGTCGTCGGTCTTGATGCGTTCGACCCACTCGGGGATCTCCTGCATCACGCCCGAGGTGAGGGTGTTCATCGAGCGTCCCGGGACGTCGAAGGTGATCAGGGCGATGCCGTCGGCGTCGACGTCGATCTTGAAGTTTTCCATGTTCATGATCTCCGGATCAGACGCGTTCGATGACGGTGGCGGTGCCCATGCCGCCGCCGATGCACAGGGTGATCAGGGCGGTTTCCTTGTTCGAGCGCTCCAGCTCGTCCAGCACCACGCCGGTGATCATGGCGCCGGTGGCGCCGAGCGGATGGCCCATGGCGATGGCCCCGCCGCAGACGTTGATCTGGTCATGCGGGATGTCGAGCGCCTGCATGAAGCGCAGGACGACGGCGGCGAAGGCCTCGTTCAGCTCCCACAGGTCGATGTCCGACTTGGACATGCCCAGCTTGCCCAGCAGCTTGTTGGCCACGAACTCCGGGCCGGTCAGCATGATCGAGGGCTCCGAGCCGATCGAGGCGGCGCCGCGGATCTTGGCGCGCGGCTTCAGGCCCAGGGCCTTGCCGGCTTCCAGCGAGCCGATCAGCACGCCGGCCGAACCGTCGACGATGCCCGAGGAGTTGCCCGGGGTGTGGACGTGGTTGACCCGCGCGACCTCGGGGTAGCGCTGGTTGATCACGGCGTCGAAGGCCATCTCGCCCATCATGGCGAAGGACGGGTTCAGCGCGCCCAGGGTCTGCATGTCGGTGTTGGGGCGGATGGTCTCGTCATGGTCCAGACGGATAAGGCCCAGCTGGTCCTTGACCGGCACGACCGAGCCCTTGAACCGGCCCTCGGCCCAGCTTCTGGCCGAACGCTTGTGGCTTTCCACGGAGTAGGCGTCCACGTCGTCTCGGCTGAAGCCCCATTTGGAGGCGATCATGTCGGCCGAGACGCCCTGCGGGACGAACCAGGTCGGGAAGGCCGAGGACGGATCGACCGGCCAGGCGCCGCCGTCCGAACCCATCGGCACGCGGCTCATGGCCTCGACGCCGCCGCCGACGGCGAAGTCGGCCTCGCCGGACTTCACCTTGGCCGCGGCCATGTTCACCGCTTCCAGGCCCGAGGCGCAGAAGCGGTTGATCTGGACGCCCGCCGTGGTCTGGGCCCAGCCGGCGTTCAGCACGGCGGTGCGGGCGATGTCCGCGCCCTGTTCGCCCACCGGCGAGACGCAGCCCAGGATCACGTCGTCGACCTTGGAGGTGTCCAGGCCGTTGCGGTCGCGCAGGGCTTCCAGCACCTGGGTGGCCAGCGACAGGGCGGTGATCTCGTGAAGCGATCCGTCCTTCTTGCCCTTGCCGCGCGGGGTGCGCACGGCGTCGTAGATGTAGGCGTCGGCCATGGAGGAGGTCTCTTTCTTGGGTCCCCTAACGCTCGGCGCGCGGCGCCTCGCTGCTTGAGGGGAGGGTGCGGAATTGAAACTTGGGCAGCAGAAAGCGTACGTTTACGTCAACGTCAAGTAACAACCGTGAAGGCGTCCGCAAGGGGATGTGGGCGGCGTCACTCCGCCGCGTGGCAGACGGCCTCGACGTTGAAGCCGTCGGGGTCGAGGACGAAGGCGGCGTAGTAGGTCGCGCCGTAGTGGGGACGCACGCCCGGCGCGCCGTTGTCGCGGCCCCCCGCCGCCAGCGCCGCGGCGTGGAAGGCGTCGACCTGAACGCGGGTCGCGGCGCGGAAGGCGATGTGGTTGGCCTCGCCCGGGCGGTCCTTGTCAGCGATGACGAAATCGATCTCGCCGTCGACGCCGAACATGACGACGGTGGTCCCGTCCTCGGCGATCTCGTGCACCACCGCGTAGCCGAGCGGGGCGAGCGCTTTCTCATAGAAGGCGCGGGAGGCGGCGATGTCGGCGACGTCGAGGCCGATGTGGTCGAGCATGGCGGGCGATCTCCTGTGTCCGCTTTCAAACGCGCGAAACGGGCCGTTGTGTCAGCGACCGGACGCCCAAAGGGCTGAATTCGAGCGAACGACTCTCAGCTAGCTTGGCCTTTGGAACGGCGCGGCGAACGCGGCTTTCCGGGCTCGAAGCCATTGCCCAGGAGGAACCCCCATGGCCCAGACCTATGAAGAGATGGACGCGATCGCGATGCTGAAGGCCGACCACCGCAAGGTGGAAGGAATCTTCGAGGCGTTCGAAAAGGCGACCAGCCGCGACCGCAAGCAGGCGCTGGCCGAACAGGCCTGTCTGGAGCTGAAGGTCCACACCGCTATCGAGGAGGAGATCTTCTATCCGGCCTGTCGCGGTCGGATCGAGGACGATCTGCTGGATGAGAGCTACGTCGAGCATGACGCGGCCAAGACCCTGATCAACGAGATCGAGGCGGGCAGCCCGGCGGAGGACTTCTACGACGCCAAGGTGAAGGTGCTGTCCGAGATGATCGAGCACCACGTCAAGGAGGAGGAGCAGCGCGTTGAAGGCATGTTCAGCCAGGCCCGCGACGCCGGCTTGGACATGGACGACCTGGCCGACCGCATGCGCGCCCGCAAGGCGACGGCGATGGAGGAGTTCCAGGCCGGCAAGCCTGCTGAGACGCGCACCATGGAAGGGGACGATGTTGCGAGCGCCCTGACCGACGAGCCGATGGACGGACAAGGCGTCCCGCTTGAGCGCTAGGCGGAACGCGAACGGGCGGCGTACGCTTTGATCCGGTCCGACCGATCCGGAGATCCGATGCGCCGTCTCGCCTGCCTGTCCTTCGCCTTGAGCGTCCTGCTCGTCACGCCGGGCTGCGCCGCCCCGTCCGATCCGGGCGACGGCCCGCGCACCGTGCGGCCGATCCGGCCGCCGCGGGACGCACTGCCCTCGGATGCGATCGAGGTGCGGGTGCTGCGGGCCCACAACGCCGAGCGGGCGCGGGTCGGGGCGCCGGCGCTGATCTGGGACGAGGGGCTGGAGCGCGAGGCGCGGGCCTGGGCCCAGCACCTGATCGACACCGGCGATTTCGCGCACGACCCGGCCCAGCACGGCCACGGCGAGAACCTGTGGACCGGCTGGGGCAATCGCCGCTGGACGCCGGAAGAGATGGTCGGGGAGTGGATCGCCGAGAAGGCGCAATACCGCCACGGCGCCTTCCCCGCCGTCAGCCGCACCGGCGACTGGACCGCCGTCGGCCACTACACCCAGCTGGTGTGGAGCGGCACGACCCACGTGGGCTGCGCCGTCGTCCGCCGCGGCGACCGGTCGGTGCTGAACTGCCGCTATTCTCCGCCGGGCAACATCGACGGCATGCGGGCCTACTAGCCGACGTAGCCCGCTTGCATCAGCTCGGCGATGTGGACGATGGCCAGGGGGCGCTCGTCCTCGACGATCAGCAGGGTGGCGATCTTGTTCTGGGTCATCAGGTCGATGGCGTCGCTCATGCGCGCGCTGGGATCGATGACCTTGGGCCGAGCGCTCATGACGTCGGCGGCGGTCAGGCCCGACAGGTCGCCGCGCGCGAAGGCCCGGCGCACGTCGCCGTCGGTGACGATCCCGGCCAGGGTCCCGTCGGCGTTGACCACGGCGGCGGCGCCCTTGCGCCCTTCCGTGATGGCCGAGACGACCTCGGCGAAGGTCGCGGTCAGGGGCACTGTGGCCGGCGCCGGCGGACGGTCCCCCATCCAGTCGCGCACGCTCTGCAGGCTCATGCCCAGCTTGCCGCCCGGGTGGTGCAGGCCGAAGTCCTCGGCCGTGAAGCCGCGCCGCTCGGTCAGGACCATGGCCAGGGCGTCGCCCATCGCCAGGGTCATCAGGGTCGAGGTCGTAGGGGCCAGACCGTCCGGATGCGCCTCGGGCGCATTGGGCAGGGTCAGGCAGACGGCCGAGGAGCGGCCCAGGAAGCTGTTGGGGCGCTGGGTGATGCCGATGACCGGAATGCCCTCGCGCTGGCAGTAGATCAGCGGATCGCGCAGTTCGCGGCTCTCGCCCGAGTTGGAGATGGCCAGCAGCGTCACATCCTTGCGCAGCATGCCCAGGTCGCCGTGGCTCATCTCGGCCGGATGGACGAAGAAGGCGTTGGTCCCGGTGGAGGCCAGGGTGGCGGCGATCTTGCCGCCGATGTGGCCCGACTTGCCCATGCCGGTGACCACCAGATAGCCGGGCCGCGACAGGATGATCTCGACCGCCCTGGCCAGGCTGTCGTCGATGGCGGCCTCCAGCTGCTGCAGGGCCGCGATGTTCATCTCGATCACCTCGCGGGCGCGGGCGACCATAACGGCGGGATCGGCGGACAGGGTGGGTTCGGTCATGGACGAAAGCCTTTACAAGGAACGGCCTCTTGCTCAAACCGGCGAGGACCGGGCTCCAGTTCGCAGGTGGGGAAAGCATGAAGTTCGCGCATCTGGCGGCCGGCCTGTGCCTGTTCCTTTCGGCGTGCGGCGGACCCGCGGCGAGCTCGGACTTCAGCGCCGCGCTGGACGCCCAATTGCGGGCCAACGCCGAACGGTACGGCCCCCCGGCGCAGTCGGTGCTGGTCCTGCACAACGGCGAGGTGCTGTACCGCAACCAGATCGGCCTGGCGGATGTCGAGGCCGGACGGGCCGTGCGCCCGGACGACGTCTACGGCGTCTACTCGGTGAGCAAGCTGTTCGCGAGCACCCTGATCCTGGAACTGGCCGACAAGGGACGGCTGGACCTGAAAGCTCCGGCCGCCCGGTATGTGCCGACCCTGCCCGCAGCCTGGCGCGAGGTGCAGGTGGACCAGCTGCTCAGCCATGTCTCGGGCCTGCCCGACTTCGTCTCGGGCGCCGATGATACGACGGTCTTCCCGTCGACCCGCGACGAGATGTTCCGCGTGATGGGCGAGCGGCCGTTCGATTTCCCGACGGGCACGCAGGCCCGGTACAACCAGACCAACTATGTCGTGCTGCAGGCCGTTCTGGAGGCGGTGTACGGCATGTCCTACCGGGACATCGTCCGCAGCCGCATCGTCGAGCCGCTCGGGCTGAAGGACGTCTATCTGGGCGTGGAGAAGGCGCCCCGCGACCGGCTGGTCAGCCCCTATCACGGCGAGGACGGGCGGCTCGTTCCGGATCGGCCCATCCAGTGGCGCGACTACAGCGTCTCCCACGCCGAGCTCTACACCACGGCGGATGACCTGGGACGGTTCCTGACCGCGGTGGCCCAGGGGCGGTTCGCCCGGCAAGAGACGCTGGCGCGGCTATGGCGGCCCTACCCCCTGCCGAACGGCGGAACCGGCTTCGCCTCGGGCTGGGACTATGGCGAGAGCGGCGACTATCGCGAGGTCGGCCACGACGGGAGCGTCAAGGTGCGCGTGCGGCTGCTGTTCCGCGGCGAGGACCTGAGCGACCACTACATCATCGTCTACCTGACCAACGGCACGCCCGAGAACACCTGGACGCGGACCTTCGTGGATTCGATCCAGCCGATCATCCTGCGCGCCGGGAATTCCGAAACGCCCTAAGCCGCCGTCGTTTGCTGCATCTGCGAAACAAAAGGCCAAGCTGAGGGAAACCCGTGGGGCCTGACGCGTTAGGACGGCCATGGGCACGTCCGACCTGACTCTCGACGCCGACACCGCGGCGGTCGACGCCATTCCGCGTTTGCCTGCGCCGCCCGCGCGCCTGAGCCGACCGGCCCTCTTCCTCGATCTGGACGGCGTGCTGGCCGAGCTGGCGCCGACGCCCGACGCCGTGGTCCCGGATGCCCGGCGCACCGCCGTGCTGCAGGCGCTGACGCCCCGGCTGGGTGGACGGGTCGCGATCATCAGCGGTCGGACCATCGCCGAGATCGACCGAATCTCCGATTCCAGCATGGCTTCGGCCTCCGGCGTGCACGGGCTGGAACGCCGCCGCGCCGACGGCGCCTTCCTGCGCGCCGAGGCCTCGGAGGCCGTGCGCGGCGCGGTGCGGGCCTTCGAGGAGTTCGCCCGCAACCGCCCCGGGGTGGTGGTCGAGGACAAGGCCGTGGCCGCCGGCCTGCACTATCGCGGCGCGCCCGAGACGGCGGGGGACGCCGAGGCCCTGACCCGCCGCCTGGCGGCCGAGACCGGACTGACGCTGCAGCCCGGCAATATGGTCATCGAGCTGAAGACGCCCGGAGCCAGCAAGGGCACGGCGTTGAAGGCCTTCATGGCCGAGGCGCCCTTCGCCGGGGCGGTTCCGGTCATGCTGGGCGACGACCTGACCGACGAGGACGGCTTCCGGGCGGCGAGCGAACTGGGCGGCTTCGGCGTCCTGGTCGGACCGCCGCGCGAGACCGCCGCCCGCCACGGCCTGTCCGGGGTGGACGCCGTGCTGGACTGGCTGGAGCAGCTCGAGGTGGAGGCATGACCCAACCCGACCTGGACCTGGCCCCCATCGGCAACTGTTCGATCAGCGCCCTGATCGACCGGCGCGGCCGCTTCGTCTGGGCCTGCGCCCCCCGGGTGGACGGCGACCCCGTCTTCTCGGCGCTGATGGACGGCAATGACCCTCAGCACGGGTTCTGGGACATCGAGCTGGAGGGGCTGAAGCACATCAGCCAGGCCTATATTCGCAACACCCCTGTGCTGCGGACCGTGCTGACCAGCGCGGACGGGGCCATGGTCGAGATTCTCGACTTCGCCCCGCGCCATCCCAAGCACAGCCGCACCTATCGCCCGCTGGCCTTCGCCCGGATCGTGCGGCCCCTGGAGGGATCGCCCCGCATCCGCGTGCGGCTGCGGCCCTCGGCGGACTGGGGCGCGCGGCCGGCCGAACGCACCAGCGGCTCCAACCACATCCGCTATCTGTGCACGGACGTCATCCTGCGGCTGACGACCGACTGCCCGGTGTCGCATGTGATGAACGAGCGGACCTTCCGGCTGGAGAAGGCCCACGCCTTCTTCCTGGGGCCGGACGAGGGCTACGACCAGGATGTCGGACCGGGCGTCTCGGCGGCGCTGGATCGCACCATCGCCTACTGGCAGGACTGGGTGCGCAAGCTCTACCTGCCGCTGGACTGGCAGGAGGCGGTGATCCGGGCGGCGATCACGCTGAAGCTCTGCGCCTATGAGGAAACGGGAGCCATCGTCGCGGCCCTGACCACCTCGGTGCCCGAGTTCCCGGAGAGCGGACGCAACTGGGATTACCGGTACTGCTGGATCCGCGACGCCTATTACGTCGTACGGGCGCTGAACCGTCTGGGCGCGGTCGACCTGCTGGAGAACTACCTCGGCTATCTGCGCAACCTGGTCGACGCCTCGGGCGGCGGCCATGTGCAGCCGGTCTATGGTGTCGGCCTGGAAGAAGACATCGACGAACGGATCACCGAGACCGTCGCCGGCTATCGCGGCATGAAGCCGGTCCGCGTCGGCAACCAGGCGCGCGAACACCTGCAGCATGACGTGTACGGACAGATCGTCCTGCCGCTGGTCCAGGCCTTCTACGACCAGCGCCTGCTGCGCCCCGGCACCATCGACGACTTCCACGCGCTGGAGAAGGTCGGCGAGCGGGCCTTCGCCATGCACGACCAGGTCGACGCCGGCCTGTGGGAATTCCGGACCATCGCCCGGGTCCATACCTATTCCTCGGTCATGTGCTGGGCGGCCTGCGACCGTCTGGCCAAGGCGGCGGACCATCTGGGGCTGACCTCCCGGACCGAGGTCTGGCGCGCGCGGGCCGACCAGATCCGCGCCCGGATCGAGAAGGAGGCCTTCCTGCCGGATGAGGGCCGGTTCGCCGCCAGCTTCGGCAACCGCGAGCTGGACGCCTCCCTGCTCCAGATGACCGACCTCGGCTTCCTCGACGCCCGCGATCCTCGGCAGGTGGCGACCTTCGACGCCATCGAGCGGGACCTGAAGAAGGGCCCCTACCTGTTCCGCTATGTCGAGCCGGACGATTTCGGCGAGCCGGAGACGGCGTTCAACTTCTGCACCTTCTGGTTCATCGAGGCCCTGCACCAGAACGGCCGCACCGAGGAGGCGCGCGAGATCTTCGAACAGATGCTGAGCCGCCGGACCCATGCGGGCCTGCTGAGCGAGGACATTTCTCTTGGTGATGACGAGCTGTGGGGGAACTACCCGCAGACCTATTCGCTGGTGGGCATCATCAACTGCGCCGTGCTGCTGAGCCGGTCGTGGACGGATGTCCGGTGAGTTTCCATGAGTAGGTTGATCGTCGTCTCCAACCGGGTCTCGGCCCCCAAGGACCCCGCCGCGGGCTCGGCGGGCGGGCTGGCCATGGCGCTGTCGGCGGCGCTCAAGAAATACGACGGCCTGTGGTTCGGCTGGTCGGGCGAGACCGTCGAGCACTTCACTGGCGAGCTGCAGATCGAGGATCGCGCCGGGGTGACGGTCGCCCTGGTCGATCTGGAGGCCCAGGACGTCGACGAATACTACAACGGCTACGCCAACAAGACGCTGTGGCCGCTGTTCCATCACCGCACCGACCTGGCGGCCTACGAGCGGTCGTACGGCGAAGGCTATGAGCGGACCAACGCCAGGTTCGCCGAGGTGCTGGCGCCGCTGATCCAGCCGGACGACATCATCTGGATCCACGACTACCACATGATCCCGATGGCCCGGGACCTGCGCCGGCTGGGCATCAGGAACCGCATCGGCTTCTTCCTGCACACGCCCTGGCCCGCGCGGCAGCTGCTGGTGACCCTGCCGCATCACCGGCGGCTGGTGGAGTCGATGTTCGACTATGACCTGCTCGGCTTCCAGACCCGCGAGTGGCTGGACCTGTTCCGTGACTACGTCGCCTCCGAGCCCAGCGTGAACGGCAGGCTGCTGCCGAACGACGCGCTGGAGGCTTTCGACAAGACGGTCCAGACCGGCGTCTTCCCCATCGGCATCGACGTGGACGGCTTCCTGAAGGCGCGCAACTCGGCCTTCGGCCGCCGGACCTACGACCGGATGGCGGCGTCGTCGGCCTTCCGCTCGATGATGGTCGGGGTGGATCGGCTGGACTATTCCAAGGGGCTGGAGGAGCGGCTGCTGGGCTATGAGCAGTTCCTGAAGGACAACGCCGACAAGCGGGGCGATGTCTTCCTTCTTCAGGTCACTCCGATCAGCCGGGACGACGTGGACACCTACCAGGACATCCGCGGACGGCTGGAAGGCCTGGCCGGACGGATCAACGGCGAGTTCGCCGACATGGACTGGCAGCCGATCCGTTACCTGAACCGCACCTATCGCCGCGACCAGCTGGCGGGCATCTACCGCGCCGCGCGGGTCGGGCTGGTGACGCCGCTGCGCGACGGCATGAACCTGGTGGCCAAGGAATATGTCGCGGCCCAGAATCCGGAGGATCCGGGCGTGCTGGTGTTGTCGCGCTTCGCCGGGGCCGCCGAGCAGATGGGCGAGGCCCTGCTGGTCAATCCGTTCAGCCGCGAGGAGCTGTCCGACGCCATCAAGCGGGCGCTGGACATGCCGCTGGAGGAGCGCAAACGGAAGTGGCAGGCGCTGATGCAGGTCGTGCGCGACACCGACGTGGGCGTCTGGCGCGACGACTTCGTGGCCTCGCTGCAGGCGGTCGTGCGAACGACCGGGGACGAGGGCGGCGGCATGGGGGACGACGGAAGCGGCGCCGCCCACGCCGCCTGATCGGTCAGGCGACCTCTGCCATCACCGGCGGCGTGCCGTCCTTGGCCGTCGCCAGCAGATTGGCCGGACGGTCCGTGATGCGGGCCAGCCAGCGGTCCATCAGCTCGCTCTTGGGGGCGAACTCGCGGCCCCAGGCCATGGCCGAGCCGACCATGACATCCACCGCCGTGAACCGGTGGCCCATCAGATAGGGGCCATGCTCCAGCGCGGTCAGGATGCGGGCGTTGACCTGATCGTAGCGGGCCTTGGCGACCGGATCGGTCTCCGTCTGGCCGCTGATCCGGGCCCAGTAGGCAGGCTCCATCTCGCCCGCCGTCCACGCCAGCCAGGTGACGTAGGCGGCCCGCTCCGGCGATCCGACCGGCGCGCCGAGATCGGCGGCGGGGAAGAGGTCGGTCAGATACAGCGCGATGGCGGCCGATTCGGTGACCAGGGCGCCGTCATGCAGCAGGGCCGGAACCTTGCCGTCCGGATGCAGGTTGGCCGGGTCGCGGCGGCCCGAGGCGGTCTGGGCGCGGATGATGTCGACGTATTCGATCTCGCAGGGTGCGCCGATCTCCTCCATCAGCCAGACGATGCGGCCCGAACGGGACCAGGGCGCGTGAAACAGGGTCAGCATCGTGTCTCTCCATTGTGGCGGGCGATGCTCGCTACGCGTCCTCCCTTTCGTGGGGATGACAATTCGCGACCTGGGCCCTGCGCCCGACGACCCCTCGTCGCCGGCAGTCCATTGACTACTGCCACCCTGCTGCCAGCATGCTGTCAGCAGCCGTTCGCCATCCTGCCCTCAAGCAGCGAGCGACCGCGTCGCGAGTGATAGGGCAGAACATCTTGAGACGCGCCGACCGCCTCTTCCAGATCATCCAGGTGCTGCGGCGCTCGTCCAAGCCGGTCACGGCCGACGCGATCGCCGCCGAGCTGGAGACGTCCAAGCGGTCGATCTATCGCGACATCGCCACCCTGATGGGCCAGCGGGTGCCGATCCGGGGCGAGGCCGGGCTGGGCTATGTGCTGGAGGGCGGCTTCGACATGCCGCCCCTGATGCTGACCTCCGATGAGATCGAGGCGGCGGTGCTGGGCGCGCAGTGGGTGGCCGGCCGGGGCGACCCGGCGCTGGCCCGGGCCGCGCGCGACCTGATCGCCAAGATCGCCGCCACCGTGCCGGAACGCCTGCGGCCCGTGGTGCTGGAGCCCGCCGTCGCCGGCCCGCCCGTGTGGACCAGGGAACGCAAGACGGACGCGCTGGACATGGCGCAGGTGCGGATGTGGATTCACGCGGGCCGCAAGCTGGCCCTGCATTACGCCGATGAGCAGGGGCGCGAGACCACGCGCACCATCTGGCCCTTCCTGATCGGCTATCGCGAGACGACGCGCTTGCTGGTCGGCTGGTGCGAAACGCGCGACGACTTCCGCACCTTCCGCACGGACCGGGTGGTGTCGGCCGAGTTCCTGGAAGAGCGTTATCCTGGACGGCCCGCCGTGCTGCGCGCCCGCTGGAGCGCCAAGATGGAAGCCGACCGGGCGGCCTGGATCGCCGCCGGTAAGCCCGATCCGCACGGGTAGTTCCTCCCCCTGAGGGGGAGGAACGGCCGCATCTCAGTAGATTTCGAACAGGCCGGCAGCGCCCATGCCGCCGCCGATGCACATGGTCACGACGCCGTACTTGGCCCCGCGGCGCTTGCCTTCGATCAGGACGTGGCCGGTCATCCGGGCGCCCGACATGCCGTAGGGGTGGCCGATCGAGATGGCGCCGCCCGAGACGTTCAGCAGCTCGTTCGGAATGCCCAGGGTGTCGCGGCAGTACAGGACCTGGACGGCGAAGGCCTCGTTCAGCTCCCAGATGCCGATGTCGTCCATGGTCAGGCCGTGGCGCTTCAGCAGCTTGGGCACGGCGTAGACCGGGCCGATGCCCATCTCGTCCGGCTCGCAGCCGGCGACGGCCATGCCGCGATAGGCGCCCAGCGGCTGCAGGCCGCGCTTCACCGCCTCGCCGGCCTCCATGATCACGCAGGCCGAGGCCCCGTCCGACAGCTGGCTGGCGTTGCCGGCGGTGATGAACTCGCCCTGCTGGATCTCCTCGCCCGAGCCGAACACGGTCTTGAGCGACTTCAGGCCTTCCAGCGTCGTATCGGCGCGGTTGCCCTCGTCCTTGGAGAGGGTGATCTCCTTCTTCGAGGTCTCGCCGGTGGCCTTGTCCGTGACCAGCATGGTGGTGGTCATCGGCACGATCTCGGCGTCGAACCGGCCTTCAGCCTGGGCCTGGGCGGTGCGCTGCTGCGACTGCAGGGCGTACTCGTCCTGCCGGTCGCGATCGATGTTGTAGCGGCGGGCCACGACCTCGGCCGTCTCCAGCATCGACATATACATATGCGGCGCCAGCTTCAGCAGGTCCTCGTCCTTGCCGCGGTACAGGTTCATGTACTGGTTCTGGACCAGCGAAATGCTCTCCAGGCCGCCGCCGACCGCCATCTTCTGCTGATCGAAGATGACCTGCTTGGCCGCCGTGGCGATGCCCATAAGGCCCGAGGCGCACTGGCGGTCCAGGCTCATGCCGGGGACGGAGGAGGGCAGGCCGGCGGCCAGGGCGATCTGGCGGGCCACGTTGGTGCCGGTCGAGCCCTGCTGCAGGGCCGCGCCCATGACCACGTCCTCGATCTCGGCCGGCTCGACGCCGGCGCGGGCGACGGCGTGCTTCACGGCGTGGGCGCCGAGCTGCTGGGCCTGGGTGTCGTTGAAGGCCCCGCGGTAGGCGCGGCCGATGGGGGTGCGGGCGGTGGAGACGATGACGGCTTCGCGGGACATCTGAGTATCTCTCTTTGTAAGTGCGCTACCGCTCGGCCCGCGGGGCCTCGCTGCTTGAGCGCGATTTCCTCTGGACTGCCCCCGGCTTCTGTCGGCCGGTTCAGCGACTGGTGAATAGTCTAGGCGCGTGCCGTGGCGTCAACGCAATCCTGTCCGGCCCCGAAACCTCCCTGCGCCTCAAGCAGTGAGGCTCCGCGAGCCGAACGTAGGCGCCGCGCCGAAAGCGCGCTCTCTTAAGAGTGGGCCTCCTGCGCCTTGGTCAGTTCGATGATGCCCTGGGCGGCGCCCATCTCAGGGACGATCTCGCCGGCGCGGTCCGAAATCTCGGCGAAGCGGGCCTCGATCTGTTCGGGCGCGTCCTCGCCGACGATGCGGACGCCCTGGGTCAGGGTGATGTAGGCGCGCTCGAAGCCGCCGGCGCCGGCCGCCAGGATGCAGCGGGTCGGCGCGTTCTCGCTGACCAGATAGAGCAGGCCCGGCGAGACCAGCTCGGGTCCCAGGGCCTCCAGCGGCAGGGCGGCGCCCAGGTCCTCGGTCATGCGGGTGTGGGCGGTGGGGGCCAGGCTGTTGACCCGGATGCCGTTCTTGGCGCCCTCGATCGACAGGGTCTGCATGAAGCCGACCAAGGCCATCTTGGCGGCGCCGTAGTTGGCCTGGCCGAAATTGCCGTACAGGCCCGAGGACGAGGTGGTCATGACGATGCGGCCGTAATTCTGGGTCCGCATGATCTCCCACACCGCCTTGGTGCAGTTCACCGCGCCCATCAGGTGCACGTCCATGACGAACTGGAAGTCGGCGATCTCCATCTTGGCGAAGCTCTTGTCGCGCAGGACGCCGGCGTTGTTCACCAGGATGTCGACGCGGCCCCATTTCGCCATGGTGGCGGCGACCATGGCCTCGACCGCGGCGTAGTCGGTGACGGAGGCGGCGTTGGCGATGGCTTCACCGCCCAGGGCTTCGATTTCGGCGACCACGGCCTCGGCGGCGGTGGCCGAGCTGCCCGAGCCGTCGCGGGCCCCGCCCAGATCGTTGACGACCACTTTTGCGCCGCGTTTGGCGAGCGCGAGGGCGTGTTCGCGCCCCAAACCACCCCCGGCGCCGGTCACGATGGCCACGCGACCCTCAAAACTCATCGTCATTCGAACATTCTCCCTGTGGTGAGTATTCTCCTAGCAGGCGTTTCAATCAGGGAAACCCCGCCCATTGTGTTGAAACGGCGCCACAGTCGCCGCATTGAGAGCCAGATTGCGGAACCGGAACCGTACATTGTGGTTAGGTGCCGGGAGCCCCCCGTGTAAGCGTGGGGATATCGGGCAAACCTTGAGTGAGGGATATGATGAAGGTGAAACTTCTCGCCGGCGTCGCGATGGCGGGGCTGTTCGCAGCCGGCGCTGCGGCGGCCGAGCCGAATGGTTGGTACGGGGCGATCGACGCCGGGTACCACACCATCGACGACCTGGAACTGGTGTCGCAAAACGCCGGTCCGCAATT
>NZ_JBYTCY010000005.1:0-890 GCF_058790835.1 Brevundimonas sp. EU05-FHT14B11
CCGACGATCAGGATGCGCGTCGGACGACCCGACTTGGCGTAGTTGGCGGCCTGCGTGACCACCGATTGGGCTTCGGCCGTGAGGTCCGAACGATCCCAGTCGAAGTACACGATGAACTCGCGGTCGGCCGGGACCACCGGGCGCGGCGGAGGCGGCGGCGGCGGGGGAGGCGGCGGGGGCGGCGGGGGCGGCGGCGGCGGGGGCGGCGGGATGTACGCCGGCTCGTCGGCGCCGAACGCGTAGCGCAGGCCCAGGGTCAGGGTGTGGCTGTCGTCGTAACGGCCCGCGAAGTCGCCGGTCAGCGCCGTGTTGGTCGCGTTGACCGGGCTGACGAAGGAGGCGAACTCCATGTTCGACATCAGGTAGCGGTAGGTCAGGTCCAGATGGGCCCGATCACCGATCGCCCAGGCCACGCCGGCGATGGCTTGCGCCGCCAGCTTGGTCGAGGTGTCGTCCGCGCCGAAGCTGGTGGTGCGGAAGCCGCCGAACGAACCGATGAACTCGGTGTTGACGATGTTCACGCCGGCGCCCAGGCCGATGAACGGACGGAAGGCCCACGACTCGTCGCCGAAGTCGTAGATCACGTTGGCCATGATCGTGGTCGACTTGATCTCACCGCTCGGATCGGCGCAGGGGCCGGTCGCCGGGGTCAGATTGCAGACGCCGGTCAGCGGCGAAGCCGAGTTGGCGTTGGTGACCGAACCGAAGTCGCCACCGTCACGGTAGCCGCCTTCGAGTTCCACACGCCAGTTCTCGTTGAACCGGTAGCCCAGACGGGCGAAGGCCGCCCAGCTGTCTTCAACTTCGAAGTTGAATTGCGGACCGGCGTTTTGCGACACCAGTTCCAGGTCGTCGATGGTGTGGTACCCGGCGTCGATCGCCCCGTACCA
>NZ_JBYTCY010000006.1:0-725 GCF_058790835.1 Brevundimonas sp. EU05-FHT14B11
ATGGCCAAGGAAAAGTTCGAACGCACCAAGCCGCACTGCAACATCGGCACGATCGGTCACGTTGACCACGGCAAGACGACGCTGACGGCGGCGATCACGATGACGCTGGCGAAGGCCGGCGGCGCCAAGGCGATGAACTACGCCGACATCGACGCTGCGCCGGAAGAGAAGGCGCGCGGCATCACGATCAACACGGCGCACGTCGAGTATGAGACGGCCAACCGTCACTACGCCCACGTCGACTGCCCGGGCCACGCCGACTACGTGAAGAACATGATCACCGGCGCCGCCCAGATGGACGGCGCGATCCTGGTGGTTTCGGCCGCTGACGGCCCGATGCCGCAGACGCGCGAGCACATCCTGCTGGCCCGTCAGGTCGGCGTGCCGGCGCTGGTGGTGTTCATGAACAAGGTCGACCTGGTCGACGACAAGGAACTGCTCGAGCTGGTCGAGATGGAAGTGCGCGAGCTGCTCTCGTCGTACCAGTTCCCGGGCGACGACATTCCGATCACCATGGGTTCGGCCAAGGCCGCGACCGACGGCGTGAACCCGGAGATCGGCGAGAACCAGGTTCTGGCGCTGATGGAAACGGTCGACAGCTACATCCCGCAGCCGGAGCGTCCGGTGGACCTGCCGTTCCTGATGCCGGTGGAAGACGTGTTCTCGATCTCGGGCCGCGGCACCGTGGTCACGGGCCGCGTCGAGAAGGGCATCGTCAAGGTCGG
>NZ_JBYTCY010000007.1:0-565 GCF_058790835.1 Brevundimonas sp. EU05-FHT14B11
GTTCAGATCGTCAGACCGTCGATTACTCGATGATCTTGGCGACGACGCCGGCGCCGACGGTGCGGCCGCCTTCACGGATGGCGAAGCGCAGGCCCTGGTCCATGGCGATCGGGGTGATCAGCTCGACGTTCAGCTCGGCGTTGTCGCCCGGCATGATCATTTCCACGCCTTCCTTCAGGTGCACGATGCCGGTCACGTCGGTCGTACGGAAGTAGAACTGCGGACGGTAGTTGGTGAAGAACGGCGTGTGACGGCCGCCCTCTTCCTTGGTCAGGATGTAGGCCTCGGCCAGGAACTTGGTGTGCGGGGTGATCGAACCCGGCTTGCACAGCACCTGGCCGCGCTCGACGTCTTCACGCTTGGTGCCGCGCAGCAGCACGCCGACGTTGTCGCCCGCTTGACCTTGATCCAGCAGCTTGCGGAACATTTCCACGCCCGTGCAGGTCGTCTTCTGGACCGGACGGATGCCGACGATCTCGACTTCCTCGCCGACCTTGACGATGCCCTTCTCGACGCGGCCCGTGACCACGGTGCCGCGGCCCGAGATCGAGAACACGTCTTCCAC